>JBQCIM010000082.1:0-3488 GCA_051953735.1 Ginsengibacter sp.
TGAACAAACGTAAAGAAACTTTTGAAGAAAAAAATTATGTTCGGCAAGGTTATCCTTGGAATTATTGAATTACAATTTCATCAATAACTTTTTCGCCTAAAGCTTCGTTCACACGAAGCTTTATTTTTTCTTTTTGGTAAATGAGTTCTTGTTTTAACGGAGCAACATTTGTTGTTATAAAAAGAGTCCGGTTAATTACTTTTAAATTGTCAGTGTAACGGGCAATGGTTTTTCCCATCACTTGTTCCCACACATCTTCAATTTGCAAGGCCTGCACATCGCCTTTAATGCGGCTTTGCTGAAGGAATTGCTTTATTGCATCACCAATTTTATATTGCCCCATTAAGCAAAAATAATGTTATGCGGGTAAAGGAAATTTATTTCTGTAGAAGAAGTTTTTAAACATATACAGACTAATTTCTCAGGTAATCGTTCACACTACATCTGCTGAATTTGTATGACATTAGTAAAGCTCCAAAAATGCCTGCGAAAGAAATGTGATCAGATCAGTTGCCACCATTGCTTCCTGAGATAAAGCTTTTGCTGCCAGATCCCCTGCATACCCGTGAATGTAAGCACCTAATATAGCAGCATGCGATGGTTGATATCCTTGTGCTACGAAAGCGGTAATAATTCCTGTTAGCACATCACCACTGCCACCTTTGGCCATGCCTGCGTTCCCGGTAGTATTAAAAAACAATTCCCCTTCAGGCGTAGCAATTAAAGTGTGATGGCCTTTTAATAAAATGACGATATTGAGTTCTATTGCTTTATTTTTTGCTGTGTTTATTCTTTCGAAATCATTTTCATGTTCACCAAACAAGCGATCAAACTCTTTTGGATGTGGCGTGAGAATAGAATAGGGAGGAAGTTGTTGCAAAAGTCCCTTTTCCAGTGATAAACAATTCAAGCCATCTGCATCAATTATCAAAGACTTATGACAACAACGAATAATGAATGAGAACATTCTTTGTGTTTCATCTCTTGTGCTAATACCCGGACCAATGCCAACTACTGAATATTTTTCAATTTCCCCAGGCAAAGAAGACAAATAATTTTCATTTTCGTCTGTCAACACCATAGCTTCCGGAGTGGTAATTTGTAAAATAGCATAACCGCATTTAGGAGTATAAATTGTTGTTAGTCCGGCGCCAGTATGCAGGCAGGCTCTGGTAGCTAAAGTGGCAGCACCCATTTTTCCATAGCTGCCTGCAATCAATAAGGCATGACCGTAACTGCCTTTGTGTGCAAAAGCATTGCGTGGTTGAAATATGGATTTGACTAAACCTTCATCAATTAACTGCCGATGAAATTGATTACTTAAATAGCCTGAATGCAAACCAATATTCAGTACATGCACTTCTCCAATGAATGGAGCATTCTCCTGCACCAGCAACGCCGGCTTATAACATTCAAATGTCAATACATAGGTGGCCTTAATTACAGTGTTGTTTTTTGATGAAGCATCAATAAATAAGCCGCTTGGCAAATCAATGGAGACAACGGTAGCCTGGACATTATTGATATAAGTAACCAATTCCGCAGCCAATCCAAACAAGGGTTTGTTGAGGCCTGAACCAAACAAGGCATCAACAATAATATCACTGGAAGTAAGGGGAGGAAAGCTTTTAACGTTTTGTATAAATTGAATATCAACCGGCAATTCAACCAGGCGTTGCAGATTGGTCTGAAAATCATCGGAGCCGGGCTTTCCAACTTCCAAAACATAAACTGCTATATTGTGTCCTGCATCAAACAGCAATTTTGCTATGGCTAACCCGTCACCGCCATTGTTTCCTTTGCCGCAAAAAATCCGGAATTGTTTTTCCTGCCAATTTTGTTTGCTGATCCACTCAAAGCATTTAGTTGCGGCCCTCTGCATTAAATCAATTGAAGAAACAGGTTCGTGCCGAATGGTATATCGATCCCATGCTTTTATTTCTTCGCTGTTTAAAATTTGAGAGACCATTACACGAATTTAAAACACGAATTCAATTCTGTGGGTTATAAACGTGATAATGGGGCTAAGTGCTCAATAGATAATTGTACGTACAAGAGTGCGACGCAACAGAAGTTTAATAGTGGTGACGTAGTTTAGCTCAAAGAAATACCGTGGTTACATAAAGTTATTCTTCACCATCATCTTGTTTGCCATCGTAATTACCAAAAATATTGTACAACTTTTTTGCAGCGGTGTAAACATTCATATTGTACCTGTTCGATAAAATGATGATTGTTGCATTTTCATCTGTAAGGCGGGCAAAAGCTGAATTAAATCCATGCCAGTGACCATTGTGATAAACCACCTTTTTGCCATTTGGCAGCAATAGCATACGCCAACCCAAACCATAATTGTGAATGCCGGGCTTTTCATTGCTGTAAGGTGTGAAGGCAGAATCCAGCATAGGCTGGCCAATAATTTTTCCCTCATATAAAGCCTGGTCCCATTTTAAAAGGTCGCGGGGTGTAGAGTAAATATTTTTATCGCCATAAGGACCATCGGAAAAATCCAGCGTCCATAAAGCGCCGTTGCGTTGATATGATTGTGTAATTAATGAATCTTTCATGGTATGCACAAACGTGTTGGTCATACCCAGCGGAACAAAAAAGTTTTGCTTCATGTATTCCGGATAAGAAAGGCCGCTTGCTTTTTCTATAATAAGAGCCAGCATCACGTAGTTAGTATTGCAATAATTAAAATGCCTGTCGGGTTGGTAGGCCTGGTTAGGATGCCAGTTGATCAGCGTATTGAGCACATCAGTATTGCTGGCTAATTGTGTTCTTGGCCATGGACTTCTGTCCATATAATTCAAATAGTTTGGCAAACCACTCCGATGATCAAGTAGCATTTTTACAGTAACGGCCGTATAAGGGAATTGCGGAAAAAATTTTGTAACGGAATCATTTAGGCTCAACTTGCCTTCCTGTACTAATTTTAAAATGGCAGCTGATGTTAGGGTTTTACTTGTAGATGCTATTTGAAAAGGAACGTCGGCATTTAACGAATCTTTCTGCCTAAGGTCATGAAAACCGGTATATTTCTCGTACACTATTGTTCCATTCTTGGCTACTAATACACCGCCATTAAATGCACTGCGATACAAAGAGTGATTGAGCACATCTTCCACTGCGTCGTGGTAGTGTTTTTTTTCAGCGTCGGTTAAAGCAGGAAATAATGGTGCTTTTTGAACAGTTTCTGCCTTTGCTATCAATTTATTTTCCTGTGAAGAGGATTGACAACCCCACACGAAACACAAGGCCAGGCCAGCAATTAGAACGTTTTTCAAAAGATGAATCGTTTTTTATAATTATTGGATATGGGTTAAAATTAAAATTAATGTCAGCAAAAACAAATCCAAAATGTTAATTTCTCCCCACTATTATTTTCATTATTGCGCATATTTGCAATATGGATGCCGCAAAAACAAGTTATCCCAAAGAAAAGATTAAAATTTTATTATTAGAGAATGTAAGTGAGGTTGCTGTAA
>JBQCIM010000083.1:0-156720 GCA_051953735.1 Ginsengibacter sp.
CTTATCAATAATTTTTTGCGGAATGCCATTGCCGTTGTCTCTTACGGTGATTTGCACTTTGCCATCATACTTCTGCGTACGAACAAAAACAGTTGGCTGATAAGAAACAGGTTTTTGATTTTTTTGTTCGTTCACTGCATAAAAAGCGTTGTTGAAAAGATTGAGTAACACTCTTCCAATATCCTGGGGAATGAGATTTATTTTTCCAATCGATTCGTCAAAATCAGTTTTGATTTCTGCATTAAAAGATTTGTCTTTTGCACGAAGGCCATGATAGGAGAGGCGCAAATATTCATCCACCAAAGCATTGATATCTGTTAGTTCTTTTTGCCCCGAGCTTTGTCTGGAATGTTGCAGCATTCCTTTAACAATGGCATCAGCACGCTTGCCGTGATGATTGATTTTTTCTTCATTAGCAATTACGTCATTTGCAATTGATTTTATCTCTTCAATGTTTCCTTTATCTGCTTCTTCTTTTAATTCCTGTAACAATTCTTTATTCACGTCCGAAAAATTATTGACGAAGTTTAATGGGTTTTGAATTTCATGTGCAATTCCGGCAGTTAGTTCGCCTAGAGAAGCCATCTTTTCAGATTGAATGAGCTGGGCTTGTGCTGATTTTAATTCATTATAAGCTTTTTCAATTTCTTTAGCCTGTTGAAGTTCCTTTTCCCTGCTTTTCATTCTTTCTTTTTCTACTATCCTGTTTCTGATAAAACGATTAATAAAAAATAAAGCTATAATAAAACAAATTATATACAGGCTATACGCCCACCAGGTAAGATACCATGGTGGAGAGATAATAATTCGCATATCTTTTTCCGTCCATAATCCGTTGTCATTGGCTGCTTTTATCTTAAAAATATAGCTGCCAGGTGGTACATTAAAGTAGTAAGCGGTTTTGTTTTCACCTGCTGGCAGCCATCCATGATCATAGTTTTCCAGCATGTATTGGAGGTGATTGTTTTCACCAGTACTTGCATAATCAATACTTGCGAATTCAAAAGAAAACGTATTTTGATTGTATTTTAAATGAATGTTTTTCGTGAGCGATAAATTCTCGGACAGCACGCTTCCATCTCGGGGTGTTACCGGTTTGCTGGCAAGAAGAAAATTAGTAAAGCTTACCAGTGGTGGTGGGATATTTTGAATTAACCTTGACGGCTCAAATGCAAAGTAGCCTTCATGATTGGGATACAATATTTCTCCGTTTAAGCGCGTATATCCAGTTATTGCAAAAGACCAGGAATCTACGCCCTGGTTTTTCCCATATAGAACTGTTGTACTGTTTTGTGTATTTAATTTTATAATACCCCTGCTTGTATTTAACCATAAATTTTTCTGATGGTCTTCTGTTATCCAGGCTACGACAGTACTTGCAGTTAATGTGCCTGCGGCATCAGTAAAAAGTGTGAAATCATCCTTATCCTTATTGTATTTATAGAGTCCCTGCCGGGAACCCAACCATAAATTTCCATCAGTGTCTTGCATAACACAAAATGTTCCTCCCAATGAGATACTGGTTAAATAGGGTTTGAATTTTCCGAATGATTGATCAAGTTTGGTTATTCCACCGCTGCTACATACCCAAACCTGGTTACTTCTATCTATTGCAATGTCCTGGATAATATCATCATTAGTGAAACCAGTATTACGCTGAAAACGTTTAATCAATGCGCCTGTTTTGCTATCTCTCAATTCCACGCCTCTTAACGTACCGCACCACAAGTCACCTTTTGCCTCCTCTGTCATCGTAAGAAAAATATCTCTGCGTAGATTATTGTCATTTGTTTCTTCCTGGTGATAACCGGTAAAAATCCGCGTAGCCGGATCAAAGTGATACAAACCGTGCAGGGTTCCGAGCCAAAAGGTATTACTTTGCTTATCCTTTATAATATTTATAACCACATTCTCTGACGGAGAACTATGCTTAGAGATCAGAATTTTTTGCTCTTTCCCATTGCTGTCAACGCGGATCAGACCCCCTTCGGTAGCCAGCCATAAAGTATGAGCATTATCTTCTGCAAAAGCATTGACCGTGTCGCCGACGGAATAAAAAGGCAATTTGTTTTGATAGGGATTTACCTTGTATAAATTATAGATGTTATTTGTCGCTCCCCACGTTGATATCCAGATTATGCCGTCTCTTGTTTTATAAGCATACCAAAACTGGTTGGTGGGTAATTGTTCTTTACTGTTTTTATCAGAGCCATAATAAGTGACTTTTTTTGTTGAAGGATCATATACGTTAATGCCTCCTTCCATCGTTCCTATCCATATTCTGCCGGCATTATCTTCTGTAATAAAAGTAATATTATCGTCCACATAGGGAAGCGTCTTCTCCAGTGGTGGCCTGCTTAGTCTTTCCGGACGAGCGGGATCATAATAATAGTGAGTAAATACGCCGGTAACTTTATTAAGAGTTTGTAATCCATCTCCTGCGGTTCCGACCCAAAAATTTCCTTTGCTGTCTTCAAAAATGGCACGCACCCTATTATCAGCGATACTGTTCGGGTTTTTGGGATCATGCTTGTAACTTTTAAAAGTACCTGTTTTACTATCGAATCTGTTCAAGCCTGCAGCTCCTCCTGCCGCATTTTCACCAAAAGGACTTCCGGTGCCTACCCATATAACGCCTTCATGATCCTGGTAGATAACCCGCACAAGGTTATTACTAAGACTTGTAGAATCATTTGCAACATGGGCAAAATGGGTGAACGTTCCTGTTTTGGCATCGAAGCGATCCACACCACCATACGTTCCCACCCACAAAGTTCCCTGCTTATCCTGCATGAGGGCAGTTACGGTATCATTACTGAGGCTGGCAGACACATTCGGAAGATGACGGAAATGTGTAAAAATGCCTGTGGCAGGATCTAAATGATCTAATCCCGTTACATATGTACCGATCCAAGTGGTTCCATCTCTATCTGCCAGAATACATTCAGTTCTGTTATCTGCAAGCGAGTTTGGATTTTTCGGGTCATGCAGATAATGAGTGAACTGTCGCCCATCATATTTGTACACTCCTGTGTAATTGCTGATCCAAAGAAACCCATCGGGGCCTTGCGACATGCCGGAAATTAATTGCCACGGTACATCTTTTGGTTGGTTAATTACTTCAAAATTTATATCCTGTGCAAAACCACTTTGCTGAAAAAGCAACAGCGTCGTGGGGATGAGAAGAAAAAAAGATAAACGTATTTTCATTATTATAGAATTAAAGAAAGCTTTTTTCACGCTGGCAATTGAATTAGAAACTCACTCCCTTCACCCTCTTTACTCTCCACTTTTATCTCTCCTCCATGTGCTTTTACAATATCATAGCTCAAGCTCAAACCCAAGCCTGTTCCTTGTCCTGTAGGTTTGGTGGTAAAAAATGGCTGAAAGATCTTGTCTAATATTTTTTGTGGAATTCCACTTCCGTTGTCTTTTACCGTTATCTGAATTTTGTCATCACACTTTTGTGTTTGCACAAAAACTTTGGGTTCATAAAAAATAACATTTAAGTTTTTTTGTTCGTTCACTACATAAAAAGCGTTGTTGAAAAGATTCAATAAAACTCTTCCAATATCCTGCGGAATGACATTTATTTTTCCAATGGAATTATCAAAATCAGTTTCTATTGTAGCATTAAAGTTTTTATCTTTTGCCCGAATGCCATGATAGGAGAGACGCAAATATTCATCGGCCAAAGCATTGATATCAGTTGGTTCTTTTTGCCCTGAACTTTTGCGGGAATGTTGTAGCATTCCTTTTACGATCGCATCTGCACGTTTCCCATGATGGTTTATTTTTTCTGAATTTTCTATTACATCTTTTATCAATTCATTCTGCAAACTTTCATCTCTTTCTGCATCTGGCTTTAGGCGTTCTGCTTTCAGCTCTTCAAGCATTTCTATGTTTACATCTGAAAAATTATTGACAAAGTTTAACGGGTTTTGAATTTCATGTGCAATGCCTGCGGTTAGTTCACCGAGAGAAGCCATTTTTTCTGACTGGATTAATTGTTGCTGCGTTTGCCTTAGTTCAGTAAGTGTTTTGTCAACTTGCCTTTTTGCTGCTTCTAATTTATTGAAATCCTCATAACGCGCATAAGCAGTGGAAAAAGCATCAGCAATTGATTGCAACAAATTGATTTCTTCTTCTCCTAATGGAGTGATGTTTCCAACATATAACATTCCCTGCTGAAAAGGAACAAAGTGTAAATCAAATCCTCTGGCTGGCATGGTGCTCAGATATGGTTTCGAAGATTGCATCGCGCCTTGTTTAACCAAATTATCCGCAAATTCCCTGAACGCTTCTTCATCCCAGTGATCGGTATAAATTTCTTTTTTCTGCCAATGAGTGATGACACGCGCAATATTTCCAGGTGTGTTGTAGGGTAAATGAAACGCAGCAATTCCTTTGCCTTCAGGGGTGGAAAGAAAAGTATGAATCCGTTGCTGCTCATCATCCATAATAAACACACCGCAGCGAATGAAAGGGACTCCTAAGATAGTCAGTTCATTCCAGATCAGTGGTGTAATTCTATCCAGGTCACTAATAGTTCGCATAGACGCAATGTCTGCACGAATGCGGTCGAGTGCTGATTGCTTCAACGCTTCTTTTGTACTTGCCTCCGCTTTTTCAAGGTCTCTGTATCGTTTATAGGTAAGACTTAATACAGATGTAAAGCGTCGATAAATCTGCAATTCATCCTCGTGCATCTCTTTCTCTGTCCATGCATAAACACCGCCTTCCGGAAAGAAAAAGAAATATCCAAACTGTACATCATCGTGTTTGTAATCAGGGAAAGCCATTTGCGGCTTTAATATCTTGTTATATTCCTTAATTTCATCGCCGCGCAACACAGGGTGATATTCTGTTTGAGTTGACCAACCTTCATAAATTTTATTTAACACCGGATGTCCTTCCATTTTTAAACGGCCAACCAGTTCAAGGCTTTGGCCTTTCTCTGTAGTGTACCAGGTATATAATTCGCCGATGCGTTCTTCTTTTTCCAGCAAACCAACGCCGCATCGTATCGGCGTAAGACTGAACGATTCCAGTTCGTGATAAAATACACCAATCGTATCAGAAAGATCCTGTGAAGTATGCATTGCCATTGCTTTTCCACGAACCCTTTCCAGTGATGCTTCAATCTGCGCTTCTCTTGCCTGCGCTTCCGCTTGCTTTAAATCGTTGAAACGAGTGTAGGTAAGATCAAACACTTTGGCAAAGCGAAGAAGAATATCAAAATGTTCGTCTGATAATGGCTCGAGGCTGGCGAGAGTAAGGTTGCCAAAATTATTGAATGAAGCATTTAAATAAATACGATCCGGTGTTCTCATTCCAGTAATTACAAAATTTGGCAACCTGGATAATTCTGTTTCTTTGAATAAAAAATTATCTGTTTCTACTTTGTTTTCACCCTCAAGTATATATTGCCATTTGAATAATTTTTCCTGCCATCCTTTCATATATTCATTGAAAAAAGCCATGTCAGCATATTTCACAAAAAAGTTCATCGGTTCAGACGGCGCTTCTGAATTTGCCATCCACCATCGAACGCCTTTTTTATTACCTTCATAGATCAGTATTACACATCTGGTAAGTACAAGATCGAGCCTGATCAATTCTGTGAACACCGTTCCAATCAATGGTGCCAATTCTTCTGAACTTTGCATGCCCATTGCTCTTGAACGCACCCGCTCTAATCCGGCTTCAATCTGTGCTTCTCTGGCTTGTGCTTCAGCTTTTTGCAGATCGAGAAAACGGGTATACGCTTGTCCAAACTCATTTGCTAATCTTTTTAAAATTGCAATTTGTTCATTGGTCAATGGCTTTGCATCATATTTTCCAACCGAAAGCCAGGTGTCGTTTAATACAACATTCGACGATTGATACACTTCACGATTGTATTGACTTGTTTTTGCTGCACCGGGAAGATCCTTGTAAATGGTATTCCTAAAAAGATGATCGAGCCAAGTGTCTTTGTCTTTTTTGCCCAACAGCACGACAGTGAAACTGTTGCCCGATGTGCGATATTCATTAACGCTTTCCTCAGCCTTTTTAAAAACAGGGTGTTCAAAAAAAGGAATTACCACTCTCGTTGCTCCCTGGTATAAACCCGGTGTGACATGAAAATTGTAGATGTCAATAGCTTTCGAAACATCAAGCCCGTTGGCACTGAAATTGACCCAATCAAAATCAAACCCCAGATGCATAAATTGTTCGCCGATGATATTAATAACATCAACAAACTCAGAAGGCTTTTGCATCGCCATCGTTTTAGCACGCACTCTTTCCAATGCTAATTGGATATGTGCTTCTCTTGCCTGTGACTCTGCTTTTTTCAGATCGAGAAAGCGGGTGTAACAAGAATCAAAAACCTTACTGAAGCGTTTTAATAAGTCAATACTTGTGTTCGACAATAATTCAGGACTTGATGCCTGTATCGCCCCGTATGGATAATAAGAGGCAGCGAAAAATACTTTTTTAGGTTTGCCCATTTCTTCTTTAACCTCCTTAGGAAGAAGTCTGAACTCAGTGTCATTGAAGAGAAAGTTTTCCCAACTGATTTTTGGCTCATCCTCCAGCATGTAAGACCAGTTGGCGTTTCTTTCCTTCCATGCATGTAGCATTTCCTGGTAAAATGGCTGTTCATTGTACGGTATTAGAAGCGAATAGGGTTCATTGCTTTTGAGATGAATGATCCAGCTTCTTTGATCGGAAGTGACCGGATCAAAAGTGGCGATCAAACAAGCCTGAAGATTTACATCCAGATGCGTCAGCTCTTCAAATAAAGTCTTCACCACTTCCTTCAATTCTTCAGAAGCTCGCATTGCCATTGCTTTTTCGCGTACCCGTTCCAGCGACGCTTCAATTTCCAGTTCACGATTTTTTGCAGCCAGTTCCTTTTCCAGTAACGAATTTTTTAAAAGCAGTTGTTCTTCTTTACTCATATATGTAAATAAAAAGGATAATTTAAAAACTATGCGGGACGGTTTCAGTCTTCAGAAAAGGATACAGGAAATGCCAAAAGAAGTGAACATTTTTCAAAAGGTTATTTGATTATTACTCAATTATAAAAAGAGATCTTTTGAAAAGCCTGATACAAAGATGTAATATCTTTTCAATAGTTCATTTAAAATTTCTTCTGATAAAAAAACTTACATTTTTAAGACAGTTAAATGCAGTAAACCAACAAAAAAGGCGATTTATTAGAGATGGAACAAACAAAAAAAAGATTATTTTTTTGTTTAATAAAGATAAAGGAATCCTGTTTATAATTTTAAAAATATTTTTTGCAGTAAAACAACAATATTTTTGAATTTTCATTGATTCAATTTCACATTTTTCAATTCTCAAAACGTTTACTACTGAAAATATTATTTTTGCAGGATTATGGATACAAACACAGAACATGTACAGTGCCTGATCATTGGTTCAGGGCCCGCGGGATATACCGCTGCCATTTATGCTGCAAGAGCAAACCTGAAACCAGTGATGTACCAGGGAATTCAGCCCGGTGGACAACTTACGATAACTACAGAAGTAGAAAATTATCCCGGATATCCTGATGGAGTACAGGGGCCGGACATGATGGTGGATTTTGAAAAACAAGCAAAAAGAATGGGCGCTGATATTCGTTACGGATTGGCGACTAAAGTTGATTTTTCCGCGTGCCCGATGAAAATATTGATTGATGAAGAAAAATGGATCAGTGCCGATGCAATTATTTTAGCAACTGGTGCCAGCGCCAAATGGCTTGGACTTGAAAGTGAGCAAAGATTGAATGGCTATGGTGTAAGTGCGTGTGCCGTTTGTGATGGATTTTTCTTTAAAGGAAAAGAAGTTTGTATTGTGGGCGCCGGCGACACTGCGGCTGAAGAAGCATTGTATCTCAGTAAGATTTGCAGTTTTGTTCACATGTTTGTTAGAAGAGATGTGATGCGTGCAAGTAAAATCATGCAACAAAGGGTATTGGAAACAAAAAATATAAAAGTGTATTGGAATACAGAAGTGGATGAGATTTTAGGGTCGGAAAAAACAGAAGCGGTAAGAATTGTAGATAATGTTAGTGGGGAAAAAACAGTAATCCCTGTAAGCGCTTACTTTGTTGCGATTGGTCATCAACCAAATTCAGAGATTTTTAAGGGGTGGTTGGATATGGATGAATCAGGATACATAAAAACTTTGCCGGGAAGCACCAAAACCAATATTGAAGGGGTGTTTGCTGCCGGTGATGTTCAAGATAAAATATACCGCCAGGCTGTTACTGCTGCAGGTTCTGGGTGTATGGCTGCTCTTGATGCAGAAAGATTTTTGAGCATGTTGGAACATCCTGTTCCGTCAGATCATTTCAATGCAGTTACTCAAAATGATTAGAATTAAACTTTAAATTTTTCATGGTAAAGGTTCAATTAAAAGACCTTCTATTCAATGCTTTTCATGGTATTCATGAAGAAGAAAGAATACTAGGAAATCAATATGTGGTAAATGCCTCTGTCGAATTTTATGAAAAAGATGAAGTGATCGAACATATTACTGGCACAGTGAATTATGCGGTTATTTATGATATCATCAAAAAAAAAATGATCATTCCAACTCCACTTTTAGAAACGATCGTAATGGGAATTGGAAATGAAATCCATAAGGAATTTCCACATTTAAAATCTGTCTCAATTTCTATTCAAAAAATGCATCCGCCGATTGAAGGAATGCATGGAGCAGCGGAAGTTTGCTGGACAAAGGAATTTTGAGGGGAAGATTAATTGAAAAGAAGATCTTATTTTGAACGAATCAGAAGTCTAACGATTTTTCTTCCCTCATTTTCGTTTTTTTTATAAGCTCATTTTTTACGATGTTTACAACTTTCATTTTAAATCAGAATCATGAACAAAAAATTGTTTCTTTTTGTAATTTTTAATTTTTCCTTTTTAATTTTTGTTGCAGCACAGCCAGATCGGTGGCAGCAAAGAGTAAATTATAAGATGAATGTTGATATGGATGTAAACACAAATCTTATCAATGGAACTGAAAAATTAGAATATACTAATAATTCTCCTGATCAATTAAACAAAGTATATTTTCATCTTTACTGGAATGCATTTCAGCCGGGAAGTGAAATGGATGTAAGAAGCCGTGAGCTTGGAAAAATATTAGTGAATGGAAGGCCGGATTGGGATTCAAGAGTGAAAGACAGAATTTCAAAATTAACTCCTTCAGAAATTGGTTTTCAAAAAGTAAAGTCTTTGAAGATGAATGGCGTAGAACAACCGATGAAAGTTCATGGAACCATTCTTGAAGTGGATTTAACCAAACCGATTTCTGCAAAAAGCAAGGTAAGTTTTGATGTCGTTTTTGAAGCACAGGTTCCTGTTCAGATCAGAAGAAGCGGACGCGATAATGCAGAAGGTGTTCGCTACAGCATGAGCCAGTGGTACCCAAAATTATGCGAGTATGATTATGAAGGCTGGCACACGCCACAATATGTTGCGCGTGAGTTTTACGGCGTTTGGGGCGATTATGATGTGACCATAAAAATTGACAAATCTTATAAAATTGGCGCTACAGGGGTCTTGAAAAATGCCAATGAAATTGGCTGGGGATATGATAAGCCAGGAACAGAATTAAAAAATATTTCATCATCAAAGCGCAGCTGGCATTTTGTAGGAGATAATGTTCATGATTTCGTATGGGCCGCTGATCCTACCTATGAGCATATTGTAAAACAAGTTGATGGCGTAATGATCAATGTGATTTATAAAAAAGTAGATTCATTGGAAAAAAACTGGCAGACCGTTGCTGATGCTGCGGTTACAGTTTTACCCTACATGGAAAAACGTTTTGGAAAATATGCTTATCCGCAATACTCATTTATCCAGGGCGGCGATGGAGGAATGGAATATCCTATGGCAACTTTAATTAAAGGGCCAAGCCTGGGCACGGTTTTTCATGAATGGATGCACAGTTGGTACCAAATGATGCTCGGCTCCAATGAGAATGAACATCCATGGATGGATGAAGGGTATGCGAGTTATGCTGAAGGAGAAGTGTATGCCTATTACCGGAAAGTAAAAGATTTGAAAGGGCAGGAATCACTTCCACTGAATCATGCGGGAGCTTATCGCGGGTATTATTTTTTAATGAAATCCGGTTTGGCAGAACCAATGACGACCAACGCTGATCATTATAATACCAACTTTGCGTATGAAATAAATGCTTATTCAAAAGGTGAAATGTTGCTGGAACAATTGGGATATATTGTAAGTGATTCAGTGCGCGATAAAATTTTGCTGGAATATTATAAGCTTTGGAGATTCAAACATCCGAATCCAAATGACTTTTTTAAAGTTGCACAAGATGTCAGTGGAATCCAATTGGGTTGGTATAAAGAATATTGGTTGAATACAATTAAAACGATTGATTACAGCATTGATAGTCTTTGGGAAGATGGAAATGTTACAAAGATCAGATTGAGAAGAATTGGTCAAATGCCGATGCCTATTGATCTTGAGCTTACTTTCAAAGACAGCACCAAAGAATTGCATTACATTCCAATGGACATGATGCTTGCAGATAAGCCTGCAGAAAATTCTGAAAAAAGATTCGTTCACGAAGAATGGAACTGGACAAATCCGACTTACATTGTTGAGTTTAATCATCCTTTAAATCAATTGATCAAAGCAGAAATTGATCCGACAAAAAGAATGGCTGATGTGAATCTGGATAATAATATTTTGAAATTGAATTGGTAAAATAGACTACCGACGACCGATGACTGACAACCGATGTGCAATTCTATCTGTGGTCGGTTATCGGTTGTTGTGGTCATTTCTCCCTACACACAATTCAGCAAATATTTTTCTTTAAAAAATTCTTCTTCAAAAATTTTGCCGATCTCCCAAACTCTTGGATGAAGGCGGCTTTCAGAGATTTCATTGGAAAGATCGCCGCCTTTTAAACAAATCAATCCTGTAATTTTTTTCGGTTGATCAACAGGTTTTTTATTCAGCAAAGGTTTGCTCCAACGCCACAGATCCTTTAATGGTGCGACGGCTCTGGAAACTACCACATCAAATTTTTTATCGGTAATATCTTCTGCACGCGTATGCTGCACGGTTACATTTTTCAATTCGATTTCAGCAGCAATTGCTTCCACTACTTTTAATTTTTTGTTGATGCTGTCCACCAAATGAAAATGAACATCAGAAAAAAATATTGCCAAAGGAATTCCCGGAAAACCGCCACCAGCGCCAAGATCCATTATTTGATATCCATCAGGAAAATCAAATTGCGTAGCAATTGCCAAAGAATGTAAAACATGATGCTCGTAAAAATGATCCATATCTTTTCGCGAGATCACGTTTATTTTTTGATTCCATTCTTCATATAAGTTTTTAAGCGCAGCGTATTGCTCTAATTGTTTTTCCGAAAAATTAGCGAAATATTTTTGTAGGATTTCCATAAGTAAAATGTAAAAATACTTGTAGCGTAGCAAACTTTTATTTTAAATATTAACGATTTAAAATTTCCGATTATTTCTTTGTTTACTGCTCTGCTTCTTTTCAATAATTTTTTTTATTAAAAATCTTCAACGCTAAAAGTTGTTTTACTTTTACTGCAACAAAAATTCTGTCGTTAACGATACATGAAACTTTTCCCCGAATCTGCTACTCACCAATTAGAGTTTGACAAAATAAAAGAGTTACTAACTGCACATTGCCGGTCCGAATTTGCAAAAAAAAGAGCAGTCAATCTGAGAATTCATACTCATGAAAAATTTATAGAACCGGAACTTTTGCAAACGCACGAATACAAATTGCTTTTCGAAAACCATTTGTATTTTCCAGACGATGCGGTTCTAAATCTTTCGAAAGAATTAAGATTATTATCCATTGAAGGTTCTATTCTTTCAGGCGAGCAATTTTTGCAAATTAAAAAATTAGCGAACGCTATTCAACAAATTTTCCGGTGGTTTTCTCCGGAAAGAAAAATTGCCTATCCATCTCTTTCTCTTATTATTGATGCAACTTATTTTGAAAAAACAATTCCCAAATTGATTAATGAAATCCTTGATGAATATGGTATTGTAAAAGATAGTGCTTCTGAAAAACTTGCTTCCATTCGGATGTCTTTGTATAAAAAAAGAACAGAATTGAAAAGAGTTTTTGACAGGATTGTGAGTAAATTAAAAAAGCAGGGTTACCTGACAGACATTGAAGAAAGCTTTATGAATGGCCGAAAAGTGCTGGCGGTTTTTGCTGAGCAAAAAAGAATGGTGAAAGGAATTCTTCATGGCGAAAGCGATAGTCGCAGAACTTCATTTATTGAACCCGAAGAAACCACACATTTGAATAATGATATTTTTTCTTTGGAAAATGAGGAAAGAAAAGAAGTGAATATTATTCTTCAAAAACTCACTTCGAGGATGCGCTCGTATCATTCTTTATTAAACAATTATTATCAAATTATTGGCGAGTATGATTTCATAAGAGCCAAAGCGATGCTCGCGTTGGACTATCATGGCAATCTTCCTGCAGTGCATGATAAAGCGATGGTGAAACTGGTGAATGCAGTTCATCCTTTGCTTTTCATTTATAATGAAAAATTGAAAAAGCCAACGGTTCCTGTGAATCTTTCTTTAGACGACAAGAACCGGATTCTTGTGATCAGCGGCCCTAATGCCGGAGGCAAAACTGTTACTTTAAAAACTGTGGGTTTGTTGCAAATGATGGTGCAAAGCGGTTTATTGGTCTCGTGTAGCCATGATAGTGAATTTGGAATTTTTAAACAACTCATGATTCATATTGGCGATACACAAAGCCTCGAATTTGAATTAAGCACCTACTCATCGCATCTCATCAACATGAAGTATTTTATGGAAAATGCAAATGGGAAAACTTTATTTTTTATTGATGAACTGGGCAGTGGCAGCGATCCAAATCTTGGTGGCGCTTTTGCTGAAGTGATCATGGAAGAACTTGCCAAAAAACATTCATTTGGGTTAGTAACGACTCATTATCTGAACCTGAAAGTAATGGCCAATAAAGTAAGTGGTATCATCAATGGCGCGATGGCTTTTGATGAAAAAAATCTAAAGCCTCTTTATAAGCTTATCCCCGGAAAGCCCGGTAGTTCCTACACTTTCTCAATTGCCCAGCGGATTGGAATGCCACAATACCTGATTGACAAAGCAAGAAAATTAGTGGATGAAACTCATTTCTCGTTAGATAAATTATTAAACAGTACTGAACAGGATATGCAGCAAATTCAATCCGAAAAAAAGCGTTTGGATCTATTGTTGAAAGAGAATGAGAAGCTGCAGAAAGAAATGCAATTTGTCATCAGCAAAGAGAAGCATCAGCAACAGGTTGAATTATTAAAAGAACAAAATAAAATCAGCGAAGAGAAGTTTATGTACCTGAAAGAAATGGATCGAAAATTAAAATCACTTTTAATCGAATGGAAAAAAGCTGAGGATAAAAATAAGGTAGTTAAAATGATGCAAGCAGTACTTTTTAAACAACCTGAAAAACAAATTTTGCAAAAAAAGCAAAAGAAAATTGATCATAAATATGTTGAAACGAATGAACCTGTAAAACAAGGTGATAAGGTAATTATGATCAAAAACCAGCAGCTTGGAATTGTTACTCACATTCGTGGAAAGAAAGCTGTGGTGCAGGTTGGCAGCATTCCAATTACCGTTGGAATAACAGATTTGATGGTTGTAAAAGAAAGACCACAGACAGAAACTTAATAATTTATCTTCTGCTAAATGGAGAAGTAATAAAAAAAGTTGCTTCGGAATTCCGGAGATTATATCTCTTTCTTCAACAAATAAGGCCTTTCATTATTGAGTTTCAGGATCATTTCTCCAAATAAAGTATTGGCCCACGCAAACCACTTTCTTGTAAAATTTTTTGGATCATCTTTGTTGAAAGATTCATGCATGAAGCCAGTGCCGGCATTCGTATTTTTCAACATCTTCAAGCATGATACTATTTCGTTGTCATCCTTGCTGGTGATGATCCTCATGATAATGCTCATGGGCCAGATCATATCATCGAGTGTGTGGGGACTGCCATTTCCTTCTGCATATTTTCCTTTGAAAAAATAGGGATTATTATCACTCAAAATAAATTTTCTGGTGTTTTGATAAATCGTGTCATCTATCGAAACTGCCTGCAAATATGGTAAGGAAAGCAGATCAGGAACATTGCTGTCGTCCATGAACAGCTGGTTGCCAAAGCCATCCACTTCATACGCATACATTTTGCCACACTCCAAATGATTTACAATCGCATATTTTCGTAAAGCAGTTTCTACTTCATTTGCGAGCGCCTCGCATTCTTCCGAGAATTTTTCATCATTTAAAATCTTTGAAGACATGATCGAAAGTTGCCGTAAAGAAACGACAGCAAAGAAATTAGAAGGAATTAGAAATGGAAAAATGGTTGCATCATCAGAAGGTCGAAAGATAGAAACAATAAGTCCGACAGGAACGATGGGATTGCCGTAGCCGTTGCCAGGCACAGTGTCTGTTGACCAGGAGGTTGTTCTTCCAAATGAGTACGGACCTTTATTTTCTTTCCGTTGTTGTTCTTTAAAAGTTTTTATTACCAATTGCATTGCCTCTTTCCATTGCGAATCAAAAGGAGAAATATCGTCGGTTAATTTCCAGTAATTGTAGGCCAATCGGATCGGATAACACAAAGAATCTACTTCCCATTTCCGCTCATGCAATTCAGGCTTCATCTTCGTTAGATCTTTATCCCATTCACTCCCTGTCGGTCCTTCATTAAATGCATTGGCATAGGGATCGATCAAAATACATTTTGTTTGACGATTGATAACACCTGCAATTAATTGCTGCAGTTTTTGATCCTCTTTCATGAAAGGCAAATAAGGCCAAACCTGGGCGCTGCTGTCGCGTAGCCACATTGCATGAATATCGCCCGTAATCACAAACGTATCTGGCTTTCCATTGATCATTTTTAAAAAGACAGTTGTGTCTAATGTATTGGGAAAGCAATTCTCGAAAAGCCAAGCCAGTTTAGGATCTTTGATCACTTTTTTCATTTTGGTGATCGTTGCTTCGACGGCAGGGCTGGTAAAATTTCTTTCAGAAAGCGGTGGTCTTTTGCTGGGTAATTCTGAAAATAATTTTTTTGATTTTAAAATCGGTGGAGCAAGCATTGCAAGACCTGCAGCACTGGTTTGATAAAGAAATATCCTTCTTTTCATAAATAGAAATTGGTGAAACAGTAAACGAACAATTAAATTGAAATCCTTTTTTTTTGAAGAGTAAAGTAAAAGTAATTTTTCAGGATTGATTTAGAGAAAGCAAAAAAACTTTTTCTTCAAAATGAACTGGGCTGTAAACAAAACAATAAATGGTTTTCTTTTTCTTTAATGAAAAATCTTTTCTGCGGCAGGAATATGTTCAATGTCAGACATCACTTTCGCCCATGCTTTTTTTGTTTGCTGAAAGGCTGCAAAATGTCTTTTTACATTATTCCGATAATGAAAAAGTTCATGACGGATTTGCTGGAAATGATCATTGTTGAAATACCTGCATAATTTTGGAATCGTTAATTCTAATTTTTTTTCTACATCTTCCATGATTTGTTCATATTCACCAGGCTGTGTAATGTAGATCATAAGTGGCTTGTAGCGAATCCAACCAATTGCCGCATTCGCAAACCTTTTTACAACCGAAGGAGAAATGCTATCAACCGGCTCCAAAACTTTTGGAAGAATTCCGTTCAGAAGATTTTTATAATTCAGAAATCCATCATGAAAAGTGTAACAGGGAACTTTTAAAACTTTTTTGTCAGAAAGAGCAGTGCTCATAAAAGTATCTTCGCCACGCGCTCCCGGCGGGTTGTAAAAAGGAGGAAGATTTTTCATGTTCTTTAAATTAAAACAAAGATTCGCACCGGAAATAAATTTCATTCCATTAATTTCTTCTACTTCTTTTACAATTAATTTATTGATGATATCTGAATTGGCGTAAGTAACTCCTTTGTTGTGAATAATCGTATTTTTTACGACATCCCATGAAACAATTTCATTGCTGATGGCTTGAATAAATAATTTAAAATCATGTTCCGTCAAAACATCATTGAAAGAAATGTAAGGAATTGGTGAAATGTATCCACAATGATGGCCATGGGTGATATCCGCTGCTGCATTGTATTTTAAATGTGTCGCTAAGACACTTTGGCCCATCCAGGTGAGATTGCCATATTCATTTTTCATGGTTGCTAAAGGATATTCGTCGTCATCCAAAAACATCAACCTGTCCATCTTGTTTTTCTTCGCGAAATAAACAACAGCGTTTCTTTTTTTTGCATATCCTTCGCCAAAGAGAAGATCTGATTCTTCTTTTGAAACAATTCCCTGGCTTTCTAAAACCTTGCGTTCTTCCTCAATGGAATGTTTGCCGTAATACCTTATGGAATGTACCATTTCAGCCAATTCTGGATCAATATTTTTATAATCGCTCAATTCAGTTTTTGAATATTTTAAATCATAAGCGACCAACAGATGAAGCCTGATATCTTTGTTCAGGAATAAGCCGTGCTCAAGCCAGTTATTAATGTAAGAAGTAAGTACATTTTTAAAATGCTTTCTGCCCGTAACAAAACCGATGCCTATGTTTAATGCCATAATAAAATTGAAATAAAGTATCGTTAACTAAATGAATTGCACCTTTCGAAAAAAGAATTGAAAACAGGTTGATTTTCAATCGATATTTCCTTAAACCGGAAAAATGTGCTGTTTATTTTTTCTGATATCTGTGGAAAATAAAATAATGATTTTCCTTCATGAACGTGGCAAAAATAAATTTTTATTTTTTAATGTAAATTGCGGCTGCACCAAAACCGAATGAATTATCATTTTTTCATCATAAAAAAATTTACAAATGCCTTCATTTGACATCGTAAGCAAAGTGGATATTCAAACGCTTGATAATGCTGTAAACACAGTTTCAAAAGAAATAAAAAACCGTTTTGATTTTAAAGGAAATCATGTGGTTATCGATCTGAATAAGAAAGATTTGAAGTTAAATCTGGAAGCCGATAGTGAGATGAAATTGAACCAGATCATTGATGTACTGATCAGTAAAAGTATGAAGCAGGCATTGGCAGCAGAAATTTATGATTTGAAAAAAGAACCTTATCAAAGCGGAAAGGTGGTTAAAAAAGAAATTCCGGTAAGAAATGGTATAAGTCAGGAAGATGCAAAAAAAATTGTGAAACTGATAAAGGATGGAAAATATAAAGTTCAGGCATCAATCATGGATGATATCGTAAGAGTTTCAGGCAAGAAAATCGATGATCTTCAGGCAGTTATTCAAGCATCAAAAGGTTGGGATCTTGGACTGGCGCTTCAATATGTAAATATGAAAAATTAAGGTTTTGGGTTTTGCTATTTTATTTTATTCCCTTACCTTCGCACACTCAAAAAATGCATGGAGACTTAAAAAAGGAAGCCATGTTAAAAACAAAATAATATGAAAAAAGACATTCATCCATCCAACTACAGATTTGTAGTTTTTCGCGATATGAGTAATGGTACTATGTTTTTAAGCCGTTCTACCGCTTCTTCAAAAGAAACTGTTCAGTGGGAAGATGGTAAAGAATACCCGGTGATAAAACTCGAAATTTCCAATACTTCGCATCCGTTTTACACAGGTAAAAACATGCTGGTTGATACTGCAGGACGTATTGATAAATTCAGAAAACGTTACGAGAAAAAGAAATAATAATTTTTACTTTGATTTTTTTTATCCCCCTTGATTGGGGGATTTTTTTTAATTTCATCAACTCTTTTTCAAGCGATAGTGAATGAATATTTTGCTGGATGATATTTCTTTTACAAATTCCTTATTTCCTTTTGGCGTTGTACGCTCCATAGCTCATATCCGGTGTGGAATTTTGACAATCTTTGAGAAATGGGAATATACTTTTCCGGGAAAAGTTTTTGTCGCTTCAGAAAAATTACTGCACGATTTTAATGAATCACAATGCATAAAATATCCCGCTAATTTTATTCCTTCTTTTGAATTTTTGAAACAGTTTTCTGTCGAGAAGGAAAAAATGCCTTTCACTCGGGATTGTAAAATTTTAGAACATCCGTGGCAAATATTTGAATACAATAATTGGGCGATTCATGAAGATTTTAAAATGCTCACCTCAGAAAAAAAATCTGAAACAATTTCAACAACGAACCAGTTGATTTGTGCTGAGAAAATATTTGTGGAAGAAGGAGCACAAATTCATTTTTCTATTTTAAATGCGGAAACCGGACCAATTTATATAGGCAAAAATGCACAGATCGAAGAAGGATGCTTGCTTCGCGGTCCAATTTGCATTGGTGAAGGAAGTCGTTTAAAAATGGGGACAAAAATTTATGGAGCAACAACGATTGGTCCATTTTGTCTTGCAGGAGGAGAAATAAAAAATTCAATTCTAACTGCATTTTCAAACAAAGCGCATGATGGTTATTTGGGCGATTCTGTAATAGGAGAGTGGTGCAATCTTGGCGCGGGAACCAGCAATTCTAATTTGAAAAATAACGCCTCCACTGTAAAAATCTGGAGTAAGAAAGATAATGATTTTGTTGCTGCAGGAAACAAATGCGGTTTGCTAATGGGAGATTATAGCCGTTGCGCAATCAACACTTCTTTCAACACAGGAACCGTTGTGGGCGTTTGTTGCAGCATTTTCGGAAATTCTTTTCTTCCAAAATTTATTGACAATTTCACATGGGGAAATGAGAAATATATTTTTGAAAAGGCAATTGGTGATATCGGCAATTGGAAAAAATTAAAGGGGCATGAAATGACCGAAACTGAAATTAATTTATTAAAAAAAATCTATCAATAAAATTAAATATCATGAGAAAACAAATAGCAGCAGCAAATTGGAAAATGAATTTAAATCTGCAGCAGGCTAATGCATTACTGGACGAGATGGTAGCAAAAAATATTTCTGTTTCTGCAAATCAGCAAGCGGTTTTTGGAGTACCATTTCCATATTTACTTTTGGCAAAAGAAAAAGTTGAAAACAATAAAGGATTTTTTGTTGCCGCACAAAATTGTTACAGTAAGGAATCCGGTGCATTTACCGGAGAAGTAAGCGCAGCAATGCTTTCATCGCTTGCAATTGAATATGTAATTCTTGGACACAGCGAAAGAAGAGAATATTTTGGTGAAGACAATCAAATGCTTGCTCAAAAAGTAGACATATGTTTAAAGAATAATTTAAAACCGATTTTTTGTTGCGGTGAATCATTGGAAATAAGAGAAAAGGAGTCACAGAATGAATTTGTAGAAAATCAATTAAAAGAAAGTTTATTTCACTTGGATGCTTCAGCAATTTCGGGTTTTGTAATTGCTTATGAACCAATATGGGCAATAGGAACAGGCAAAACAGCTACCGCAGATCAGGCTCAGGAAATGCATGCACATATCAGAAATGTTTTTGCAGAAAAATATGGAAATGATGTGGCTCAAAGTATTTCAATCTTATATGGCGGAAGTGTAAAAGCAAACAACGCAAAAGAAATTTTTGGTAAGCCTGATGTAGATGGCGGTCTTGTTGGCGGCGCATCTTTAAATGCCAATGAGTTCACTGAAATTATTCGCAGCCTTAAGAGTTAATGAAAACATCATGAAATTGTAAAATTACTCATATGTGAGTAGTCTTTGCAATTTCGTATGCTTACTTATGCATTATTTTTATAACTCAAATTTTAAACTGAAATAAAATGAAAAAACTTCTCATTGCTGCCCTGTTATTTGCAGGCTCTTTCAGCTTTGCTAATGCTCAGACAAAGCAAAAGCATGAAACTAAAAAAGCAACAACTACCGCAGCTACGACAAAAACCGCCCCGGCAAAAGTTGATAAAACCACTGCAACAACAAAACATCTGAAAGCAGATGGTACTCCCGACAAAAGATATAAAGAAAATAAGACTGCTGCTGCAGGACCTTTGAAAAAGGATGGCACACCTGATAAAAGATATAAAGCCAACAAGAAATAAATTTGAAATTAAAAACAAGTGGCCGGAATTTTTGCCGGCCATTTGTTATTTCGAATGGCGTAAATTTTATTTATTTGAGTTGAATTGTAGTTCTGCCATAGTGTAAGAGTTCAATTTATTCAAATGCAAAATGGTTTTGTTATCCTTTTCTGATTTGTGATACATTGGATTGAATTTCGCGCCAATAATCAATTCATCCAACAAATAAGAAGTACGCGTTACTACCGTATTTGAAAACATATCGTCAAATGCTTTTACAAAAACCAGGATCTCACCCTGAGCGTTTCTAAAATCTTCTTCAGTAAAATTATAAAAAGGACTTGTTTCGTTGATAGGATGCACAATTGTCCAACTGAGGTTAAGAGCATTTACCATTTTATATTCCAGCGCAAGCTGGTAAAACTTATTTACAATTTTTCCATTTTCTTCAATTACCAATCCTAAAGTCACTTTTGCTTCAGCATCCGTAAGAGTGGTATTTTTAAAAGGAACCAGACGGAACATGATCGCGTTACCGTCATGAAACGGCGCCAGTAAAGCGTTCTCGCTAAAGCGTATATAGGCTCGTGGTCTCGAAAATCTTCCATATAATAAGCCAGTGATAACAGCAAGCGTTAATAAACCGATCAGAGCTTCGAGTGACGATATTGCACTTGCTAAAAAACCAATCGGACTTATTCTTCCATATCCTACAGTCGTTAAAGTCTGACAGCTAAAGAAAAATTCTTCAACAAATTCCTGAAATCGTGAATGAGTATTGATACCGCCCAATTTATCCACACCCAATAAAAAATAAATAAAACCGAATAACAGATTGATAAAAAGATAAAATAAGAAGATGGTCAACAAAAATTTGCCCCTTGGCATATCGAGCAAAATGTGATACCAGCTTATTTTTTCAAAATATCCTACACCTTTTTTTTCAACATTAGGTCTGCCATTTTTATTGACAAATCTTCCACCATAATCTGATGAATTCACACCAAAGCCCGTGTTGATTTCAGATGTAGCTTTCGGATTGATCTTTCGGATTTTGAACATAATCTTTTTTAAAAAAAGTTTTAAAATATTTTATAAAGCCAATCAGAATTAAAAATGTTGTAAAAATTACAGCTACCAATAATTTTATTTTCAATCCGGATTTTGCAAGAATTAAAAATAAAATAAAATATGAGGCACCTGCTATTAAAAAACGAAAAAGCAATTTTTGTAAAGGTAGAAGTTGCAAAACAGAAGTTTGAAGGGTTTTTGCCGAATGCAAAATATAAAAAATGATCTGGCAAAAAGTAGCAACAACAATAGCCAGAGCGATTCCCTGGGTGCCCATTAAAGGATACAATACCAGCATAAGAATTATCGCGATAGAAATGTCAAGTATAGATCCGATCAGAATTTTTTTTCCTTTTGAAAAGCATTGCAGGATCACCGAATAATTGTTGATTCGGAGAGGAAGAACAAAAATGCTAATGACAAAAACAGGCAACGAAGCATTGTATTTATTATTAAAAACAAATGCAAATAGTTCGTTCCGAAAAAAGAATAAGAAAAAAAACAATGGAAAAACGAGAGCAGAAAGTATTAAAAAACTTTCCCGGTATAGCTGTATAATTTTAGAAGTTAATGAAACATTCTTTGAAATTTCGATCAGCAAAAAACTTCCCAATACGCTGATCAACAAACCAAATAAAGGAATCTCAAATGAGCCATTAAAGAATATTGCAAAGTCAGTGGCAGTAAGGATATACAATAAAAAAACTTTGTCAATCCATTTTGAAATGACTCCCAAAATATCATTCAGACCAAGAAATGTCCAATGATGTAAAAATGTTTTTTCATTAATGGTTGCGATATAAAGTTCTGTTTCAAAAGGTATCAAAATCATCGCGATAAATTTTAAAACCGAAATCACACAAATGCCCGCAAATAGATACACGAGAGAATAATTGGTAAACAAAACGTATAAATGCCAGCCAAGAAAAAGAAACGAGTAAAAAAAATTAATGACAAAGGAAATTTTTTCACCTTGTCTTTTTATCAGTAATGTTTCTGCAACCGTACTTACATTTTGTATGATGAAAAACGCTACCAGTAAAAGCTTTAGCTCATTCGAAAAATTTTTTGCAAATAAAAAAAATGCTGTCAAACCTGACAATGACAACAAAATATAAAAGATATTAAGCTTTTCCTGATTTTTTTTTATGAAGGAAAAAAAATAATTGATATTGGTCGAAAGTATAATTGAAGACAATCCAAAACTGATGACAACGTTCACAATATTGGCGTACATCCAAACGCTTTGAAATTTTCCGTATTCATCGAAACTTAATTTTCTGGAATAAATAATAGTGATCAAAAAAAGTATCAGCACAGGAACTACTCTTCCTAAAAGCAACCACGAAAATTTGCTTGCAGCAAGAGTTTTATTGTTTTGGCTGATAATGAGACGAAGATTTTAATTGGTTAAGAATTGTTTTTTATTTCTATTAAAAATCTCATTGGTTTTTTCAAAATTATATTGGCAACAGAATCAATAATTTTCCACAAAGCATATGGAAGAAAAGACAAAAGCAAATTTAAACGCAATCGTACCAAATATTTATTTGAAAATTTTGCAAGGGAATAATTTGAAAATTCTGTTGGAATAAAATTGGCAATATTTTTTTCATTGAATGAGTGAAGATGGGCATTTTTGGGAGTTGGCTTATTGCAGTGAACGCACAAATAATACTGAATTTTTTCGTCATAAGGAGTCGTGATAATCAGCTTTCCAGATGGTTTCAGCGCTTTCATTAGTTGTGAAATAAAAAGTTTTGGATCAGAAACATGCTCCATGATCTCTGAAGCGATAATGACATCAAAACTGTCTTTTTTGAAAGGCAAATGATAAGCATCTGCAACAACAGCCGCATGATTTTCGTGTTGATTTTCCTGTAAAACTTTCACGGGATTGTAAACAGAAATATCCATTGAAACGACTTCCTTTCCTTTTGCTAAAAGTTTTTTTGCAGCCCATCCATTGCCGCAGCCAACATCTAAAATAAGGTCTGATCCTTTTGCAATGTGTTTTGAAATTACCTCGTGCAATCTTTTTGTTTCTTCTTCGCCTGCCGCGGTTTCATCTTCTTTAAAATAATCAAAAAACAAAGCATCTTCATTGTAATGTTGCTGATAAGCAAATTGTGAATTGTATTTTGAATGAAGATCAGAATTTAAACTTTTTAAATTTTGCTCAGGAAGTAAAATGGGGACATTTTCATTAATAGCATAAACATTTGTACCAGAAGAAAGAAAAAGTTTTCCATTTCTGCTCTCTTCTTTCAACTCTTTTCCTGTTATTGGATCTGCTAATATTTCTTTTAAAAATTTTTTCATTTTTTTACGGCGTCAAAATAAGCATCTTTCTTTCAAAAAATTTGGTTTTAATAAAGATGAAGTTTAACGTATAATTATTAAAATTAAAATAAATGGTGTAAGCTCTGTGAGTTTGAGGCGTTTACCTTTTTCTTATCTTCGCCGCCCAATTATGAAGAATATCAGGAATTTTTGCATCATTGCGCATATTGATCATGGCAAAAGCACGCTGGCAGACCGTTTGCTTGAATTTACCCATACCGTTACTGAACGTGAAATGCAGGCGCAGGTTCTTGACAATATGGACCTTGAAAGAGAAAAAGGAATTACTATAAAAAGTCATGCTATTCAAATCAATTATAAGTTTGAAGGTGTTGAATATATCTTGAATTTAATTGACACTCCCGGTCATGTGGATTTTAGTTACGAAGTCAGTCGTGCGCTTGCTGCATGCGAAGGCGCTTTGCTATTGGTGGATGCAACCCAGGGCATCCAGGCTCAAACAATTTCCAACTTATATCTCGCTATTGAGAATGATCTTGAAATCATTCCTGTTTTGAATAAAATTGACATGGATGGTGCGATGATCGCAGAGGTAGAAGATCAGATCATTGAATTAATTGGGTGCAAACAGGAAGATATTTTACATGCGAGTGCCAAAACAGGTGTTGGAATTGAAGCGATTCTTGAGGCGATTATTAAACGCATTCCTGCACCAAAAGGAGACGAGAATGCTCCATTGCAGGCTTTGATATTTGACAGTGTTTTCAACAGTTTCAGAGGAATTATTGTTTACTACCGTGTCTTCAATGGCATTCTCAGAAAGAATGATAAAATTAAATTTTCGAATACAGGTAAAGAATATAATGCTGACGAAGTAGGTATTTTGAAGATGGGAATGATGCCAAAAAATGAAGTGAAAGCAGGAGATGTGGGTTATGTGATTACAGGAATTAAAAATGCAAAAGAAGTAAAAGTTGGTGACACGATCACTACCACTTTAAATCCTTGTAAGGAATCTATCAAAGGTTTTGAAGAAGTGAAGCCAATGGTTTTTGCAGGAATATTTCCTGTGAACACAGATGAATTTGAGGAACTTAGGGATTGTATGGAGAAACTGCAATTGAATGATGCGTCACTCACATTTGAATTGGAGACCTCGCAGGCATTAGGCTTTGGCTTTCGTTGCGGCTTTCTTGGAATGTTGCACATGGAAATCATCCAGGAAAGATTGGAACGTGAATTTAATCAAACAGTTATTACAACAGTTCCTAACGTAAGTTTTAATGCATATACGACGAAAGGTGAAAAAATAATTGTGAACAATCCTTCTCAAATGCCTGATCCGGGCAGGATTGACAAGATTGAAGAACCTTATATCAAAGCTCAGATCATTACGAAACCTGACTATATCGGAAACATCATGACACTTTGCATTAGCAAGCGTGGCACACTTACTTATCAGGGTTATCTTACGCCAACCCGTGTGGAACTTACATTTGAGATGCCTTTAACTGAAATTGTTTTTGATTTTTATGACAGATTAAAAAGTGTTACACGAGGTTATGCTTCATTTGATTATCATCCAATCGGCTACAGAGAAAGCGACATTGTGAAGATGGATATTTTATTAAATGGTGATAAAGTAGATGCATTAAGTTCATTAATTCATCGTAGTCGCGCGCAGGATTTTGGAAGAAAACTTTGTGAGAAATTAAAAGATCTGGTTCCGCGACAGCAATTTCAAATCGCGATACAGGCTGCCATCGGAGCAAAAATAATTTCGCGAGAAAACATTAGCGCGATCAGAAAAGATGTTACTGCAAAATGTTATGGCGGTGATATCAGCAGAAAAAGAAAGCTTCTTGAAAAACAGAAAGAAGGTAAAAAAAGAATGAAGCAGATCGGCAACGTAGAAGTGCCGCAGGAAGCCTTTCTCGCGGTTTTGAAGCTTGATGAATAAAAATAAAAAACAGAATTACAGTAAAAAAACTTTTAGAGAGAATTTTTTATTTTCTGTTTTTGTTTACAAAATAAAATAAGCCGGGCCAAAGAAAGCCCGGCATTTTTCCATAATCAAATCAAGCCAAAAATTCAAACACAATTTATATAGAGTCTTCATGGGGTGACAATCAAAGTGCCTTTCATTCCTGAATGAAAATTACAGTGATAAGTGTAAGTTCCTGCTGTATTAGCAGTATAAGAAAATGAAGAGCCTGCAGCCAATGTACCACTATCAAAAGTTGTTGCGTCATCTGAAGTTACTGTATGTGCGATTCCATCTTTATTATGCCATGTAACAGTACTGCCTTGTTTTATTGTAACGCTTGCAGGGAAAGACATTCCGGTAATGTCAATACTATTTGGGTTTGATGCAGGCTGACTTGTACTTCCGGATTTTGAACAGGAGTTAAAAAAGAAAATTGTTGCGGCTGCAATTAATACAAGAAATTTTGTTTTCATAAAATCGTTTTATTTTTCTAATTTTTTTTATCATCCTTTTTTAATGATGATCTAGTATTTCTAATCGCTGCTTTTTAAAAATTGGTTGCTTTTATTTTAAAAAAAAAATAAGCCTCGATTTGATTTTCTGTAATCAGTTGTTCAAACAAGAGTGGTTACTTGCTTCCACGATACTTTTTTTTTCCATAAAAAATGTATAATCCATTTCACATTTTTTCTAACAGCATAAAAAATAATAACGGGTAACTCTTTGGCAGAAAATATTTTAAAAGCAGTCAAAAAATTAGCACGCCGTTTGATTTTTATCGCGCGTACTAAAAAATTTTTTAATAAAAATTAAAAACTTAATCTATGAAAATTATCTCAAAAATTGTATTGTTATTTATTGCTGCTGGATTTTTCTTTTTTTCTTGTAAAAAGAACAACAATAATAATAACAACGAAAGCCTCACTACCCAGGACCGCAATTTTATTAACCAGGCTTCTTTCACCAATACCGCAGAGATTCGGGCAGGACAATATGCTGATTCAACAGTAGATTCAACAACGGATTCATTAGGAACATCAGTCAGAGCTTTCGCAGCAAAGATGGTAACGGATCACACTACCGCACAAAATGATTTAAAAACACTTGGAAATTCTGTGAATGTTACTGTTACTGATTCTGTTGATTCAATGCATTCAAGTCAGATGGATAGCCTGAAAATGCTTTCCGGACGTGCATTTGACTCTGCATACATTTTGAGCCAGATTGCAGATCACCAGGCAGCTATAAATACTTTTCAACAGGAAAGCAATTCCGGCAACAGGTCTGAAGTGATCAATTATGCAAATAAATATTTGCCGGTTCTTCAGATGCATTTGCAGATGGCAGATAGCCTTGCAACAGCAATGGGTTTTAAATAATTATCAGTGTTTAAAAAGTTCAACGTGGATTGTTTTTTTAGTGGCTTTAGTTCGTGATTGCCTGCGCGTTCAATGTCGCGCAGGTTTTTTTATTTTAAAATAATGATCAGCCAAAGAACAAGAAGAACGATTTCAATAATTCCATCCACGGCATAAACCAAGGAGATAATTTTTTTTTGCTGAATAATAAAAATCAATTGTTGCAAGAAAAATACAACAAGCAATTGCAAGAATAGCAACAGGTAGGGATTTGTTTTTGTAAAAAGATTGGCAATAAAATAAAATGAAACCGCCAAACGCAGTACAGATACGGTTTTACGAAGTTTTAGGACCGGTTATTTCCATGAAAGATTAAATATCAACAAGCCCCATGTAGCTGTAAGAAATAATAAATGGATTGTATCCATAAAATGATCCGGAACAATTTCACGCGATTTTAATTCATGCTTCTCCCTTATTTCTTATTTCAAATATTCTGTTCCAGAGTATTTGAAAAACAATTGCATAAAATTATTCTCACTTTTTAAAAGTGAAACATTTAAGTCTACAATCCATTTTTTCGTACTGTACATTTTCTGAAAAAATTAATATTCGGTGGCGTCGTGTCCTTCTTGTTTCACTAGCTTATTGTAAATTCCAAAAAGTAAGAATGGAGCAGGCCATTGTCCAAAAAATAAACTTGTATGTTTCTTTCCTGCCAGCTGAAAAGTCAATGATACAGCCATTGATGCAATTGCTGCCCATAAAAAAGTATCAGATGGTAATTTTGATGTCTGATCTTCAATGGTTTTAGTTACGTCGCCTTCTTTGCGCTCTGTCTTTGGTGAATTTTGCATAAAATAAGTTTTAATTTTGTGAAAAATAAAATCAAGTATCATGCCCTGCTTTTTGTAAAGTATTGCTGTTCGTTGAATAAAATTTATTTATCAATAAAAAGATTTTTTTGGGTAAATAAATTTAGGACAGTGTAGAAGCAAATCAACAAAATACGATTGTTTAAAGAAAAGTTGAATCGTCATTAAAAGAAATTACTGTAATTACAAATGGCAAAAATTTTGATTTAAAATATGTAAAGAATAATTATGAAACAGATAAAACTACTTCTTGTTGTGTTTACCTCTTTGTTGCTTTTTTCATGCAATCGCGATCCAGTCCAGGCTGATCCCGGAACTCCTAATTCAACCAATTCAGGATCTTTTGAAGCAGGAAATGATGACAGGTCGAATGTCATGGACACATTGTATCCTTCACAACCGAATGGCATGGACACTACGGGCGAACAAACTGGAAGAATGAACAATACTGGCAGCAGCTCGAATCAACTTCCTGTTGATAGTACAAAAAAATAAGAAAAGGATAGAAGCAGAGAGATCATCAGTTTGGTAGAACAAAATAAAAAGTCGAATTATTTCGTTGTCTACTCTATAATTTTATTTTTCCTTTACTAATTCCACTTCTGTTATGGGACTGAATAAAAATAATTTATGGGTAGATTGATCTTTGCATAAAAACCGCGTGCGGATCTTTTTTTCTTTCCTGTAAATGTGACCATTTTTAAAACGGAATAAACTTTCATCCGGCAATTCCTCCAACAAAAAAATTCCAGGTTTATGAGGATCATATTTTTTTAAAACCCTTGTCAACGGGGCTTCTGCACATGAACTCGCTGCCGGGTTTCTTAATGTTTTCAATAATTCTTTTTCAATATCTGCCGGAAATATTTTTTTTGAAATAAATCGGGAAAGAATATTTGAAAATTCCTGTTTCCATTGAAAGCCATGCGCCTGGATTCTGTTTCCATATTTTTCATAAGCTACCAAATGGCCCAACTCATGCAATAATGTGATGAGAAAAGAATATTTATTCAAATTCCCGTTCACACTTATTCTGTGATTTTGATTCAAATGTTTATTTCGGTAATCGCCAAGTTTTGTAAGACGTTCGCGCGTTACAGTCAGGTGCACTTTATATTCTGTAAGATAAAAAACAACCTCATCAAATGAGCCTTCGGGCAAATAAGGATTCAATTGATTTAATGGAGATTCTCTTTTAGACATCTGATTTTTTCCGCGCTAATTTCATCAATTGAATTACTTCGATTGAAGTGTAAATAATATAAAATACCATTGCAGTGAATAAAGAAGGCAGGTTTACCTTTCCGCCCAATAATAAAATATAAATAACAATTGCTGTAACAATTACAAAAAGCTTCAGCAAAAGAGATGAGTAGATACTTCTTATGAAAGCATTGATATTAGTGGATTTGATGCCTTTTGTATGGATAAAAAACCCCAACGAACTTAATAAAAAAAGTACGGCGTTGGCACCTAATAGAAAACTGATATTAAATCCTGATGAGCGCAGCAATTTTATAAAAATAAAAATGAGAATATTGGCCAAAATAAAAAATCCAATTACAGGAACAAATTTTCTTCGAAGAGATTGATTCATTTTTTTGAAGTGTCTTTAACGATTTTTATAATAAGTCCGGTGATGACAAACAAGGGCAGCAGCCAAACCAGCAAAGGAAAAGAAAAATTTAACCACCCATCTAATTTTAACCCAATAAAAATTCCTAAAGCAATGCTCACTAAAAATTGCGCGCCCATGCCTGCATATTGCATCAATTCACGGTTTGTTTCTTTTCTTGTTTTCAAATTCTTATTTCTTAGTTCAAAATCCGATGTTGTTAAAAATAATACAGCGAAAGTATATATTGGCATATTAGATTAAAATAACCGTATTTTTAAAATAATTTTGCAAAAAAGAAGTTCTTATAAACAAAAGAACTTTTTTTGTTCGTTTACTATAATAACATTTGAAAATTTTTCATGAATAGCCGCATAATCCAGTTTTTTTGTGCATTGATGTTTTTCTTTTTTTTGATGCCCCAGGTTCATGCCCAATTGCAACAGGTTATTGTGGATGTTCAAAACAACAAACCTGCAAAATTTAAAAATGATCAGCTTCGTTCTGAAAAAACAGGTGAAAAGAAATTTACAGTTCCGCGCAGATTTATTCAAAACACCACCAGTCATTACAATTATTTTTTCGACGCTAACAACAAGATCAATTCTGTAATTGAACTTGCACGAATGGCAACCAAAGATGATTATTCAAAGTTGATTCCTTACTACAGTTACAGTTTGGAAAATACGACTGCTCAAAAAAATCAACTCGACTCTGTAATTTATAAAGCCACCGCAGGAATTTTGCTTCACGATCTCAGAAGTGATTGGGTAGATAATTTTTATTTGCTGATTGGTAAAGCTTACTATTTTCAACAGGAATTTGATTCGGCTTCGATGACTTTTCAGTTCATCAATTACCACCTTTTTCCAAAAACTAAAAACGACGAGGAGCACCCTGTCATCGGTACAAATGAAGATCGGGCCAATAATTCTCTCACCATTTCAAACAAAGAAGACAGAAGACTTGTTAATAAAATTTTCTCAAGGCCGCCAAGCAGAAATGATGCTTTGGTGTGGCAGGTGCGCACTTTAACTGACATGGGGAATTACGCTGAAGCTGCAGGGTTGATTAATACTTTGAAGAATGATCCTTTGTTTCCCACTCGCCTTGATCCATATTTTCAGGAAGTGATTGGCTATTGGTTTTTTCAACAGAAAATGTATGACAGTGCAATCAATTATATCAAAAATGCACTGCCAAATGCAATAGATATGGCTGACAAAGCCAGACGCGAATATTTGCTTGCGCAATTGTATGAAATGACCGACAGGCAGGACACTGCTTCAGATTATTATAATAAAGCCATCAGAAATACGACTGATCCTTTGATGGATATTTATGCAAACCTGAACAAAGCAAAAATGCTGAAGAGCAAGGATCCTGCTGAGATTGATAAAAGCATTTCGCAGTTAGTGAGAATGTCAAAGAAAGATAAATTTTTACCTTATCGTGATATTGTTTTTTATTCGGCGGCGCAACTGGCAATGTTGAAACCTGATACTGCTTCTGCAATTAATTTTTATAAAGCAAGCGCTTTTTATAACCAGGAAAACCTTTCTTTAAAAAATCGTGCGTTTTTAAATCTTGCAGAAATAAATTACCAGCAAAAAAAATATCAGCAATCTTTTAATTTTTATGATAGCATTCAAACTGCCGGGGATACTGCATTACAAAACATTGCAGAAATAGAGTCGAGAAAAAAAGCGCTGGCACAAATCGTAACACAGCTCAATATTATTCAAAGGGAAGATAGTCTTCAATCGATCGCTGGAATGACTTCAGATGCAAGAGCCGATTTTGTGAAAAAATTATCAAAAAAACTTTCCAAAGAGCGTGGCATAAAAGAAGAAGAAAATTATAACGGGATTGCTGCTGATTTCTTCAACAGGAATAACCAATCTTCTGATATTTTTTCAGGAAATAACATTAAAGGCGATTGGTATTTTTATAATAATTCTTTAAAAGCTCAAGGATACAATGAGTTCAAAAGAGTTTGGGGGAAAAGACAAAACATAGATAACTGGCGTTTGAATTCCGCAACAACCCTGGCTTCGGGAAATGCAGATCAGACGCATAATGCATATGGCGATCCGATGGTGGCACAGCAGCAAGCAGCAAACGAACAAATACCTTCAAAACCGTATCAGCAGGATATTTCAGTGGAAGGATTATTGGCAAACGTTCCACTTACGCAACCAATGATGGATACTTCAAATGCAAAAGTTTCGCGCTCATTATTTCAATTAGGGAGAAATTATCAGAATCTTTTGGAAGATTATTCCGCTGCCATTGATGCTTATCAGCAATCTTTAAAACGTTTTCCGGATAGTTTGCATCATGGTGAATTGTACATGAATCTCTCTTATTGTTACCAGAAAATTGGCAATCAGCAAATGGCAGATTATTATAAAAATTTATTGCTGAAAAACTTTGCAGGAAGCAATTATGCCCAATATCTTTTGCATCCTGAAATTTTCAATTCTCCGGAAAAAGATACAGCTGCTGCGCATCGTTATGACCGGATTTACAATTTATATATCGAAGGAAATTTTGCAGAAGCCAACAAGGAAAAAAATGCTGCTGATAGTCTTTATGGACAAAGTTATTGGAACCCGCAATTGCTGTATATTCAGTCAGTTTATTACATTCAAAAACGCCAGGACAGCGCTGCCATGAATGTTTTGCACCAGATCGTCAATCAATATCCTAACTCGCCGATGAAGGAAAAGGCAACAACAATGATTGATGTTTTGAGCAAGAGAGATAGTATTGAAAATTATCTTACTCATCTGAATGTTACGAGAGCAAAAGAAGATTCGCAGATTGTTGTATTTGACGAATCAAAAAAAGTGAATGTAGCATCCACAGTAAGAAATGAAGCGCCGGTAATTAAAAATGAAACGATCCAGCTACAGAAACCTGTAATTAATCCTGAGAAAAAATTAGCGCCTCCGGTGAAGAATGCACAGTTTACTTTTAATCCTACAGACTCTCAAAATGTGTTGATGGTGCTTACAAAAGTAGATCCGGTTTATGTAAGTGAGGCCCGGAATGCGTTTAATCGTTTTAATAGCCAGAGCGCCGCTACCAATCAAATTCAGGTTGTAAAGGACACGCTTGACAGTCAACGAAGTTTTTTAGTGTTTTCTCAATTTATTGATGCTGATGAAGCAATCAAATATCTTGATAAATTAAAACAACAGGCGCCTGTACAGATTTCATGGCTACCTGCACAGAAGTACGCTTTTTATATTATTTCTGAAAGCAATCTTGAATTATTAAAACAGAATAAAAATTTACAAGGTTATATTGATCTTTTAAACAAAAAATATCCGGGTAAATTTTAAATTTTCGGTAAGAATATTTTTAATATTTTTCCGCCCTCTAAAGAATTAAAAATGCAAAATCCTCCTAGAAAGAAAGTTAACAACAATATAAAGCCGGCTGTAAAAATATTATGGGCAATGGTTGCTGCAGGCTTTGCATTGTTTGCTTTGGTTTTGACGGCAGCTTACTTTGGTCTTTTTGGAAAGTTACCCTCTCTTCAGCAATTAGAAAATCCACAGGCAAACCTGGCTACAGAAATTTATGCCGATGATGGCACTACGCTGATGGGGAAAATTTATACTGAAAATCGTGTTTCAGTAGATTATAAAGGCATTTCAAAAAATGTGATTAATGCGTTGATCTCTACAGAAGATATTCGTTTTTATGATCATTCCGGAATTGATCCGATTGCTATAGGCCGCGCTATTAAAGGGCTTGGGAAGCAGGGAGGTGGAAGCACAATCACACAACAACTTGCAAAAAACATTCTTGGGCAGGGGAGAGGCTCTGTGATGAAAAGAGGAATTGATAAAATCAAAGAATGGATTGTAGCACTGAAGTTGGAAAGAAATTTTACCAAGCAGGAAATTATTGCTCTTTATTTGAACCGCGTTTCGTGGCTGAATGTGTATGGTATCAGAAACGCTTCTTTAACTTATTTTCAAAAAGAACCGTCCGAACTTACTCCTGATGAAGCTGCCTTGCTGGTGGGAATGTTGAGTGGACCAGGACAGTATGACCCGCGGCGCCATCCTGATGCCGCAATGGCAAGAAGAAATCTGGTTTTAGATAGAATGGTTACCAATGATGTGCTTACTGATGCTGAAGCAAATGTTTTAAAGAAAAAACCTTTGGGGGTTAAATATAAAAAAGCTGACGAAAGCCAGGGGATCGCTCCTTATTTTCGCTCGGTCCTTACAAAAAAATTGCAGGATTGGTGCAGCACACATAAGAATCCAAAAACCGGCGAGAATTATGATCTCTATCGCGATGGTTTAAAAATTTACACAACGATAGATCCAAAAATGCAATTATATGCTGAGCAAGCTGTGATAAAGCACATGACTTCCATGCAGAAAATCTTTAATCGCCAGTTGCAGAAAAATATTTGGAGAGGCCACGAAGACATCCTGGAGCGAGCTATGAAAGAAAGTGAACGTTGGAAAAACATGAAAGAAGAAGGAGCCACTGAAGCTGAAATAAGAAAATCATTTCATGAGCCTGTAAGTATGAAAGTTTTTGCATGGAATAAAAAACGTGAAACCGATACCGTGATGACGCCGCTTGATTCTATTAAATATAATAAGCAAATGATGCAAACCGCATTTTGCGCAATGGATCCTGTTTCAGGCGAAGTAAAAGCGTGGGTTGGAGGAATTGATTTTAAATGGTTCAAGTTTGACCATGTAACCGCTAACAGGCAGGTTGGTTCTACGTTTAAGCCGATCCTGTATACACTTGCCATTACCGATGCAGGACTTACTCCTGATAGTTATATTGGCGGAACAACTATTACTCTTGCGAATAAAACGATTTCAGGTCCTGGTGGTACAATGGCGTATTGTCTTGCCAAATCAATCAACGTTGCGGCTTTCGATTTAATGAGTAGAATAGGCCCTAAAAAAACTGTTGAATTTGCCCATTTATGTGGCATCAAAAGCTACATTCCTGTAGCGCCTTCTATTGCTCTTGGTTCTGCTGATATTCAGCTAATAGAAATGCTTCGTGCTTATACGATGTTCCCTAATCGGGGATTTAATACAGAACCAATTTATCTTACCAAAATTGAAGATAAGGATGGAAATGTTTTGCAAACATTTGAGCCGGAGGTAAAGCAGGTGATCAGCGAAGTGGATGCTTATACAATGTATAGAATGATGCAGGGTGTAGTGGACTATGGAACCGGAGGTCGTATGCGTTGGGAATATGGAATTAACAGCGCAATGGGAGGAAAAACGGGAACAACTAATGATAATACAGACGGGTGGTTTATTGGTTATACTCCTCAAATTCTTGCTGGGGCATGGGTTGGGTGTGACGATCCTTTTTTAAGAATTCAACAATCTTCGGGAGGAAACCAGATGGCCATGCCGGAATGGGCATTTTTTATGCAAAAGGTTTATGCGGATAAATCATTGGGAATAGATCCCAAAGCAGAGTTTCAAAAGCCGGCGGAATTAAATAACAACCCAATTTATGCTGACCAGAATTTTGCTGCTATTGCCAAAGAAGGGCAAGGCAGCGATTCAGCCGATGTAGAAGGCAATGGCAATGCAGCCGACTATGCACCGCCTACTGATGTGCCGGTGGAATCTGATTTTAGTAAACCGAAAAATAATCCTGTTACCAAGCAGCCGAAAGCCGTTATGGGACCGATGAATTACAATCCGAAAAAAGATTCTCAAAACGCTGCCAACAGATATAAAAAGGCGCAAAAGCCAGCAACCGATTATTAAATTTTTATCTGTGATTCTTTTTAAATTTTATTTTAAAAAATAAATCAAAAGCTTCATGGGAAGCTTATATTTGTCATTCTAAAAAATTTGTAAAAATCAAAATATGAAAAAGCTTCAACTCATTTTTGCCGCAGCCATTTGTTTTTCAACGACAAGCATCGGCCAGTCAAACGGGTCTTTGAAATTAAGCAAAGGGCAGAAATACCAGGTAGAAAATACACTTCAAACTAACAGTTCTACAGATGTTCAGGGACAGACAATGGAATCAAAAATAAATGTTACTTCTACCTACAATATTGAAGTAAAAGACAAAGCCAATAATAATTATAATCTCAGTAACACCATCACTCATTTGCTGATGGACATGACAATGATGGGAAATGAAATTAATTTTGATTCCAACAAGCCGGAAGATATGAACGGTGAAATGGGAACGGCTTTAAAGGATTACATTAACAAACCAAAGGATGTGGTAATTGATCAAACCGGAAAGATTATTTCAAAAGATGAAACAGATACTTCGGCTGAAGGAATCGCCAAACAATTAAATCTTGCAGCAACAGGATATGGCGCGCAAATGGCGTTTCTTGCTTTGCCTGAAAATGCAAAAGTAGGCTCAAACTGGACAGACAGCAGCAATGAAGGTGGCGTTTCACGAACCACTAATTATACCATTAAAGATATTAGCGGCAATATTGCTACTGTTTCATTCAACGGAACTGTTACTTCAAAAACAACTATGGAGCGCCAAGGAATGGAAGTAACAAGCAATACAACTGGTAAGTTTTCAGGCGAAGAAAAAGTAGATACCAAAACCGGCGTTGTTCAATCTAACACAACTACCGGTGATGCTACAGGAACCGTTTCTGCTATGGGACAGGATTTTCCAATGACTTCAAAAGTAACTTCAACAACAACAGTAAAAGCTTTGTAAAATAATTTTTAATTCAGAAGATGCCCTGCAATTTTGCAGGGCTTTTTTTTGAAATCAAACAGAGTGAAACAATAAATAATTACAGTTTTTATTTTGCCGATGATTGCAGTGAATGAAGAAAAAATATGAATTTTTATTTTTCAAAAAAGAAGATAAAATGCCGCAAAGTTGAGCATCATTTTTTAATCATTATTTTCGTAAAGTGAAAAAATACCAGGCTTACATTTTCTATTTCCTCTATTGGATATTATTTTTCGTTGTTGCAAAAATTGCATTTTTACTATATCATTTTCCTCTTACTAAAACATTAAGTGCATCGGAAATTTTTAAAGTATTTCTTTATGGATCAAGGATGGACGCGTCTTTTGCTGCATACATCTGTATCTTTCCTTTTCTTTTATTGTTGATAAAATCAATCGCTTTAAAATTTCATATCAATAAAATTATCAGGATCTATACGTTCATTCTTGTTATCATTATTTCTTTTTTAATAACTGCTGACCTTGAGCTATACAATGCATGGGGCTATAGAATGGATGCAACGCCATTGCAATATTTTAATTCTCCAAAAGAAATGGCAGCAACAGTTTCATCAGCTCCTTTGATTTTGTTATTGTTGATTTTTCTTTTTCTGGTTGCGCTTTTTATTTTTATTTATAAAAAATACTTTGATCCTTTTATTCGGAGAAAGCAAAAACATTTTCATGTTGCTGATACTTTATTTTCTCTTTTCCTGATCGCCATTCTTTTTGTTCCGATTCGTGGAGGAATTCAAAAAATTCCGATGAATATCAGTGATGTTTATTTTTCAGAAAAAATCTTTGCCGATCATGCTGCGATCAATTTGCCGTGGAATATTATGTTTTCAATTTTGAATCGTCATAATCCTCAAAATCCATTTGATTATTTTTCGAAAGAAAAAGCCGAGCAATTGGTTGATAGTTTATATGAAACCGGCCCAAACAAAGTTCCTTCAATTTTATCTGTTGAAAAACCAAATATGATCATCATTATTTTAGAAAGTTATACAGCAAAATGGGTTGGTTGTCTTGGTGGTGTGCCGGGAGTTACACCTAATATTGACAGTATTGCAGCGAATGGATTGTTGTTCACAAATATCTATGCTGCAGGCGACAGAAGCGAAAAAGGACAAGTGGCGGTTTTAAGTGGTTATCCCAACCAGGCAATTACTTCTATTATAAAAACACCTTCCAAAACGCGCCAACTTCCTTCGATCAATCAATCACTTGAAAAGATCGGTTATCGTTCCAGTTACACTTATGGTGGTGAATTGGAATTTGCAAATATTAAATCTTACCTCGTTAATATTCATATCGATAAACTCGTGAGCAAATATTCATTTCCTGTTGATGAAAGAACCACTTCCTGGGGCGTTCATGACCAGTATGTTTTCAATCGCTTTTATGAAGATATTCAGAAGGAACCGCAGCCATTTTTTGCAACATTATTTACGCTCAGCAGCCATGAGCCTTATGATGTCCCAATGAAACCAAAGTTTTCGGGAAACGATGAAACGACACGTTTTAAAAATTCAGTTTATTATACTGACAGCATTGTTGGAAGTTTTGTTAGAAGATTCAAACAAGATTCTTTATGGAAAAATACGCTCATCGTTTTCGTTGCCGATCATGGTCATCCATTGCCGGGACATGACCCGAACGATCGTCCATCGAAGTTTCATATTCCATTAATTTTTTCAGGAGGTGCATTGACATTAAAAGGAAAAATAAACACGATTGGCTCTCAAACGGATATCGCAACTACAATTTTAGATCAGCTTCATCTTCCTGTGAAGAATTTTAAATGGGGAAAAGATTTGCTGGATTCTTCTGCCAAACCATTTGCATTTTATTGTTTCAATAATGGTTTTGGATTTGTAACGCCGGATGGAACAGAAACTTTTGACAACGTTTCAAGAAAACCTATTTTTATCTCACCAGGGTATGATACTTCGCAAATAAAATATGGAAAGGCGTACATGCAGGCTTCTTACCAGAATTTTTTAAACAGGTAAGAAATGGAATTATTCTGCTATTCTAAATGCTGAGTAATAAATAAAGTACTGCAGCAATCGTTGCGCCCACAACAGGGCCAATAATAGGAATCCAGGCATATTTCCAATCCGTTCTGCTTTTTCCTGATATTGGCAGAATCGCATGAATGATCCTTGGCCCAAGATCGCGTGCCGGATTGATAGCATATCCTGTTGTGCCGCCAAGTGATAGACCGATTGCCCAAACAATAAAAGTAACGGGAATGGCACCAATGGAGCCTAGTCCAATCGGTGTTTTTTCTTTGCCTATTTCTCCGTTGGTTATATAAAAAACTGCCAAAAGCAAAACAAAAGTTCCCAATGCTTCACTGATAAAATTGAGTCTTGTATTTTTAATTGCAGGAGTCGTATAAAAAGCAGCGGATTTAAGGCCTGGTTCTTTTGTCGCGATAAAGTGGTCTTTATACATTAGCCAAACAAGCGATGTGCCGAGCATTGCGCCAATTAATTGAGCCAGAATAAAAGCCGGAACCTGTGACCATGCAAATTTTCCCGCGACTGCCAAACCTAATGTAACCGCAGGATTGAGATGTGCACCACTGTACGGTCCGGCAATAACAACTCCGGCAAATACAGCAAGTGCCCAGCCTGTAGTGATCACGATCCAGCCGCTGCCATTGCCTTTGGTATCTTTAAGTACAACGTTGGCAACAACACCATTTCCCAAAAGAATTAAGATCATTGTGCCGATCAATTCAGCAATAAATGGAGACATAAATTTGATTGGTTTTTGTTGGATTATTAATTTCAAGTTTTCTTTTAATTCATTGGCTCTGCCCACAATTTTACGGCATTAACTGCACGATACCAGCCGTTTATCAATTCTTCCCGGGAATCTTTAGAAGGTTCAAAACGTCTGTTAACGGTCCATTGCTTTTGAATTTCTTCCACATTATCCCAAAAGCCGACGGCCAATCCCGCGAGATAAGCCGCTCCAATTGCAGTGACTTCAGTTACCTGTGGACGAATAACAGTAGCCTGTAAAATATCTGCCTGAAATTGAAGCAGAAAATTATTTTGAGTAGCTCCTCCATCTACGCGCAACTCTTTTATCTGAATTCCTGAATCTGATTCCATTGCTTTCAACACTTCCATCACCTGGAAGGCAATACTTTCTAAAGCGGCTCTGCAAAAGTGATTTCTATTGGTTCCTCTTGTAATTCCAAACATAGTTCCTCTCGCATATTGATTCCAATGTGGCGCTCCAAGTCCTGCAAATGCAGGAACCATATAAACTCCGCCACTATCTTCAACATTCAAAGCCAGTTCTTCAATTTCAGATGCAGATTCAATAATTTTCAATTCGTCGCGTAGCCATTGAACTACAGCGCCCGCAATGAAAATACTTCCCTCCAAAGCATATTGAACTTTATTTCCAATTTTCCATGCAACCGTGGTGATCAGGTTGTTTTTTGATAAAATAGGTTTATAGCCAATGTTCATTAGCATAAAGCAGCCTGTTCCGTAAGTGTTTTTTACCATGCCGGGATTGATACAAACATGGCCAAATAGTGCAGCCTGTTGGTCTCCTGCTATTCCTGCAATGGGAACCTTTGTACCTAATAGTCTACCTGAAGTTTCACCATATTTTTCGCTGGAAGATCTTACTTCAGGAAGCATCGATTCCGGAATTTCAAAAAGTTCCAGTAATTCTTTATCCCATGAAAGCGTATTGATATTAAAGAGCATAGTGCGTGAAGCATTGCTTACATCCGTGATGTGCAATTTTCCTTCTGTTAAATTCCAAATTAGCCAGGAATCAATGGTTCCAAATGCCAGTTTTCCCTCTTTGGCTTTTTCTTTTGCGCCAGCTACATTATTTAAAATCCATTGAATTTTAGTTGCGGAAAAATAAGCATCCAGAACTAAACCGGTTTTTTCCCTGATTATCGAATCGAGTTTTTTTTCTTTAAGTAAATCGCATTGTTCGGCAGTGCGTCTGTCCTGCCAAACGATTGCATTATAAATTGGTTGGCCTGTTTCTTTTTCCCACACAACCGTTGTTTCTCTTTGATTGGTAATTCCTATTGCACTGATATTTTCTGCTTTCAGATTTTCTTTCAAAATAGCTTCTGTAATTACCGATGCCTGTGATGACCAGATTTCCATCGGATCGTGTTCTACCCAGCCTGGTTTTGGATAATATTGTGTGAATTCTTTTTGGGCAAGCGAAATAATTTTTCCGTTTTTATTAAACAAAATAGCCCTGGAGCTGGTAGTTCCCTGGTCAAGCGTTAAGATCAATTTTTCCATTAAATTTTTTAATTTAAAAATGCAGTTATAGGAAATGAATATTACCCGATTCAAATTCACAAGAAAATTAAAGAAAAAATTAGATAAAAGGAAAATGGAAATTGATGATAAAAGTTGGTTTACTGTATTTACTTTAAAAGCCAAGTAAAAAAATACCTTCTAAAACATTTTGTATTGTGTTTAATTTCGTTCCTGATCATTACAAAAATGAAAATGTCCATATAAAATGAAGCACTTCGATAGGAAAAAATTGCTTCAGGAATTAGACGAGGAAGCGATTTGGGATATATTAATAATTGGTGGCGGAGCTACAGGTTTAGGGATTGCAACGGATGCTGCATCAAGAGGTTTGAAAACACTTTTAATAGAACAGGAAGACTTTGCAAAAGGCACTTCAAGCAGAAGCACCAAATTAGTTCATGGGGGAGTGCGTTACCTGGCGCAGGGAAATATCAGCCTTGTAAAAGAAGCTTTGAAAGAAAGAGGATTGTTACTGCACAATGCGCCTCATCTTACCAAAAATGAATCCATCATTATTCCCTGCTATTCATGGACCAGCGGAATTTTTTATGCAACCGGACTTGCTTTTTATGACTGGCTTTCAGCAAGATTAAGTTTTGGCAAATCGAAAATTATTTCTAAAAAAGAAGTAACTAACAGGCTTCCAACTCTAAAAAGGAAATCTTTAAGATGCGGAGTGCTTTATCATGATGGAACATTTGACGATGCCCGCCTTGCATTAAACCTGGCGCAAACTTGTGTTGAAAATGGAGGAGTGGCTTTGAATTATTGTAAAGTCGTCTCATTGATAAAAGCTGAAAACAATCAGGTAACAGGAGCAAAAGTTTTGGATAAAGAAACAGGAATTGTTTATGACGTAAAAGCAAAAACAGTGGTGAATGCAACCGGTGTTTTTGTGGACGACATTATCAAAATGGACAATGCCGGTTCTAAATCACTTATCAGGCCCAGCCAGGGAATTCATCTCGTTTTGGATAGCTCATTCTTAAAAAGTAAGGATGCTGTTATGATTCCGCATACGGAAGATGGAAGAGTACTTTTTGCGATTCCCTGGTATGATAAAGTGCTCATTGGCACTACAGATACTCCACTGGATAATCATTCGCTGGAGCCCCGCGCTTTGGAAACAGAAATCGATTTTGTTTTAAAAACAGCAGGAAAATATCTGGCTCAGCAGCCGGAGAGAAAAGATGTTTTAAGTGTATATGCTGGCTTGCGTCCTTTGGCTGCAACTGATGACAGCAATGAGAAAACAAAAGAAATTTCGAGGAGCCACAAAATAATTATTTCAGAAAGCGGACTGGTATCAGTGATTGGTGGCAAATGGACTACCTATCGAAAAATGGCAGAAGATACACTGTCTAAAATGATGAAAAGGAAAATGCTTCCGAACAAAAAATGTATTACCGCTAATTTAAAAATACACGGCTATTCTACTAAAGTTTCAAACAATTCTTTGTCATTCTATGGCTCTGATAAAATCAGAATAGATGAACTAAAGGCTTCTGATAAATGGCTTGCTGAACCATTAAATAACGAAACAAATATTATAGCTGCACAAGTGATCTGGGCGGTGAGAAATGAAATGACAAGAACCGTGGAAGATTTTCTGGCGCGCCGGACCAGGGTATTATTTACCGATGCAAAACTGGTGATAAAACTAGCGCCAAAAGTAGCAGAACTAATGATGAAAGAATTAAAACGCGATGAATTGTGGAAAGAAAACCAGATACAATCATTTTCTCAACTGGCAAATGGCTATCTGCTGAAAAATGATTTCAATTCAGTTCAAAATGATTTGGTAAAATAGCTGAAAAAAAAATATAAGCACAGCGTACTTGGCATACCAATTGTTTTACATAAAAAAACATTAATTATGTCAGATAATAAAAGAAATATTGGAGGTCGTGATAGGCAAAGAATTAGCTTAACACAGGATTACGAAGTACGTTACTGGGCAAATAAATTTGGCATTTCCAGAGAACAATTAAAAAAGATTGTACGGCAGGTAGGAGATAATCCTCAAGCTGTTGAGGATTATTTGAAAGGAGAGAAATAACTGATTTTGAAAGTGGAAATTCGATTTGTTTAGGCGATATACTTCCGAATAAATTTGGGCGAAATTTTTTCCTTTTTTGCCTGAATAATTTTTTTCATTTAGCTTTGACCTTTAATGCAACTATCCACCAAACATCTTCTTGGCATTAAAGATCTGCAACTCAGCGATATTGAATTAATTCTTTCTACAGCCACTCAATTCAAAGAAGTTTTACAAAGACCGATAAAAAAAGTTCCCTCTTTGCGCGATACGACGATCGTGAATTTATTTTATGAAAATTCTACACGAACACGAATTTCTTTTGAGCTTGCTGAAAAAAGACTGAGCGCCGATACATTGAATTTTACAGCTTCCGGTTCTTCCGTTTCCAAAGGTGAAACTTTGCTGGATACAGTTAACAATATTCTTTCGATGAAAGTGGATATGGTGGTGATGAGACATAGCGCGAGTGGTGCTCCACATTTTTTGGCAAAACATATTCCAGCCGCGATTGTAAATGCCGGTGATGGAATCAATGAACATCCCACGCAGGCGTTATTAGATGCGTTTTCCATTAAAGAGAAATTAGGCGCATTAGGAGGAAAAAAGATTGTTCTTGTTGGAGACATTATGCATTCTCGTGTGGCTCTAAGCAATATTTATTTGTTGAAAAAAGTAGGCGCTGAAGTGATGGTTGCCGGGCCTCCCACCTTAATTCCCAAATACATCAAGGAAGCTTTTGATATTCGCGTTGAATACAATCTTGAGAAGGCGTTGAAATGGGCAGATGTTGCCAATGTTTTGCGAATTCAACTCGAAAGACAAAACCAGGTTTTATTTTCTTCATTAAGAGAATATAATCTTGCTTATGGCGTCAGTAGAAAATTATTGGATAGTCTTGATAAAGAAGTTATTATTCTTCATCCCGGCCCGATCAACAGGGGCGTTGAAATTGACAGTGATGTAGCAGATTCTGAACAATCGATTATTTTGCAACAGGTAGAAAATGGTGTTGCGGTAAGAATGGCTGTGCTATATTTACTGAGCAGTAAACAAACATTTACTACATAATTTTGTTTTTCAAATCAAAAACTTTTTATGGAACGAATCTGCTTATTTCCCGGAACGTTTGATCCTGTTACACTTGGACACACCGACATTATTGACCGTGCGCTTCCTTTGTTTGATAAGTTGTATGTCGGACTTGGAAGAAACAGTAATAAAGAACCCATGTTTTCCGAAGAACAACGTTTGCAGTGGCTCAAAGAAATTTATAAAGACGAACCAAGGATTGGAGTGCTTGCTTATGATGGACTGACGGTTGATTGTTGCAAAGAGGTAGGTGCTGATTTTATTTTGCGAGGAATTCGGTATGTGAATGATTTTGAGTATGAAAAAGCAATTGCAGATATGAACCGCAGTTTGAAAAATAATGTTGAAACGATTTTTCTTACCACACTTCCTAAATTTACTTCTATTGCCAGCACGTTGATCAGAGATGTTATCAGGAATAATGGCGATATTTCTCAGTTCCTTCCTGATGTGGTTAAGAAGTCGATTTATTCAAAAGGAAAAATAAGAAGAGATGCGTTGCAGTTGATTGGTGAAAAGTGAAAAAGTAAAAAATAGATAAGTAATAAGAAATAAGGAATGTCTATCTGGTTTCAAAAAATAGATTCTGTTGATGAATTAAGTAAAATTGGTGCCAATACGATGGCAGAATTTCTTGGTTTGAAATGGGTGGAAATTGGTGATGATTTTTTAAAATTATCAATGCCTGTCAATAACAAAACACGCCAGCCTTATGGATTTTTACATGGCGGCGCTTCATGTGTTTTGGCTGAAACCGTTGGCAGCGTTGCTTCTGCGCTAGTTATTGATCGTAAAGAATATTATTGTGTTGGATTGGAAATAAATGCAAATCATTTACGAAGTGTGAGCGAAGGAACAGCTACAGCAGTTGCAAAACCTTTGCATCTTGGAAAAACAACTCATGTTTGGGATATCAGAATTTACGACGACAAGGAAAAATTATTTTGTGTCAGCAGATTGACAGTAGCAATTTTGAAAGGCAAAAAATAAAAAAATTCCGAGATCATTTATTTTAAAATCACCGGATCGCCTGCCACACGATTCTCAGGATCATAAACCGCAACTGCAACTCTCGAATCGGCACAGCCATAATACAAATACCATTTCTTCTTAAAGAAAATCATTCCTTCAATAAAAACAGTTCCGTTTACATATTGTCCGCTTTTTTCAAAAGGCTCCATCGGACGAAGAAATGGAACATCTAAACGGGCAATGGGTTTTGAAGGATTTTTAAGATCAAACAAAACCTGCCCGGCGCAGTAAGAATCAGCATTGTAGCGCTTATCGCCATCATCGCCGAATTTATTTTTGCCATTATAAAAAAGAAGAATTCCATTTTTGGTGATCAAAGCTGGCGGCCCACATTCGGTAAGATCACTGTCGAAAAAACCTTTTCTTGGAGAGATCAGTTCTTTTAAATTTCCATCTTTATTTAAAACCGGTTGCCAGTTTACTAAATCAGATGAAGTGGCGGCATACACATGATGTTCGCCCCAATAAAGCCAATATTTTCCATTGATCTTTGCAATGACTTGTTTGTCGCCAATCATTTTTGTAAGAATAGAAGCGGATTTTGTGGCCATATTGAAGAAGCGACCATTATAAGCTTTTTGAAAAATCGGACCATGTTTTTTCCAATGAATCAGATCTGTGGAAGTAGCAACTCCAAGCCGCGGCAACTTCCGATTCCATTGAGTGTAGAACATTACGAAAGTTCCGCTTTCTGTCATTGCAACGCGCGGATCTTCACAACCTCCCGGCCATTCAAATTCTTTTTGTGAATCATCTGCAGGATATAAAACAGGTTTTGTTTTTCTACGGAAATGAAGTCCGTCAGTGCTTACAGCAAAACCAATCCTGGAGGTATGGAAACCAATTCCATTTCCGGAATTATCTTCTGCACGATAAAGCACGATCACTTTTCCATCTTTCATTGTAGCCGCCGGATTAAAAGTATTATCCGATTCCCAATGATTTTCTTTTCCGCTCATTGGATCTAAAAAAAAAGCATTGCTGTCGGGAGAAATAATCGGATTTACATTTTCAGGACGAACAAAACCGCCGAACGCCCATGAAGGCAAAGTGCTGGTAGACTGGGCATTTGAGGAAATAGAGGAGAAGAGAAAGAAAATAATAACGAGAGATGAAAATTTTAATGGAGAAATTTTTTTCATTTTTGAAATTATGGCAATGAGCTTTTAAAAATAAATATTTAACCAATAAACCCGCCAAAATCGACGGGTTTACAATACGCTTGTGTCGTTTACTACATCACTTTCGAATAGATTTAAATAACATTTTATCAGAAAGAATTCCAGTAAACTAACAAATAATTTCAATTTCTTTTTTCCTATTGAGGAGTTTCATCGAATGCTCCTTCAGGCGCGGTTGCTGCGTCTTCGCTTTCAACCGGATTTTCATAATCAATTCCCTGTCTTTTTAAAACTCCTTTTACAAAAAATGCAAAGAAGGTAATGTACGCATAACAAACCAAAGGAATCCAATAAGATTGATGAATGCCAGAACCAACAACCGTACTTTTTGATTCAAGATAATCAGCAAGCTTACCCTGAATCGGTGGAATAACACCACCACCAAGGATCATCATGATCAAGAATGCGGAACCTTGGGTGGTATATTTTCCAAGTCCGGCAACAGATAAAGTGAAAATTGCCGGCCACATGATCGAGCAAAATAAACCGCCGCTGATGAATGCATAAATCGCTACTTTTCCTGTGGTCGCTAATCCGATTGCCATTGCAGTTACACCGAGCAAACCAAAGATCAAAAGCATTCTTGCAGGCTTGTCTTTGCTGACATAAAAAGCGCCTACCTGGATCAGCACACAAATAATGTAGTAGTACATAATTTGCACCGCATAGCCTGAAGCAGCGTTCACCAATAAAACAATCGCAAAGGCAACCATAGGAACGACAAACGTGAGTAACTTTTTCGTAGATTCTGTTAACTCGAAAGCAGAAATAGAACCTACCCATCGGCCTATCATCAAACTTCCCCAGTACATTGAAATATAAAGAGCGGCTTGTGAAGATGGAATACTTCCAAATTCAGGTTTGCTCAAAAGATCGCTGATGTTACTTACGATAGTAACTTCTGTTCCTACATAAAGAAACAAAGCCAGCATTCCCAAAACGAGTTGAGGATATTTCATCGCGCCCCAACCATCCGGTTTTTTTCTTGCGCTTACATTTGAAATGATCAAAGTAAGAACAACCACTGCCAAAGCTCCAAACAACCATTTTACACGGTAAGTTTCCATTGCAATTCTTTCTGAATCAGGGGCATTGGTAAGATCAACTTTATAACTGCTAAAAACCGGAACAAACATGATAATGAGAAGGCCTGTCATAATAAGCAGGGAATACAAAGCCTTATTTGCCTTCTCTGTTTTTTCTGTAGAAATTCCATGAGGCACTTTTTTTGAAAAATGAAACAAAGCTGCAGCCGCGATAAAAAGTATTCCGACACAACTGTATAAAATAATTACTTTACTGAGACTTAAATGCGCGATCTGTTCGTCTGTAATTGCAGCGGTTGTTCCGAACAAAGCGAATGCAACAACCAAAGGTCCTATCATGGTTCCAAAAGAATTGACACCACCGCCGAGATTCACGCGGCTGTTTCCTGTGGATGGATCACCAAGCACAATTGCAAAAGGTTGCGCAGCAGTTTGCTGCAATGAAAAGCCCAAAGCCACAATAAACAATCCTACCAACATTCCCACAAAAGTATCCGCATTTACAGCGATGATCATTGCGACTGCGCCTAATGCAGAAAACAATAATCCATACACGATACTTTTTTTATAACCCCATTTTGCGACAAGGTCTTTTCCTCCAAATGAGCCATAGGCAAAGAGTGCAAGCGCTCCGATATAATAAGCGAGATAAAAAGAGAAGTCGATCAGCTGGCTTTGAAACTGATCGAGATTAAAATAATGTTTGCAAAAAGGAATGAAAACACTGTTGCCCGCGGCAATAAAACCCCAAAAGAAAAATACTACAACGAGGGTGCTCAGAGCCCCGTAGTTCGTTGGTTGTAATTTTCCGGTGGTAGCTATTTTTGGTTTGGTTACATTCATTGAAGGAGTGGCCATGGAAGATGTAGTTTTAGATTTTAATTTAAGGATGAAAGTAGAAAATTTTTTCAAAGAACTGATTTTTATTATAATTTTTTAATCAGAAAAATCATGCTTAATTTGAAGCGCTAATTATTTTGTATGGAGATTATTCATGTCAGTGCTGAATGTTATCCTGTTGCAAAGGCAGGCGGATTGGGCGATGTAGTAGGAGCGTTGCCAAAATATCAAAATAAATTAGGCCACATCGCTAAAGTGGTGATGCCAATGTATCGTACGAAATTTTTGTATGAACATGAGTTTGAAGTCGTTCACAAAGGCGCTTTTGGAATAGCGCATTATTGGTTTGAATACACTATTATAAAAGAAGCGACAAATGTTCTCGGCTTTGATCTTTATCTCGTTGATATCAATAATTTATTAGACCGTGAAAAAATTTACGGTTACGCTGATGATATCGAACGCTTCATGGCTTTTCAGATTGCGGTGGTAGATTGGATCAGTAAATGGAGACATCATCCTGATATTGTGCATGTTCATGATCATCACGCAGCGCTGATTCCTTTCATGATGCAACATTGTTATGCTTACAAGAATATTTCTTCCATAAAAACGATTCTTACGATTCATAATGCCGAATACCAGGGATGGATGGATTGGGGGAAAGCAAATTATATTCCGGATTGGGATAGGTGGAAATATGGTTTATTAGATTGGGCAAACGCGATCAATCCTCTAGCATGTGGAATAAAATGTGCAGCAAAAGTAAACACAGTCAGCCACGGATATCTTGAAGAATTAATGCATTCAGCAAACGGGTTGGAAAAATTATTTGAATATGAAAGAGGAAAATGTTTTGGCATCCTAAACGGAATTGATACAGAAGTTTGGGATCCTGAGACAGATAAATATCTGGAAGAAAAATTCGGAATGAATAATTTTGCTAAAGGGAAAAGGGCGAATAAAAGAGCTTTATGTGAAAGATTTAATCTTGATGAAACAAAGCCACTATTCATTTTTATTGGCAGACTTGTTGGAGAAAAAGCAGCGGATCTTTTGCCCCAGGTGATCGGAGATTCGATTTATTTTATGGATGGCAAAATGAATTTTTTGGTGCTCGGAAGTGGTGAGCCATATATTGAATTCCAATTGGGCAATCTGCATAATCATTTGTTTGGGTATTACAACTCGCAGATTGGATATAATGAAAAATTAAGCCATCAAATGTACGCCGGTGCTGATTTTCTGTTGATGCCAAGCAGGGTAGAACCATGTGGATTGAATCAAATGTATGCACTGAGGTATGGAACGGTTCCTATTGTTAGACGAACCGGCGGCTTGAAGGATACGGTTAGAGATATTGGTGATAGCGGAGGCTTTGGCATTTGTTTTAATACCGCGAATGTGGGTGATATTTGTCATAGTGTTTATCGTGCATTGGAATTGTATGACAATAAGGAAAGAATGAATCAGATCATTCAGCAGATCATGCAGATCGATCACAGTTGGGAAAAGAGTGCTCAGATTTATATTAACTTGTATAATACATAGTTTATAATTGTTAGTGGGTTTGCAATTGATCTTAACGCTGCAACTATGCATACGAACTCTGAACAATATTAAATACTAAATTAAAAAAATGCAAACAAATATGTGGATAAGCAAATCAGTAATCGCGGTCATTCTTGGCGGTGGAGCAGGCTCCCGTTTATATCCTTTAACCCGCAACAGGAGCAAGCCCGCCGTGCCGATTGCCGGAAAATATCGTTTAGTAGATATTCCAATTTCCAATTGTATCAATTCCAACATCAACAGAATTTTTGTGTTGACACAATTCAATTCTGCTTCTCTCAATAAGCATATCAAAAATACCTACCAGTTCAGCAATTTCAGCAGTGGATTTGTAGATATTCTCGCTGCGGAACAAACGCCCGAAAGTTCTGAATGGTTCCAGGGAACGGCTGATGCGGTGCGGCAATCGTTGCGCTATCTTACCGTGTTGGAATACGATCATGTTTTGATCTTATCCGGCGACCAGTTGTATCAAATGGATTTTGGCAATATGTTTCGCACACACGCTAAAGAAGGCGCCGATATTACGATTGCGACGATTCCTGTTACACAAAAAGAAGCTACTGAATTCGGAATTTTAAAGTCAGATGATCAAAACCGGATCACTTCTTTTATCGAAAAACCCGGATTGGATCTTTTGCCTGATTGGGTGAGCGAAACAAGTGAAGACATGCAAAAGTTGGGAAGAAATTACCTTGCTTCTATGGGTATTTATTTGTTCAAAAAAGAGGTGCTCATCGATCTGCTGGAAAATCAGAAAAAAGACTCTACTGATTTTGGAAAAGAGATCATTCCTTTTGCGATCAAAGATCATCATGTATTCAGTTATCAATACAGCGGCTATTGGACAGACATTGGAAATATTTCTTCTTTCTTTGAAGCTAATCTCGCGCTTACACAAGAGCTGCCTCCATTCAATCTTTTTCATAATGAACAAAAAGTTTATACACGTCCCCGTATGTTGCCACCCGCAAAGATCAGCGGAAGCTCATTGCTGAATACTATTGCCGGTGATGGATGCATCATTCATGCAGAAAGATTAGAAAATTGTGTGATTGGCATCAGAACACGAATCGGTTATGGAACTAAAATTTTCCGTGCTTATATTATGGGAAGCGATTATTATGAAACGATTGAAGACATGAGTTATGATGAAGAACGGCGGATTCCCAAACTTGGCATCGGCGATAATTGTTACATCAATAACGCGGTGATCGATAAAAATGTAAGGATCGGAAACAACGTAAGAATCAATGGTGGTATGCATTTGCAAAACAACGATCAGGAATTATACACAGTAAAAGATGGAGTGGTGGTAGTGAAAAAAGGCGCTGTGGTTCCGGATGGATTTGTGATTGGGTAGGAAGAATAGTTGGAGGAGAATTCGGAACTGAAATTTGTACATCAAGGTTTCAAAAGGAAAAATAAAAAGTTTCTTTATTTCTTTCTTTACTGCAAAAATTACTTCTACAAGTATGTGACGTTGGTTCTAAAAATTAAAAAAGGAAAAAGAAAAACTATTTATTTCTTTATTCACTGCTTTATTTTTCCTCACTCAATTTATTTTCCCAAAAAAATTCTTTCATCAGAAATTCCTGTATTTTTATCAAAGTGTAATTTTTACATCATTTACTAAACCATTGCTATGTCATCACTTCATCCTGTTCCAAAACATCGCCTTACTTTCAAACAAATTGTAAATATGAGTTTCGGATTTTTCGGGATTCAATTTGGCTTTGCTTTGCAAAACGCGAATGTTTCGCGTATTTTTCAAACCCTCGGTGCAGAGATTGACAAGATTGGATTTTTGTGGATCGCAGCGCCACTAACCGGATTGCTTGTGCAACCAATCATTGGTTATATGAGCGACCGGACATGGCATCGCAAATGGGGAAGAAGAAGACCTTTCTTTTTTATCGGTGCCGTGCTTGCGTCTATCGCGCTTTTTTTAATGCCGCAATCAACAATGCTTTGGGTGGCCGCTGTTCTGCTGTGGGTTCTGGATGCTTCTATCAATATTTCAATGGAACCTTTTCGTGCGTTTGTTGGAGATAAACTTACTTCTGCACAAAGAACTACCGGCTTTGCTACACAGACGTTTTTTATCGGTCTTGGAGCCGTTATTGCTTCTTTGCTTCCTTATATTTTTACCAATGTTTTTCATATCAGCAACACCGCTCCCGCAGGACAAATAGGGGATTCGGTAAAATATTCTTTCTACATTGGCGCTGTAGTTTTCTTTGTTTCGGTTTTGTGGACAGTCATCACTTCTGATGAACTTCCTCCTGAAAATATTGAAGAATGGAAAAAGGAAAAAGCTCAGTCAAAAGGTCTTGTAATTGCGATAAAAGAAATAACCAAAGGAATTTTTTCAATGCCAAAAACAATGGCACAGCTTGCAGTGGTTCAGTTTTTTACATGGGTTGGTTTTTATTGTATGTGGCTTTATTCTACTCCCGCGATAGCACAAAATGCTTATGGAACAATAGACGCTACTTCCAAAGCTTACCAGGATGCGGGAGATTGGGTTGGCGTAATGTTTACCGTTTACAGCGCTATTTCTGCAGTTGCTGCATTTCTTCTTCCGCTTCTTGCAAAAAAAATCGGAAGGAAATTTACTCACCTGGTTTGCCTGATCATTGGTGGTATCGGCCTGGTTTCAATGATCTATATCAAATCGCCGCAAATTCTTTTAGTGCCAATGATCGCAATCGGGCTTGCATGGGCCTCTACCTTAACGATGCCTTACGCCATTTTAGCTGGCGCTTTGCCTCCCGCTAAAATGGGATTTTACATGGGAGTATTTAATTTTTTTATTGTAATTCCACAATTGGTTGCTTCCTTCGTGATGGGATTTGTGATCAAAGATATTTTTCATGAACAAGCGATTTATGCGTTAGTCATTGGTGGTATTTGTATGGCTGTGGGAGGAATTATGAATGTAATTGTAGTAGATAAAGATGAGAAAGTGGAACCGGTAATGGAATATCATTTGGCAGAAAGTTAATTAAAAACGTTATTTAGCAAATTCCTATAAAATATCTCATGAAAAAAATCGCTCTCTTTTTAATTCTTACTTTTTGCTTTTTCTGTAACCTTTCTGCACAAAATAATTCTTACAACTGTTATCCAACCAACTGGTGGGTAGGAATGAAATGGAACAAAGTTCAGATCATGATCCATGGAAATGGTATTGGTAATGGTGATACATTCAAAATAAATTATCCGGGTGTAAAACTTGAAAAAGTAAATAAGGTTGAAAACAAAAATTATGTTTTTTTGGATATAAATATTTCTCCTGCTGCAAAGCCTGGAACGATGAAAATAGAATTGAGTGAAAGAACAAAATATACAGTTATCGCTTTTCAATTAAAGCAAAAAAGAACAGGAAATGGAACTGCTTTTGCACAAGGTGTAACTTCCAAAGACTTTATTTATCTCATCATGCCGGATCGTTTCAGTAATGGCGATACAACTAATGATCGTATTCCGGGAATGCGGGATCAAAGCCTGGATCGTGATTCAGTTTATGCACGCCATGGCGGCGATCTGAAAGGAATTGAAAATCACCTCGATTATCTGAAAAGCCTTGGTGTTACTACACTTTGGCTGAATCCTGTTATTGAAAATGACATGCCAAATCGTACAGAGCATGGTTATGCATTTACCAATCATTATAAAATAGATCCAAGGATCGGTGGAAAAAAAGCGTATCAAAATTTGATTGATGATGCACATTCGAGGCACATGAAAATCATCCAGGATGCGGTTTATAATCATGTGGGTAGTTATCATTTTACAGTGCTAGATCCGCCGATGAAAGATTGGTTACATCAATGGCCAACTTATACGAACACAAATTTCAAGGACCAGGTACTTTTTGATCCTCATGCAAGCGAAGTAGAGAAAAAGAAAATGAGTGACGGATGGTTTACGCGATCAATGCCAGATCTCAATCAGGAGAATCCATTTGTTGCGAATTTTTTAATTCAGCATGCTATCTGGACAGTTGAAGAATTTGGAATTGATGGATGGCGCATTGATACTTATGCTTATAACGATCTTGATTTTATGAATCGCTGCAATAAAGCTTTAATGGATGAATATCCGAACATAACAATGTTTGGAGAAACATGGGTTCATGGTGTAATCAATCAAAGTTATTTTGTGCAAAACAAATACAATATTCCTTATAAAAGCAATCTTCAGGCGCCAACTGATTTTCAAACTTTATGGGCGATCACAGATGCAATGACAAAAGATTTTGGGTGGACCGATGGCATTAATGAAATGTACACCACACTTGCACAGGATTTTGTTTATAAAGATCCGATGCGCAATGTGATTTTTTTAGATAATCATGATCTTTCAAGATTTTATTCTGTTGTTGGAGAAGATGAAATGAAATACAAAGCAGCACTGGCCTGGCTTTTCACTTGTCGTGGCATTCCTGAACTGTATTATGGAGATGAAGTAGGGATGACCGGATTTACGTCACCAAATGATGGTTATGTAAGAAAAGATTTTCCAGGCGGCTGGGCTTCTGATTCTTTAAATAAATTTACTGCTGCAGGACGAACTGCGAAGGAAGAAAGAATCTGGTCATACATTGCCAAACTTGCCAATTTCAGAAAAAATTCTTCTGCAATCACCAGTGGAAAGCTGATGCAGTTTGCTCCTGAAAAAGGCGAATATGTTTTCTTTCGCTACGATAGTAAACAAACAATTATGACTGTTTTAAATACCGCAAAAGAAGAATTAACTATTGCTGTAAAAAATTATTCTGAAAGATTGGATGGCTTTACAAAAATGAAAAATGTAATAACAGGTGAAGTAAAACCAATTGCTGATTTCATTTTAAAGCCAATGGAGAGCGGCGTTTGGGAGTTAGAAAAATAATTGTAAAATTGTAAGAATTGAATTTAATCGTTACCTATGACTGCAAACAATACCTGTTTTTATATTCGTTTGTACATTACTGTTATCTGTCATTTTCGTTTTTGCAGTATGACAAAATAAGAATCAATCGTATTTCTTTGTTTACTGCTTAACTTTCACAATCATTTTTCCAATATTTTCCCCTGAGAAAAGTCCTAAAAAGGCATCGGGTAATTTATCGAAACCTTCGATGATCGTTTCTTTATATTCCAGTTTATTTTCTTTTATCCATTGCGCCAATTGTTCAATTCCTTCACTAAAGTTTTTCTGAAAATCTGCTACAATAAATCCCTGCATCAAAGCGCTTCTGGTGAGAAGCATCGGTTGTAATCTTGGACCAACGGGTGTTTGAGCCGAATTGTATAAAGAAATTTGTCCACACAAAACGATTCTCGCATGAAAATTAATATTAGCAATTACTGCATCAGAAATTGTTCCACCAACATTGTCGAAATAAATATCGACTCCATTAGGACAGGCATCTTTGATAGCTTTATTGATGTCAGAAGTAGTTTTATAATTGATAACTTCATCAAAATGAAATTCATTTTTCAGCATTTTTATTTTTGCATCACTTCCTGCAATTCCCACAACTCTGCTTGCTTTTAATTTTGCAATTTGACCAACAACAATTCCCACAGAACCGGCTGCTCCTGATATGACAACTGTATCACCGGGAATTGGTTTGCCGATATAAAGCAATCCAAAATAGGCAGTCAAACCAGGCATCCCAAGAATGCCAAGATAAAAAGTAGCTGGTGCAATCGTAGTATCAATTTTCATAAGAGATTTTGAATCAACGACAGCTTCTGTTGCCCAGGGAAAGCTGCCTCTTACGATATCGCCTTTATTAAAATTTTCTGATTCACTTTCTATCACTTCACCAATTCCTCCTCCATATATTGCTGCATTCACCTGGTAAGGAGGCGTGTACGATTTTACATCATTCATTTTTCCACGCATATATGGATCAACAGAAAAATATTTTGATTTTATTAAAACTTCACCGGTTTGTAAACCGGGAAGCTGAAGACTTTCAGTTCTGAAATTTTCCTTTGTTGGCAAGCCTTTGGGTCTGCTTGCGAGTACGATTTGCTGTATATTCATCTTTAAAAAATTTACAGCAAAATCACAATATATATGCCACAACAAAATGAAAAAGGAGTTAAGAATTGTGAAGAAATTTCTAACTCCTTAATGGTTAAAAAAATATTTTTTTGAAAAATCTAAATCATAATCGCCCAAATATTTCTGTTGGCGTAATCACCCCAATCGGATAATGATTTTTTTAACGTTTCCATCAATTCTGCATTCGTCGTTACTTTTCCTTTTTGGGGAGGAACAATATCTTTTTCATTGACACCGTTCACTTCAACTTTTGTTGCATACCATGTGGTATGCAAGCGATTAATAACGAGACCCAATATCATTCCTGGTAAACCATTAAAACTTTCAGGGCCACCCGGGATAGTAATTTCATCTGTGTAAAAAGCAACTACAAAAACAGAATCCATAATGATCGTTGTTGCTCTCCGGCAATTGAATCCGGCAATTTCCCTGAAGTCGTTGGTGATCTTCCATGTTGCATGTCGCAAACTGTCTTCAATCAAAAATGATTTTTCAAAAACGTTTTTATGAGCGATAGTTTTTCCTGTTGAAAAATCACTGTAAACCTCGTTATCAGTAGCCGGAGAGCCGAAAAATCCAGGTTTGGCATCAGACTCTCTTCCGGGCTGATAAATAGATTTACTGCCATCAAATTCATAATTGAAGAAGTAGGATTGATATTGCGGTGTTACTTTTTTTATTTGTTCTGCCAGGCTTCCTTTCAAATCGGCCCATACATTCGTTCGTCTTTCAAATTCGATTTTTCCTTTTGAAATAAATTTTGTTTGCGCCGATAAACTTTGCGCACAGAATAAAAAGATTGCTATAAATATTGTTTTCATGATAAAAATTTAGAACATAGATTTTGGAGCTCCGGCCCCGCCTTTGTTATTAAAATTCCAGGTGATAGTGATCAAACCGTAACGCTGAAAAGTAAGGTAGTGTTTTTCAACAATTGAATTGGGCTGTATGTTTCTGCTATAGCCTTTATTCTGATTGAGAATATCATTGATGCTGGCGCGAATAGTAAGCGCATCTTTCTTCAAAAATTTCTTTTCGATATATGCATTCCAAAGAATTACATCATTATTCTGATCAAAAGCACTCAATTTTTGCCTCAGATTAAAATCAATATCAGATCCTATTTCCAGCTTTTTTACAGGATAAATACTTCCATTGAGTGAATAATCGTAAGTCCAGTAATGCGTACTTGCTACAGAACTGATACTGGAAGTTGATTTTGAGTAAGAAGGAGTGAAGGATACATCGAAATTGTATTTTTCTTCTTTGTAATAACTCATTCCGACAGTGGGCGAATAATTTTGGCTCTTTGTTAAATTCTTCAATCCATTGATGAAATTATTATTGTTAGAAAAATACAGATTGGTCCTTAAATAGGTACGCAACTTCGTTTTTGGAATTTTAATGTAATAACCTCCATAAACCCCAAAGTTATAATTGCCATTAACGTTGATGTATTTTGTAGTTCGTTTTCCAAAATCATCAACGGTATAGGTGCTACTGATATCGTTGTTGGTAAAAGTGAAATAGGAACCAATATAGATCGAACGTTCCGACAATACTTTGAAATTATTGAAACTAAGATTGAACCTGTTTTGAAATTCCTGTTTCAATGATGGATTTCCTACAATAATATTCAGAGGATCTTCATTGTTTTTTAATGGCTGCAATTGATCAATCGTTGGTTGCTGCGTATTGCCATTATAATTAAATCTGATTCCACTATAAGGATTGAATTTGTAAGAGAAATTAGCCTGAGGAGCCAGATTGTAATAGCTGTATTTACGCGTGGTATCTTTTACAAGATCAGTTTGCTGAAATGCAGTGTTGGCGATATTTCCACCGAAAGAAAAATTGATTTTCTTATCATTAAAACGATAATTGATTCCTGCGCTATGAGTATTATAAATGTATTTGAATTCATTACTTAAAGAATCTACCAGGTCAGAATATTTACCGCCTAAATCTTTATTATAACTCAGTCTTTTTTGCGTGCTGCTGTTGTTGTAATAGGAATAATTAAATTCAAGGAAAGATTTTTTTGACAAAGGTTCTGTATAAGTTCCTCTTATGCCTGCAACATTAGAAGTGTTGCCATTAACTTTGTTTTGATCAGTCGAATCTTTTTTAATGATATTTCCGGTTGAATCATAAAAGTCAGAAATGTTGTTTAAAAAACCATTGCTGTTGGTGGCATTATATTTTTCTTCAAAATTTACAGAAAGTGTTCTTCCTTTCTTTTTGAATTTTTTTCTCCATAATGCATTTGCATTGAATGAAGAATTATCGCCTTTGCCTGAAGTGTTTCTGAGGCTGCTGTTTACAAGATTGTTTTCTTCGCTTAATGCTTTTGATTGATAGCTGCTTGAGTTTTGAGAAGTTCCTGTAAAGCCGTTAGCAGTAACTCTTACAGAAGAAGATGAATCGATTTGAATATCTGCAGTTCCTGCAACGGAATGACGGTTTCTGTCTGAGTGAGTATCAGCAGATTCACGATTATAAAAAACGGAATCAGCAAGAATATTTTGTGTGTAAGTATTTCCGGCACTTCTCACAGCCAGTTTATTAAACAAATAATTTCCACCTAAATTGTATTTATCATTCTCTCCCCATTTATTGGAAAAATGTAAACCCGCTTTCACACTTTCAGGAAGTCCCTGCCCATAATAGTTTTGAGTTCCCAAATCATCGGAAGAATTGGAAGTGATCATAATTCCTCCACCTTCCATCACCTGCATATTTCCTGACTGGAAGCCATAATTTTGTTGATCCTGAAAATTCAATCCTGTTGCATCGGTGCTGCTCGCAATTGCAAAGGCAGCTAATTTTCTTTTTCCTTTAAACGCATTGATAAGTGCCTGCCCGTTATAATATTTATCAGAAACGCCCGCAGAAAGTTTTCCAAAATATCCATGCTTTGCATTGTCTTTTAATTTCAGATTCAAAGTTTTGGTAGTGTTTCCGTCGTCAATTCCCGTAAATTCAGCCTGATCGCTTTTCTTGTCGAATACCTGCACTTTTGAAACTGCGTCAGCTCTTAGATTTCGCGTGGCTACTGTCGGATCATCACTAAAAAATTCATCACCGTCTACCAACACTTTTTGAACTTGCTGTCCCTGCGCCGTGATTTTTCCATCTTTATCAACCTGTATTCCCGGTAGTTGTTTCAACAGGTCTTCAACAGTTGCATTTGGTTTCACTTCATAACTATCCGCATTATATTCTGTTGTATCTCCTTTCAATCGCATCGCCGCCTGTTTGATCACAATCTCCTGCAAAAGTTTTGCTTTTTGTGTGAGATAAACCGTTTTCAAATCCAGATTTTCGTTTGGCTTCAATTGAATATGATCTACAAAATCCCCATATTTTGGATAAGTAATTAAAACAACATAATGACCGGAATCTAAATTGCTAATTTCAAAATTTCCATTTTTATCGCTTCGCGAAAATGTTACCAGCGTAGAATCTTTTTGATTTAAAATAGCAATGACAGCATTTGCGGGCTTTTCAATGCTGGAAGAATCTGCAAGTTTTCCTTTAATGCCGCCACTCTGACAAAAGACAATTTGAGGGAATAAATACATTGCGATTAAAAAAGGGATAGATTTTCTCATTAGCTTTTGGATAAATGTTGTTGCAAATATGTCTTATCATTATCATTAAATTGTAATGTTTCGTCATAAAACTATGTTAAGGAAAATTATGAATAGTTATTATTTCTTTATTTACTGTTCATTATGTAAATGATTTTTTTTCAAATAAAAATCAACCACTTCAGCTGCATGCAAAAAAGCATAAGCGAAAATTGTAAATTGCAGTATGGCTACAAATATTCCATACGAACAGGCAAATTTTGTTGATGCTTCCAAATCCGTTTGGAATTATTCATTATTTAATGATGAAGACATTCGCAATTTCCAAAACGGAACCAATTACAGCCTGTATAAAAAGTTTGGATCTCACGCTTTGAAAGTATTGAATACACATGGCTATTATTTTGCAGTATGGGCGCCAAACGCAACAATGGTAAGTGTTGTAGGAGATTTTAATCAATGGAATACGCAAATGCATCCGTTATTTGTTCGTCTTGATAAATCAGGAATTTGGGAAGGATTCATTCCGTATGTCAAAGAATACGAAAACTATAAATATTATATTGTAGGCTATAAGGGAGCTAAATTATTTAAGGGCGATCCTTTTGCTAATCATTGGGAACTTCGTCCTGCAACCTCATCTAAAACAAAAAATCTTCAGTACGAATGGAATGACATAACATGGATGCATACACGAAAAAAATACAACTCACTTAGAGCGCCATGGAGTATTTATGAAGTGCATCTGGGAAGCTGGATGAAACCAAATCCTTTTGATAAAGATTCATTTAATTCCTACAAAAAAATCACTGAGCTTTTGGTTCCTTATGTAAAAAAAATGGGCTTCACTCATGTGGAACTCATGCCGGTGATGGAATATCCTTATGATGCAAGTTGGGGATACCAGGGCACAGGATATTTTGCAGCAACATCACGCTTTGGAATACCCGAAGATCTTATGGAAATGATCGAAACGTTTCACAATGAAAATATCGGCGTTATTCTCGATTGGGTACCTTCTCATTTTCCTGCGGATGCTCACGGATTATTTATGTTTGACGGTACGCACACTTATGAATATGCTGACATGCAAAAAGGTTTTCATCCCGATTGGAATTCATACATTTTTAATTATGCGAGAGGAGAAGTAAGATCCTTTTTGATCAGTAATGCAAGATTTTGGTTTGATAAATTTCACATTGACGGAATGCGTGTAGATGCAGTAAGTTCCATGCTTCGGCTCGATTATTCAAGAGAAGAAGGTGAGTGGACAGCCAATGAATTTGGAGGAAATGGAAACATTGAAGCGATTGCATTTATTAAAAGTTTGAATGAAATGGTTTACCGCGATTTTCCGGATGTTCAAATGATTGCTGAAGAGGCAACAGACTGGCCGGAAATTACGGGATTTACCACATCTGGTGGACTAGGGTTTGGAATGAAATGGATGATGGGCTGGATGCATGATACGCTTGATTATTTTAAAATAGATCCTCTGTTCAGGAAAGATTTTCAAAATAAATTCACCTTCAGCATGATGTATTTTTATGATGAAAATTTTATCCTTCCTTTGAGTCATGATGAAGTTGTTCATGGAAAATCGCCGATGATCTATAAAATGCCCGGCGACGAATGGCAAAAATTTGCGAACCTGCGCACTTTATATTCTTATATGTACACGCATCCCGGAGGCAAATTACTTTTCATGGGAAACGAATTCGGGCAAACATCCGAATGGAATTTTAGCACAGAACTCGACTGGAAATTATTGCAATACGAACCTCATCAAAAATTGCAGGATTGTCTTAGTGACCTAAATAAATTATACACTTCGCATCCGGCTCTTTATGAGTGCCAGTTTGATCCAAAGGGTTTTGAATGGATCGATCTCAATCACAGAAATGAATGCGTAATGTCTTACATGCGAAAAGGAAAAAGAAGAAAAGATGATGTGCTCATCGTATTGAATATGACTCCTGTAGAAAGATATGATTGGAAAATAAATGTTCCCGGTAAAAATTCATGGAAGCAAATCTTTTGCAGCGACGACGCAAAATATTGGGGAACCGGAAAATTTACAGACCAACAAATTGAAACAACCGCTGTGGATAAAAAAAACAAATTGTTTGAAATAAAACTAAATCTTCCGGCGTTAAGTGCGATAGTACTTCAGTAGTTTTTTAGAAATTCAATTACATGAAATCCGTCGCTTTTATCTTATCCGGAATTTTAATTGCACAATTTTCTTTTTGTCAAAATAAAGACAGCGCCCAGTTTTATTTTAATAAAGGAATACAGGCAAATGCTGCAAAACTTTATGCTGTCGCTTCCGGCAATTTTGAAAAAGCCATTCATTTTAATCCAAATTTTACAGAAGCATATATTGGAAATGGAAAAGCCAATCTTTCCATGCGAGTGCTTGGAAAAGCCTATGAAAATTTTGAAAAAGCCAATGAGCTTGATCCAAAAAATAATGAAGTCATCAACGAATTAGCAATGTTGTCTTTTAATAACCATCAGTTTCAGAAAGCAATAGAGCTTGCTGAAAAATGTTTGAACTGCAATAATACTTCCCGTATTCTTGGAATGAGTTATTACAACCTGGAAGATTACGGAAAAGCAGAAAAGTATTTAAAAGTAGCTTTACTCCAAAATCAACAGGATGCTGATGTAGACTATACTTTAGGTCGAATCTATCTTGAATTGGACAATTTTCAAAATGCTATTTCCTATTTTCAAAAATCGATTGATCTTCAAAAAAATAATCAATGGATGTATGAATTGGGATTGATCTATTACAATGTGAATGATTATAAAAATGCCTTGAAATATTTTCACATGGCAGCAGATAATGGATATAATAAAACCAATGATTTTTATGAAAATTATGGATTCGCACAACTTTATTCCGGCGATACAGAAAATGGAATTAAAACATTGAAGATCGTATTAGAACGAAAGCCGAATAATCGTGAATTACTGAACAACATCGCTTATGCAATGTATGACACGAAGAAATATAATGAAGCACTTGAGTATTTTACGAAAGTTTTAGAGATAAATCCAAAAGATGCACCGACATTATTCATGGCAGGAATGACCTTTCAAAAATTAGGAGATAAAGAAAAAGGCCAGAAACTTTGTGATAATGCGATTTCTTTGGACCCGTCATTGAAAAAATACAGGCAGAAAAATGAGGTCCCCTCCGGGCTTTGAATTAACTGATTAATACATCATCAAAACATTTACACTTCTTTGAAGAATATTAAAAGCGATTTCTGCCATCAGGTTTTCTTTGTCAAGTGTGGGATTTACTTCAGTGATTTCAAAGCAGCAGATTTTTCTGTTCTGCATAAATTTACTTACCAGGTCTTCCGCTTCTCTTTCACGTAATCCATTACCAACAGGAGTTCCGGTGCCTTTTGATATTGACGAATCCAGGCAATCTACATCAAAGCTTACATAAATATCAGTGCATTCATTCAGAAATCTCAAAGCAGCCCGTACTACATTTTCAGGTCCTTTTCTTCTTAATTCATTGGTAGAAATTACTTTCATTCCATATTTATCAATCAGGTGTTTTTCTTCTTTTTCAAAATCACGAAGCGAAATAAAGACGATATCTTCCGGTAAAATTTTCGGATTTATTTTTCCAAAGTTTTTTAATGCATTCCATTCTTTAATAGTTTTTTCATCAGGCTCATGCATTTTACTTTCCCGGTTGTCTTCTCCAATAGACGCTGAAAGGGGCATTCCATGAAGATTTCCGGAAGGTGTAGTAAAAGGAGTGTGCAGATCTGCATGAGCATCGATCCAGATAACGCCTAAACGGGAATCGGGTTTGGCAAGTTTTATTCCCGCAATCGTTCCTCCTGCAGTACTATGATCGCCGCTAATGACAACTGGAAAAAAATTATTCTTTATTGTTTCTTTTACTGCTTTTGCAACGCGATCATACATCGTTAAAACGCCATTAATTCTTTTTGCATAAGGAGAGTAAATGGGCTCGAATAATAAACGGTTTTCTGTTTCAATTTTTTCTGAAGGAAAATGAACAAAAAAGTTACTCATGAAATCCAGCGCCGCGATTTTAATAGCGTCCACTCCCAAACTTGCGCCACGCGTGCCCGCGCCAATTTCACTCGGAACTTCAATGATTTTAATATTTTTCATACAAACATTTACAGATAATCATTTGCACTCTTTCCCTTTCACTTTAGCAAGATAAAACTTCTAAATATCATTTCAAATATTGGGTAGTGAAATGAAACCATTTCTCCAATAACTTTTTTGGTACATAACAAGGATGCTTGTACGAAAAAATAAAACTGAAATTTTTTGTTACTGATCCAGGCCTGTTTTGTGAAAAATCCAATAAGTTAGTTTGGTAGAAAGAATGCCTAAACCCGCGCCCGCGAGCACTTCCGTAAGAAGATGATTTTTGTTGTAAATTCTTAATAATCCAACACCGGTGGCAACAACATAGCCGCTATAGCTTAAAACCAGGCTTTGATCTTTTAATTCCTGGTGAACGATTTCCGCTCCGCGAAATGCATTAGCTGCATGCCCTGAAGGAAATTTTGTCCCGTTTTCATTGTAAGCATCTATATGTTTTGAAATCAATCTCATTCCGTATCCAATTCCTCCGGTGATCAAAATTGATCCCGCATCAAGGATTAAATGTTGTTTAAAAGTATGTTTCGTTTTTACTTTCAAGGCATCCATTGCATAAACCGAGGCAGACGGCACCCACATTAAATAATCAGCTGCGTTAGTGTGAAAATTTGGATAATTCTTTTGTATGTTCGCCATGATCCGGTTATCTAATTTTCCAATGTCATCCACAAAAGGTTTTAATCCTGAATAAATCAAAAAACTACCGGGAATGATGAATGCAGTGGGTTTCAGATAATGCTCATCTTCATCATCTGTTTCAAATTTATTTGATTCATATAAATCTTTTGTAGAAGAAAATGAATTAGATAAAGCAACTTGATCCTGTGCCTGAACAGAAGGAATATAAAAATGAAATAAAGAAATAAAGAAGATGTAAATTATTTTATTCATAAAGAAGGTTTGAAATCAAAAATAAGAACTGACAGATTAAAAAGCACTACATTTTTTGTTCCAAAAAAATAAATCAAACAAGAGTCTAAAAAGAAAAAGATATTATTTATTTGTTCATTTAAAAATTAAATAAACAGACAATTTATTTTCTACTTTTTGGCGATCTGTTACCTTAATTATCTTTGCTGGATGGCATACAAAAATTTACAGGAATTTATTGATATTCTTGAAAAAGAAAATGAACTGATTCGCATCAAAGAATATGTTGATCCGCGGCTTGAAATGGCTGAAATTACTGACCGAATCAGCAAAAGCCCTAATGGCGGAAAAGCATTGCTTTTTGAAAATACCGGTTATGATTTTCCTGTTTTGATGAATGCCTATGGAAGCGAAAAAAGAATGTGCCTTGCTCTTGGCGTGAATGATTTAAATGACACTGCCAAAGAGATCGAAAATTTATTTCACTTGCTTTCCTCTCCGAAAGAAAATATTATTGAGAAATTAAAGTTATTGCCAAAGCTGAATCAGTTCGCCAGCTGGATGCCGAAAGTGGTTAGCGGGAGAGGAGAATGTCAGCAGATCATTATGCCTGAACCTGACATCACCAAACTTCCGGTGATTACCTGCTGGCCAAAAGATGGCGGCCCCTTTGTAACGCTGCCCATTATTCATACAAAAGATCCTAATACCAATTCACGAAATGTAGGAATGTATCGGATGCAGATTTTTGGACCAAAACTAACGGGTATGCATTGGCACAAACATAAAGTTTCGGCAAAGCATTTTAATGAATATAAAAAACTGAAAAAGAAAATGCCGGTTGCGGTTGCACTTGGTGGTGATCCTGTTTATGCATATTCTGCTACTGCCCCTTTGCCCGAAAACGTTGATGAATACATGCTAGCAGGATTTTTGAGGAAGAAAAAAGTTGAGTTAGTGAAATGTATTTCGCAACCGGAAGTAGAAGTTCCCGCTGATGCAGATTTCATTATTGAAGGATATGTAGATCCCGAAGATGAGTTGGTATGGGAAGGTCCGTTTGGTGATCATACCGGTTATTATTCTTTGCCTGACTGGTACCCAAAATTTCATATCACTGCAATCACTCATAAAAAAAATGCGGTGTACCCTGCAACCATCGTCGGCATTCCACCACAGGAAGATGCATGGCTTGGAAAAGCAACAGAGCGAATTTTTTTAGCACCAATAAAAATGACATTGGTTCCGGAAATACTTGATATGGAAATGCCGGTTGAAGGCGTTTTTCATAATTTGGTAATTGCGAAAATTCAAAAAGATTATGCAGGCCAGGCGCAAAAAGTAATGAACGCGATGTGGGGCGCAGGGCAAATGATGTTTAATAAAATTTTAGTAGTTGTATCTCCAAGACCTTCTGCCCATGCGAGCTCTGGCGTATTTAAGCTAAACAATTATTTAAATGTTGCAAGAGAAGTTTTTAAAAATCTGAATCCGTCCACTGATATTTATTTTTCACAGGGGCCAATGGATGTACTGGATCACAGCTGCAGCAAAATGGGTTTTGGGGGCAAAATGTGCATTGACGGAACCTTTAAATTTGAAGAAGAAAAAGATGAACAATTTTCGTCTGTGCCTGCCCGGTATGCAGTCAATTCTACCGATGAATTGAAAAATATTTTTCCTGAAATAAAAGCAGTTAATGGTTCTTTAATTGAAAAAGAAATTTCGTGTTTGATAATTTCGGTTGAGAAAAATAAAAAAGATCATGTGAAAAAATTGCATGAAGCGATTTGTGAAATGAGGATCATTGAAGGAATTAAAATGATATTGTATGTTGAACATACCGTTGATGTAAATGATCTGCCTGCGGCACTTTGGCGATTTTGCAACAATCTTGATCCGAAGCGTGATCATTTTATTTCAAAGAAATATTTATCAGAAAACCGAAATGAATATGTTGCCTGCATTGGATTTGATGGCACATTGAAGACCAAAGAGTTTGACAATTTTCACCGGGACTGGCCGAATATCATTATCGCTGATAATGCAACCATTGCATCAGTTGATAAAAAATGGCCGCAGCTTGGATTGGGAGAATTGATTCCTTCTCCGTCTTTAAAGTACAGAGACCAGATGTACGGAGAAGACGCGGTGGCAAAGGTTTGAGGGAAATAAGAATCTCTTTATTTCTTCATCGCTTAAATTAAAAACGATTTTTAAAAATGAGCGTCCGATCTTTAATACCAGGGAAAAAAGAACTATAAATTAAAAATTCACATTCCTAATTTATAGTTCTGATTATATTTAACATCAAACGATTAAATATCCGTCGCTTCCCCATAAGCTACTGCTGTAGCTTCTTTTACGGCTTCGCTGATGGTTGGATGCGGATGAATGGCATTTAATATTTCGTGTGCGGTTGTTTCTAATTTTCTGGCAACAACTACTTCTGCAATTACTTCGGTAACATTGTAACCGATCATGTGGCAACCAAGAAGTTCACCATATTTTGCGTCGTAAATAATTTTTACAAAACCTTCTGTAGCACCTGCTGCTGTTGCCTTTCCGCTCGCTATGAAAGGAAATTTTCCAACTTTTAATTCATAACCGGCTTCCTTTGCAGCTTTTTCTGTGTAGCCAACTGATGCAATTTCCGGAGAGCAATAAGTACATCCGGGAACGTTGTTGTAATCAATTGGTTCAGGATTTTTGCCTGCAAGATGTTCTGCTGCATTGATGCCTTCTTTCGTTGCTTTATGAGCTAAAGCCTGATGAGGAGTGCAATCACCGATTGCATAAACTCCCGGAACATTTGTTTGCTGATATTGATTAACAACAATCCTTCCTTTTTCTGTCTTAATTCCTAATTCTTCCAAACCGATATTTTCAATATTGGCCACAATTCCTACTGCACTTAAAAGTATTTCTGCTTCTATCGTTAATTCACCATCCTTGGTTTTTACTTTTGCTTTTACGCCGTTGCCGCTTGTATCCACGCTCGTTACTTCGCTGTTGGTCATCACGGTAATGCCTTGTTTTCTAAAACTTTTTTCATGTTCTTTAGAAACCTCCTCATCTTCAACAGGAACTGTTTTTGGCAAAAATTCGATCAGCGTAACTTTTGTTCCAATGCTGTTATAAAAATATGCAAACTCAGTACCGATGGCGCCGGAGCCAACAACGATCATAGACTTTGGTTGTTTCTCAAGGCTCATTGCTTTACGGTATTCGATAATTTTCTTACCGTCCAATTTCATCGTAGGCAGTTCTCTCGCTCTTGCCCCGGTAGCGATGACAATATTTTTTGCTTCAAGTGCTTGTTTCTTTCCATCAGCAGAAGTTACTTCCAGTTTTGTCGGAGAAATTAATTTCCCGGTTCCCATCACCACATCAATTTTATTTTTTTTCATCAAAAATGTAACGCCTTTATTCATTTTATCAGCAACACCTCTGCTTCGTTTGATCATGCTTTCGAAGTTTGGTTTGGCATCACTTACTTCCACTCCATAATCTTTTGAATGATTGGCGTATTCCATTACCTGCGCGCTTTTCAACAATGCTTTAGTAGGAATGCATCCCCAGTTGAGACAAATGCCGCCAAGACTTTCGCGTTCTACAATCGCTACTTTTTTCCCTAATTGAGAAGCCCTGATTGCTGCAGGATAACCGCCTGGTCCACTGCCTAAAACTATTACGTCGTATGCCATAATTTATGTGAATTTGTTTTTGAAAAAATGTTTTTTAGAAACCGTGCGAAATTACTTTAGAATGAGGAAAACGCAAAAATTGTAACTTTCGGCAATTGAAATCAACCGCTAATTTTATGAAGAATTTGCAAATGAATTTTGTAAATTGAACCGCTGAAAATCCATATAATTCTTTAATTCTCCATGAAATCAATTTCTCTTTTTAGCTTTATTATTTTCATCATCATTCTAACTGGTTGCAGTGCTTCGCGAAAATTCAAAAAGGCTGAAGAGCCTGCCCCTCCTGAAGTTAAGAGCGTTGTTGTGATCAAGAAAAAAGTTCCCGGCCGAATCATTGATACTAAAAATGTTTCCCCTGATGATGTAATTTCATTTGCAGAAACACTTATTGGTATAAAATACAGATACGGTTCAATGGACAAACAAAAAGGTTTTGATTGCTCTGGTTTTATCAATTATGTGTTCAATCATTTCAATATTTCGGTTCCAAGAGTTTCTGTTGATTTTACCAATGCAGGCGAGGAAGTTTCTTTGAAAGATAGCAAGCCAGGCGATATTATTTTGTTTACAGGGAGTGATGCAAAAAGCGGAATAGTTGGGCACATGGGACTGATTACAGAAAATAAAAATGGCGATGTAAAATTTATTCATGCTTCAGAAAGCAGGGGAGTGATCATTTCAGGAATGAATTCTTATTTTATTCCACGTTTCGTAAAAGTAAACAGGGTTTTCGATCAATTGAATAACGATCAGTAAACCAACAATTAATTCATTTTTCTTTCCTGCTTCGTTTCAGCAATCGTTTTTAATGTGTTGATGCTCAAATTAATTTCAAAGCCTATCAGTACCACCAGCGAGTTCAGGAAGATCATGATCATGATCACCATGATCGTTCCAATCGATCCATAAAGAATATTGTAGCGCCCAAAATTATTTACAAAAGCAGTAAATCCTATCGTTACCAGAATGGATAAAAATGTAGCAACGACGGCGCCTGGCGAAACAAGATTCCACCTTCTTGTTGTTGAAGGTGCATACCGGTAAATAAATGCGTAAGAGGAAAAAATCAAACCTACAATAAAGATCCATTTCCCATACATGATCAGGTTTCTCAAATCTACATTTTGAATTCCCAACCATTTTAACATACTTCTTTGAAGCAATAATAGCAGAAGACACATCAGCAATAAGCCAAAAAGCATCATCGTTAATTTGATCGCTTCCCATCTTTTTTTTAAACCACGAACTCTTTCAAATCCTACATAATTTTTGTTGAAAGAACGCATCAATCCCATAACAGCGCCTGAAGCAAAAAAAAGTGAGAGGATGAATGTTGAAGAGATCATTCCGATCTTTGAACCGTCAATAAAACTATCTACAAATTGTATCAGTCCTGCATTATAGGTTCTTGAAGGAATGATATCGTGGATCAATCCATGCAATTGGAATTTAATTCCTCTTTTGGAAATGAACGGAAGATTAGGAATTAATGTAAAAAGAAATAAGCACGAAGTAGGAACGGACATGATAAAATTGTAGGAGATGGCTGATGCTTTTTCCGTGAAATCTGGCATATTAAAATCCTTCACAAAATTTCTCATTACTGCATACAAAGTCATTCCCTGGAAGCCCGGAGGCGCCCATTTCTTACTTTTTCTTATAAGGTATTTTATGGGACGCGTGAAGAGATTTTTTTTTGTGCTCAAAACTTTTCGTCTTTTTAAAATCCGTTTATCTTTTTAAATCTAAAGTACTGTTTTTTATTTATGGATTTTCTACTCTTGATTTTATCAAACTGTCTAACGCCTGTTGATATGCTTTTGCATTCACCTGATGTTGCTGATAAGTAGAAGAAAAATCAGAATAACCTGAAAAATCAGAACGTGCAACAAAAAATAAATAATCAGTTTCAGGAGAATTTAAAACCGCGTCAATTGTTTTTACCGATGGTGTACAAATGGGGCCGGGAGGCAATCCTGTGTTCAGATAGGTATTGTAAGGAGAAGGAAATTGAAGGTATTTTTCATAAATTCTTTTCAACCCAAAATCCTTCATCGCAAATTTTACTGTTGGATCTGCAGCCAGTTTCATTCCTTTTTTTAAACGATTCATATAAACGCTTGCAATTTTCCCTTTATCTTCCTGTTTGTTCGTTTCTTCTTCAACAATAGAAGCCAATGTATAAACCTGTTTCGGCGTAAGTTGTAGCCGTTCTGCTTTTTGCACTCTTTCCGGATTCCAAAATTTCTGCTCCTGGTCATACAATTTTTTAAAAATATTTTTCATTGAAGTATTCCAGGTGTAAGTGTACGTATCTGGAATTACATCTGTCATCACCGTATTGCTGTCAACATCAAATTGCCGAAGCGAATCATTATTGTTCAAAAAATGAATTGCTTTTAAAGAATCAGTTTCAAAAAGTGAAGCAATTTTTTTTGCAAGATCTTCTTTGGTTCTGAGCTTTGTGATCACTAAATTAACCGCAACCTGCTTGCCCGAGCGCAACATTTTTATCAAATGATACAAACTCACTCCATCTTTTACTTTATATTTTCCGGCTTTAACTTTTTGAGGATAATCAGCAAAATCAGCAATTTTATCGAACCAAAAACCGCTTGAGATCATGTTATTTTTTATCAAAGAATCTTTTACTTCCTGATAGTTGCTGCCGGTTTTAATGTAAAGAAATTTCTTTTCAGGATTATTGATCGTCGGTCCAAAAATGCTCCATCCGCAATAGGCGAGGGCAAGGATAATGATCAGAAAAATGTATAAAAAAAGTTTGCGCATCAAATCAAATTCTTATTGAAAGTAAATCTTTTCCTGCTTTTTGAAAATTAAAAAATCATAAAAAAGCCCTGTCTTTTTTTGAGACAGGGCGAAGAATATTTTGATCAATTATTTTGTGGGAGTTGAGGCCGGAGGTGTTGCCTGCTGACTGGAGGGCATTGGAACTGTGGTATTTTGCTGAGGTGCCAACGGAGTTCCAACCGGTGCTTCATTAATAAGATTATCTCTTGAATTGGTACCTCCTGCTTTTGGTATAAACAAAGTAGAAGTAAGACACATCACCCCGATGATAGCTGCAAAAAGCCAGGTGCCTTTTTCAAGAACATCTGTAGTTTGTTTTACGCCCATCAACTGATTACTGAAACCGCCTAAAGATGAAGAAAGACCGCCACCTTTTGGATTTTGTATCAGCACAATAATTCCCAAAATAATGGATGCTAAAATGATAATAATTATGAAGACCACTAACATATTAAACTGTTTTTAAACTTTCAATTTTGGCTGCAAAGTACGCGCTTTTTGAGGGATTAAGCAAACTTAATTTTTGATACATTTCTATCGCTTTTTCCTGCTTTCCCTGCTTTATCAAAACCTCTGCCATCGCCTCGGTAAGCACATTAGCATTTTGGTTGGAAGATTCTGATGAAGCCTGTATAAGTCTTTCAATTACTTCGTTTTGTTCCGGAAGTTTACCTGGATGAAGCTTTTTCATACTTTTCAGCCACGCAGTAAAGCTTTTTACCTGTTTACCTAAATGATCATTTAGCGCTTCCTCGCTGATTTTGATTCCTTGTGAAGCAAAATAATCAACGGTGTGAAGAGGTTCAAACGGAATCAATTCTTCTTCATCTTCTTCTGAAAAAACTCGTTGATCTGTTTGTTCTTCGTGCGAATGGTTTTCCTGAACATCAGGAATTTTTATCTGATCAACCGAGTTTTCTTCATCAGTTTTTTCTTCCTCGGCCTCTTTTAAAGAATCGTTATTTTTTTCTTCTTCCTCAGAAATTATTGTTGAATCGGGTGCTGCTTCATTTTCATTTTTTTGTTCATCTTCATCAACATTTTTATTTTCCAAAATAGAAATTGGAATTATTTCCTCGTTTACTGGAGCCGGTAATTCTTCTTCTGTATTTTTTGCTGAAATTAATTCCTCATTTTCTTCCTCCGTCTTTTTAGGAATTTCTTCTAAAACTTCGTTTACTGATAAAGCTTCTGCTGCAACGTGGTTGTTTGATTCAGGAACTACTTCTTCCGGCTTTTCACTGTAAGGAAATTCTTTTTCAGCTTCTTCGAGAGAAATTTCTTCTGTAACTGCATTGCGGGAATCAGAAAATTGTTCCAAATTATTTTCAGTAAAATTCTCGGCCTGAAAAAGCTGGTATTCCATCCAAAATGAATTACTCAGGTAAGGAGCCGTTTGTTTTGCGAGACTTTCAAAATCCGGATGATTGTTGATTTTATAATGATACAAAAGCAAAAAACGCGCAACAGCACTTGCCGGGAAATCTTCAACATTTTTTTTCAAAACTTCAATACTATTATCAGTTTTTGAATAAAAATCCGCCGCATAATTCGTTGCTGTGTTCATCAGTTTTCTTAATTACCAGTTTGAAAATATTTTATTAAAGATAGCATCGGTAACGTTCTTGAGAATTTTATCCATCTGATTGCTTTCTGCCTGCTGCAAAGTTTGGCTTGCAGGAAAATCATAATTGGTAGTAAGATCTGCGTCAAAACTTTTTGCCGGATCAGGATCAACAGTATTTTTGAAGATCAGGTGGAATGTAACATTTAACCTATTGGTTCCAGCCTGCTGACCCGCAATTCCACTTGTAGTAACGCTATAGTCAGAAACATATCCACTGATGTCATAATTGGCATCATCATTTTTTGTTTCGCGAAGCCTTGTCTGACTAATAATTTTCTGCCGCAATTTTTCAGTTAATTGAGGAGCAATTGTAGGGTTTACGTACCGCGCCTTATTTTCAAATAAATTGACTCTGAAAGTTTTGATATCTGCCGGAATAGCACCGGTGTCCTTAAAAGAATACTTGCACGTAGCAAAGCTGAAAGTGATTAAAAGAAAGCTAAGCAATGCAAAAAGTTTTATGGTTGATTTGTGTTGGACCATTATTAAATTATTAGATTATTGCATTATTAAATTATGAGGACTTTGACGCTCTTAGTTCATTTATTGATTTCGTATTGAACAATAATTGAGTAATTCAATAATTAAATCATTCATTGATATTATACTCTTTCAATTTTCTATACAAAGTTCTTTCGCTGATGCCAAGGTCGGTGGATGCATCTCTTCTTTTCCCGCGGTGTTTTTTCAATGCCTTAATGATCAGATCTTTTTCCGCATCCATGATGCTTAAAGATTCTTCCACTTCCTGGTGCTCATCGATTTTGTTGTTGTTATTATTATTTAAAACTACAGGCTGCCCGGATGTTATCGCAGGATGATGTGGTTCAGCATGAAAATCATTTAGCATCGGTTCGTTTCTGAAATGATGATCATTCATCATCGACGGATTTTGCATTACATCAAAAAACATTCTCTTCAATTCGGTCACATCTTTTTTTACATCAAAAAATAATTTGTAAAGAATTTCTCTTTCGTTTGCGAATTCTTTTTGATTGGTTCCTTGTTGTTGACTTGCCAAAACAGGCAACCTGGTGAAATTGGTATCAGGCAAAAATCTTCTCACTTCATCTGAGCTGATCACTTTGTCTTTTGACAGAACAGACATCTGCTCTGCGATATTTTTTAATTCACGAACGTTTCCCGGCCATGGATAATTTTCTAAAACAATTTTAGCATCATCGCTTAGCTGCACCGGCGGGGATTTATATCTTTCTGCAAAATCCACAGCAAATTTTCTAAACAATAACGGAATGTCTTCTTTGCGGTCACGCAATGCCGGAACCCTTATTGGTACTGTATTTAAGCGATAGTACAAATCTTCACGAAACCTTCCTGTATGTGTGTATTCCAACAAATCTTTGTTCGTTGCCGCAATCACTCTTACATCTGTTTTCTGCACTTTTGAAGAACCAACACGAATATATTCTCCAGCCTCAAGCACACGCAACAAACGCGCCTGGGTGCCTAAAGGAAGTTCACCAATTTCGTCTAAAAAAATAGTGCCGCTGTTCACCGTTTCAAAATAACCTTTCCTGCTTTCCACTGCTCCTGTAAAAGAACCTTTTTCATGACCAAACAGTTCTGAATCAATTGTTCCTTCAGGAATTGCACCGCAGTTTACCGCTATGAATGGATTGTGCTTCCTTGCAGAAAGAGAATGAATAATATGAGAAAAAACTTCTTTTCCAACACCACTTTCTCCATTGATTAAAACACTCAAATCCGTATTGGCTACCTGGATCGCTACATCCAAAGCATGCATCAGTCCCGGTGAATTTCCTATAATTCCAAACCTGTTTTTTATTGCCTGTTGATCCATTAGTTTTTTATTTTTTCAATATCTCTCAATAAAATGTTTATTTTATTTTTCCAATCAAAGTGCCTGCCGTGCAACTTTCTACTTCAACATCTACATAATCACCTTTTCTCAAATCTCCTTCTTTAGGAAAAACGACCATTTTATTATGATCGGTTCTTCCTGCCCAATGCTGATCACTTTTTCTGGAATTTCCTTCAATTAATATTTTAAATGTTTTTCCCAAATCTCTTTCCATGCTTTTTAAAGAATGAATACGATGAAGATCAACGATTTCCTGCAATCTTCTTTTCTTGGTTTCCAATGGCACGTCATCCGGAAATCTCCTCTGCGCCAATGTTCCCGGTCTTTCTGAATAAAAATACATATAAGCAAGATCGTATTCGCAATATTCATAAAGACTTAAAGTTTCTTTATGATCTTCTTCTGTTTCAGAACAAAAACCTGTAATCGAATCAGTTGAAAGTCCGCATCCGGGAAGGATTTCCCTGATCCGGTCTACTTTCGCAATGTACCACTCGCGGGTATAAGTCCGGTTCATCATTTGCAAAATCCTGCTGCTTCCGCTTTGTACAGGAAGATGAATGTATTTGCAAATGTTGTCGTATTTCTTGATAGTGAACAACACGTCATCAGTAATATCTTTTGGATGAGAGGTAGAAAATCTTACGCGAAGCAACGGAGAAATTTGCGCAACTTTTTCCAGCAAACTGGCAAACGAAACAACTGAATTATCTGCTGCATTTACCCATTGATAACTATCTACATTTTGGCCTAATAAAGTTACTTCGCGATAACCTTCATTGTATAAGTCAGCACATTCTTTTATCACAGAATCCGCATCGCGACTGCGTTCGCGGCCTCGCGTAAATGGGACCACACAAAAAGAACACATATTATTGCAGCCGCGCATAATGCTTACAAAAGCGGTAACGCCATTGCTATTCAATCTTATCGGAGAAATATCACCATACGTCTCTTCACGGCTCAATAAAACGTTGACTCCTTTTTGTCCGCTTTCGGCTTCATCAATCAAGGCAGGCAAAGAACGATAGGCATCAGGGCCAACAACAATATCCACCAGTTTTTCTTCTTCTAAAAATTTTGATTTCAATCTTTCTGCCATGCAGCCTAAGACACCGACCAGTAAACCTGGATTGTGTTTTTTCATTTTTCTGAATTCTGTCAATCTTTTTCTCACAGTGGCTTCCGCTTTTTCGCGAATAGAACATGTGTTGATAAAGATCATATCCGCTTCTTCAAATTGAGAAGTAATTCCAAAACCTTTTTCCTGCAAAATAGACGCAACCACTTCACTGTCAGCAAAGTTCATTGCACAGCCATAACTTTCTATATAGAATTTTTTTGTAAAAGGATTATTGACAATATGTTTTGGTGCAAAAGCTTTTCCCTGCCTGCTTTCGTCGTGAGTTTTATTAAGAGTTAATTCCAACATTTCCATTTAAATTTCTTAGGGCGGCAAAGATAACAAATTAAAAAATTGCGACAGTATGGCAGAAAGTTAATAAGAGCATTAAAATTCTTTAGTGATATTATGGAAACGGAAGCCAGCAAATTCGATAAGTAAATTTCGAACTTGATTAGGGACAGTAAATAAACTTATTATTCGTTTTTTTACTTTTAAACCATCGAGTTGTTCGATTTAGATCAAATGTTATAACGCTAATAATATGTTTTGCTATTTTTACCGAATATCAATCGCTATTGTATGAAACCATTCTTTTCTTTTTTAGTTCCGATAATTTTTTTCTCAATAAGTCCTATACAAGCCCAGCAATTATTCACCACCACCAATATTCAAAACGCTTATAAAAATCAAACCCGCACTGATTCAGGAAAACCGGGAAAAGATTACTGGCAAAATTTTGCGAATTACAATATCAAAGTGAGTTTTGACCCTTCAACTCAATTGCTAAAGGGAAGTGAAACCATTTCTTATGAAAATAATAGTCCTGATACTTTAAAGGAAGTGATCATTCGCCTCTATCCTAACCTTTATAAAAAAGGTGTGGAGCGTGAAAGTGATATTGCTGAAAAAGACTTGAATGACGGTGTACAAATTGAGTCTTTCAGAATTGGCGAAGAAAATATTTCGAATTTCAAGGATCGAAAAAAAGCACTTATGAGAAATACGCTTCTTTATATTCGTCCATCACAATCCGTTTTGCCGCATACCAAAACAAATTTTGAGATCAGCTGGCATTATAAAGTAAATACTGGCTCGCCGGTTCGCACAGGAATGGTTGACAGCACTTCTTATTTTATTGCTTATTTTTTTCCGCGCCTCGCTGTGTATGATGACGTAGATGGTTGGGACACATGGAGTTACAACGGTTCGCAGGAATTTTATAACGATTTCGGAAATTTTGATGTAGAAATTTCTGTTCCAAAAAATTATGTGATTTGGGCTACAGGGGAAAGACAAAATGCCGAAGATAATTTTAGTAAAAATATTTTGGATAAAATAAAATCTGCTTCACTTGATACAACTATTATTCATGTGATTGATTCAACTGATTATTTTAAAAAGGATGTTTTTAAAAATGACGCAGCCGGTATTTGGAAATTTTCTGCAACAAATGTTACAGATTTTGCGTTTGCATTAAGCGACCATTATTTGTGGGATGCAAGTTCGGTGCTGGTAGATTCTTCAACAGGTCGAAGAACCGTTGCAGAAGCGGCTTATAACAAAAGTCACAAAGATTATTTTGATGTGGCCAACCAGGCGCATCAGACTGTTTATCTTACCAGTCATTATTACCCAAAATATCCGTTTCCATTTCCTCATATCACTGTCTTTGATGGCACCGATCAAATGGAATATCCGATGATGGTAAATGACAATCCAACGCCAACTCATAAAGATGCTGTGCAACTTACTACGCACGAAATTTTTCATTCTTATTTTCCATTTTTTATGGGAATTAATGAAACACAATATGCATGGATGGATGAAGGCTGGGCAACGATTGGCGAATCGGTTCTTTCGCCAAAAATGGGAGAACCGGAAGATGAAGGAATTTTCAGCAAAACGCGTTATGAGCAGATCTCCGGAACAGATCAATATGTTCCTTTGATCACTAACACGAAAGAATATAGCAGCGCTGCCTACGCTGCAAATTCTTATGGAAAAGGAGGATTATGTTATTATGTTTTGCAGAATCTGTTGGGCGATGAAATTTATTTCAAATCGCTGCATCAATACATGAACGACTGGCATGGAAAACATCCGACTCCGTATGATTTCTTTTACAGTTTTAATAATGCCAGTGGGCAAAATTTGAATTGGTTTTGGAACCGTTGGTTTTTTGGTTGGGAATATCCTGATCTTTCTATTAAAAAAGTAGAAAAGGATAAAAACAATTTTAAAATTACGATTGAAAATAAAGGAGGCTTACCGGTTCCGATCTACTTAACTATTTTTTCAACAGATGGAAAAAGATCAATTGAAAAATATACAGCAGAAGTTTGGAAAAATGGAGATAAAGAAAAAACATTCGTGGTTTCAAAGCCATTTTCTTCGATTGCGCAAATTGAATTGGGAAATGAATTTATTCCTGATAAATTTGAAAGCAATAATAGCTGGAAGGCGAAATAATGAGAATGAAAAAGAGATAATTTTGTTCGTTTACTGCAATAGAATGCTGGAAACGCTCACGAGGTTAAAATTATTATCATTAAACATTTAAAATGGCAAGACTTAAAAATATTCATCCAGGCAGTAAACTATCTGGTTGGGATGATACCATTGCTGCAATTGCGACTCCTGCGGGCATTGGTGCCATTGGTGTTTTACGATTGAGCGGAGATGAGGCATATGATATTGTTCAAAAACTTTTTTCTTCAAAAAATCTGAAAGAACAACCGGCAAATACACTTCATGTTGGTTATTTGAAAGAGGAAAAAAATATTCTGGATGAAGTAGTGATCAGTTTATTTAAAAAACCTGCTTCCTACACTGGTGAAGATGTAATTGAAATCAGTTGCCATGGTTCGCCATTTGTTCAGCAACAGGTTTTGGATGCTTTGATCAGAAATGGTGCAAGGCTGGCAAAGCCTGGTGAGTTTACTCAAAGAGCTTTTTTGAATAAAAAATTAGATCTCACGCAGGCAGAAGCAGTAGGAGATCTGATAGCCAGCAACACCCGGGCTTCCCAGAACGCTGCTTTGAAAAATATGCGTGGCGGTTTTTCAAGTATCCTAATACAATTGCGCGAAGAACTGATTAAATTTTCTGCATTAATAGAATTGGAACTGGATTTCAGTGAAGAAGATGTGGAATTTGCCGACCGGCATCAATTCTCTTTATTGATACAAAATATTGAATCAACGGTCAATCAATTATTGGAATCTTTCAAGCTTGGTAATGTGATCAAAAATGGAGTGAGCGTGGCAATCGTTGGAAAACCGAATGCGGGTAAATCAACTTTGCTCAACACTTTGCTGAATGAAAATCGGGCGATTGTGAGTGATATCGCCGGAACCACGCGAGACACAATTGAAGAAACGATCAATATCAACGGAATACTTTTCAGATTGATAGATACAGCCGGAATCCGCGAACATTCGCAGGATATTATAGAAAACATGGGTGTTGTGAAAAGTAAAGAAAAAATTAAGCAGGCCGATATTGTTTTGTATTTGTATGATGTGAATGAATTAAATGAAGAAGAACTTTCGAAAGTTGTAGAAGAAATCAAAGAACAAAATTCAAATGTAATTTCAGTCGCCAACAAAGCAGATGTTTTTAAAAGAGAATCATCTTTTGCAAAAAATGAGATCATAATTTCTGCGAAAGAAAATATTGGAATTGATCAATTGAAAGAAGCATTATTTATGATGGCAGCAGGTTCAGGTTTGAATACAGAAAATGTGATCATAACCAATGCGCGACATTATGCTGCGCTTACAGAAGTTGCAAAAAGTTTGCAGGAAATTAAAAGTGGTTTGGAAAATCGTATCTCCGGCGATTTGCTGGCGCCAGATATCAGAAGGTGTCTTTATTATTTGGGAGAAATTACGGGAGAAGTAACGAATGAAGACCGGCTGGATTATATATTTAGCAAGTTTTGTATTGGAAAATGACCAGCACATTTTATTGTTGTTCTTAGTATTGTTTTACTCGCTTTTAGTCTCATTCCTACGCAGTTAGAAAAGTGACATCTGCTTTTACTATGCTTTTATTAGCCTTTAGTATGCTTTTTCTTTTTGTTAATTTGGTTACTACTTTATAAAGTGGGGAATTTAGGTTGTCAAATCGTAAAAATTGATACGCAACAATACTCAATGATACGGTATGATACGAAATGATACATTAAATCATCTAAATCGCACAAATACTATGAGTAGTAAAATTAGAATTGTAAAAATCTGCGAGTATTGCAACAATGAATTCATTGCAAAAACAACGACAACTAAATGCTGTTCAGACGAATGTGCAAAGCGATTTTATAAGGTTAAAATTAAAAACGATAAGATAGCCCAGGCACAGTTAAAAACTGATATTAAGCGACAGCCTAAAGCTTTTATTAGAGAAGAAGAGATAAAAGCAATCCAAGCTAAACAGAATTTGACATTGAAAGAGGCAGCTGTGTTGCTTAATATTTCACCACTCACATTGAGAAGATGGACGTTGGCTGGAAAAGTAAAAGCACGTAAGGCTGGAAAGAAGTGGATGTTTGATTTCCACCAGATAGAAAATTAAATAATTTCAATAAAATTTTACTTTTCCCTATAGATGCAACTTTATAATTTTCCTTTTCGGTTGTGCAGTATTCCTATAATAATATGCATGAAAGGTATAATAATATTTGTAGTATTAATATGATTTATAGGATTTGTACTATTTGATAACGAACATTGTGTAAAAATGAATTCTTTAAAATTTTCAAACAAGAAGATGTTTAATTCCAAGGCTAATAGAAAATCACACTCATTAAATCAATTTTTAACTGTCACGCAATTTAGCAACGGCTTTGCATCGCCGATTGCTTAACTGTAATCTGCGCGAAAAGAGGCTTGTTGAGTTAACTGTATTTATTTGAGCGGTTGGCAAATTAGATTAGCTTTCAATTGTCTTATGTAATTTTTCACTGGAAGAGAGGGTGATTTTATTTTGACAATGATACTAGAATTCTTTTGAGATGAACATTTCTTATGTCGTTTCTTACCATTGAGATTATGCGAAAAATAAAAAATACAAGAGCTAATGCAGAAAGTAAAATAAGGAAATATCGATTTTTTATTATAGTTACTTTAGATATTAAACCTACATTGTTATCTAAATTCTTACGCGCTATGATTTTTACATCTTTATTTTCTTTTAATATTAGACTGTCTGTGTTGTAATATTCCAATTCAACAGGGTTTTTACTTTGTTTATTAACTAAAGAATAATCAAGCTTGCCGGTTCCCGTATAAAATGATTCTATTCCCAATAGCAAAATTAAAAATGAAGTTGAAGCTAATAATACTACAAATAAATAGGTGGGTAAAGATTCAGAAAAAAAATTCTTTTTAATGCCTTTTAAATAACCAATATTTGTTTTTTTTATGGAGTCTAAATCCGCAATTCTTGAATCAATCTTTATTTTATATGGGAGTTCATAAATCGGAAAATTTTGTATTGATTCAATAATTAATTCAAAAGTAAAATGCTCCAGCGGTTTTAGAATATCCCATTGTAAAATAATGCTTTGATTCTCTTGTTTGATTTCAATGTTTAACTCTGAAGTTTTTTGTCCAAGTTTATAACTGATTATTTTGAAATCATTTGGAAAAGATATCTTCAACGGTTGAAGTATTATGTTTCTATAAATATCAGTATTGCCTGAGTTAATTATCGTACCTCGATAATAATACTGATTTGCATTAAATGGTAATTTGTAATTTGATAGATCAAGCGTTTCGAAATTTTCTTTAAAGGTACTTATTAGTGGTATGGTGTTCTGATTAATCAAATATAATTGCGGTTTTGTCTTGCTTTTATTCCCCTGCCAAATACCCCAATATGCCAATAGGATTGATATTATTACTCCCAAGATAAAATAAAAGTCCATGCTTAAATTTTGATCACAAAAGTATTGGAAAATTTAATTTTTGAAATGAGTCCATGATGAAGGAACTACGATAACAAAAGTTTGTATTGTTATCTCGGATTACAAAACTTATGAAACAACAAATTTGCAGAGGCAAGTTTGTTCTTAAAATATCAATGATAATTTGAATAAATCTGAATGCTTTTTTATCACAATCAAAAGAACTGAAATCAAATTCCTGCACTTTTTGGCCGTGGCTATTTTGAAAATATTGCCGGAAACATACCAATGAAAAAGATTTGCATTTAGTTGCATTGCAATATTTACTTTTTTTCAAAAAAGCTACGTTAAAAGGAGCTTACTAATCTGATTATATAAGCAGGTGGGAATAATACTCACAAAGGCTTAATTAAGGGAATAATAACTGTAATGAAAATTATATCATCACAGCCACATTTTTTGTCTGAATAAATTAACGCAAATATCCTTATAACCAATTTAATAGGTGCAGGAGGATACAAATGGAACAGATTGATTTTAATAAGTTATTTATTATAAAAACTCTGAATGGTCAAAATCAAATAATTCTTTGGGATGAATTTTTAACCCCCTTGCTAATTTAAGCAGCATACCAATTGTTACATTTTGTGAACTTTTTTCAATTCTTTGTACGGTTGCTAAATCCAATCCTTTTTCTTTCCCAACCTCTTGTAACGTTAGTCCTTTTTCTTTTCTAAGTTCTTTAAAGCGTTTTGCAAAAGCTTTTAAGTATTCTTCATTTATTTCTCTTGACATAGTTTGAATATTTTGATTGTACTCTACATATATGTTGAGTATTAAACGCAAGAGCTAACATAAGTTTCTTGTCTTTAGTTTTACATCATTAAGGAAAATCAAAAATACTATGTGAAATGAAAAAAACAACTGATAATAGAAAAAAATGAAATAAAAACAAGAAATTAAATGCAACCGAGGATGAGAAGGGTCAACCGAAAAACCAAATTGATATTAACCAGTAGAGGTTAGTCATTTTTTGGGAGAATTTAAGGTGTACTTTATTAGCTGGAAAGTGACGTTCAAATTTTAAAGCTCTTCAATTGCGCTACCACAAAGGATTTACTGTTGTTTAAGCGAAGCATAGATCGGAAGTTGTGTACAGATTAGTGAACAAAAACATCAAAAAACATGAAAATTTATCTATTAAAAAGAAAAGGCAAATTATCGAAAGAAAATCTTGAGAAAGGAAGATCAGTAAAAGTAAGTCTATATCTTATGTATCATTTTGGCCCAAATCAAAAGCGAGAATACGAATGGCTTGATCTTTTTCTTTATGATAAGCCAAAGAATCAGATTCAGAAAGACCATAACAAACAGACGTGGCAACTTGCAGAAACGATTAAAGCAAAAAAAATGTTGGATGACCAGACTTCAGCTCATGGCTTTGTAAGTAAAATAAAATCTCGTATTTGTTTTGTCGCATACTTCAAAACGTTGGTTGATAAAAAAGAGTCGATTGGAAATTATGGCAACTGGTTATCTACCTATGGCCATCTCGTTGATTTTATCGAAGGAAAAGCATTACCATTGGAAACTGTTGACGAGAGGTTTCTTGAAGCTTTTAGAGAATATCTATTATCATGTAAAGTAAGGAAAGGTAAATCATTAACAAAACTTAATCAAAACTCTGCAGCTTCGTATTTTAATAAAGTAAGAGCTGCATTAAGAGTTGCTTTTAAAGAAAAGATGATAAAAGAAAATCCTGCAATGAGAGTGAAATGTATAAGTGAACAGAGTACTCATAGACAGTTCTTGACATTTGAAGAATTGCAAAAACTGGCTAAAACAGAATGCAAACTGCCAATAATGAAAAAGATGTTACTAGTGAGTGCCTTAACAGGACTGCGTTGTTCCGATTTGAAAAATTTAAAATGGGATAACATAAGATACAGCGAACAAGATGGTTATAGTATTCAGTATACACAAAAGAAAACCAAGAAAGCGGAAATTCTACCAATAGCTAATCATGTTGTTGAAATGTTGGGTGAAAGAGTTGAAGCCTCAGAAAACATTTTTCCAAATTTCAAATACAGTTCTCACAATAATAATATTTTAAAAAAGTTTGTCAAAGATGCTGGCATCAATAAAGATATAACGCTACATAATGGTCGTCATTCTTATGCGTGCCTTCAATTATCAATGGGAACAGATATCAATACTATTCGCGATTTACTCGGCCACTCAAATTTGAAAACAACAATGATCTATACAAAAGTGTTAGACATCAATAAGATTAAAGCAGCGAACAAAATTCCACAATTAATTGCTTCATGATTGAATGAAACCAAAAGAAAATAGCCTTATAAAAAGTTAAAGAATTTCACGGAGGCCCCTAAATATTTTGCAGATAAAAAATGATGATTTATTATTACAAGCGAACCTGATTTATTAGAATCAGTTTTATAAAATTGCTATCGACGAGGTAGCTCTTCACAACACAACACAAACTCAACTCAATTTCTCGTAAAGTGGTAAATGCTATTGCATAAAGAATTGCTATGTAAATAACATCTGCCTCGCGAAACTTGAAAAGTTTGGCTCTCCAAATTCCAAAGTTTTTCGAACAATTTTATTCATGTTCTAAAAATTAAAAAAATGGAACAAATTTTAAATGTGTTGTTGGAGATCAAACAAGAGATCGAAGAATCTCTTCTCACCAACAAAGAAGTGTTTTCACTACAACAGTTCTGCAAGTATGCAGACATCTCAGAAGATCACGGTTATAAATTAACACGTGAGAGAAAAATCAAATTTTACAGGCCCGGTGGTAAAAAAATTTACATTGATCGAGAAGATGCTATTGCTTACTTACGGCAAAATCCAGTCAACAGTTGTGCTAGCACTGATCAACAAGTAGATAATTATTTTTTAACCTCAAAAACTGCTGCATAATGGAAATGATAAAATTCAGTGTTGTTGAACACTTTGGTTTGACTAATAAGTTATGTAATGAAAGCAGATTGATAAAGGGATTGACCGGAGAAGCGATGAGAAAGCAGATTGAACCTATTCGAAAACTGTTTAAGGAAGGTAAAAAGGAAGAGGCTGACGAACTAAAGAAAAAATTGCCAGCTATAATTCCTTCTGGTATATTCCGGGGTGGCAGGACAGCAGATAAACTTGTTGACTACTCGCAAATGGTTTGCTTGGATTTAGATGATGTAGCACTGGAAAAAATTGCTTCTCTAAAAGAAGTGATTGCCAATTGCAATTACACTTATGCAGTTTTTATTTCACCAAGTGGTCTCGGTTTAAAAATCTTAGTAAAAGTCAGCTCAGGCTCAAATTATCATACTGATGCCTATAAGCAAGTTTTAAAACATTATTCAAAACTTACAGAGCAGAAGTTTGATGAGAAAACAAGTGACATAAGCCGATTAATGTTCATGTCTTATGATCCGAATGTTTATCACTATCCGGATAGTGATGTTTTTCCGGTGATTACTCCGATCTCAAAAGCAGAAAAAATTAATGTCAATTCAGAAAAAAAGGGGAATACCTACTTTCAGCATCAGTACGATGCAGGCCTAAAATTTACTGAGAAGAGACAGGAATATAAAGAAGGTAACAGGAATAATTTCATTTACCAACTGGCGAGCGCTTGCAACCGTTATGGGCTGCCGATGGAAGAATTAAGTAAAAGGCTTGATTGGAGTACTTTGCCTGAAGCACGGATCACGAGCACTATAAAGAGCGCTTACAAAAACGCCGAACAGTTTAATACATGGTCAACGGATCCAAGATACGAGAAGAACAATGTTGTTCATGCGGAAGACCAAAGTGAAAATTCAAGTGGTATTCAGGTTAAATCAATAAGTGATGTAAGTTCTAATTCGCTAATGACGATTCCGACCGAAGTTTATACTCTGCTGCCAGATTTCATTAAAGACATTACTTCACATTTTTCGACAGGAGTGGAACAAGATTTAGTGATGCTTTCTTCGTTAGGCGTTTTAAGTTCATCGTTTCCTAATGTAAAGGGAATCTATGACCGTTCGTCAAAAGCATTAAATCTGTTTCAAATCTTTGTAGCACCTCCCTCATCTGGCAAAGGACAAATGAAGTGGGCAGAGGCGCTTGGAAAAGAAATCGACAGGTATTTGTCTGAAGAGTATAAAAGAGCTTTTAATGAATTTGTTGAAGCAGGATGTAAACCTGGAATAGAACCGCCAGTGGAAAAGAAATTCTATATCGGTTCTGATTCTTCAAACATTGCTCTTGCAACTCAAATGCGCGATAACAGAAACATTGGGGTGATATATGATAGCGAAGGTGGCACACTTGGGCAAATGTTTAAGAATGACTGGTCTAACTATCTCAATATATTATTAAAATCATTTGAAGGAGAATCGTTGTCAGTTAACAGAAAGGTGAAAATAGAAAGCTTTGTAATCGAAAAGTGCTTTCTTTCATTGGTCTTAAGCACCACACCAAGCCAGTTAATAAAAATAATTGGCAACATTGACAGCGGCTTATATAGCCGGTTCTTAATATATTATTTCAAAAGTGAAGTTGTTTGGAAAGATTTATTTTCAAACGAAAATGATTGTTTGGAGCCTGTCTTCGACGAAGCTGCTAAGAAGTTGCTTGCCATGTATATCGCGAATGAGAAGAGTTCTATCAGTACTGTATCGCTCTCGGAAATGCAACGTATTGAAATTTATAATTATTTTTCTGAAAGATTAAGAGAATTCTATTCTGAATATGGCGATGATTTGATTGCCAATATACGCCGGACTTGTGTTATGTATTATAAAATTGCGATGATCCTTACGGCAGTTCGATCGTATGAAGAAAATTCTGCCTTCCCTGAAAAAATAGTAATAGATGATCGTGATCACCGGGCTGCACTCTTAATCGTTGGCACGTTGTTAAACCATGTAAAAGTTGTATATGAAACAACGGTTCAGGAACAAAATAGTTCAATAATCGGAAGGAAGAAAATGCTATTCGAAAGTCTTCCTACAGAGAAATTTCAAAAATCAGAGTTCCTTGGTGTTAGCAACGGTTTGGGAATAAAAAAGCCAACTGCAGAAAAGTGGTTGAATGATTTACAAAAGATGGGTAAGGTTGTCAGACTCGAACATGGACTATATCACAAAGCGGCATAGCTGCAATAACAATAAATAATCCAAAAAATACAGATAATATTCTACTACTTATCGTAAATAGATATTGACCTCCTCATTTGGGGAGGTTTTTTTAACGTGATTACACGAATATCAAAATATATCTGTTAGTATAGTAAAAAATACTGAAGCTAAATTTTAAACTACTTCATGGCATTCCTTTTATGTTTAATGCAAGAGATAAATAGCTATTTCTTTTTAAGATATGTAAGAAAAATTAGTGATTGGAAGTCTATGATACGATGGTGATTATTATGTTTGAATAAGGCAAATAATTTTTGAAAACTAGCGAATCGTCAGACTGTTTGTGCTGGTGATATTTCAAATGAACTTCACTGCAATATAACTTGAAATTAATGAACACTGAAGTTTTCAATTTAATTCTTGTGATTGTTGACTGCACTTCATTAATGATAAAGTACGGGCGAAAGAAAAAATAAAAGAATTACAATAAAAAGTTCTGTACTAAGCATCTAGATCAAAGCTGGCAATAGGTTATTACCATAAGGCATCAGCTGCGACTTCTTACGCCAAGGTACCTATCTTTATCTTCCTTAAAATATTAAAAATGGAAACAATTTTACTGCACCGAATTAGCATGGACGATTTTTTTGAAAAATTGCGAACCGTGATAAAAGAAGAGATCAAGATTGCAATGCAACAAGACCAATTGTTAACAAAGGAAGGTGCAATGAAAATGATTGGCGTTAGTAACGCTGTTTTTTTGAGGGCAATCAACGAAGGAGTAGTAAAGCCACAATTAGTTAAGGGCCGCAAAAAGGCAATGTATCTTGAATCTGAAGTTTTAAAAATAGAAAAGAAGAAAAAATCGTAATTATAATTGTATCATTTCTTCTTCCTTTACTGGAGGAAACGTTTCTTTTTTCCCTAATATAGTTAGTGCTTCATTTGCGTAGTTAAAATTCTCACACCATTTCTTACTACGTTTCTTTAATTCTGGGTCTAAATACTTATCGAAATAGTAGGCTCGTTTCATCATCGCATGATTGCCTTTATAAACATCAATGTAATTGGACAGTTTGTACTGAAAAAACTCTTTCTTTAACTGGTTCAAATCGTCCCGAATAGTTTCTATTGATGGTTTAGGCGGGAGGGATGTGGAAATGTCTCTTAAATCGCTTGGTATTGAATATAGTTTCTTCTTAGCTCTATTTTGGGAAAAGGAGGAAATCTTTTTTTTAAAATCTGCTTGATCCGATTTTAGTTCCATATATCGATTTAAGTCAACGTTCCTCTTCTTCAATTCATTTCCTATTGCAATTATGTCTTTTTTGTAATAATAGTAAGTGTGTGCCTTTCTATAAAAACGAGATAGCTGGAATTCTTCTCGAATAAACTTTCCTGCATTCCATCCTGCGCCTTTGATATAGCGGGCTATTTGGCTATCATTTATCCACTCTTCCCTTTCTATAAATAATTTTTGAAATTCTTTTGCTGCTCGATTTATTGCTTCATCAGAGAATTGATTCTCGGCTGATAAATCAGAAGTGCCAATCAATTTAGCCAGCATCGATTTTAGATTTAAAAGCTCATTCATGATTTCTTTTTGCATAGCATTCTTTTTTTATAAATCAGCCTATTCGCTTTTGGAATAGGTTTCAAAGTTTACTTAAACACTATTGATAAAGTTATCTCAAATGCAAATAAAATTTTGATTGTCATAAAGTAATAGTGGTTCCTTCAACCGGCTGATATCCATCAATTTTTTATATATTGCAATTATAAACTGATTGCGTTGGTAGTAAACTAAATGGTAAACTATACAAAATACTACAAGTTTTGTTTTGAAGTCTCCGAACAAACCGAAAGATTAAAGCAGTTGCAGCCGGGTGTTTCATTGTTACATCTGCCACCTCTTCAAAATCGCAACGTAGTTTCAGCAGACCGAACGCAATCAGAAAAAGAACAAATAATCAACTTTTCTATTTATATATCAATTGAAGCAATCTAATTCAAGCCGTTAAATGATACCAGCAACTTTCATCAATCTTGCGTCAGACATATTAGGAGCAACAGAAACTGGCTTAAGTGGCAGTAAAATTGCTGAATTTTGTTCCGCTTATGCAATAGGCTTTAATATAAACATTCCTTATCCAGAATACCCTTTTCCAAAGGAACTTCCCAATAAAAGAACTGCTTTAAGAGAAAATCTGAAGGCCTTTTTTCCCCAACAGCAGTTTAAAATAATAAAAGATTTATGTGAGTTAGACCAATTTAAAGAGAATAGTGATGCTAAAGATTTGAAAATAAAACTTGTAACACGGTTCGGTCATCTTAGTAGTGGAGACAGTCTGGAAGAAATGAATGAAGCTCTTATTGAGGAGACAAGGCATTGGTTACAGGCTTATCCTGATTCATTAAAGCTTTATCAAGAAGCATTAAGCAAGTTTGACAATCAAATATATCGGAGAAACCTCCTTGACGACCTACGACTATCTCTTGAACTGTTGCTAAAATCTATTCTCGCTAATAAAAAATCACTAGAAAATCAATTAGGCGATATTGGTTCTTTCATACAATCAAAGAAAGGTTCAAAAGAACTGAATAATATGTTTGTAAAGCTGATAGATTATTACTCCAAGTACAACAACACTTATGTGAAGCATGATGATGCGATAATCGAAAATGAAATAGAGATAATATTTGAGATGACAAGTTCATTTATGAAGTTCTTAGTACGTTTGAAATAAACTGCCGCCAAAAGCGGCTTTCTACTATCCTGGCCGATCAAATAAAAATTCTCCCGGTTTTCTTTTTTACTGCTAAAACCGCAACGTGCTAATTTATTATTGTTCTGCTTACGCTTCACAATAATAAGCGCTCACAAACACCACTTGCTTTTCGCGTGCGACAAGAGAAGCGAAAAAATATAAGGGTAGTAGTGTAAATTAGCGGAAATAAAAATGTGGACTTGCGCCTAATAAGAGATTTCATCTAGAATTTAAACTAAATGGGAAAAAAGCCGACATACATACGAAAAGTTGATTTTCATTCAGGCAAAGATTTTCTCAAAATTGATCGTCACATCAACACTTCTTTAAGACTGATCGAACGACTCGCCAAGTACAATGATGAATGTTTAAAGGAAGTACAACAACAGCTTCAAGTTGAGGATTATATAATCGATTACCGGATAGAGCAGTTTAAGCACATTAAAGAAACTTTATCTGGAATCTTTTATAGTTGCTTTTCATTAAAGTATGTTTATGAAATTAGTGCCTCAATGAGGCTTTTCTCGCTTGATAGTACCATTGGAGGAGCGTTAAATACTCAAATGAGAAATATAACATTCAATTCCATTATCCAGATGGTCGCCACTTTTGAATTTACTCGCAAAAAGTTTGAGCATCAAATTAAAGCGACGAAATATTTGGATGCGGTGAAAGAAAAATATCCAAAAGTTGGCGAATCATTACACTTGCTAACAAGTTTTCGGAACACAATCCACGCAAACGGAATTTGGCAAAAAAAAGTCGCTTTAGAATATAAGCTACGAAATCGATCAATTACAATAAAAGATGGTGATCCTATCGTAGTCGAGGTCTGGTTACTATATAGGCTTATCTCGGATTGTATTAAATTATGCAAGTTAATGGCACTCGATAATAAGGCCGCATTTTATAGAGAAACACACTTAACAAATGGAGCAGAAAAAGTAGTTGTTTTACAACTTGATAAAAATGCCTTAGACGACATAATTAATGCGGCAACTGGAACCCAATAATTGTCTATTCTTTCGTGGCCGTATCTGCTAAAAGCGGAATGCACTTTTTATACCAATAAAAATCTTCGTAAAAACTTTGTTAACTGCTTTTGTTATTTTATTTAATATTTACAGGAGAAATAAAAATCCATTGCACAAGTTAAGCTTGCGATTGACTGTTCAGCTGTAGTACTAAATACCACTAGCATAGCTCCATTACAGAATACGAAACAAGTTAGAGTGGTTTCTCAGGAAAAAAATCTTTAGGAGAACATTGAAATAGTTTAGCCAGTTCGTTTAAATGGACTGAATTATATTTTGCCCTAAACTTTGGACTTTCAATATGCCCAACAAAACCAACTGATAAGTTTAAGTGTACAGCAATATCTGTTTGAGAGAGATTGTTTTTTAGCCTAATCTCTCTGACTTTGTTTACTATATATGAATCGATTTTGCTTTTTTGATTTACGTTTTGCAAGTGCGCAAGGACGGGAAATGGCTTAATACAATTTCCTATACAGGTATAGGAAATTTATATAAGATTGAGTATCTTCAATTTTAAAACTCAATCAATCAATTATGAATCGTCTTTTTCTATTCTTTTTTTTTACTTCCATTTCATTTATACTCCGTGCTCAAAAAATTGGTGATAACTCCATCGAAGTTAAATTTCTGGTTGAAAATGAAGTGAAGCAGTATTACAATGTGCAAGGATATCATTCGGTAAGTGAATATTCAAAAACGATAATGAATAATGGTAATATCGCTGAAGTTATTTTACATGTAGAAAACGTCCCGGATATTTATTTCAAGCGTCCTATTTCATTACAGATAAGGTATATAATGAAAAATGGAAAGTTAAACAGAATAATAAAGGAGTTTTATGATATTACATTAAACGAATTAAAAAAATCGTCACGTGCAATGAATCGTGGAAATATTATCAATGAATATTTATTCAGTTATGATTATTCAACTTACTCAAGGGTGTATTTAGGAAGTTCGGGACTTGCAACAATGGAAATTAAGCCCACTGTGATTAGTGATTTTCCAAGTTATTTACAACCGATTGTTAAAAGAGATGTTATTGAAACTAAGGAAAGATCAAAGATTGAGATGGAAAAAGATTCTGCAAAAAATTATAAAGAACAACAAAATAAGAAAGAAGATGAATTTGAGATAGTAGACCATGAAGCAAGGTATGTCGGAGGGTTAGATTCCATGACAGCCTTTATTATAAAAAACATAAGATATCCGGATAGTGCATATAAAAATAACATTGGAGGTAAAATATCTGTAAAATTTGAAATTGATACCGATGGAACAGTAAAAAATGCTAAAGTAATAGAAGGAAATGATATAGGATATGGTTTGCCTGAAGAAGCAATAAGAGTTGTATTGAGTATGCCCAAATGGGATCCCGCATCAATAAAAGGTAAACCTGTAAAGGCATACAGAATAATTCCTTTCACTTTTTAAACCCGGAAAAGAACCAGTATAGTAAACCATAAATTAACCCTCTTTTCAAATTAATGATTAAGTGATTTTTTAGCATCCCATGAAACACTTTTTGCAGAGTAGCTTCATTTTGCTTTAAATATGCTAAATACTTATTTAAATATCCATTATTAACTAGCCCAATTAAACAATTTCCTTCAAATATACCTCCAAATCGGAGCGGCTTGTAAATACTTCTTGTTCATTTTGAAAAATTTCTTTTCCTTCTTCATTTAACGATTCGGTTAGTAATAAACCATAATGTAAATCAGATGCGTTAGGGCTTGAATCTCTTAATTTGTTGTTACCTCTCCATTGAAGTATTGCAGCATACGGTTCTGAAATTACAATTTGAAGTCCTGTTTCCTCTGATTCCCAAAAATCATTTTCATTTAGACGCATCTCAACATGTTTGCCTTTTAATTTGCTTTCTGGACAGTATCCATCAAATTCTATATATGTTTTCATAATTTTAAGCTTGTCTTCTTAGCCTAAAGTTCCTGCGTAATTTTCGAATAGCAATGAGAATTTGTATGCAATGAATTCATTGTCAAATGCTCCCTAGCTTGCATCTATTTTCCTGGTTTACAAGAGATTTTTTGAGTTCCCTAAGTGGCTTTGTCAACAAGAGGGATGTTCTAAGCCAAAATCTGCTGCCCTTATTCTTACCTCCACTATAAAAATGTGTGCGGCTATAAACAACTTTTCTTTTTTTTACCAATAAGAATTATTGAAAAGATTAAAAAATGTAAACATTAATAAAAGTAAAAAATAAAAAATGTTTACAAACTCATATCTTTGAATATTAATGAAACCGGCAAAGTCTCGAAATACAGATCAAGCAGTATCGTCAACTAAAAGGGGGTTGCAAGAAGGATATGATCGTGTAACTTTTATTGTTAAAGAAGAAACAGCATATAAGCTTAATTGCATTGCTTCAATTGAAGATGTTTTTTTAAAAGAAGTTGTGAATGAAGCCTTAGAAAAGTATGTATTTGCTTGGGAAAAAAGCAATAGTAAAATTGCTAAAAAGAAAAAAAAATAATTAAATCTATAGTTATGCAGTGTCAAACGAAATCAGCAGGAAAGAATATATTTAAAGATGAAACAAAAGCCTCAATATTACTAGATGAAACTATTTCATGGAGAAAAATAAAACATTTAGTTGATGATTTTCCCAATGAGAATGATGAAGTGCTTTGTGGAATAAAATGGGGGAGTTATGCCCAATTGTATACTCCTGCTTTTTGGAAACTTCAATACTTACTTTCAGAACACTCTAATCGAGTAAATGCACACAGATTGTCATCTACAATTCTGGAAGAAATTGTAATGTGTATTTTAGGAGGATTTGGCATTCCTTCGGAAATGGGCATAATTGCATTTGACAGATTAAAAGCAAATGGAAATATCAAAATAGGAATTGAGTTTGAAAATATATATCAGGATCTTTCAAGCCCGTTTCTTCTAACTAATGGGAAAAAAATACATTATAGATTTTATAATCAGAAAAGTAAATACATACATAACTTTCTAAACAGAAAGGATCTTATTGATATACCTGTAAATAATGATTTACACCTGAGAGATTGGCTTTTGACTGTTAACGGGATTGGACTAAAAACAGCATCTTGGATTACAAGAAATTGGCTTAAAAGCGATAAAGTGGCAATATTAGATATTCATTTATTGAGAGCAGGTAGGCTTGCGGGGTTTTTTAAAATTGATAATAAACATTCTTTTGATTATTTAACTTTAGAAAAACAGTATTTGGAATTCTGCTCAGCGCTTAACGTAGAGCCTTCAAATATGGACGCAATAATTTGGCTATATATGAAAAATAATACTAAATTAGCGATCCGGACTTTATTCGATTAACGCTTCAAAACTTATTTTATGTCAGGTAACAATGGTGGTGGGTTTGGTGGATTCGGCGGTAGTGGCGGAGCCGCAGTTTTTGATTGTAAAGCAGTTTCAATTAAAACTACTGTTGTTTCGCCAGATCCGACAGTTTTAGCTACTCTTTCAATTGGTGATTCTCTCACTGTAAATCTTCGTTCCCCAACAGGCCTTTAGTTGCAGTAACAAATGATGGAAAAATTTTAGGGGCAGTATTTACTACGAATCCAACTCTTCTCATAAGTTGCATTAACGATGGAAACTCATATGAGGCTAAAATTCTACAAATTACTGGAGGTAATTGCGAAATTTTAATTACCGCATCATGACTATAATTGGAGGTGTTTATGACGAAATCTGTTTTGAGCCAAGATGGGAAGAAAAATATGGCTCTGGACTGCGTGCTTGCCGAGTAATAAATAGTCTTGACTCGCAAATTAATATTGCTTTCCATACATTCGGAGATGATAACTCAATACTTTATTTAGATCAAATAAATAAAGTGTTTCCTAAAATTAAAAGTACTATCGTAAAAATAGAAAGGACCATATCTTTTTATTATGATCACCCATTAATTATACCTAGAATATATCCTCGACTTGATACCATTAATAAAGAAAATAATATCCTAAAAGTAAAAGGCGATAATGTACTTTATTTTGGACTTATAGAAGGTATAGTTAAAGTCACGGCAAAAAAAATGGTTTATGATCCTCAATCGCCAACAAATCCAATTCCTTTTTCAACAACTGGGTCAAAAGCAGATACTCTAACAGTTGTAACAAATTTTACGGAAGCAAGTAAAATGGCTAATTCATCCTCCTTAAATGACATAAAAAATTATTTTTTTGGCGTTGAAAATACGGATATCCTGATTTTAAAGATTGGTGCAAAAGGAGCTTTAGTAATTGAAAAAAACAAACAAAACGATATTACTGAAATACCGGTTTATCAAACATCTACAGTTTGGCCTATTGGTTCAGGTGATGTTTTTGCTTCAACTTTCGCATATTATTGGTTTTCTGGATTAACTGCGAATGAGTCAGCTGCAAAAGCTTCGCGCTTAACAGCGCATTATTGTTCAACAAAAAATTTCGACTTTTTTAACTTAAAAAATGACTTGAAAGAATTAGTAATTAAGGAAATACCTAAAGGCCAAGTGTACTTAGCAGGTCCATTTTTCACTTATGCAGAACGATGGCTCATTGATCAAGTTCGGACTTGTTTAAAGGATATAAGGTTAGACGTTTTTTCTCCTTGGCATGATATTGGGCATGGCGACGCTTCAGAGGTAGTTGGAAAAGATATTAAAGGACTGGAAGAATCTAAACTGGTTTTTGCAATTATTGATGGGTTAGATTCGGGAACATTATTTGAAGTAGGGTATGCAGTATCTAAAAATATCCCTGTTATCGCTTATGTGGAAAATGAAAGTGTAGAATCCATTAAGATGCTCGAAGGGACTGGATGTATTTTAGAGAATGATCTAACTACTGCCATTTATAAATCATTATGGATATTAGCCGAAAATGAATAAAGCAATCTTACTTTCAGGAGGTATGGATTCTATAAGTCTTGCTTATTGGAAAAAACCTTCAATAGCAATTACCATTGATTATGGGCAAGCTCCTGCACAAACAGAAATTCGATCAAGTAAAATTGTTGCAGATGTATTGGGAATAGAGCATCATGTTATAAAAGTAGATTGTAGAGAATTAGGAAGCGGCGATTTAATCAATGAAACGGCGATAGAGGAGATTTCGCCATCTACAGAATGGTGGCCATATAGAAATCAGTTGCTAGTTACACTAGCCTCGATGAAAGCGATAAGTTTAAGCATTAATGAACTTATGGTAGCATCTGTTAAAACTGATGGTTTTCATAAGGACGGTACCGATAAATTTTACGAAAAAATAAATGCACTCGTAGAATACCAAGAAGGGAATATAAAGGTCATGGCACCATGTATAAAATATAGCACGGTTGAGTTAATAAAATTATCGGGTGTTCCAAAAGATATACTTTTATGGGCCCACTCGTGCCATAAATCAAATATAGCGTGTGGTAATTGTAGAGGATGTAATAAGTATGCTCAAGTTTTAAATGAATTATGTGATGTTTAGTAATGCTTCTCTCAAAAAAAAGGAAGAAGAATCTATTGTCTTTAATTATCCAATAAGTGAGACAATAAAACTAATTAAGCCTCCCCACCTAGAATCTATAAATTTTTGGGATGTAATAAACAATAGAACTAGTAAACGTGAATTTCGTGAATTATCATTAAATGAAATAAGCAAAGTATTATGGCTATCTGCAAAAGTGAAAGATGTGTTTGTTCAAGATAACGGATACATATTAACTAAGCGACCTAGCGCTTCAGCAGGCGCTCGCCACCCGATAGATATTATTGTTCAGTCTCCGATTTTAGATTCCTCTAAATCTTTTTATTATTATAATCCATTTCAACACGATTTAAATAAGCTGACTTTTAAAAATAATTTTATTGAGAAGTTTAGAATTCATTTGAGCTCAATGTTTGATATTAGAAAGGCAGCAATATGCTGGTTTGTTGCTCATCCAAATCGAACAGCATCGAAATATGATAACTCTTTATCTTTAATATGGAGAGACGCTGGTGCTTTAATTCATAGTGTCCAACTAGTTTGTGCCGGTTTGCGTATTAACAGTTGTGCTGCTGGAACTTTCGGTGAACCGTTTATATCAGAAATGTTTTCTGAACATGGAAACGTTTTTGGAATTGGAGGGATTTTAATTGGATAATAATGAGATGGATAAAATTTATAACAACATATTGGTCGCAAATAGCAATATTGATAGCTTCTATTGGCTATATTTTAAAAATCATACTTGATTATAAATTTAAACAAAAGGAAATTTGGTATACTTTATATGCACAAAAAAAAATGGATTATACTCTGAAATATTTGGAGTTTTCATATAAAATTGAATCTAAAACCTTGGGAATAATATCGGTTTTGAAAATGGGCAAAATCAATGACCTTTCTCAACATAAAGAATTGGATACTTTAGATCTTGCTGGTATATATATCGAAGCGGGGCATTCATTGAATTGTTTAGAATTTTTTATTAATAAAAGAGAGTACGAAACTTTAAAAAACGGGCATATCAAGATTGGCGGTATAATGCAAACCCTTAATATTTTGCTGCAAAAATTAAGTCAAGAAAATCTGCTGGTTACTGAATTTGAAAATTTATATCAAGAAACATTAGCGAGTATTCAAGCAAATAGTAAAGAATTTATTGTTCTGAGAAAGTAATTTTCAACCGATTTGTTTACTAATCGGTTACTAATTTCTGCGGAATGGAGTAAAATCGCAATTTTTCACTTTCTGTATTGGAAAATAGTTAGCTTAAATAAACGCGTACCATTCTGATAATAAACTGGGCTAAAACTTTATACATTGCGGCTTTTACCTCGCTCTAATTACTTGTTTATTTTATTATGTGTTTTTTGTACCTGATTTGTATCTTGAGTTATACAAAAGGATATGAGGTAGAAATTTTTTAGCTTAAAGAGAAATAACGGCACTTATTAACTCTTAATTAGCTTAATAAAACTAGGAACACTTTCTGAAAATGGTAGCGATAAATTGAATAATTAACCGTAAATTGTGTCTTTCAAACATTCTTATCAGGTAAACCTGCAGGTAAGGCAATAAGTAATAGTTGATAATATTTATCTTTGCCGGAAAGGCATTCATCCATCGCTCATCCTTCACTCATCCTTCGATCATCCTTCGCAGAAAAGGTATTCATCGTTCGCCCCTAAAGCATTCATCCTTCGCTGCTAAGGTATAGATAAGGTATAGCTAAAGTATGCATAAGGTATGGATGCAGTATGACGAAGGTATAGAGGTGAGAAAAAAGTATGGAACAATAATTCCGTTTCGTTTTTGTACCTGAATAAGTAAAATACCTGTAAATACTAAATTTTTACTTTTTGTATTGGGAAATAAAGGCTGATTTTGTCATTTCAGAATTTCTGAATCAATTTTGAAATTTAAACCAAAACAATTTTTTTATTTCAGGCTTTCGGTAAAGTTTGCAAATTGAAAACTTTTTAATAACTTCGCTTATGAATATCATCAACCGGAAAACGATTGTTTATTATACTCAAAAATATCCGGCTGCAAAAAATCAGTTACTGACATGGTATAATGAAATGCTCAAGCAAGAATTTGAAAATTTCAACGAACTGAAATTAGTTTACGGTAATGCCAGTATAGTCAATAATCAAAGAGTAGTATTTAATATAAAGGGAAATGAATACAGGTTGGTGATTTCAATCAATTTCAGACGAAAGGTATGTTATACAATTTGGTTTGGCTCACATAAAGAGTATGATAAAATAGACGTAGCAACAATTTCCTACAATCTTAATTTATAAAATCAAGGCAATGAACTGGAAAGTTATAAAAACGGAAAAAGAACATAAAAAAGCTGTAAAGCGCGCGATGGAAATTTTTCATGCAGATCCTGGCACACCTGAAGATGACGAATTAGGTGTATTAATCCTTTTAATTAAAGATTATGAAGACAGAACTGTAAAAATGCCGGAACTTGATCCGATTGAAGTAATCAAATTAAAAATGCAGGAAAGAGGATTAAAAAATAAAGATTTAGAATCTATTATTGGCACTAAGGGACATGTTTCATCCATTTTATCTGGACGTAGGGAAATAACTCTGAAAATGGCTCAAAGATTAAAAGATTATTTCCAGCTTCCGGCAGAAATATTTTTACATTCAGCTTAAACGATCTTTCTTTTAATTGTTCTTTGTTGTACCTAATCAAATTCAAATGCTTTCTGGTTAAGCATTTTACAGTAAACAAATAAATAAGCTGTTTTCTTATAGCAGGAAGCAAACAAATTGATATATACATGAAAAATGCAACAATGATTTTCCGGATTCTGCTTGGGTTTATTTATCTGGTATTTGGACTTGATTATTTTCTGCATTTTATTCCTTATCAACCTCATCATACCGGAAATGCAGCCGCTTTTAAAGCAGGACTAAAAGCCGCAGGCTACTTTTATCCGATGCAAAAAGTTATACAAATAGCAGGTGGAATTTCGCTGTTGATCAATCGGTATGCTCCTTTTTCAGCCGTAGTACTTTTTCCGATTAGTTTGAACGTTTTGCTTTTTCATACCATTTTAGTTCCGTCGGGTTGGTTGATGGGTGTTTTTTTAGTGGTGCCAAACCTGTTTTTGGGCTTTGCTTATTGGAAATATTATAAAAGCATGTTTATAAAAATCCCGGTTTTATAAATATCCGGACTTTTTATAATTATAAATAAAAAGTGGAAGCATTTTTGTTTGAATTAAAACACTTTTTCTTAACCATTAAAATGATGAACAAATATGTTTGACCAAATTTTAAATCTTGTAAAACAACATTTACAATCTGATCCGCAAGTGGCAGCAGCAATACCGGATGACCAAAAGAAAGCCGTTCACGAAGAGATTGCCAATCACATTACTCAAAAGCTGGCGACAGAAGCACCACAACAAGGTGGCATTGGAGAATTGTTGTCCAAACTTCAAAACAGCGTTGCCTCCGGAAGTCCGATCACGAGCGCAATTGAAGGCGGATTGGCAGGAAAGCTCTCAAGTAAATTTGGTTTATCTCCTACGGTAACTGGTGCTATCGCAGCAATTCTTCCCGGCATTTTGCAGAAATTTGCCAATAAAGCAAAAGATCCGAACGATCATAGTGTTACCGAAGATGGCATCGCAAATTCTTTATCTAAATTCACAGGTGGCCTTGGTAATTTGTTTAAGTGACAGAATGAGTTATTTTATCACCACTTCCTTAATCACTTTTTCTCCCAGCGCTTCATTTACTCTTTCAATGATCTTTGCTTTCTGATAAATTAATTCATTTTTTAGCGGAGCAACGTTGGTAGAAATAAACAAAGTAGAATTGATGATCTCTATTTTATCAGTGTAATTGGCAATTGTTTTTCCCATAATTTTTGCCCATGCATCCTGCACCTGCATCGCTTGCACACCGCTTTTCAGTTTACTTTTTTTCAGGAAATCTTTTAATGCATCACCGATTGATAATTCTGCCATAAAGCGAAGGTAAAATTTAAAAATGCAATTATTATAATTCAATTATCTGCACTTCATTTCCAAATTGAGTTAATGAATTTTGCAACCGATCAGCATGCGTGTCTGTTATAAAAACCTGTCCGGTGTTTTCACGACAAACGTATTTTAATAAATTTTTCATGCGGCTTTCATCTAATTTTTCAAACACGTCATCGAGCAACAAAACCGGGGGAAAGCCTTTTACTTTTTTTAAAATTTCAAACTCAGCAAGCTTGCACGCAAACAATAAACTTTTTCTTTGCCCCTGGGAGGCGATACTTTTGAAAACATTTTCGTGCAACAAAAAGATCAGATCGTCTTTATGAATTCCAACATTGGTTCTTTGCGTTAGCCGGTCTTTTTGGCGTGAAGCAATCAATAATTCTGAAAAATTATTTTCATTCAAAAGGCTGTTATATTCAAGCGAAACCACTTCATTATTTCCTGAAATGTTTTTATAAAATTGCTGCACCAATGGAAATAATTTTTCTGAAAATTCTTTTCTTGTTTTATGAATATAATTTCCCGGCGTAATTAATTGTTCGTCCAGAGTTTCCAATAAGGCAAAATCAAAAGTCGCTCTCAAAGATTCATTTTTTAAAAAGCCATTTCTTTGTGCAAGCACTTTGTTATAAACGATCAGTTGTTGCAAATATTCAGGATCAATTTGGCTGATTAATGTGTCGATAAATTTTCTTCTTTCTTCACTTCCACCGGTGATCATTTCAATGTCATCAGGAGCGATGATAACACAAGGAAATTTGCCAATGTGATGAGAAAATTTTTCATAAGCAACGTCATCCAAATAAAATTCTTTTTTTTGCGAAGCGCGATAAATGCAAACAATTTTTTGTGATTTATTTTCTTCGATTTCATTTTGCAATTCACCTTCCAGGCGAAAACCTTCTCTACCAAAATGGATATTCAACATATCCGATTTTGAAAAATAACTTTTTGTAAAACACAAATAATTGATCGCATCCAACAAATTGGTTTTACCTTTTCCATTCAGTCCGCAAATACCAATGATCCGTTCTGTGAAATCAAAAGTTTTTGTTTGATAATTTTTATATCCTGTTAAAGAAATTTTTTTGAAAAGCATGAAAAGTGTATTGTCGCTGATTTCACTAATTTAAGCGAATGGAATTATGTCGTTGGTGTGTAGTTAACGGTCGTTCTTTTACAACAACCTTCTTAAATAATTGATCTGGCCTAAATGATAATTCAAATGAAGTAGCAAAAAGGTCAACATATTTCCGGTGGTGAAAGTTTGTTCCTGGATTTTTAATGGAAATTGCTTTTTCAGGTCTTCTTCTGATAAATTGGGCAAAGTATTTTTGATAATTTCTTTCAAAGAATTGATGTGTGAAATTAATTTTTCACGCGGAATATTTTTTATAGTAAATTCTTCATCTCGCTTCCTTATATAGTCAGTGTTGGCCAAATTTTTTCCAATAAAATGATTCAGGTTTCCCAAAAGATGCATGGTCAGATTTCCTGCAGAATTATTGATACCTTCTTTTGTTTTCCAGATATCTTTTTCATTTTTAAATAAATTAATTTCTTCAATCAATTTATCCAGATCTCTTTCAAAGAAATTAGTGATGTTCATTTAATTAATTTTTTGAAGGGTGATATTTATAGTAAAAGAACTTTTAAAGCTGATTTTTATTTGACTCTTTTGTTATAAAAAAATTGTGTTGTAAAAGTAAGTCAATCAATGGTATTTAAATCTTGTTAAGATATTTCATCATTACTTTATCATCATTATATTTGCTGCTATGACTACAGAATTATTAAAAGATTTGAGAGACCGTTTGGTGGTCTTGAGGAGGTTTCTTTGACGTTGAGAACCGCGAACAAAAAGTAAATAATGACAAACAATTATCTCTGTCGGCCGGTTTTTGGGACGATAGTAAAAGGGCAACCGGCATTTTAAAATCCATTAAACTCGATGAATACTGGCTGAATCTTTATAGCGATGTGAAAACAAAGATTGAAGATTTTGCGGTGCTCTTTGATTTTTGGAAAGAAGGCGAAGCAACAGAAGAAGAAGTGAAAGAAGCTTATGACTCAGCGGCGAAAGCGACTGAAGAAGCAGAGTTTAAAAGCACGCTGAATAAGCCGGAAGATGAGATGACGGCCATTCTGCAAATCAACAGTGGCGCCGGCGGAACAGAAAGCCAGGATTGGGCTGAAATGCTTTTGCGCATGTACAGAATGTACGGTGAAAAGCAAGGCTGGAGCGTAACAGAGCTTGATTTCCAGGAAGGAGATGGCGCCGGAATCAAGAGCGCAACTTTACAATTTGACGGACCATTTGCGTATGGATTTCTGAAAGCCGAAAGCGGCGTTCATCGTCTCGTTCGAATTTCTCCATTCGACAGCAATGCACGTCGCCACACGAGTTTTGCAAGCGTTTATGTTTATCCTTTGATTGATGATACGATTGAAATAAAAGTTAGTCCGGCAGATGTGGAGTGGGCTTTTTTCAGAAGTGGCGGTGCCGGAGGACAAAATGTAAACAAAGTGGAAACAGCAGTACGACTGACTCACAAGCCTTCAGGAATTATTGTTGAATGTCAGCAAGCAAGAACGCAGGGAGAAAACCGGGAGAAAGCAATGGCAATGCTAAAGAGTCGTTTGTACGAAGAAGAAATGCGTAAGCGCCAGGAACAATTGGACATCAACAATTCCTCAAAGAAAAAGATAGAGTGGGGAAGCCAGATCCGCAGTTATGTTTTTCATCCTTATAAAATGATCAAAGATCATCGCACTGATTATGAAGTAGGAAATGTAGGCCCGGTAATGGATGGAGAATTAGATGGATTTATAAAAGCGTATCTGATGATGGAGGCTTAATTTGCTAATTAGCTACGGTACTAATCTGAAAATTTGAAAATGCAATCCAACAATAAAATAATATAACAATAAAACAATTCAACAATAATTGAATAATTAAATAATTAAAAACATGCCTTCCATTCTTATAATAGATGATGAAAAAGCGATTAGAAAAACCCTGACAGAAATTTTAGGGTTTGAGGGTTATAAAATTGACGAAGCCGCAGACGGCGAAGAAGGTCTGAGAAAGTTCAAAGAAAAAAATTATGACCTTGTTCTTTGTGATATTAAAATGCCAAAATTGGATGGCATTGAATTTCTTGAAAGGGCAAAGGAAATTAATTACGAAGTTCCGATAATCATTATCAGCGGCCACGGCAATATTGAGACTGCTGTTGAAGCAGTGAAAAAAGGCGCTTACGATTATATTTCAAAACCACCGGATCTGAACCGCATGCTGATCACGCTTCGCAATGCGATGGACAAAACTACTTTGGTTGCAGAAACCAAAGTGCTGAAACGCAAGGTGAGCAAGGTTCAGGAGATTGTTGGCGAATCTGCACCAATTAAAAAAATAAAAGATACCATTGAAAAAATCGCACCAACAGAAGCGCGTGTTTTAATTACAGGTGAAAACGGCGCCGGAAAAGAATTGGTAGCACGATGGATTCATCAAAAAAGCGCAAGGGCGGCCGCTCCGATCGTTGAAGTGAACTGTGCGGCGATTCCGGGAGAATTAATTGAAAGTGAATTGTTTGGCCATGAAAAAGGAAGTTTTACTTCAGCAGTGAAACAACGAATTGGAAAATTTGAACAGGCAAGTGGTGGCACATTATTTCTTGATGAGATTGGAGATATGAGTTTGAATGCACAGGCCAAAGTGTTGCGTGCCTTGCAGGAAGGAAAGATTACCAGAGTAGGCGCAGACAGGGATATTAACGTGGATGTGAGGGTGATTGCGGCTACGAATAAAGATCTTTTAAAAGAAGTTGAAAATAAAAATTTCAGGCTTGATCTTTATCATCGTTTGGGTGTAATCATTTTACATGTTCCTACTTTAAATGAAAGAGCTTCTGATATTCCTTTGCTGGTAGATCATTTTCTGGGCGATGTTGCTGTAGATTATGGCCAACCAAAAAAATCCATTGATAAAAAAGCAGTTGATCTCTTGCAAAAATATAAATGGACCGGAAATATTCGTGAGCTGAGAAATGTGGTAGAAAGACTTATCATTCTTTCGGGCAAAACGATCACTGCAGAAGATGTGGAAAATTATGTTTTGCCGAGGAAGGAAAAATGATTGGAATAATTTTTAACCGGAATCTCATTTTTTATGAAGCACATTTATTGCATCAGCGGTTTTGGTGCGGATGAAAGAGTTTTTGCAAAACTTGATTTTGGTAATAATGATGTGCATTTTATTCAATGGAAAATTCCTGAAAAAAATGAAACTCTTGCTTCTTACGCGAAGAGAATGCAACAGGAAATTGTTTTTCCAAATCCAATTTTGATCGGCTTATCATTTGGCGGCATGATGGCGATTGAAATTGCTAAATTAATTCCCGTAGAAAAAGTGATTTTAATTTCGAGTATACGTGACCGTTATGAACTGCCTTTTTTTATGAAACTTACTGCTGCTCTGCGTTTGAATAGAATCATTCCTCTTAAACCTTACAAAATTCTTGAGCCGATAGAAAACTATAATCTGGGGGTTGAAACGGATGGAGAAAAACAATTGTTGAGAGAATACAGAAAAAATATCAAGCAGGCTTACACTGATTTTGCTATTAATGAGATTGTTAACTGGAAGAATGAATGGAGTCCGAAAAATGTCATTCATATTCATGGAACCAACGATCATATTTTTCCAATTAAATACATTCATAATCCTGATTACATTATCAATGGGGGCGGACATCTATTGCTGATGAATAATGCCGAAGAGGTAAATCAAATTCTGAAAAAAGAGCTGGCAGAATAGTGGATAAACAAATAATTGCACTTCTTATTTTGCTAAAAATATTCGGGATTAGAAAATGGTGTTAAACTAATGGTAAGTATTTTCTTTTACGTTTTCAATAAGAAATTTTATATACTACTTTTGTTTCCTTTATAAAAAATCCGCTCATGAGTATAGGTTTACTTCTGTTTATTCTTGCATCAATTGCAGTTCTTATTGGTTTGTATGGAATGTTTAAAAAAGCAGGTATTGCTCCCTGGAAAGGCTTAATTCCATTGTATAACACATGGTGTATGGTTGAAAAAATGGGATTAAAAAAGATCTGGTTTTTTCTGCAGCTAATTCCTATCGCGGGCCAATTTATTACCATTTGGATCAATATAAAATTTGTGGAACACTTTGGCCGCTTTGGTTTGTGGCATCATTTTCTAACAGTCTTTTTTCCATTTATTTATTTTCCTTATCTCGGTTTTTCTGATATGGAAAGATATGCCGGAACTGCGGTTGTAAAGAATTATAAAAAGGGTGTAATACGCGAATGGATTGATGCTGCTGTTTTTGCAATTGTAGCTGCAACGCTGATCCGCACGTTTGTTTTTGAAGCTTACACGATTCCAACTCCATCAATGGAGAAAACTTTATTGGTAAATGATTTTCTTTTTGTAAGCAAATTCGCGTATGGACCGCGTATTCCGGAGACGCCGCTGGCACTACCTTTCATGCATCACACAATTATCGGAACGAATACAAAATCTTATGTTGAATGGATTAAGATTCCTTATACGCGCTGGTTTGCGAAACCTGTGAAAAGAGGTGATGTCGTAGTTTTCAATTTTCCGGTAAATGATACTTTGATTAATGACGATCAACATGGATCTGAGATCACTTATTACCAGGAAATCCAGGCACGCATGATTGCAGATCATATCTCTGAACAGGAAGCCAGGCAAAGGGTTTTGGATCAATATGGCGATCTGATCATTACAAGGCCGGTTGATAAAAGAGAAAATTTTATAAAAAGATGTGTTGCAATTCCCGGCGATACGCTTCAAATAAAGAATCGTGTTATTTATATTAACGGTGTTGCACAATCGCTTCCTCCACACCACGAATTCAATTACCTCGTTACCACTTCAGGCCCTCTTGATCCTGACCAATTGAACAGTGTAGGCATTCAGGATAATGAAGATCCAAACAAAAACCAGGTGAAAATGTTGGGAACTAATTCTTATGAAATAGGAATGAGCGATCCTGAAAAATTGCAGTTGAAAATGTTTCCGGCCGTAAAAAATATTGAACCGGAGCCACTTGCGGATTATGATAAAAGCCCTTTTTTATTTCCTTATGAAACCGGCAATGGATGGACTGTAGACGATTACGGACCAATCTGGATTCCGAAAAAAGGATCAACGATTTCATTAAATCCTGAAAACATCAAAAGATACAGACGCTGTATTGAAACATACGAAGCCAATAAATTTGAAGAAAGAAATGGTCAATATTTTATTAATGGAAAACCTGCAACCACTTATACTTTTAAAATGGATTACTACTGGATGATGGGAGATAACAGGCATAATTCTTTGGACAGCCGCTACTGGGGCTTTGTTCCGGAAGATCATGTTGTTGGAAAAGCTTCGCTGATCTGGTTTAGTTATGGAAATAACGGAATCAGGTGGAGCAGAATTTTTCAAAAAATAAAATAGTTGATACGTATTTTTCGTTTTAAAGTAAATCCAATTTGTATGAATGCAAAAGAACTGATTCTAAAACTGCAACAATTAGATCCTTCAACAAAAGTGGTTGTTAGGGGATATGAGGATGGCTACAATGATATTGAGAGTTTAAAGCCGGTGAAGATCAAGATCAACAAAAATGGACAATGGTATTATGGCGAATATGAAGATTCAAATGATGCTGACGCTATTGATGCAATTGATATTTTTGGGGAAAATAAAAAATACCTGCAGGAGGATTTTGAATAACTAGTAAAGCAATAAATAATTTCGTTTCTTCTTTTTCAAACAATAGCAGTAAACAAATAAAAAGCCTGGTTTTTATTTTGGTACGAAATGGCATTTCTTATACACTCATCAATTCTTTATTGTATTTATTGCGATAATCTATAGGAGACAAGCCAGTGATTTTTTTAAAAACCTGCCGGAAAGATTTACTGTCAGAATAACCGGCATCATACATTACTTCGTTAATATTTTTTCTGTTGATCTCAAGATTTTTTTTAGCTGCTTCGATCTTTACTCTTTGAATGTATTCCACGACTGTATTGGATGTAGCCTTCTTGAACCGGCGTTCTAAATTTCTTCTGCTCAGAGAAATGATCGCTGCCAACTGATCTACAGCAATCCTTTCCTGCACGTTTTTTTCAATATAATCCTGCGCTTTTTTTATGGCTTCATCTTCATGATCTTTTTGAGCGTTAAAGATCATAAAAGCAGATTGACTGTTTCTATCAATTTCAATTTGAAAAATTTTAGAACAATAAATCGCCGCTTCTCTTCCTGCAAATTTCTCTATCAGGTACAAAATAAGATTAAGAGAGGAGTAGGCGCCACCACTGGAATAAATTCCCTGTTCATCGGTGATGATTTTATCCGTTACCACATTGATATCAGGAAACATATTTTTAAAACTTTCGGCTGCAACCCAATGGGTAGCACAATCTCTTCCTTTTAATAAACCGGTTGCTGCAAGTAAAAATGATCCAATACAAAGACTGGCAAGCTGCGCACCTTTTTTATGCTGTTTTATCAGCCAGGGAATAAATTCTTTATTCAACTCCAATTGCGTTTTTATTTCTCCCTGCAATGCAGGAATGATGATGAGGTCTGAATGTTTTACATCACTGATCAACACTTCAGGATGAATACTGAATAAACCTTTTTTCATACGGCTTTGCTTGTTTAAACCAACGAGTTGAATTTTAAACAAGGGCGGCTTTCCTGCACGTTTTAAAAATGAATTCACTTCAGAAAAAATCTGGTGAGTGCCTTCAATATTTGTTACACTGCAATCGCCTTCGGGAACCAGTATTGATAAGTGTTTCATCGAAATCAAATTTAGTAGATGAATGAAAAGACATACAGTTTGAAGAACAAATGTAAAAATAATTTTGTCGCAATTAACCCTTTAAAATGCCGTATTTACACCCTTTTTATTTTCTGAAATCGGTTTAGGTTTGTGTTGTGATTGTGCTGCTAAAGAAGGAACATGAATATTGAACACGATTAAGAAAAAAATTATGGATATAGCAATTTTCCGAGAAATAGAACATGCAACAGATGAATTAATTGATTTGCTTTCATCTTCAAATGAAAAAGAACTAAATGAAATTCCTTTTGAAGGAAGCTGGACAGCAGCGCAGGTGGCAGAACATTTATTAAAGTCTTATGGCATTGTAGAAATATTAAAAGCTCCGCAAACAAAAACAGAAAGATTACCGGATGAAAAAGCTGAATTGTTGAAATCAGTTTTTTTAAATTTTAGTCAAAAAGTAAAATCCGCTGCAGCTATTCTTCCTTCTGATGATTTTATTAAGAAAGAAGAATTGATAAGCGCCTTGAACAAAAAAGTTTCAGAAATAAAAGAGATTATTCAAACACAGGATCTTTCCGAAATCTGTGAAAGTATTGCTCTTCCTATGTTTGGTGCGTTGACAAAATTAGAATGGCTTTATCTGATTCTTTATCATATACAAAGACACATTCACCAGATAAAAAATATTTTTCAAACTTTAAAAACAAATAAAAATGAAATCAGTAAATCCCTATCTGAATTTTAATGGCAATTCAGAAGAAGCGTTTAATTTTTACAAATCAGTTTTTGGCGGAGAATTTCTTACAGTAATGCGTTTCAAAGACACTGCAGAAGCTCAAAAATTACCGCCTGAAGACGGTGACAAAATTATGCATATTGCTTTGTCGCTTGGAAAAAATAATGTGTTGATGGCAACAGACGTTCTTGGTTCCATTGGACAAAAATTGGCAATGGGAAATAATTTTTATATTTCTCTTGATGCAGAAAGCGAAGAAGAAGGAAAACAACTTTTTGAAAAATTATCGGAAGGCGGAAAAGCACATCATCCTTTTGAAAAGCAATTCTGGGGTGCATGGCATGGAAACTTGAGTGATAAGTTTGGAGTGAAATGGATGGTGAATTATAATCCTCAACAACCTTAAATATATTGCAATGAAAACGACAAACATCAAAAGAGACAAGATCATTTTTTGGATTCCCACAGCGCTTCTTGCTTTGTTTGAGCTTTCAGGTGCCTTCTTTATGAACAGTCAGATGGCGATTGATGGGATGCATCATTTGGGTTTGCCCGATTGGTTTAGATGGGAGGTGAGCATTGGACATTTAATCGGTGGCATTTTATTAGTTGTCCCAGTTCATAAACGAATCAAAGAATGGATGTATGTTGCATTTGCTATTGATTTTATTTCAGCGTTTATCGCGTATGCATCGATTGATGGATTTGCCTTCAATACTTTTTCTCCGTTAATTAATCTCACTTTGCTGATAATTTCGTATGTATATTATCACAAATTGCAAAACGCGAAATCGGGTTATTACGATTTGAAATTATCAACAGTTTGATAAAAAGTATAAACAAGTTAAGACTAGTTCATATTTCTTCTTAATACATCTTAACTCCTTAATGTTTGAAAAAAATCACTCAAAAAATCAATTATGGCTACAAAAAATATTCAGCAAAAGATCGTTCCTTTTCTTTGGTTTGCAAACGAAGCCGAAGAAGCAGTAAACTTTTATATTTCCTGTTTTAAAAACTCACGAATGGGAACGGTGAGTCGTTATGATGAAGCATCGGCGAAGGCTTCAGGGCAGCCAAAGGATTCAGTTCTCACTGCATCATTTGAATTAAATGGCCAGGAATTTATAGCACTAAATGGTGGGCCAGTTTTTAAATTTACTCCCGCTATTTCTTTTTCTGTCAATTGTGAAACAGAAAATGAAGTAAATGAATTATGGAAAAAGTTTTCTGATGGAGGAATTGTTTTGATGGAATTATCAGAATATCCTTTCAGCAAAAAGTTTGGATGGATCCAGGACAAATACGGACTTTCATGGCAATTGAATTTTACAGGCTGTCCTCAAAAAATTATTCCTTCGCTGATGTTTACCGGCGATGTAGCAGGCAAAGCAGAAGAGGCAATGAACTTCTATATTTCGTTGTTTAAAAATTCCGAAATAAAAGTTTTAAGTCGCTATGGCGCAGGTGGAAATGGGAAAGAAGGAACGGTAGAATTTGCATTATTTTCACTGGGCAATGAAGATTTTATTGCAATGGACAGCGACTATCCACATGGATTTTCTTTCACTCCTGCTGTCTCATTTTTTGTTTATTGCGATACACAAAACGAGATCGATTTTTTCTGGGATCATCTTACTGAAGGAGGTAAAGAAATTGAATGCGGCTGGCTTGAAGATAAGTATGGCTTGTCGTGGCAAATTGTTCCAGCGGTTTTATTTGGATTATTAAATAATCCTGATCCTGAAAAAGCAAAAAGATCAATGCAGGCGATGTTGAAAATGAAAAAACTTGACATCAAAACATTGGAAGAAGCATAATAAATTCAATCAATATTAAAAAAACGAAAAATGGAATCAACAAATAAAACAATTACGGTTTCTGCAATTGTGCATGCACCAATTGAAAAAGTGTGGAGATATTGGACAACGCCTGAAAACATTATGGAATGGAACAGCGCTTCTGAAGACTGGCATACGCCACGGTCTGAAAATGACCTGCGTGTCGGAGGAAAATTTTTTTCTCGAATGGAAGCAAAAGACGGAAGTTTTGGTTTTGATTTTGGAGGAGTTTATGATGGTGTCATTGAACACAAACTGATTTCTTACACGATGGGAGATGGAAGAAAAGTGGAAGTAAATTTTTGGGACGAAGGTGATGATACAAAGATCATTGAAACGTTCGAAGCCGAATCAACCAATTCATTTGAACAGCAACAATTTGGATGGCAGTCTATTCTCGACAATTTTAAAAAATATACCGAATCGCATTAATTCGTTTTTATTACCCTTGTATGAAAAGTGCAAAACCAAAAAATGTAGATGAATATATTTCCGGCTTTCCAAAAGACGTTCAAAAAAAGCTGGCAGAATTGCGCACGACGATCAGGAAAGCTACACCAGATGCCGAAGAAATTATAAGTTATCAAATGCCTGCTTATTCATTAAATGGTAATTTGGTTTATTTTGCTGCATATAAAAATCATATTGGTTTTTATCAAACAGCATCAGGAATTAAAAATTTTGAGAGCAATTTGTCAAAATATGAAAGTTCAAAAGGTGCTGTGAAATTTTCAATTGATAAACCATTACCGCTGGGTTTAATCACGAAAATCGTAAAGTTCAGAGTGAAAGAAAATCTTGCGAAAGAAAAACAACCAATAAAATTAAAAACATAAAAATAAGCCATGAGAAAAATAGTTTTATTTATGCATGTTTCTCTTGATGGATTTGTAGCCGGCGTAAATGGTGAGATGAATTGGATACATGTAGATGAAGAGATTTTTGATTATGCAGGTGATCGCACAAATCAGTCTGATACTGCTTTATACGGTAGAAATACTTTTGAAATGATGGAAAATTATTGGCCTACTGCCGGCGATGATCCTGATGCCAGCAGGCACGATAAACAACATTCTGCATGGTACAACCAGGTTCACAAAATTGTTTTATCAAAAACATTGTCCGAAAATAATTTTAAAAATACTACTGTCATCAATGACAATATTAAAGACCGTATTAATGATCTGAAACAAAAACAAGGAAAAGAAATTGTAATTTTTGGAAGCCCGGGCGCTGCGCATTCCTTAATGAAGCTGGATCTGATTGATGATTATTGGCTGTTTGTAAATCCAATCCTTTTAGGAGAAGGAATTCCGTTATTTAAAAACATAGCAACAATTAAAAAACTTGATTTAAAAAAAGTGCATTCTTTTACTTCAGGTGTAGTTTGTCTGCAATACGAAAACATCTCACGCTAAAAAGTCTCTTTTAAAAAGATATTCACAAAGGCAATTAATTCAAATTTCTGACGTTGATACTAGGCTAATCATTTCCTGAATTTATTCACGTTGGATCTTTTGAATTATTAACCGCCGATAAATGAAACGGAAAAAAGAGAAAACCACTATCCTTTTTGTCAATAAAAATCCACAGGTATTAAAACCAATACAGGTGGCAACCGGCATGATTCTTCATTGGAAAAAAATCTTTGCCGCTTTAATGATCATCTTTCTTTCTCTTACAGCGGCTCTTGTTTATCTCATCTTTGCAAACAGTGAGCAAAAGCTAATAACAACAGCGCTTTCAAGAAAAATTCATTCAATGCATTACGCTGTTGTTTCATTAAATGATACTACTGCACTTCGCGAAAAATTTACCAAAATTGATACAGAATTATCGGCAATAAACGGTTATTTAAAAGCAAGAGGAATCCACACAAATATTTCAGGAGCAGAAGGCGGAGAGGCAGATCACGATGTTTTATCTGCCGATGAGATCAGCGATTTTTATATTAAATACCTCGACAGAATCGGTTATAACATTTCATACACTCCTCTCGGTTTTCCTTATGCCGGAAAGATCACTTCTACTTTTGGACATCGTGAAGATCCGTTTGACGGTGGCGGAGTTGAAACGCATAAAGGACTTGACATCAGCGGCCCAATTGGTTCTCCCGTAAAGGCGATGGCAAAGGGGGAAGTTGAATTTGCAGGTCAAAAAGGGGGTTTTGGAAATTGCATTATGCTAAAACATGCTAATGGATTTGAGACGCTTTATGGTCATTTATCAAAAATACTGGTAAAGGTGGGACAATCCGTTTCCATTGGCGAAGAAATTGGCAGAATCGGCTCTACAGGTCGTTCTACAGGCCCTCATCTTCATTATGAGATACACAAAAACGGCAAAAAAATAAATCCACAATCATTTCTAACACTGAAATAATATGTTCAAAAAAAATAAAGATCAGCAGCCACTCGAAATTAATCCCCAGGAAATTTCTACCATCATTGGTGAAGGATATACATTCACAGGCGAAATCCGCGGCGCTTCTGTAATAAGAATTGAAGGAAAAGTTATCGGAAATATTCATGTGGAAGGTGGCGTAGTTCTTGGCGAAAATGGAAATATCGAAGGAGATATTTTTACCAAATCTGCTATCATCCATGGGACATTAAATGGAAATATAAAAGCAGTTCAGCTGGAAATAAAAAAGAGTGGTTGCATCAATGGAGATATTACTACTGATACGTTGGAAATAGAACTGGGCGCAGAATACAATGGTAAGCTAAATATGAAAAGGCAGGAAAGAATTGAAGAAGATCTTTCTAAAAAAGCCTCATAAGAAGAAACGGTTTCTGGCAGAGCAACAAATAAGAACGTTTTTTATTTCCTTTCATTCTTTCAATTTGTTGGCATAAATTTTTATTGAAGATTGTGAAATATAAGCTCATGGATTTTCAAACAAACGAATTAAAAATTTCAAGCCCTGCATTTCAAAACGAAGGAGAAATTCCGTCTAAATATACCTGCGATGGAGAGGGAATTAATCCTCCTCTTCACGTTGAAAATATTCCTGAAAGTACGAATACATTAGCATTGATCGTCGAAGATCCGGATGCTCCGAACGGAGTTTTTGATCATTGGCTTGTTTGGAATATCAGGCCGGCTTCAAATATCAATGAAGATAGTTTGCCTGGCATAAGTGGCGATAACAGTGCAGGAAAATCAGGCTACCATCCACCTTGTCCGCCAAATGGTTCGCACCGTTATTATTTCCACGTTTTTGCTTTGGATACAGCGCTTGACATTCTTGCAGGATCGAAAAAAAAACTTTTATTGCAGGAAATGGAAGGTCATGTGATTGCAAAAGGAAGTTTAATGGGCCGATATCAAAGAAAGAAATGATTTTTTTAATTGGATCTTTCTCAAAAAAATAAATTCAATTATTTGTTGCTTTACTGTAACGAATTACCTATTTCTTCAGATACTTCCAATTACGGATTTTTCCTTCAGATATCCATTCAATTGCGGTCGCAACTCTTTTATTTCTTGTTTCTTCTGTCTTTGCATCGCTGATCCAGTCGGTGTATTCTCTTTTTTGTGATGGACTGAAATTATTAAAAGTAAGGGCTGCTTTTTTATTTTTTCCCAATTCCGTCTGAAGTGAATCAGGTACCACAACTTCTGATCTTGCAGGTTTATTTTTTTCAGGTATTTTGATCCCTTCATCATTTAATTTCATCGCTTCTTTGATTCTCGCAATAATAATTTTATCAGAAGGAAGATCATCAAGACTGGTTATTTTCCCATAATGCCCCATCGAATTTTTATTGTTTTCCTCGTATGAGTCAGTGTCTTTCATCAAGGTAGCTTTCCAAAAATTAAACGCGCAATGATTCTTGAATGCAGCCATACTACACATCATTCCTTTGTAATCAAAATGCGGAAAGCCCCATTTGATCGTTTCTTCAACTTGTGGACAAGCAATGTGAATTAATTTTCTTAAATGGTTTAAAACCGGTTTTGCAAAATCAGCAGATTTGGCGACGTAGTTGTCGATTCTTTTATCCATAATTTCTTGATGTAATAATTTACTAATTAGCTGATGTGCTAATGTTGAAAAAATTATTACACTAAATTATAAATAAAATCTATTTAAATGACCAATCAGCTAATTATCTTTGACTCCATGTTCTTTGCCGTCTGAAACCTCCATGTGATGCCGGCTTGCGGTTCATTGGATTATTTGCAACAACAGGAGTTTGTACAAATTTCATCGAGCTTGCGTAAGGATGATCTTCTACAACCGGAATCGTTTTGTTTATCAGTTTATGAATGTCACGGAGATAAGCCCGTTCTTCCATATCGCAAAAGGAAAGTGCTGAACCTGAATTTCCTGCGCGACCGGTACGACCAATTCTGTGTACATAGGTTTCAGGAATATTCGGCAATTCAAAATTGATCACGTGAGTTAATTCATCCACGTCAATTCCTCTTGCGGCAATATCTGTTGCTACGAGCACGCGAATTTTTCCATCTTTAAAATTGTTCAAAGCCTTTTGTCGTGCTGCCTGTGTTTTGTTCCCGTGAATGGCATCGGATTTTATATTAGCACGATGAAGCTCTTTAGCAATTTTATCTGCGCCATATTTTGTCCTGGTAAACACCAAAGCATTTTGAATATTTTCATTTTTCAAGAGATGAATCAACAATTGGCGCTTATCATTTTTCTCAACCAAATAAATATGTTGATCTACTTTTTCTGCTGTTGATGAAACCGGCGCAACTTCCACTCTTAGGGGGTTTGTAAGGATTGAAGAAGAAAGCTTAGTGATCTCCGGCGGCATCGTTGCAGAGAAAAATAACGTTTGTCTTTTTTGAGGAAGCAATGCAATAATTTTTTTGACATCATGAATGAAACCCATGTCGAGCATGCGGTCTGCTTCATCCAGCACGAACATTTTAATGCTTTTCAAGTTGATGATCTTTTGTGCAATCAAGTCTAATAATCTTCCGGGAGTTGCAATTAAAATATCAACGCCGCGACGCAATTCATTTGTTTGATGATATTGTGAAACGCCTCCAAAGATCACGGTGTGCCTTAATCCTAAATGTTTTCCATACGCTTCAAAGCTTTCATCAATCTGGATGGCCAGCTCTCTTGTTGGAGTAAGGATCAACGCTTTTGTACCATGTTCGTAAGCATCTTCTTTTTGTTGCAACATCAGGTTTTGAAGAATAGGAATGGCGAATGCAGCCGTTTTGCCGGTACCTGTTTGTGCGCATCCCAAAAGATCTTTGCCACGAAGAATATGAGGAATTGATTGTTGTTGAATCGGTGTTGGTTCGGTATAACCTTCTGTTTCGAGCGCTTTCAAAATGGGCGCTATTAAATGTAAGTCTTTAAATAACAATTTTATTGTTTTAATGTAAATGATAACTTTCCTGAAAAATCGTTCCTGAAAGTGGTTTAGTTTGTATGCTCAACAACCTATGACTTGATGAGCTTTTTGAGAGGATCCAGTCTGCTAAGTAGGAGAATAATATTGCAAAAGTACTGATTTTCATTGGTTAATTTACATAACGCCAAATTGTTATTTTAATTTTAACCTTCCTGTTTTTTTTTTTACGTTTTTTCTTTACTCGAAACGGTGAACAAATAAATAGATCGATTTTTAATTTCGCAAAAAAATAAGTGATATGAAAACAAACAAAGCGGTGAAAAAAGTGGTGATTGATGTGAGACGGTCAGATGAATTTGAAAAAGAACATGCAAAAAAAAGTATCAATATTCCATTAAACGAAATCAGCGAAAGACTTGACGAAATCAAAAAAATAAAAGCGCCGATCGTTTTAGTATGCGGCGGCGGAAACCGCCATGTGAAAGCGTTTGAGCTTTTAAAAGAAAATGGAATAGAAAGTGAAAAAGGTGGAAGCTGGAAAGATGTTTAACCTTTTTCAAAAGGCTGGAATATCTTTATTATAAAGCTCGCTATCTTTTGACAACATCTGGACTCTTTCAAAAACAAGATAACCCCATGCGCTCAAATAAACACTGTTGTTTGTATCAAAATTGACATCGTCTCCACCAAAAACATTGCGGAAAACTCCGAAAACATTTTTCACAATAAAATTTAAATTTTCATCGGAACAATTTAAAATTACAAACACCTGAGACGATTTATATTCACGCAGGTAAGCAAATACATGCGGATCATCAGGATGAGAAATGATTTTGGTAATGACATCCGGATCGCCGGCTCTTAATGCTTTATTATTGGATTTCAGCGTTAGTAATGCTTTATAAAAGGTATGAAGTTCGATATTAGTATTCCATTCGATCTGATCTTTTTCAAAAAATTTCAATCTTTTAAAATTTGGTAATTCTTCGCCGGAATAGATCAAAGGAATTCCATTCCACGTGCAGGAAAAAACAGCAAATAACTTCAATGCGTTTCCATATTTTTCAGCAGTTGTTCCATTCCAGCTATTTTCATCATGATTAGATGTAAAGTAGACGCGTTGAGCATCACATGGGAATTCAATGTTTGATCTGTATAAAATGGTAAGCATGGATTGCAAACTGATTTTTTTATGATAAAAATCTTCAGAAGCATGCATCCATTTCCATGTATAAGTGGCATCAAAAACTTTGTGATATTCCGGCACTTCGCATTCGCCAAGCCAAAAAAGATCATCCTTTAATTTGGAAGTTTTCTTTTTTGCGTGAACCCAAAAATCAAGCGGTACAAGATGCGCCATATCACAGCGGAAGCCGTCAACGTCATATTCAGTGATCCAGTATTTTAAAACATCCGTCATTTTTTTCCAGACGTGAGGAACTTCATAATTCAGTTGAGAAACATCTGACCAGCCATGCGGATGAAGGATGTCTTTATTTTCATCATGAACAAAATATTCGGGATGTTCTATCACCCAGGGATGATCGTTTCCCGTATGATCTGCAACAAAATCAAGAATGATTTTAAAACCCATTTCATGAGCTTCTTTTACCAGCAACTTAAAATCATCCTTCGTTCCAAATTCAGCATTTATTTTTTCATAATCTTTTGCTGCATAATAACTTCCTAACATCCCAAGCCGGCCTTGCTCACTGATCGGCGTAATTGGCATGAACCACAAAATCTGGATGCCCATATCTTTTAATCTCGGAAGATGTTTCGAAAAAGCGTTGAAAGTGCCCTCTGGTGTGTATTGCCTCACATTTACTTCATAAATATTAGTAGAATAACTCCATTTTGGATGTCTGTGATTGATCTTCTTTCCTGCCATATTTTTCATTTCGTTAAGAAATAAAAGTAATCATAATTCTTTTTACAGCTTATTTGCTTTAAATGTAGGTTGTAACTTTGGCGCAGAAATGAGCCGTATATGAAAAAATTCGACGTACCTGTTTTTTACCGAAGTTCACTGATCACTGCCATAAAAAACAGGCGAAAATTAGATGATAAATTAAAGAAAGATTTTAGCCCGAGCGTATTGGATTTTGGGGAAGTGCAAATCTATCTTGCAAGACATTTTGGTTTTTGTTATGGCGTTGAAAATGCCATTGAAATTTCTTTTAAAACTGTTGAAGAAAATCCTGGCAAAAAAATTTATTTGCTTAGCGAAATGATCCACAATCCGCAGGTGAATGAAGATTTAAAAAGCAGGGGAGTGCAGTTTTTGATGGATACGAAGGGAAATACATTAATTCCCTTTGACAAGCTTTGTCCCGGTGATATTGTTGTAGTTCCTGCTTTTGGAACGACGTTGCAAATTGAACAAAGGCTTTTACAGTCAGGCGTTGAAATCGAACAATATAATACGACTTGTCCGTTTGTAGAAAAGGTTTGGAATCGCGCCCAGGCAATTGCAAAAAATGATTATACAGTTGTGGTTCATGGAAAACCGCAGCATGAAGAAACCCGTGCAACTTTTAGCCATAGCGCTGTTAATTCGCCAACTGTGGTTGTAAAAGATATGAAGGAAGCGATTGAATTGTCTTCTTATATTCTCGGAAAAAACGATCCTGAAAAATTTTATACCGAATTCGTGGGACAATATTCCGAAGGCTTTAAAGTGGAGAGTGATCTGCAAAGAATTGGTGTAGTGAATCAGACAACCATGTTGGCAAGTGATACGCAGCAGATCGCGGAATTTCTGAAAGAAACGATGATGAAGAAATTTGATTTAAATGAATCAAATGTTTCTGAGAGGTTTGCTGATACAAGAGATACTCTTTGTTATGCAACCAACGACAACCAGGGCGCAGTTTATGCGTTGCTTGATATACCTGCCGATCTTGCAATTGTTTTGGGCGGCTATAATAGTTCCAACACCTCGCATTTGGTAGAATTATGTGAAGTAAAATTGCCAACGTATTTTATTCGTTCTGAAGAAGAAATAATTTCTTCAAAAGAAATAAGGCATTATAAAATGCATCGCAAAGAAGAAGTGACAACTCTTTCTTATTTGCCTGATAAAAAACCTGTAAAAATTTTAATCACCAGCGGCGCGAGTTGCCCGGACGCATTGGTAGAAGGTGTGATAAGAAAAATTTCAAGCTTTTTTAAATGTAATAAAACGATTGAAGATATGATCAAAGAATTTACTGATGTTTCGAGCAAAAAAAGTGATGCAATTTTGCAGAATTAAGATAATGGCAGGCAGTAAAAGAACAAATAACACGAATTTTAAAGACATTTAATTTATTGCTCTGTTACAAGACTATTGCATTTTACGGTCGCAGAAATGCCAATTCCATCATCAGTTTTTCCTTCAATAATAACAGTTCTTGTTCCTCCTGATTCACTAAGAGTCGCTTTGCCGCTGCCAGATTTTTTTGAAGACATGGATGTAGATCCGTTATCAATTATGTAAGATTTTCCCTGCAAAAGTTTTCCAAAGGAAATGGTAAGAGAAAAGTTTTCGGTTCCGTTTTTTGCAGAATCTTTGTTATTAATTATTAATTGAAAACTTGATAACTGATTGTCTGTTTTTCCATTTTCAGAATATTGATTTCCGAAAGAATTTTTTCCGGTAAGGCCTTCGCCGCATGTAGCATCTTTAGTGTTAACATGATATGTTCCGGCATTTGGGCCACCTGTTAATGTGACCGAAATTTCTGTTGCAAATTGATGGGCAGAGTTTGCGTTTTCTGCTGAAGCAGAAGGAATGTTTTTCTTAGATGAATTATTGCATGCAATTAAAATGAGTGTTGTTGCAAAAAATAAAAGTGTTCTCATCATGTTTAATTTATTTCTTCAATAAATATTCTTTTAATTCTTTAAAATCAGGATTCATGCTGATACTTAATTTTTCTTTTTTCAAAATTGATCTTACATTTTCAGGAATCTCAATTTCTTTTTGAATAACCGGTTCTACAACATCGAAAAACTTTACAGGATGCGCAGTTTCTAAAAAAAAGCCTTTTTGATTGGAATGATTTTTTAAATAATGATGCAAAGCGAAGTAAGCAACAGCCCCATGAGGATCTAATAAATAATTTTCTTTTTGATAAACCTCTTTTATTGTTTTTCTTGTTTCTTCATCAGAAATACTAAAACTGCTTAAAGTATTTTTTAATTCCAGGAATTTATGATTGAATAGTTCAAGTATTCTTACAAAATTACTTGGATCGCCTACGTCCATTGCATTTGAGATAGTTGCAATTGCTTTTTGCGACTCATATTTTTCAGTTTTTAAAAATTCTGGAACCACTTTGTTTGCATTACAAGCCGCAATAAAATGTTTCACAGGCAAGCCTGAAATGTTTGCTAAAAGGCCTGCACAAATATTTCCAAAATTTCCACTTGGTACAGAAATTACAGGAGGATTTTTTTTATCGCTCCATTGTTTCCATGCAAACAAATAATAAAATTGTTGTGGCAGCCATCTTGCTACATTAATGGAGTTAGCAGAAGTAAGGAATAATTTCTCATTTAAATCTTTATCAGAAAAAGCACTTTTTACCATTTGCTGGCAATCATCAAAAGTTCCGTTTATTTCCAGTGCGCGAATATTTTTTCCTAGAGTAACCAGTTGTTTTTCCTGGACATTGCTGACTTTTCCTGAAGGATATAAAATGACAACTTCTACTCCGTCAACATCAAAAAATCCATTTGCAACAGCGCCGCCGGTATCGCCTGATGTAGCAACTAAAACGGTAACTTTTTTATTATTATCCTTGACAAAATACGCAAGGCAGCGACTCATAAATCTTGCGCCAATGTCTTTAAATGCAAGGGTAGGACCATGGAATAATTCTAAAGAAAAAATATCTTTATTTACTCTTTTTAAAGGAATTGGAAAGTTGATCGTTTCGGTAACGATCTTTTTTAATTCTTTCGGAGGAATTTCATCTTCAATATAGGGCTCTATGAATTTAAAAGCAATTTCTTCATCTGAAAATTTATCAATTTCCTGAAAAAACTCTTCGCTATGTTTCGGAATACTTTCGGGAAAATACAATCCTTTGTCAGGCGCCAATCCCTTGATAGTGGCCTCTTTAAAGCTTACAACGGCAGAAGTTTTATTTAGACTATAATATTTCATTTAATAATTTTTTTTTATTCAACCAGGTGAAGGCATCACTGCTTTGATTCCATTACTTTTACTCCTTCCGGATTAATTTGTGTAACATAAGTTTTATAATCAACTCCTATTTTCTGATAAATTTCTTTCATAATTTCTTCAACTTTTTTTGCTGTTGATTCATCTTTACTAATCATGAAAACAGATGGACCTGAGCCTGAAATTCCTCCACCTAATGCACCTGCTTCCTTACAATTCTTTTTCACTTCATCAAAGCCAGGAATCAAAATACTTCTTACCGGCTCAATGATTACATCTTCCATAGAACGACCAATTAATTCAGAATCTTTTTTCATGAAGCCAACAATTAATCCTCCAATATTTCCCCATTGTTTTATAGCGTCTTTCAACAGAACCTCTTTTCGTAAAATTTGACGTGAATCAGAAGTGCGAACTTCTATTTGCGGATGGACGATTGTAATGAATAAATCAGGAGCGTTTAAAGGAACAATATCCAAAGGAAATATAGAACGGATGAGCGTTACACCGCCATAAATGCAAGGTGAAACATTATCAGCATGCTTGACACCACCTGCAATTTTTTCACCGTTCATTGCAAAACGTACCAGGTCTTCCTTTGAAAAAATATTTCCAAGTAAATGATTAGCAGCAACCACTACGCCAGCAGAACTTGCAGCGCTCGAACCAAGACCACTGCCGGGTTTTATGTTTTTGTGAATTGATAAATTAAATCCAATTGGTTTTTTATATTCCTCTATCAAAGCTTGTAAGGCAGCTCCGGACACATTTTTATCAGCTTCTTCTGGTAAATTATATTCATCTGTGTGTTTGATATTTATTCCTGGTTTTTCTGATAATGATAAAATCATTTCATCAAAAGGAGCTTTTAAGGCCATTCCTAAAATATCAAAACCACAAACGAGATTTGCAATTGTAGCAGGAGCAATTATTTTTATTTCTTTCATTTTGATTCTTTTAAATTCTAACTGCCCGGATTATATCTGCAAAAACGCCGGAAGCAGTTACTTCAGCACCAGCGCCTGCACCTTTTACCACTAACGGCTGGCCAACATAACGATTGGTGTAAAACAGTACCACATTATCTTTGCCGTAAAGATGATAAAAATCGTGACTAGGATCAATTTGCTGCAAACCTACTTTTGCTTTTCCATTTTCGTAGCTTGCTACAAACTTTAATTTTTTTCCGGCCTTATTTGCAGCATCGAAAATCTTTTTAAAATGCTCTTCATTTTTTTCCATACAATTATAAAAATCTTCAACAGACCCCTTCATACATTCAGCAGGCATAAAAGCATTATTTTCTACATCTTCCATTTCAATTTTTTCCCCAGACTCGCGCGCAAGTATCATTATTTTTCTTACCACGTCTACACCTCCTAAATCCAACCTTGGATCTGGTTCTGTGTAACCTTCTTCCTGCGCCTGCTTTACTACTTTTGCAAAACTTTTTGTTCCATTATAATGATTAAAAACAAAGTTTAAAGTGCCGCTTAATACTGCTTCTATTTTATTTATTTTGTCACCACTCAACAATAAATCATTTAAGGTGCCAATAACCGGTAAACCTGCACCAACATTGGTTTCAAAAAGAAAATGAACGTTGAATTCACGCGCAAGATTTTTCAATTCTTCATATCGTTTCAATGTAGAAGAGGCAGCAATTTTATTGCAGGCAACAACAGAAACACTTCTTTGTAGAATCTCTTCATATTGGCTTGCCACGTTTTCATTTGCTGTTACGTCAACAAAAACAGAGTTCCGTAAATTTTTTGTTTGAATTGTCTTCACAAATTCTGCAAGATTCATGTCTTCACTTTTTTGCAAAAGTTCTTTCCAGTTTTTTAAATCGATTCCTTTTTCGTTGAACAGCATTTTTTTACTGTTAGCAATTCCTACAACTCTAATTGATAATCGAAGATTTTTTTGAAGATAACTTTGTTGTTGTAATAATTGCGAAAGCAGCCGTGAGCCTACATTTCCTGTGCCGGCAATAAATAAATTTACTTGTTTATAACTCGTTTCAAAAAATTCTTCATGCAAAACATTCACTGCTTTTTTTACATCCTTTGTTGCGATCACTGCAGAAATATTTCTTTCAGACGAGCCTTGTGAAATCGCTCTAACATTCACGCCATTTTTTCCTAAGGCACTAAACATTTTTCCACTGATCCCAGGATGACTTTTCATTTTATCACCAACTAATGCAATGATCGCAAGATCTTTTTCAATGATTAAGGGTTCGACTTTCATCCGTTCGATCTCAATAGCAAAAGCCTCGTCCACAGCTCTTTTTGCTGTTTCGGCTGCAGCTTCTTCAATGCCAACACAGATTGAATGTTCTGATGAACTTTGCGTAATTAAAATCACGTTTATTTGTTCGTCTGCTAGCGTTTCAAATAATCTTTTTGAAAATCCAGGTATTCCGGCCATTCCACTTCCTTCAAGACTTAGCAGAGCGATTTTACTGATACTTGATATTCCGCGAACGCTACTGTCATTTTTAATGGAAGAATTTTCAATTAAGGTTCCGTTATCCTTTGGAGCAAAGGTGCTTTTCACCCAAACCGGAATATTTTTTCTCATTACCGGCTGAATTGTGGGAGGATAAATTACTTTAGCCCCAAAATGGGAAAGTTCCATTGCTTCGCGATAAAGTACATGGGGAATTATTTTAGCATTAGAGACAATGCGCGGATCGGCAGTCATCATTCCACTTACATCAGTCCAGATTTCTAATGCACTTGCATCCAATGCAGCAGCAATAATAGCTGCAGTATAATCAGATCCTCCTCTTCCTAAAGTAGTAGTAATGCCATTTTTATCTGAAGCAATAAATCCGGGAATGATATAAAAAGATTCTTGTGATGAAGAAAAATACTCCTGAATTTTGCTGTTTGTTTCTTCAAAATCCACGACGGCATTTTCATAGTTAGAGTTTGTAGTAATTATTTTTCTGGCATCTATCCACTTGTTTTCAAATCCGGCAGATTCAAACTTTGCAGAAATAATTTGCGATGATAATAACTCTCCAAAACTCATCACCCGATCTTTTGTTCTTGGTGTCAATTCCTGCAATAAATAAACTCCATTGCAAATATCTTCTGTTTGATTACAAAGTTGTTTAACCAAACTTAACACACGGCTTTGCTGTGAAACAGGAAGTAGCTTTTTCACCATTTCCAGATGCCGGTTTTCAATCTTTTGTAATTCCTCCTTGTATAAATCATTTCCTTTAGAAGCTAATGCGATACTGGTTATTAACGCATCAGTTGTGCCACCTAAAGCAGAAACAACAACCGCTAATTTTTCTTTTTTCAACGTATCATTAAGGATCGAAACAATTTTATCTATATTTTCAGCATTGGCTACAGATGAGCCACCAAATTTTAATACACGCATATTTTTTGAATTAGTAAATTGAATTTTTATTTTACCCGAAGGTTGAAATAGCTAAATGCCCACTGATTGATATGAAAATGTACAACCCTTAACGGGTTGTAATAATGGTAATAATGGAAAATGCAGAGGTAGAAATCACTGCAAGAGAAAAAAAGAATTTAGAAAAAAAAGATTGGCTCATTTTATAAATAGGAAATGAAGGTATAGAAAAATTAAAAAGGAAAAAATTAATTTTTTTTACCGAAAAGAAAAGTATAAATTTGGACTATATTTGTGTAAAAATTATACCATGCAAAAGAAGCCCCTTAAATCAAAGCCAGTTATTTATCAGGATTCTGGAGAAGACGATTCAAAAAGTATGGTTAGCGAACCTGCTGTTGCGTACCAGCATAAACCCTTTCGGGTTATTTTGGCGAATGCCACTAAAAAGCCGGAAAGCCAATTGACAGGGTTTGAAAAAATGCATATTGTAAGAGACGGAGTAACCAAAAAAGACTTAGAACTCTTAAAAGACAAAGCAGATTTAGATTATACGATGCTGGCAAAAGCTCTTGCAGTAACACGAGCAACCCTTATTAATAAAAAAAGAAGCCAGAAATTTGGTTCAGCTTTAAGCGAAAAAATTTTAGGCATGGCAGATTTATATTCTTATGGTTTTGAGGTTTTTGAGGATGAAGATCGTTTTAATCAATGGATGAGCAGGCCTAATAAAGCTCTTGGAGGGCAGGCGCCTTATGATTTGATTGATAATCAGTTTGGCAGGGAAGAAGTAAAAAATCTTATTGGAAGAATTGATTATGGCATTTATTCTTAATTTTTGATTTCTATTAATGTTAGTTTACAGAGTTGGCAAAACCAAACATTCAAATGATCTTTCCGGCGAAGGTGCAAAAATAAATGGCGGACGTTGGAATCATAAATCTATTCCTTGTTTATATACTTCTGAAAGCCGCGCTTTATCATTGCTGGAATATACAGTGAATGTCAACATTGAAGAAATTCCGAGAGCTTTGAGCATCACGACAATTGAAATTCCGCATGATGAGATTTTGATTGTAAATGAAGCCTCGCTTCCCGGGGATTGGAAAGCTGTCCCTGCACCTTCTTCTACAAAAGATTTTGGCAGCAATTTATTAAAGACTTCAAAAAAAGCTGTTTTTAGAATTCCTTCTTCTGTCCTTCCGGAAGAGTATAATTTTATTATCAACCCGATTCGTCAAAACACAAGGATCAAAATTGTTGCAATTAAGGATTTGGTTTACGATGTGAGAATTAAATTGGTTTGAAAAAAATTTATTCTAAAAATTAAGTCCTGGTTGCTCTGTTCTTGAATCAAAAGTTGCTACTCCAATTAGTTCATCTGCGCGTCCTATGAATGGTTGGTAATAAACCAAAACAGTGTAAAGGTTTTCAGTTTCATAATAATTTCCGTCTAATTCAGAATGTATCGAAGGATTATTTTTATCAACAGAAATATAGGTGTAATCATAATATCCCTGTTTCAAAAAAAGATGTGTTTCATATTTCCCTTTTTCAGGATTGAAAGTCATTTTGAGACTATCTGTAAAATCGTAATTGGTTAATTGTCCAAATAAATAAAGATCGTTTTTCGCATATGGCTGACCGTTAGGCGGAATAAATGAAAAATAAACAGTAGCATAATCTCCTTCAAAAAAAGGATTTACCCCACGAATTGCTTCTATTGAAGACATTCCATTCAAATCCCTGTAGTACACATATTTTTGAGAGGCGAGAGGGATATCTGGCCGTAAAAAAATATCTGTTGAATTATTTTTATAATCGGCGGTTAATACACGATCACTTTGTAAATGAAAGTCTCTGAGATCCAGCCAGCGCCACTCTTTTCCGGCCGGAAAAATCGCAGTGTTGTCAGAATTATATTCAAGTGTTGTACCACGAATAAATGTTGGTTTTACGTCCATTAAAGCATTATCCCAACGATAATTTTGAAGCACTACTACTTTGATTTGTTGCGCTGCATTGAATGATTGTAACGCTTTTACATCGACAGTGAATTGAAGTTTCTGATATGTTTGAAAATATTGCGGAGCAAATGGCTGAGTAACTCTTGCTACTATTGCTGCTTTATTATCCACAACCATAAATTTTTTTGTAAAAACCAACTGTGAAGTATCACCATTTAAAAAGACTTTTAAAATATAATTTCCGGATCGTGTTGGATACATGCTTCTGTCAGGCAACAAAGCCTTATAGTGTGTATATCTCTGATGAGCAATCGAAGAGAAACGATAATTCGTAATTCTGTTTTGTGTAAAACCTTTTATGTAATCAAACTGCCCAAGATTGGCAGGCTTCCAGTCGCTGTTGCAAAGCTCAAAAGTGTAATAATAATATTTTACATCAGCATCAAGATCGTCAAAATCCAATTCCAGCAACTCATTGCTGTTAAGATTAACAACCGGTATTGTAAGTTGATTTCCTGCAACGAAAAGTCTTACTGTTTTAATATTTTTTGCATAAATACTATCAGCAATTTGTGCGGATATATTTTCAGAAGCAAAAAAAATCAGGAAAATAAAAACAACTTTCAGTGATTTCATTTTATTGTTTTAAAAAAAATTAGTTTTACAAAAATCAAAATTAGGCCTTTTGAATGTTTCATCGTTTATAGCCGGGCGAATTGCATTTAATAAACAAAAAACTTTTTCACGTTTCATTATCGGGCTTGCCATAGCAGCCACTACGATAAGCGTTGCTGTGATGATTGTTGCTTTAAGTTTTGTAAATGGGTTTCAAAATGTGATCAGTAATAAAGTATTCAGTTTTTGGGGCCACATTCGCGTTCAGCAAAATGTAATTCCTCAGGCAAATATTGCTGAAGAATCACCGATTGACAGAAATGATTCTCTTGAACTTTTCTTAAAACAAATGCCACAGGTAAAAAACGTAGCCCGCTATGCTACCAAATCTGCTATCATTCGTTATAAAGATGATATTGAAAGTGTTTTGATGAAAGGCGTTGACAGTAGTTTCGATTTCCAACGTTTAAATTCTTTTTTGGAAAAAGGGAAATGGATTTCATTTTCTGACAGTGGTTACAGTAAAGACATTGATATTTCTGCATATACCGCGAATGAATTAGAGGCGAATGTAAATGACAGTGTGATTATTTTATTTATTCAGCCTGATGGAAGTCAGCGTGCAAGAAAATTAAAAATTGCCGGAATTTTTAAAACGGGAATTGATGAATACGACCATAATTTTTGCATCGGCGATATTAAATTAATTCAAAGACTGAACGATTGGAAACTTAATGAAATAGGGGGGTACGAGATTTTTTTAAAAGACTACAGGTTAACAGATTCAGTCAATAATTATTTATACAATTCAGAAATATTACCAGGAAGATGGTTTAGCAAAACTATACAGGAAGTTTATCCTAATATTTTTGATTGGCTCAATTTACAAGGAAGAATAAAAAGTATTTTATTAGTAATTATGATGGTAGTTGCAGTGGTAAATCTGATCACATGCCTTATCATTTTGGTTTTGGAAAGAACAACAATGGTTGGAATTTTAAAAGCGATCGGAGCAAAAAATTTTACAATTCAAAAGATATTTCTTTACAACACAACCATCATTGCCTTTACTGGAGTGATCCTTGGAACTTTATTTGGATTAGGCATTTGTTATCTGCAGGAAATGACAGGATTCATCAAGTTAGATGAAGAAGCTTATTTTATGAAAGTTGCTCACGCAGATGTTGTCTGGTGGCAGGTTTTAGCGATTGATATTGGTACTTTGATCATTTGTTTTTTAATGTTGATCATTCCTTCTTTACTGGTAAAAAGAATTCAACCAGTGAAGGCAATTGAATTCCGATAACTTTTAGTGCAAACTAAGATTTCTCATTATTTGTTTGTTTACTTTCTTGTTAATATTTTTTCCGTTTGGCAGGATTTATGCACTACGGTAAAAAAAAGTTGCATGAATTCAAAAACAAGAATCTTATTTATTATCCTTTCAATTTTCTTCTTGTCAAGTTGCACTTCTTCTAAAAATGGAACTAATTTAAAGCCTACTGTTTCTAATCTCGCAGGGGAGTGGACAATCTCAAATATTGCTGTTAATGTGCCTTCAGGTTTTCAGATCACAAATGTTTTTGATGAAGCGCCTTATACAGATTTCCAGGGAAGTAAATGGAATCTTATCAGGAATGGAAATGGTTCTTTTACCCTTCTAAATGGGACGAAAGAAAATATTTACTGGAGCATATATGGCAAAGGGAATGATGCTCAGTTTCAATTCAAAAAACTGAATGGAGAGAAAGCCAAAAACGTTGAAAGCGGCTACAGGCTTCAACTAGGGACAATAAATAGTAATAGTTTTACTACCAAAACAATTGTAGATGTGGGAAATGGAAAAACGGGTTCTATTACTTATACGTTTAGTAAAAATTCCAAATAACTAACTCCTGATTTTAATAAGTATTAAAAGAAATATTTACAAACGCAATCTTCAGTGAACCAATAAAAAAATTAATTTTCTATTTTGTTTTCAAAAAAAAGATTCAATAAAAATTAAAATTTTTTTTAAGTCTTTCTATTTTTCATTTAAATATTTCAACCTTATATTTGCGCCCCGGCAAGTCTTACACGGCCAGCTCCTGCAGAACTCCCCCAGGATCGGAAGATAGCAAGGGTATGTGGTTGAGCGGTGCGATGTAAGCAACTTGCCGGTTTTTTTTATAAAAACTGAACTGTTTTCTTGTAACTATTCTCTGTTATTTCTTCGCCTTGATTTAGTATTTGGTTCATTTAAAATTTCATCAAGCGTTTTCAAAGTAGTAGGATTGGGAATTTTTTTGATGTAAATATCAAACTGTTTATACATTGAAGGATTAGAGCGAAGCACTGCTTTGATCGTTACTTTTTCTTTTGAAAAATTTCGGTCAAGATAAAGTGAGTTGCCATAAAATTTTCCATCGCTTGAAGAGAAAATAATATCCGTAGAATCCAAAGGAAGATAACTGCCGTCAGAAAGTTTTCCATCAATGTTAATATAATTGTAGGTGCCTTTTTTCAAACTATCTGTATAAAGATGCACATAAATACTGTCAATCTTTTGAGCTTTGGCAAAGCTTGAAATTGTTACAAAAATTAAAATGAAAAATTGTTTCAACGAATTTTGTTTTTTAGGAGATTGAAAATAATATGCCACCGTTGCATTCAAAAAGTTTTTAAGAAAATATTTTAAAATCTTTAAAAAAAAATTTGTTGATTAAGATATTTCCTTTCATCTTTGCGCTCACAAATGAAAATCAATAACACATACAATAGCTGGTGGCACACGATCTGATGATTGTGCCTTGCTATTATTTGTGTATTAAAATAAATATTACGCCCCGGCACTAAAGCCGGGGTTTTTTATTATTATGAAAAAGATAGAATTATCAACTTCTTCAAAAAAATTACTTGCAGATGTTTTTACACCTGTAGGAATTTACTTGCGTCTTCGCGATCGTTTCCGTGATACGATTCTTTTGGAAAGCGCCGATTTCCACGCCGGAGAAAATAGTTATTCTTTTATTGGAATCAATGCGATCGGAGGAATTGAAATCAGAAATCTGCATGAGATAGAATACAAGTTTCCGTTGCATGATCCGAAGAAAATCTGTGTCAACCCGTCAACTAAAGTGGCTGATGAAATTTGGAATTTTATGCAACAATTTCATGTCGAAGAAGCTGCTGAAATGCCTGTGAATATGGCGCAAGGCTTATATGGATATACCACTTTTGATGCTGTACAGTTTTTTGAAGATATTCATTTTACATCAGACATTAAACGTCAAAGATCAGAAATTCCTTTGGTTCGTTATCGCTTGTACCAATATGTAATTGCGATCAATCATTTTAAAAATGAATTATTCATTTGTGAGAATCACATCAATGGAATTGAAAGTGAAATTGAGTTGATTGAAAGTATTATTAAAAGTAAGGACGTGCCCACCTTTCCGTTCGCGGCAATAAAAAATGAAACATCACCACTAACTGACGAAGAATATGTAAAGATGGTTAAAAAGGGAATTGCAAGTTGCGAGCGTGGAGATGTTTTCCAGGTTGTTTTAAGCAGAAAGTTTCAGCAACAATTTTCCGGCGATGAATTCAATGTGTATCGGGCTCTAAGAAATATTAATCCAAGTCCTTACCTTTTTTATTTTGATTATGGAGATTATCGTTTGTTTGGCAGCAGCCCGGAAGCGCAATTAAAAGTGAAAAATAATGTGGCTGTTGTTCACCCGATCGCCGGCACTTTCAGACGAACAGGCAATGATGCGCAGGATGAAGAGTTAGCAGAAAAATTATTAAAAGACAAAAAGGAAAATGCTGAGCATGTGATGCTTGTTGATCTTGCGAGGAATGATCTCAGTCGTTTATGTAGCCATGTAAAAGTGAATCGTTTTTGTGAAGTTCAATATTTTTCTCACGTCATTCATTTAGTGAGTGAGGTAAAAGGCGAAGTTGAAAAAAACACAAATCCTTTCGATTTGCTTGCAACTACTTTCCCTGCTGGGACTTTAAGCGGTGCACCGAAATATAAAGCGATGCAATTGATCAACGAATTTGAAAAAATGCCAAGAGGATATTATGGAGGCTGCATTGGTTTTGTTGGTTTCAATGGAGATATCAATCATGCAATTATGATCCGCACTTTTTTAAGCAAAGACAATCATTTGAATTACCAGGCAGGCGCCGGAATTGTTGCCGCTTCTAATCCTGAAAGTGAACTGCAGGAAGTAAATAATAAATTAAACGCTTTAACAGCTGCAATCAAATCAGCAGAAAAAATTTAGCCATGAAAATTTTAATTTTTGATAACTACGATTCCTTTACATACAATCTTGTTCATGTTGTTGAAAAAATCATTCATGCAAAGGCGGATGTGTTTCGCAATGATAAAATTTCTCTTGAAGAAATTAATAAATACGATAAAATAATTTTATCGCCAGGCCCTGGACTTCCTTGTGAATCAGGATTATTATTGCCATTAATAAAAGAATATGCGCCTTCTAAATCTATATTGGGCGTGTGTTTGGGCCAGCAAGCAATCGGTGAAGTATTTGGCGGAAAATTAAATAATTTAAAAAAAGTTTATCATGGGGTAGCAACAAAAATAAAAGTGAATAAAAAGCGAACTCTGTTTGAAAACGACATTTTCAAATCATTGCCAGATGAATTGGAAGTTGGGAGATATCATTCATGGATTGTTGATAAAAATAATTTTCCTGAGGAACTGGAAGTTACCGCAACAGATGAAAATGGATATATAATGGGTTTGAGACATAAAACATTTGATGTTCAGGGAGTGCAGTTTCACCCGGAAAGTGTATTAACACCGGATGGAGAAAAAATGATGCGCAATTGGTTAAATCTGTAGGCACGGTTTACCCGTGCCCATCTATCGCTGTTTTAATCCATATAACAGTTACCAGTAAATGAAGCTTTAATAATGATTTTTATTTTATGAAAAAGATTTTACAATATTTATTTGAGCACAAAACGCTCAGTAGGGAATCAGCAAAAGAAGTTTTGATAAATATTTCAAAAGGGATTTATTCTGATCCTGAAATTGCTTCTTTCACCACAGTTTTTTTAATGAGAAGCATCACTATTCCTGAGTTGCTTGGTTTCAGAGATGCACTCATGGAATTATGTGTTCCGGTGAGTTTAAATGAAGGCAACGTTATCGACATTGTTGGCACTGGTGGCGATGGAAAAAATACTTTTAATATTTCCACCTTAAGTTGTTTTATTGTAGCAGGCGCAGGCCAGAAAGTAGCCAAGCATGGCAATTACGGAGCAACATCGATCAGCGGTTCGAGCAATGTGATGGAAAATCTTGGCTATCATTTTTCAAACGATAATAAAAAATTGTTGAAGGAAATTGATGAAACCAATATTTGTTTTATGCATGCGCCTTTGTTTCATCCGGCGTTAAAAGTAGTTGGACCTATCAGAAAAAATTTAGGAGTAAGAACATTTTTTAACATGCTTGGGCCGATGGTAAATCCTGCTTCTCCAAATGTTCAGATGATTGGCGTGTACAACCTGGAGATGGCAAGATTTTATTCTTATTTTTTACAACAATCTGACGCAAGATTCATGATCATTCATAGTTTGGAAGGTTATGATGAAATTTCCTTAACTGGCGATACTAAAGTGATCACCAATGAAGGTGAAAAAATTTTAACCGCTGAATATTTGGGAAAAAGAACTGTTTCTCCTGAAGATATTTATGGAGGTAATTCTACTGATGAAGCGGCAAAAATATTTTTGAAGATTATTAAAGGAGAAGGAAGCTGGGCGCAGAATGCAGTAGTGATGGCCAATGCAGCAATGGCTCTATTGGCAACAGGAAAATTTAATTCGTATGATGAATGCTATGCGATGAGCGTGGAAAGTCTTGAGAGTGGAAAAGCATATGATAATTTTAAAAAACTAATGAGCAATCAATCATGAATATTTTAGAAAATATTATTGCGAAAAAGAAAATTGAAGTTGCAGAGAGAAAGCAAAAAACATCTATTGCAGAGTTAGAAAAAATGACTTTTTTCCAAAACAAAACATTTCCTTTTAAAGAATTTTTATTACAAAAAGACAAGACTGGAATTATCGCTGAATTTAAAAGAAAATCTCCTTCGAAAGGAATTATCAATAATTCTTCGTTTACTGCTGATGTAACCAGGGATTATGTAAAACATGGTGCTAGCGCAGTTTCTGTTCTTACTGATGAAGAATTTTTTGGAGGCAGTTTGAAAGATTTAATGGATGCAAGAGTGAATGAAATTCCCCTGCTGCGAAAAGATTTTATCATCGACAAATACCAGTTAATAGAATCGAAAGCGTATGGTGCGGATATTATTTTATTGATTGCCGCTTGTCTTACAAAAGAGGAAGTAAAAAGTTTAGCGAACTTTGCAAAAAATATTGGATTGAACGTGTTGCTGGAAATTCATAATGAAGATGAACTGAAGCATATTTGCGATGATGTAGATGTAGTTGGAATTAATAATCGCGATTTGAAAAGCTTTAAAGTTGACATCAATCATTCAATTGAATTGTGTAAAAAAATTCCTGCTGATAAAATAAAAATTTCTGAAAGCGGAATTGATGATGTAAGTACAATTGAACATTTACAACAAAACGGTTTCAGTGGATTTTTGATGGGTGAAAAATTTATGAAAGAACCTGATCCCGGCAAAGCTTTTGAGAAATTTGTAAATGAATTGAAGAGATTCGATACACGGATGTGATTCACGAATTACGCGGATTGGAGAAATGAATAATAGGGCAATCCTGTAAAAACTAAAAGAAAAAATAGCGATGAAAATAAAAGTTTGTGGCAATACAGATTTGAATCAGTTTGAAGAGTTGGATGAATTGGGAATTGATTATGCAGGGATGATCTTTTATCCTCAATCGCCCCGGTATGTCTTGGAAAAATTATCCGGAAAAGAAGTAAAAGATTTGGATTTGTCATTAACCAAAGTGGGTGTCTTTGTAAATGCTTCAGAAGAAGAGATCATGCAGCAAATTGAGGACTTTGGGTTGGATATGGTTCAACTTCATGGCGATGAAACTGCTTCATTTTGCAACCGTATCAGCGATCATATCAAAGTCATTAAAGCTTTTCGTATCAGTGACTTTGAGACAAACATAGATTGGTTGGTGAAGGAATACGACGAGGTTTGCGATTATTATTTATTCGATAAAGGATCAGCAGGATTATATGGCGGAACCGGTGAAAAATTGAATTGGAATCTTCTTGAAAAATCAAATATTGGCAAGCCTTTTTTTTTAAGTGGTGGCATTGCCAGAGAAGATGCAACGATAATAAAAAATTTCAATCATCCTTTTTTTTACGGGGTGGATGTTAACAGCCGGTTTGAAACAGAACCTGGAATTAAGAATATGCAATTAGTAAAAGAATTTGTAAACGATTTGAGAAAATAAAATATTTAAAAAATGTGGGAAGTAGATGAAAACGGCTTCTATGGCCAATTTGGCGGCGCTTACATTCCTGAAATGTTGTATCAGAATGTTGAGAATTTAAAAGAGAATTATTTGAAGATAATTGGTGAAGAAAGTTTTCAAAAAGAATTTAATTCTCTTTTAAAAGATTATGTTGGCAGGCCAACGCCATTATATCCTGCAGAAAGATTGAGCGAAAAATACAGTGTGCAAATATTTTTAAAACGAGAAGACCTTTGTCATACGGGCGCTCATAAAGTGAATAATACTGTGGGCCAGATTTTATTAGCAGAAAGATTAGGAAAGAAAAGAATTATTGCCGAAACCGGAGCAGGGCAACATGGAGTTGCAACGGCTACTGTTTGTGCTCTGAAAGGTTTGGAATGTATTGTTTATATGGGAGAAAAAGATATTGAACGCCAGGCACCGAATGTTGCAAGAATGAAAATGTTGGGCGCAAAAGTAATTCCTGCCATTAGTGGAAGTAAAACGTTGAAAGACGCTACCAATGAAGCTATCAGGGATTGGATCAATAATCCGAATGATACCTATTATTTGATTGGAAGCGTTGTCGGCCCGCATCCATATCCTGATATGGTGGCACGTTTTCAAAGTGTAATCAGCAAAGAAATCCGCTTTCAATTGAAAGAAAAAACCGGGAATGAGTTACCTGATTATGTGCTCGCATGTGTTGGTGGAGGAAGCAATGCTGCCGGTGCTTTTTATCATTTTTTAAATGATGGTTCTGTAAAATTAATTGCGATGGAAGCGGCAGGATTAGGAGTTGATAGTGGTATGAGTGCGGCGACCACACAATTAGGAACGATAGGTGTTTTGCATGGCAGCAAAAGCTTTGTGATGCAAACAGCAGATGGACAGGTGGTAGAACCACACAGTATTTCAGCCGGTTTGGATTATCCTGGAATCGGGCCGATGCACGCAAATTTATTTTATCAGAAGAGAGCACAATTTATGAATGCGACAGATGATGAAGCGTTAAATGCGGCATTTGAATTAGCCAGGTTGGAAGGAATTATTCCGGCTCTGGAATCTGCGCACGCACTTGCGGCATTGAATAAAATTAAATTTCAAAAAGAGGAAGTGGTTGTCGTGAATTTAAGCGGGAGAGGAGATAAGGATATGGATACTTATATGAAGAAGATGAATCGCTAATTTGGCTTATTGATTATTTGGTTAATGTCGCCTTCTCTCCAAATAATAAAATTAAGAACCCTCATTATTTATTTGCCTACTGAAAAAAAACATATCGTTTATCAATAGTTCGTTCATGAATAACATTCAAAAATTATTTTCAGAAAAAGAAAAAAATATTCTCAGTATTTATTTTACTGCCGGGTTTCCCCGTTTGAATGATACGGGAATTATTTTAAATTCATTGAAAAAAAATGATGCAGATTTGATTGAGATCGGAATGCCTTATAGTGATCCACTTGCAGATGGGCCGGTGATACAAAGCAGTAGCATGAAAGCTTTGCACAATGGAATGACGATACAAACTTTGTTCAATCAGTTGCATTCTCTTCATGAAAATAATAACTCAAAATCTACTCCGTTGATCTTAATGGGTTATTTAAATCCAGTGATGCAATACGGTTTTGAAAAATTTTGCCATGAGGCAAAAAGCTGTGGTATCAGCGGAATCATTCTTCCCGATCTTCCGATCAATGAATATGAGAATGAATACAAAAAAATTTTTGAAGACAATGATCTCAGTTTTATTTTTCTAATCACTCCTGAAACTTCGGAAGAAAGAATTCGTAAAATTGATTCGATCAGCAACGGATTTATTTATGCAGTTTCATCTTCTTCGATCACCGGAAAAGATACCAATATGAATGAGCAGAAAAATTATTTTGAAAGAATAAAAAACATGAATTTGAAAAATAAGATTTTGATCGGGTTTGGAATAAAAAATCATCAAACTTTTCAGGAGGCTTGTAAATACGCGGCCGGAGCAATTATTGGAACCGCTTATATTAACGCGATCAACGATGCCGCCGATTTAGATAGCGCGACTAAAAAATTTCTTAACTCAATTTTACATGGCTAACAACTACCCGTTCTTTCTTTTTATTTTTAAAAAATTAAATTTGCTGATAATATCGACAATATGAAAAAGCTATTCTTTCTGATCATACTTATCCCTTTTTTTGGATTCTCGCAATCTTCTTCAAAAGATTTTGAGATTTCAGGAAACGTTACCGGTTATGAAAATGGAACTGCCGTTTCTTTTTTAAATCAACAAACACAAGTTCCGGAAAAGCAGACCACTATTGAAGACGGAAAGTTTACTATCAAAGGAAATCTTGCGGAACCGTCATTTATTGTTTTGGTTTTTGGTAATCAGCCGCCTGCAATTCCTTTGTTTATCGACAACAGCAAAATTAAAATTACCGGAGATAAAAATAATTTAGAGAACCTCTCGATTACTGGCTCTAAATCTGAAGAAGAATTTCAGGAGTATTCAAAGCAGATGAAACCGTATGAAAATTTGTTTACTCCCGATGCAAAAAAAGATCCTGCATCAGTTGCTGCAGTTGAAAAGATCAGCGAGAATTTTGTAAAAAAACATCCTTCTTCTTTTGTTGCTCCGATTGCCATTATCCGCATCATGCAATCTTCAGAAAACGATGTGCTTGCTGAAAAACTCTACCAGTTGATGTCGAAAGATGTCAAAAGTTCTCAATTATCACAGTATCTGAATCAACAACTGGCTCTTGCAAAAATAAATCCTATTGGTTCGCAGGTTGCAGATTTTTCTCAAACAGATACTTCAGGCAAAACGGTAAAAATTTCTTCTTTCAGGGGTAAGTATGTGCTGATTGATTTTTGGGCAAGCTGGTGCCGCCCTTGTCGCGCCGAAAATCCAAATGTAGTTGCAGCGTTCAATAAATACCAGGATAAAAACTTTACCGTTTTAGGAGTTTCATTGGATCAGGCAAAAGCGGCGTGGCTCAACGCTATTCATATGGATGGCCTTACCTGGACTCATGTAAGTGACTTAAAAGGCTGGGGAAATGAAGTAGCTGCGCTCTTTCATGTAGTAAGCATTCCGCAAAATCTGCTGATAGATCCAAAAGGAAAAATTATTGCAAAAAATCTTCGTGGTGAAGCGCTGGATAACAAGTTGGAAGAGATTTTAAAATAATGAGGTTGAGCTAATTAAATTAATTGGCGTTTATACAACTGAACTGTATTTTCCAGGCCAAAATACAATGCATCGCTGATCAAAGCGTGGCCAATTGAAACTTCCAAAAGTCCCGGAATATTTTGAGAAAAGTATTTTAGATTTTGCAAGTCAAGGTCATGCCCGGCATTGATTCCTAAGCCAAGTTCGACTGCTTTTTTTGCCGCATTAAGATAAGGAGCAATTGCTTTTTCGTGATCTCCTTTTTGATATTCTTTTGCAAAATTTTCGGTGTATAATTCTATTCTGTCAGTACCAGTTTCTTTAGCTGCTTCAACCATTTCAATCACAGGATCAACAAAAAGAGAAACACGAATTCCTTCTTTCTGAAAAACATTTACAATTTCAATCAAATACTCTTTGTATTTCACAGTATTCCATCCATGATCGGAAGTTAATTGGCCTAAAGCATCGGGAACCAGGGTAACCTGATGAGGTTTGACAGCCAGAACAAGGTCAACAAATTTTTGTTCATTACAATTGCCTTCGATATTAAATTCCGTAGTAATTATTTTTTTTAATTCATAAACATCTGCATAACGGATATGTCTTTCGTCTGGGCGTGGATGAACTGTGATTCCGTCAGCACCAAAAGTTTGAATATCTTTTGCTGCTTTAATTACGTCAGGATTGTTGCCGCCTCTCGAATTACGCAAAGTGGCTATTTTATTGATATTTACTGATAACTTGGTCATAGATTGCAATTTACTGTTTTCATTTTTTTTCAAAAAGAATCTAAATATTTAACATTGGAAAAAAAATGATGGTTATTTGTTTGTTCACTGGAAAAATGAAATTTCAGAAATACCATTATTTCTTTATTTACTGGTTTGCTGATCATAAATTTTATTCCAGATCCTTTTATTCCATCACCTTAATTTAATTTCGCAATTGATTTTGTACATTGCGTTTGTGGTCGAAAAATACTTTGAAAATGGGTAAAAAAACAGGAAAGAAAAAGCCGGCGCCTTTAGTGAAAGGGAAATTGGATATTACACGCTCAGGAATGGGCTACGTTATTGTGGAAGGAAGAGAAAAGGATTTGCTCGTCAGGCCGCAGGATTTTAATAAAGCAATGGATGGCGACATCGTTCGTGTAAAAATAAAAGACTCTCATGGAAAGCGTGTGGAAGGTATGATTGAAGAAGTTTTGGAAAGAAAACAAACTGAATTTATTGGGAACATACAAGTAAGCGAAAACTTTGCATTCTTCACTCCGGATAGCCCAAAGCCACTTCCTGATTTTTATATCAGCATTAAAAACTTGAACGGGGCAAAAGACAAAGACCGGGTTGTAGTTAAATTTTTGAATTGGGAAAGTGGCGCTAAGAAACCTGAAGGCGAAGTAGTATCTGTGTTGCAGGCAAAAAATCTAAGCGATCTCGCAATGAAAGAGATCATTGTTCAAAATGGTTTTTCCCTTGAATTTCCAAAGGCGGTTTTGGTTGAAGCGAACAGTCTGAATGAAACAATTGATCCTAAAGAATTACAGGAACGAAGAGACTACCGCGACGTGCTTACATTTACTATCGATCCGGCAGATGCAAAAGATTTTGATGACGCGCTTTCTATAAAAGAACTGAGTGATAATGAATATGAGATTGGCGTTCATATCGCCGATGTAAGTCATTTTGTAACTCCCGGAACTGCGCTGGATGAAGAAGGATATGCAAGAGCAACCAGCGTTTATCTTCCTGATCGTGTGAATCCGATGTTACCTGAAAAAATTTCAAATGAACTTTGTTCATTGCGCCCTCATGAAGATAAATACACTTTTTCCGCGATCTTTAAAATAAACAATAAAGGAAAGGTAAAAGATTACTGGTTAGGCAAAACTTTTATTCATAGCGATCATCGTTTTAATTATGATGAAGTGCAGGAAATTATTGAATCCGGAATCGGGCAATATAGTGAAGAAGTGGCTTTGTTGAATTCGCTCGCTAAAATATTCAGGAAAGAAAGATTTAAAAATGGCGCGATCAACTTTTCATCAACTGAAGTAAAATTTAAATTGGATGAAAATGGAAAACCGGTTGGAATTATTGTGAAAGAAAGCAAAGAATCACATCAGCTTATCGAAGAGTTTATGTTGCTGGCAAATCGGACGGTTGCTACACATGTTTCAAAAATAAAAGTGAATAAGAAACCTATTCCCTTTCCTTATCGTGTGCATGATACTCCGGATGAAGAAAAGCTAAAACCGTTTGCGGCATTCGCAAAAAAATTCGGATACAAATTCAACATGAAGGATGAAAATGAAACCGCCAAATCTTTTAATCAATTGTTGATCGATGTGCATGGAAAGCCCGAGCAGCACGTGCTGGAGCAATTGGGAATCCGTACGATGGCCAAAGCAATTTATTCAACAGAAAATATTGGTCATTATGGCTTAGGCTTTGAAAATTATTGTCATTTCACTTCTCCAATCAGGCGATATCCTGACATCATGGTTCATCGGATTTTAAATGAAGTTTTGCAACATGATATCCGGATTGATAAAAAAATGGAACAGAAATGCCTGCATTGCAGCGAGCGTGAAAGAGCTGCGATGGAAGCGGAGCGTGCAGGAAATAAATACAAGCAGGTTGAATTTATGATGGACAAACTGGGAGAAGATATGGAAGGTGTGATCAGCGGAGTTTCTTCATTTGGTTTTTGGGTGGAAACGGTGAATGAAAAATGTGAGGGATTGGTTTCAATAAAAGATCTTTCTGATTATGATGATTTTCGTCACGACGACACGGAATATGCGCTGGTAGGTCTTCGCACTGGAAAGAAATTTCGTATGGGAGATAAAGTTGAAGTAAAATTAGTTGCAGCAAATTTAGAAAAACGCCAACTAGATTTTGAATGGATACCTGGATTGCACAGCCTGAAACAAAAAGCTGTGAAATCTAAAAAGATGAAAAAAAATTCTTAGAAATAATTTGGAGTTTCGTCTCTCATAAAAAATAAAATGCAAAAGATAAACGGCCTTCATTCGTTTAAAGAATTATCGGTGCTCTTCGAAGAAAGATTTAATTGCCGTCATTTTCCTTTAGAGCCGGAAAAACTTTATGAAGCTTCACAATATTTGCTCACAGTGAAGGGTAAACGGATTCGTCCTGTCATGTGTTTAATGGGAAATGAATTGTTCGATGCAATAAAAGAAGATACTTTTCACGTCGCAACTGCCATTGAATTATTTCACAATTTCACTTTGGTTCATGATGATATCATGGACAGAGCTCCTTTGCGCCGTGGTATTGAAACGGTTCATAAAAAATTTGGTGAATCTACCGCGCTTCTTGCCGGAGATGTAATGCTGGTAGTGGCTTATGAATATTTGAATAAGATCAGCACCGGCTATCTTCATGGCGTTTTAAATCTGTTTAATAAAATTGCCAAACAAGTTTGCGAAGGGCAGCAAATGGACATGGATTTTGAAAAAATTTCGGAAGTTAATTTTGATGATTATGTAAAAATGATTGGCTTGAAAACTTCTGTTTTGCTGGCAGGAAGTCTGCAGTTGGGAGCAATTTTAGGCGGTGCGGGATTAGGCAATCAGCAGCATATTTATGAGTTTGGAAAAAACCTTGGAATTGCGTTTCAAATTCAGGATGATTATCTGGATGCATTTGGTGATCCGAAAAAATTTGGAAAGAAGCCGGGTGGCGATATCATGGCGAATAAAAAAACTTTTTTATGGCTGCAAACCATGAAAGCAGCTCCCGGTGCCCAACAGAAAGAATTGCAACAATTGTTTTCAGAAAACAATGAAAGTAAAATTGATAAAGTTTTAGAAATTTATAAATCCTGCAATATCGACGAATGGGCCAGGGAATTGAAGCAAAAATATTTTTCTATTGCCCTGAAACATCTCGATGAAATTGCTGTTCTTTCTTCACGAAAAAAACCATTGGAAGAGCTGGCTGATTATTTAATGGAAAGAGATGTATAACCCGATTAATCCCTTTTTTCTTTGAAAAAAAAGAAAACGCTTTATTTCTTCATTTACTATAATTCATTCAAAAAATTATTTCTCTTTTCGCAATTTTTAAGATGAAATAGAAGTAATTAGATGCTTTTATTTCATTTGCTGTATCTACCTTCGATACATAAAAATTGTTGTTATGGAAATGAAAGAAATTTATAGTTGTGAGAATTATAAAGTGCTGCAGGTAAGTTTGAACATGGGTGAAAAAATGCCTTTGCATGAGGCTACTTCTGACGCTTTTCTAATTTGCAAAAAAGGAAAGGGGAGAATTACATTTTCTGATAGAACTATTGTTTTGTCTGCAAATGAAAATTTGCTGATAAAAGCCTCTGCTCCGCACCAGGTGGAAGTTTTAGAAGATTTTTGTTCTAATATAATCCTTGAATCTACAGGAACGGTTAGCTTTATCAAAAAAGAATCCCGTCCGTTTCCAATGAGCATTTATTAAACCGCTTATTTTATTGGCACATAATTTATTGTAATTCTTTATTCATTTTACTTAAACAAAAACAATGGCTAAAGATTCAGTCGAGCAATTATTGCCGAAGCAAAAAAAATCAAAATTCCCGGAGAAAATTTCACCAATGCTTGCCACTTTGGTGAATCAACCTTTTGATCAACCAGGGTGGATGTATGAGGTAAAATGGGATGGATATCGCGCGATTGCGTTTGTAAAAAATGGTGAAGTTGAACTCGCTTCCAGGAATTCGAAATCTTTCAATGATAAATTTTATCCGATCTACCAGGAATTAAAAACCTGGAAAATGAATGTTATTCTTGATGGAGAAATTGTAAGCCTGGATGAAAAAGGAATGGCTGATTTTAGCAGTCTGCAAGGCTGGCGCAGCGAAGCAGATGGACAATTGGTGTTTTATGTTTTTGATATTTTATGGTATGAGGGAAACAGTTTGATGCAAGAGCCTTTGCACAAAAGAAGAGAAATTTTAAAAAATATTTTACCCACTTCTGATGACATAAAAATCAGTGAAAACTTTGAAACAAACGGAATTGAATTCTTCAAACTTGCGCAGGAAATGTTTTTGGAAGGAATCATGGCAAAGAAAGAAGACAGCCTTTATTTTCCGGGAACAAGATCGAAAGATTGGCTGAAAATAAAAACAGAAGAAAGACAGGAGGTTGTGATTGGGGGCTTTACGAAAAATGAAAATTCGTCCAAATTATTCAGCTCATTATTAGTGGGTGTTTTTAAAAATAAGAGTTTTCATTTCACCGGAAAAATCGGAACCGGTTTTACAGTAAAACTACAGAAAGAATTAATGCAGAAGTTTGAACCGCTCATTATTCCTGACTGTCCTTTTGTAAACGAACCTGATGTAAATCAACCTTCACGTTTTCGCCCGAATCCACCAAAAGCAGCGGCAGTGTGGCTTAAGCCGGAATTGATCTGTGAAGTAAGTTACCGGGAAATGACGAGGGACGGAGTGATGCGTCATCCATCTTTTGAAGGATTGCGCGAAGATAAAAAACCGGAAGAAGTGGTTTTGGAAAAAGAAGCAGATACCGGAAAAATCGTTGATGAAGGTTCGAATCTAAAAAAAGAAAAAATTATTAAAGCTGCGCCGAAAGCCTCACGAAAAACTTTATTAAATCCAAAAGAAGAAACGCAGGTGAGAAATATCAATGGGAATGATATAAAGTTTACTAATCTTAGCAAAATTTTCTGGTCAAAAGAAAAGATCACCAAAAGAGATCTGATCAATTATTACTACCAGGCAGCGCCTTTTATTTTGCCTTATTTAAAAAATCGCCCGCAATCATTGAATCGTTTTCCAAACGGAATTAACGGTAAAAGTTTTTATCAAAAAAATGTTACCGGAAAAGTTCCATCATGGATTGAAACATTTCCTTATCATAGCAGCGTTGACGGCGATAAAAATTTTTTAGTGATCACAGACGAGGCGAGTTTGCTGTATGTTGTTGGCCTCGGTTGCATTGAAATAAATCCATGGAGCAGCACAGAATCAAAACCTGATTATCCTGATTGGTGCATCATAGATTTGGATCCTGATCAAAATACATTTGACCAGGTAATTGTAACTGCACAGGTCACAAAAACTATCTTAGATTCAATAGGTGTAAACAGCTATTGTAAAACTTCAGGCTCTACAGGTTTACATATTTACTTTCCTTTAGGAGCAAAATATACTTACGAAGAATCGAAAGAGTTCGCAAGAAAGATTGCGAAGTTGGTTCATAAAGAACTGCCTGAATTTACCAGCATTGAAAGAATTGTGAATAATCGGGGCGGAAAGATGTATGTTGATTTTTTGCAAAATCGTCCGCAGGCAACTTTGGCTGCGCCATATTCCGTAAGGCCCAAGCCTGGAGCCACCGTTTCAATGCCTCTGCATTGGGAAGAAGTAAAAAAAGGTTTGAAGATGACCAACTTTACTTTGAAAAATTCTATCGAAAGAATGCGATCAGAAGGAGATATTTTTAAACCGGTTTTGGGAAAAGGAATTAATATGAAAGAATGTTTGAAAAAAATAAACATACTCTAAAACTTGTTCAAAAAAAAGTTTAAATTTTTTTTTGAATTTCAATTTATAGATATAATTTTCCTAAAAATTAATGGAGTAGAAACCATTTAAAAAAACAGGCGTATCTGAAAAGCCACACGAGTAGGAACAAAACTAACAATTATGAAATGGTATTTTATGGTACTAAAAAAGTACGCAGATTTTAATGGCCGTGCCAGGCGAAGCGAATATTGGTATTTCGTTCTTTTTAATTACCTGGTTCAGTTATTAATTGGGTATATTGGTCTTTACACGTTTGAAAATCCCTATTTTGGTACGATTTATTTCGTTGGTGCTTTTATTCCGTATATAGCAGTAGGCGTAAGAAGAATGCATGATGTCGATAAAAGTGGCTGGTATATTTTAATTCCAATCTATAATTTAATACTTTGCTGCACTGATGGAACAATTGGCCCCAATGATTATGGCCCAGATCCAAAAAGACCTGAAATCCTTGATGATATTGAATTAGTGGGTTCTGAAATGCAAGCGTAAGAAATGAAGTATAATTAATATACTTAAAAGAAAATAAGTTTATTATTTCGGGAAGCTCTGTTGCAGAAAGCACAGAGCTTTTTGTTTATAAAAGCGATTTTTTATAAAATGATTTCTAATGCATTAATAGTCATGAACAAACATTTTTTTAATAAAAATCTAATTATTTGTACGTTTACTGCAAAAAATATTTTTGAATAACTTCTGATAATTCTTCCGGTTTTTGTGTGCCAATAAGTAATTTTTTATTGTTCGTAAATTCAAGTTGAAGTCCTTCATTTCCTGAAATATTATATGCTGTTCCTTTTCCAAAAAGACCAAGCCGCCAACCCCACCCGCCATATTCCACAACAGCATTGTATTTTCTTACATAGCATTTTATCAAACTGTTCCACGGAAAAAATTTAAAAGACAATTGTAAAGGAAACAGCCTTACATAAATTCCATCATTTTTTATTTGTGTATCAAGCCGGAAATTGAGAACGAAAATTGAAATTAATAAACTGATTGCTGCACCAATTAAAAGTTGAGAATTGCTGGCCGGCTCATCTCCAAAAGTGTGACCATTTACTACTTGGGTAATTACCCCGTAGATCATCAATCCATTAATTCCAACTAATAAAACCCAAAGCCACCATTGTTTGAATCGTTGTGTTTCTGAAAATAAAATTTGATTGCTCATTGCTGTCATTTTTCATGGTTGAAGTTAAAAAAAATCCCGTTGTTTTTTTTACAACGGGATTTTGATAAAATGAAAAATTAATTAAGCATTCTCGTCTGATTTTTCTTCGTCCTGTGCTTTCTCAGCTTCAGCTTCAATATGCTTCGGCTCATTGGCAGGAGGCGGAGGTGTTTGTGCTAAAGTGTCTTCAGCTTTTTCTTCAGCTTTTGGTGCTTCTTTCTTCTTCTTGGCAGGAGCTTTTTTGGCAACTGTTTCACCTTCCGCAGGCGCTTCAGCTTTTGCCGGAGTTTCCTGCTTTGTTTCATTGTCCATTTTCTTCTTCAAATCTGCTAAAACTCCCAGATCACCTAAAGTTGTTTTTTCAACTTTGCTCTGAATATTCTTCACTGCCTTTTTAGTAGTTTCTGCTTCAGCTCTCTTTTCATTCAATTGAGCATTTTTTTCTTCTGCTCTTTCTTTTTCCCAAATACGGCTATGGCTGAGAATGATCTTTTTGTCGTTGCGGTCAAATTCAATTACCATAAATGGCGCAACTTCATCTAAACCGATCACTTTATCGTCTTCGCGACGCAAATGACGTGCAGGAGCAAATCCTTCTAATCCATAAGGAAGCTGAACAGTTGCCCCTTTGTCGTCGCGGCGGGTAACGGTTCCTTCATGAATGCTTCCAACTGGGAAAGTTTCTTCAAGAGAGTTCCATGGATCTTCTTCGATTTGTTTGTGTCCCAATTGAAGTTTGCGGTTTTCTTTATCAATGCTCATAATGATCACATCGATAGTTTCGCCCACTTTTGTATATTCATTGGGATTATTAAAGCGTTTCAACCAGCTTAGATCGCTGATGTGAATCATACCGCCAATGCCTGGAGAAAGTTCAACAAACACGCCATAAGGGGTAATATTTTTCACCAAACCTTTGTGTTTGCTACCTTCAGGATATTGAGTTTCGATCGTGTTCCATGGATCTTCTGTCATTTGTTTGATAGAAAGACTCATCTTGCGATCTTCTTTGCTCAATGTCACAATCTTAGCTTCATATTCATCACCCAGTTTGAAAAATTCTTTTGCATTGATTGGCGTATTTGCCCAGGTGATTTCACTTACGTGAACCAAACCTTCAACACCAGGATAAATTTCGAGGAATGCACCGTAATCTTCAATATTTACTACTTTTCCTTTTACGATTTCGCCTTCTTTAATATTTTCAGGCAAAGTATCCCAGGGATGCGGAGTTAATTGTTTTAAACCAAGACTGATGCGTTTTTTATCATCATCAAAATCAAGAACTACTACGTTCAGTTTTTGGTCCAGTTTCAATACTTCACTTGGGTGGTTGATACGTCCCCAACTGATATCAGTAATGTAGAGTAAACCATCTAAGCCGCCAAGGTCGAGGAATGCACCGAAATCGGTGATATTCTTGATGGTTCCTTCCAATACCTGCCCTTTTTCCAACTTGCCGATAATTTCAGCGCGCTGTTGTTCGATATCGCTTTCGATAAGAGCCTTGTGAGAAACAACGGCATTTTTAATGGCTTCATTAATTTTCACCACTTTAAATTCCATTGTTTTTCCAACAAACTGATCATAATCGGTAACGGGTTTCACGTCGATCTGAGAACCGGGTAAGAATGTTTCCATTCCAAAAACATCAACAATAAGGCCGCCTTTGGTTTTGCTGGTAACAAGACCAGTAACGATTTCGCCGGTTTTGTGCATGTCCACGATTCTTTCCCATGCACGGGTAGTGCGGGCTTGTTTGCGGCTCAAATGCAGGTTACCATCTTTGTCTTCTTTTTCTGCAACCATCACTTCCACTTCATCACCAACTTTCAGGTTTGGCATATCGCGGAATTCATTTAAACCAACTAATCCGTCACTTTTAAAACCGATATTGATCACCACATCTGTTTTGGTCATGGCCACTACGGTTCCTAGCACCATTTCATTGTCGTTGATCTGCTTAAAAGTTTTGTCGTAAACTTCGTCATACTTTTCTCTTTCAGATTTGTTGTAGCTGGTAACATTTCTTTTGTCAACGCTCCAATCAAAATCATCATGAGGAGTAGAAAGTGCTTCTTCATGAACCTCCGCGCTTGTTGGCTGAGGCTCTGTAGCAGCGACTGTTGATTCTGTTTCCGGGAATTCAGGAAAAGGAACACCTGGGATGCCTCCCTGAGGTTCAGGGCTTTCTAAAATTGCCTGTGTTTCAAGCTTTTCCTGGCTTGCTTCTTTGTTTTCTGTATCCATTATTTTTCAGCGGGTAAATTTGTTGTTGCTGTACCCGCTATTGACGGATCCCGCTTATCAGCATTTTAGTTATTAATAAATAGTTATCCCAAACTTTTTTGGGAGTGCAAAGGTAAGTAATTACCCATTAAAATCAGCCATTAATTAAAGCGTAAAAAACAAATGGTGAAGACACTTTTTAAATACAACAACGATGAAAAAGTATAGAATTGGCTCTACACTTTCCATTTATTCAATATAGTTTTGATCTTTTCTACGGAATATTATTGATAATTTCTTTTGTTCTGTTGTTGGAAAGATAAATTTGAAAACCGATTCCAAGATTCAGGCTGCTGGAATAAGTCTTGTTTCCAAAGCCTACAATTCCATTGTATTTTAATAAAGTTTCAAGGCCAATATTGGGAGTAATAAAATAAGCATATCCCGAGCCGATGCCAATTCCCAAACCTGTTGTGCTACCTCCATGGGAAATACTAATTCCTTCAATTCCGACATTCCCTTCAAAGAAAAGGCGTCCGTGTTTCAGAATATTGGTGGTAGAATCATTTACATAATATCTTCCCAGAGCGCCAACTCCATAGTTGGTAGTCGTTCCGGCGCCTTTTGAGGTTGCCAAACCAAAATCAATATAAGCGCCGAGGGCAAGATTATCCTTTAGAAAAAAAGCCACTTTAGGATCAACGGTTGCCTGGAAAGCACCGCCTCCGCCGAGGTCAAAATTAAAATGAGCAATATCACCACCGACCAAAAGGTTTCCTCTTTGTATCTGGGCATTTGTTTTGTTTGAATAAAAAAACAAAGCAAGTATAATTATTCCAATAAACTTTTTCATGATAAATAATTTTAGATTTCGCCGGAAAATTCATGCCAATAAATAGCGAAAAATTTTTAACAGCTTATTGTTAAATTGCAAGCAATTGCATGTTTAAATGAATGAAAATGAAGAAATGGATTAAAAGTTTACAACAAACACACGTGGTAAAATCCATTGTCTATTTTATCATTGGTGTAGTAACTTATCCAGGACTGGTTTTTATAAATAAACTGAAGATAAGCGGCACAGAAAATATCAAAAATCTTCCCAAAAAAAACGTTTTATTCGTTAGCAATCATCAAACATATTTTGCTGATGTCATCACTTTCCTTCATATTTTTTGTGCGGTAAAATGGAGACGCGAAAATAAATTAGGCACGCCTTTTTATTTATTAAATCCCTTTACAAGAGTGTATTTTGTAGCAGCTGCAGAAACGATGAAAAAAAGTTTTATCAGCAGGTTTTTTAAACTTGGCGGTGCAATTACCGTAAAAAGAACATGGAATGCGGGTGGAAAAGAAGTGCGTCGTGGCCTTAACCCGGGAGATACGCGAAATATTTCTAAAGCATTAAAAGAAAATTGGGTTATCACTTTCCCGCAAGGAACTACCAAACCTTTTGCGCCCGGAAGAAAAGGAACTGCCTACATCATCAAAAATGATAAACCAATTGTAGTACCTGTTGTGATCAATGGCTTCTGGCGGGCCTTTAATAAAAAAGGATTAAAATTTAAAAAGAAAGGCTCATTACTTTCTGTTCATTTTAAAGAACCTCTTCAATTTACCTATGAAGAAACGATTGATGAAATTTTAGAAAAAGTGATGGATGCTATTGAGCAAAGTAAAAAATTCATGCTGAAAGGGAAGCATCATATTATTAGCTCGTAATTCATTGTTTGTAGTGAACGAAGAAATAATTATTTTTTTTATTTTCCTTTTGCTCTCTGATATGATCTATTAATCAATTCTTTTTTATTTTCCAGTCAATCAACAAATAACTGCATTTTCTTTTTTTACCTTTTTTAAGCCTTGATTGAAGAATTCGTTTATTCTTCTTTCTCCTGTGTTTTTTGCCTAAAATTTTTTATCTTCCAAAATTCTCAAATTCTTGAAGTATGAAATGGATCTTGTTATTATCGGGAGTGATTTTTTTTAGCAGTTGCGGCCTTCGGCAGCGCGAAATAGAGTTGGATAAAAAGATGGATGAATTGAATCAGCGCGAACAGCAGCTTGCTTTGAAAGAACGATCTCTTGCCGCCAAAGAAATCCAATTAAATGAAAGAGAGAAGCAAATCGATAGTACAAAAAACACTGTGAATGACACGCTGTTTTTAGAACATAAAAAAATTCCCGGAACGTGGTTGGTTGAAATGCAATGTACAGAAACAACCTGTGCCGGCTCTGCAGTTGGCGATATAAAAAATGAACAATGGGATTTTAAATTCCAGGATAATACAGTAAGTGCCAGCGCAATGAGCAACAATCAATTGGTAAGAGTTTATAACGGCGCCTATTTTGGAAATCTGCTGAAACTTTCTGTACAACAGGATTCTACCGAAACTTCTGCTAAAATAAATGTGCGGTTAACACAAACGAAAGAAAAGGAAATGGAAGGCGAACGGGAAATAATCCAGGCAAATGGATGTCATATTTTATATTCTCTTCGATTGAAAAAACAATAGTGCAACTTTATTTATAATCACTTAATTGAGTGTATGATCTTATTAACCGATTTGGATTTTTCGTTGCCACTAAAAAACCCGGTGATCATTTTTTCACTGGTGTTATTTATCATTCTTTTCGCACCAATTTTATTAAAAAAAATAAAAGTTCCTCACATCATCGGGTTGATCCTTGCGGGTGTAATTGTTGGTCCTTATGCATTGAATTTATTACGAAGAGACAGCAGCATCGTGCTTTTCGGCACGGTTGGCTTGTTGTACATTATGTTTCTTGCAGGCCTTGAAATTGATATTTCAGAATTTAAAAAGAACAGAAAAAAAATTATTTTTTTTGGATTGATCACGTTCATGTTGCCATTGATTTGCGGCACTTTGGCCAGTTATTATATCCTGGGTTACGGCTGGCTTTCTTCCATTTTATTGGCAAGTATGTTCTCCACACACACATTGGTATCTTATCCAATCGCCAGTAAATATGGCGTTTCAAGAAACAGAGCCGTTGCACTCACGATTGGCGGAACTATGATCACTGATATTCTTGCTTTGTTGATTTTAGCCATCATTGCAGGAATGACAAAAGGGGAAGTAACGTCTTCTTTTTGGATAACGCTTGGAGTATCAACGGTCATTTTTGTTGGAATTGTTTTCTTTATTTTTCCGATCATTATCCGGTGGTTTTTTAAACATTATGAAGACAGTGTTTCTCAATACATTTTTGTTTTAGCCATTGTTTTTCTTGCTTCGTTTTTGGCCGAGGCTGCGGGAATTGAAGCGATCATCGGTGCATTTTTCGCAGGGCTTGTTTTGAATAATTTTATTCCTCATTCCTCTCCGTTAATGAACAGGATAAGCTTTGTTGGAAACGCATTGTTCATTCCTTTCTTTTTAATTGGCGTGGGGATGCTGGTAAATTTTAATGTGCTTTTTAATGGTTGGGGAGCTTTGCGTGTTGCAGGTGTGATCGTAGTTGTAGCGATCTTGACCAAATTTATTGCTGCATGGATCACACAAAAATCTTTCAGATTATTGCCTGAAGAAGGCAAGATGATCTTTGGTTTAAGCACTTCACACGCAGCGGCAACGTTAGCGATTATTTTAGTTGGTTATAACATCATCATAGGTGAAACTCCTGATGGAGATCCGATCCGCTTGCTGAATGAAGATATTCTGAACGGAACCATTTTACTGATCCTCATCAGTTGCGCTATCAGTTCTTTTGTGGTAGAAAAAGCTTCTCACAATCTTGCATTGAAAGAAGTCGAAGAAGCGGGCGAAAAAGAAGACACGAGTGAAAAAATATTGATCTCACTTGCTTATCCTGATACGGTTTCTGAATTGATTGATTTTGGTTTAATGCTGAAGCCTAAAAAAAGCAATATTCCTGTTTATGTTTTGAATATTATCAGCGATGAAACCAACAACGAAGCTGGTCAGTTTACCGGAAAAAAAATGATGGATAATGCGGTCAGACAAGCTGCTGCAACAGAAGATAAGATAATTCCGCTAACAAGATATGATGTAAACATCAGCAACGGAATTATTTATACCATCAAAGAACAAAACATTACGGATGTGCTCATTGGTTTGCACAAAGACGGGGATCAGAATGATTTTCTCGGGCCTGTTACAGAAAATATTCTGGCGAAATCATGGGAAACGATTTTTATTTATAAGCCCGTTCAGCCATTCAATACTTTGAAAAGAATGATCGTTGCTGTTACGCCAAATGCAGAATTGGAACCCGGATTTAATCATTGGTTCAGCAGGATTTCAACGATTGCAAAATCTGGTGGATTGCCTGTCCATTTTTTTGCAAATGATTTAACCATTTCTGAATTGAAAAAATTCAATATTGAATCAACAAGCCCTGTAGTAGCTACTTACACCGCATTTGCTCATTGGGAAGATTTTTTAATCATAAGCCGCGAGCTGAAACAAAATGATTTTTTTGTGATTGTCTCTTCCAGGAAAGGACATATTTCTTATAATGAAAACCTGGAAAAACTTCCTTATTACCTCGCGAAATATTTTACAAGCAACAGCTTCATTATTATTTATCCAAAACAGTTTGAGAGCGACCAGGTTTTAAATGAAAAAGATCATTCTGATAACTTTATTTTAGAAGCTATCGCAGACAAAGTCCAGGTGGTGAATAAAGCCGGAAGCTATATTTCAAGCATCTTTAAAAAGAAAAAATAAAATCAGTCGTCTGTATCTTTTCTTTCTTTTTTAGGCAAAATCATTTGTTTCGGATAAGGTGTATTTCCTTTTGATGCAAACCAAAGAATTTGATTGAGAAGATCATCGTTTCCTCCATCTATATGTTTGAATTCTGGCAAAGAAGATTGCAAAGAAAACTTTTTTGCTTTTCCTGATAATGAAACGGAACTTTTATTCATCTCATTTAACGGAATATTATTTTTCAAAAATGAAAAAGCCTTTTTTGACTGGGGTGTCCTTAAAACAATCAAACATTGGCAGCGCTGTTGCATCAATTACATTCATCGGAGGAAGTCCCAAAATCTGCTCAATTGTACGCATAATGCAGGTTTGATTATAATTGGTGTGAACAGTTTTTTGTAATACAGAATAAGGACTAATTACAAAACCTGTAGTACGATATGCGGAAACATGATCCCATCCGGATTGGGAATCATCTTCGGTTACAAACACAACTGTTGAATCCCAAAAGCGACTTTCAGTAAGCGCCTGGATAATTCTTCCAAGCGCGAGATCATTATCTGCAACCATTGCCCGCGGCGTTGGAAAACCTTGAGCCATCCCAGCAGTATGATCTGCGGGGAGCGCAAGAATCATTAATTGTGGCAATTGATCGCCCGGTTTTTTTCTGTTTCATGCAACTCATTAATAAAAGCATCTGCGCGAAGCTGGTCAGTAAAATTATGATCGTCATAGCATGGATAATCGCTTGATAAAATCGGGCGAACTCTTGAAATAGTGGTAGCATTTTTAAATTCTGTTTTCTTTCCATCAACATAATTCTGATAAATTTTTGTCCAGTTTAAATTCCTGTCAAACTCAGGAATACAGGCCTCTCCGTAGATTCTTACGGTCTTCCCATGATCCAAAGCGTTATTCCAGATAAAACCTTGTTTACTGTAAACAAGAGCATCAGCAAGAACATGAGGATAACTTCTGAACCATGCACGAACATTTTTTTCGACGTAGTCTGTAACAATTCCTGCATCTGTCCACGAATGTCCTTCAGCAGAAGATTTTCCTGATGCGTAATAATTGTCAAGAAGCAGATACTCCTTGGCAAGCTTGTGTTCGTTCGGAGTAATTTCATTTCCGTAAATACACAACGAACTCATTCCGTTTCCTTCTTTCATGTCGCCTAAAACTTGGTCATAAGTTCTGTTTTCTTTAATGATGTAAACCACATGTTTAAAAACAGAAGGTTCTCCAATCCTTTGTGGTACTGGTTTTGCAGCGATTCCTTTTCTTGGTAAAAGAGTAGTGATCTTTGTTCTGAACATTAAGTTTGCCGCCTCAACTCTTTGTGTGTATGATTTTAAAGTAGCATGATCCGGTAATGAAATAATTGAAACAGTTGCTTCCTGGTGATGGCTGTTATAGTTATTTTTAATTGGAGTTCTTGCACCTTCACCTTCAAGATTGGCTACATAAATAGTTTGATCTGTCAAAGCCAAACCAGCAGGATAAGCTTCGGTCGGAATGAATCCTTTTATCGCTGAAATTCCTTTGCCGGAAGCAGAGGATTTTTTTCCTAAATTAATCACCGCAAGTGCATTATCCATTCCATTGGAAACATATAATGTTTTTCCTGAAGCATCTATGACCAGTGCATTTGGCGAATCTCCAATGAATTGATTTTCCTCGCGATTCAGTTTTACAGAAATAGAATCAACCACTGAATTATTATCAGTTTTTATAACAGAAATATAGTCGCTGTTTCCATTAGCCACATAAACAAATTTTTCATCTTTGGAAGTGATGATTGCATTTGGATGCAGACCCACTTCGATCTCTGTTTCAACTTTTCCTGTTTTCAAATCAATCACACTTACAGTTCCTGAAGAAGCAGCTCCGGTTCGTGGATCGGTATAAACTTTTCCATAAGGAATTCCGGCTGTTTCTTTTGAATCGTCTGTTGGAACTGGCCCTGCCCAATTGGTTACATAAGCTTTTGAATTTGCAATCGCAATTCCAAATGGAGCCATTCCCGTGTTGGTTGTCCAGATTATTTTTTTATCGTGAAGCCTCAATTTTACTAACTGACTATTTCCATTTAAAACAACATACAAAAACTTTTCACCATCTTCATTTTCGATCGCAATATCATTTGGTAAAGACATCGGTGCAGGCGCAACAGCAGGAAAAGAAATGGCATCACTGATAAATGCTTTTTTTCCATCCCAGATTGCTTCAAGAATAAAAGAAGATCTTTTTAAAGGATTGGCGGCACCCCAAAAAATGTAAATTCCATCTTTATCTTCAAACGATTTTATACCCGAATAAGTGCTCATCAGTCCTTTATAATTTCCGCTGTAATCCAGGTGGAACAAGAGTTTCTGATTAACAACATCTATGAACGCCACACCATATCTGTCTTCAACTGCAAGAGTTTTTTCGCTTGGAAGCAATACACAATCCAGGCTGTGATTTTCGAGAGAGGAATTTCCAAAATGAATTACAGTTCCTGCCGGATCAATAAAACGATTGTAAGGCATTAATATGGAACTATTGTCAACAGACAATGTTGTGTCGTCATAACTGCTATGATAATTATCTTCAGTTGTTACAAAAGATCTGTTGATTCGGGAAGTTTTACAGGATGCAAAAAAAAGCGTTGAAATAATGAGCAGGAAAAGAAAATGAAAGCTTCTATCTTTTAAATTCATTTTAGAAAAAAGGGTTTTGTATTTTGTATTTGGACAATATTCGCACATAAATTTCATTTCGGGATTCAAAAATTTTTATCGCAAAAATTTTTACTGTAATAAATTAATTCTTCTAAAATGTTCTTTTGAAAAATTGCACAAAACGGTGAGTAGAAAATTTCAAACTCTTACATTTGAATCTCTAAGCCTGGAAGGTTTTCAAAACCTTTTAGGAAGGTAGTCAACAAACTTTTATTTGAATTTTTTATTTTTATAAAACAGTGCTAAACGATAATTTCATTCAAAAAACTTTTTTAAACATTATTTATTTCAATTAATTCTAAAAATGAACATGAACAAAATTTTAACCTCCACGTTTCTGATTTTTCTTTACGCATTTATTTCTTCGTGCGGGCATCAGCAAAAAATTGATGCTTATCATTTTAACACCATCAAAAACATGGAAGTTAAAAGAGGCGCTGTAGTTTCTGCAAGCCCTCTGGCGAGCGAAGTAGGAGTGATGATTTTGAAAGAAGGCGGCAATGCTGTTGACGCGGCGATTGCAACACAATTGGCTTTGGCGGTGGTTCATCCCAGTGCAGGAAATATTGGCGGTGGCGGTTTTACAATCATTCATTTAAACAATGGACAAAACATTTCAATAGATTATCGGGAAATGGCTCCGGGTAAGGCTTTCAGAGATATGTATTTAGATTCTAATGGCAATCCTCAAATGAATTTATCGCAGGAAAGTCCATTGGCAAGTGGTGTTCCAGGTTCTGTTGCCGGAATTTTTGAATGCATGAAATATGCAAAACTTCCTTTTAAAAAATTGATTCAACCTGCAATTGATCTGGCTGAGAAAGGATTTGTTCTTGCGCCGGGAGAAGCTTCCAGCCTCAATTACAGCAAAAATTATTTTTTAAAAATGAATAAGGTCGTTCCGGTTTTTGTAAAAAATACTCCGTGGAAAACTGGTGATACTTTGGTTCAAAAGGATTTGGCCAATACTTTAAAACGGATCAGAGACAATGGAGCAAAAGGATTTTATGAAGGCGAAACAGCGAGATTGATTGCTGAGCAAATGAAGAAAGACAATGGAATTATTACCGAAGAAGATTTGAAAAACTATAAAGCTAAAAACCGCGAGCCGATCGTTTTCGACTATAAAGGAAACACAGTGGTGACGATGCCTTTGCCAAGCAGTGGTGGAATTATTCTTGAACAAATGTTGAAGATGAGCGCGATGGAAAATATTGGTGATATGAAGTATGGAACTTTGCAATCTGTGCAATTGATGACGGAGGTGGAAAGGCGCGCATTTGCAGACAGGGCAAAATATTTGGGCGATCCTGATTTTGTAAAAGTGCCGGTAAAAACTTTGGTGAGTGATGAATATCTGAAAAAAAGGATGAGCGATTACAATCCTTCAAAAGCCGGAAACAGCAAGGATATTAAAGAAGGATATATTGCCGAAGGAGAAGAAACCACGCATTTTGACGTGCTGGATAAAGACGGGAATGCGGTATCTGTAACAACGACATTAAATGGTGGTTTTGGTTGTGGAATTGTTGTTGCCGGTGCAGGATTTTTATTGAATAATGAAATGGATGATTTCAGTGTCAAGCCTGGTGTTCCGAATATGTTTGGCGCTGTTGGCCAGGAAGCCAATGCAATCGCTCCGGGAAAAAGAATGTTGAGCAGCATGACGCCAACAATTGTTTTAAAAAATAATCAACCCTGGATTGTTGTTGGAACTCCCGGTGGTACAACCATTCCGACGAGTGTTTATCAAACTATCGTTGACATTATTGATTTTAAAATGTCGCCTGATGAAGCAGTCAATTTTCCTAAATTTCATCATCAATGGTTACCCGATGAAATCTTTGTTGAAAGGGATTTTGACAAAAAAGTAGTTGAGCAATTAAAAGCAATGGGCTATAAAATTTCTGTGAGAGGTTCGATTGGGAGAACCGAAGTGATCATGCATGATGGGAAAAAGATTACTGCTGTTGCTGATCACAGGGGAGATGATGGAGCTGCGGGATATTAATGAACGGATAAGGTAATATGCTAATTGATAACTTTTGAGGAAAAAATAATCGTTTTAGAATTGGAAATTTTAGAGTTTAAAATCAAATAAACAAAGCCAAATTATTCTTCACCATTTTAATAAAAAATTATGGCTAACAACAATGTTTCTTTGCATAGAGTACTTAAATCAACTCCCGAAAAAGTTTATCGTGCGTTTACACAACCCAATGCAATTGCTTCATGGTTACCACCATACGGCTTTCTTTGCACGGTGCATGAAATGAATGTGCATGAAGGCGGAACTTTTAAAATGTCATTTCATAACTTTTCTACCGGTAATGGTCATTCATTCGGAGGAAAATATCTTGAGTTGAAGCCGAATGAATTTATAAAATACACGGATCAATTTGATGATCCGAATATGCCCGGTGAAATGATCACTTCAGTTTGGTTAAAGAAAGTTTTGGTTGGAACTGAAATAAAAATTTTCCAGGAAAATATTCCTTCAGCAATACCTGTTGAAATGTGTTATTTAGG
>JBQCIM010000084.1:0-90797 GCA_051953735.1 Ginsengibacter sp.
TTCTTCCAAAGCAAGGTTGTACAAAGCGTCAGGCAAAACATCAGGTGAATGATATTGAGGAAATGCACTGATGTCTTTTGACAATTTCCACGAATTAGCTGTTTTGTTTTCTTCGGGATTTTGATTGAGCGTTAAGGTGATTTCATAAATTCCATCATTGTTGTCATCTTTTAGTTCCAGATCCTTGTGTGCATACAAATTGTTCCAATCCCATGTAAGAGGCGGAACATTTCCTGCAACAAAAACACCTTTGAAATCACCTTTGTAAATCTTCTTTCCATCAAAAGTTGTGTAAAAACCCTTGTCTTTAAAGGCTTTCAGCACGTCGTTCATGTCTACGCGAATGGTAAGTTTCGTATCCTTTTTCAAATATTCACCGGCAGTGACTTTTTCTGAATCCACAAACTGATCTCCAAATTTTATAACCGGTGTTTCATAATTTCCATTGCCTCCAGCACAAATGATGACGTTATCTTTTCCAACCGGAGCAGAATTATCAGCGCCATTAATGCCGAATTTAAATTTCACTTCCGGGCTTTTGAATTCCTCAGCAGGACTTACATAATTGGAAACAATTTCAGTTCTTGAAACCGCTTTTGCAACAAATGAATCCTGCACGACACTGTCTCTATAAACCGAAAATTCCCTTGATTGATAAATAATATTATTGCTGCCGGTAGTTGCGCTATTCATTATATTACAGCTACTAAGAATTATACCAACAATCAGGAGAAAGAAAATATTTTTTTTCATCGAAGAAAAATTAGGAAAGATCTGAAAAGGGAATTTTTAGTAAACGTACAAATAAAATAAGAGACGTTTATATAAGCAAAACACATAAATATTTTTCCATTTGGAATAAAAAAACAGAACCTGAAACAATTGAAATAAGAAAAATTAAAATTAATACAAACAAATAATCCTACTCATTTAAAACCTTTTTTAATTACGTTAAATTACTGCTATTTCGATAATAAAATCTGACATTTTGATTGAATCGAATCACGTCTATTATAAACTGTTATTCATCAATGCCTGAAATAGAAATAGACATATTGCTAATATCGGCTAACTGTGTAAATATTATATGCTGTTGTTACCAACTTATATTTTCTTCCCCTCCTTAGACTATGCTTATTTACAACGGCACTGTTTGAATCATATAAACCGGCAAACTTTGGATAATCATCAAAATTTGCTGAACCTACCTGACCTTTGTTTCTGTAATACTTAGTAACCCCATCAATTTTTAGTTCAATAAAAGCATCCTGTCCGGTGTACATTTTGCCTTCCCTGAAAATGATTTGTACGGTGTGCGCTTTATTATAAAAATCACTTACTGTTGAAACCTGAACGGTATTCTTTGTGAACCCTGGACCATATCCATAAGGATCAGCAATTCCTCCCTGATAAAACACATCCACAACTCCCTCGTAATCTCCGGCTAATTGGTTCATCTGAAACACTGTAGCTACTTGTGTTTTAGAGTGAAGCTGTACCATATTTAGCATAGAGTTATAGCCTGTTAGATAATCAGCATTTTGAGGAAAGTACCCCTGCCATTCAATTACATAGATATGTGAAGTATCAAAAGTCATATCATAGTCAGCAGGCTGAATTTCAGCACGTGGGTAACCATCCGTACCCTCATATCCATCTTCAAGCATTGAAATTAATTTGCCACGTAAAGTATCAATATATAAACCATTTAATCTATCTCTGAATAAAAACCAATCAGTTGAAGTTGCATCTGTAAACTGACTATGTACAGCATCCCTGACAGGAAAATAAGAAGTAGTATCATCTCTTTGATTGATAGTCGCAATTGCATTAGGATCTGAAAGATTAAAACTATGTAAGAGAGTTGAATTAGCAGGTGCACCTGTCAAAAACACCCTTACAACAGTTGTATCGTATTTAGTCACCCTTCCTGTTGTTGCTGCAATCTGAAAATAAAATACGCCTTGCGGCAATCCACTTACAGTTGCAACTTTAGAAGTTGAATGGACAATGGGAACACCGCTTGAATAATCGGTAGAAATTTCACTCCATTGATAAGTTGATGCAGAACTACCACTGCCGTTTAATATAGCAGAAGATGATAGATTCAAATAAACAGTTATATCATTACCTGCATTTGCAGTTTGTGCGAAAACTTTTATTGAAATAAAAAAGCATAATATCGTAATTAGTTTCTTCATTAATTTTTCACCTCCAACAAACCAACCGTTTCTTGCTGCTACAACATTAATAAATTTATAACCACCATCTGCGAATGTTTTTCATAAAACTGTGTTTATATTATCAAACAGAAGTTCAACTGTCAAGCTTCCTGTTCCTGTGTTTAATTGTATCTTCCCTTAATTTGACCTGAAGAATTATCTAGTAGTGTTACTGTAAGAGTCCGCTAGAATAGCTTACTGCATGATCTTTATCGGTGCAGCCATATGTAATCTGCAAGACATCATTGGCTTAAGAAAAATATAATGAATGCTTCAAGAAAAGTTTCAATATAGGAAAATAAAAAACGCTGTAACTATTACCAGTACAGCGTTTATAAAGAAAATCAAAGTCGGGTAGACAAGATTCGAACTTGCGACCCCACGCCCCCCAGACGTGTGCGCTACCGGGCTGCGCCACTACCCGTTTTTATTTTTGCAAATCTAAAGGAAAGAAGATTTATTTAAGAAAAGAAGTGATTTAAAAATAGACTTGACTTTATTTGTTTGTTTACTAAAAAAACAAAATGATTAAACAGCAAAAGAACTTCCGCAGCCGCAGGTAGTGTTTGCATTTGGATTATTAAACGTAAACCCACGCGCATTCAATCCTCCTTCCCAATTGATCTCCATATTGTTCAGATAAATCAAATGTGCAGGATGAATAATGCATAAAATATCATCGATTTCATATACGTCGTCTTTGTCCGTTTTATCTTCAAACCCTAATAAATAAGACATCCCTGAACAGCCTCCTCCTTTTACTCCGATGCGCAAAAACTTTCCTGTATTATTTTCATCGCCCATTAATTTTTTTATTTCATGGGCAGCAGAAGAAGTAAAAGTAACCGGCGTTTTATTGATCGTTTCCATTTTTAAAACAGTCTTTTTTTGTTAATTTTTTTATCGATTCATTTACAAATCCGAAAACAGCATAATTTGTTAATTGTTAATTCGTTAATGAATGTAATTGTTGTGATTTTTTAGCCCAAAACATGGCTACGAAATTACAACCTTTAGTAATGGAATGTTTATTTTTGCTCATAAATTATATATATGTCAACATTTGAAACGATCATTGTAATCCTGTTTCTTGTTTTGTTGTTAGCCTTTGTTTGGATCCTTACTGAATTTTCTGCAATGAAAAAAGAGTTGGGAGAAAGAAAAAATGCAAGTGAGCCGGAAACGCTCAGGCTGCGTCTTCAGGCATATGAAAGACTTGCTTTGCTTTCTGAAAGAATTTCTCTTCAGAGTTTGTTATCAAGAAATAATAACGCATCTCTTTCTCACCGGCAGATGCAAACGCTTTTGATCGATTCTATCAAGCAGGAATATGAATATAATATCAGCCAGCAGATTTATGTTTCAACTGAAGTTTGGCGGGCTATCAATAATTTGAAAGAACAAAATATTTATATTGTCAATCAACTCGCTTCTACTCTTCCTCCACAAGCTTCCGGCATGGATCTTAATAAGCATATTGTTGATTATCTCATTAATAATTCCAATGCTTCATTACATAATATTGTTTTGGAAGCCATTAATTTTGAAGCAAAGAAGTTAATGTGAAAATTCGAAAATGTGAAAATGGATGAAAAAAATCGTAACCGATTCCGGAATAGAAATCAAAAAAGTTTATAGCTCAGAAGATCTTCCAAAAAATATTTTGGAAGAAAAGCCTGGAAAATTTCCATTCACACGAGGCGTAAAAGAAGACATGTATCGTGGTAAACTGTGGACGATGCGCCAGTATTCCGGTTTCAGCACTGCAGAAGAAAGTAACCAGAGATATCATTATTTAATTTCACAGGGTGTAAGCGGATTGAGTGTTGCATTTGATCTTCCTACACAGATCGGTTATGACAGCGATCATCCTTTGGCAGAAGGAGAAGTTGGAAAAGCAGGGGTGGCAATAGATTCTATCGAAGATATGGAAGCATTATTTTCCGGAATCAAATTGCAGGATGTTTCCACTTCCATGACGATCAATTCTACTGCTTTTATTTTACTCGCATTTTATGTGGCAGTTGCCAAAAAACAGGGTGTTGATCTTAGGCAGTTGCAGGGAACAGTTCAGAATGATATTTTGAAAGAATATGCTGCCCGCGGCACTTATATTTATCCCCCAAAACCGTCCATGCGCATCATCACAGACATTTTTGAATGGTGTAGTAGAGAGCTTCCGAAATGGAATACCATTTCTATTTCAGGTTATCATATCAGGGAAGCGGGAAGCACTGCTGTTCAGGAAATTGCTTTCACGTTAAGCAATGGAAAAGCGTATGTAAAAGCTGCTCTTGAAAAAGGGTTAGACATTAATGTTTTCGGAAAAAGATTGTCTTTCTTTTTCAATTCTCACAACAATCTTTTCCAGGAAGTTGCCAAATTTAGAGCCGCAAGAAAGATGTGGGCAAAAATCATGAAAGACCTAGGTGCAACGGATGAAAAAGCAATGATGATGCGCTTTCACACTCAAACAGGCGGAAGTACATTAACGGCTCAACAGCCTTTGAATAACATCAGCCGCGTGACATTACAAACACTTGCGGCTGTGCTTGGCGGCACACAAAGTTTGCATACCAACGGTTATGATGAAGCGCTGAACTTACCAACAGAAGAAGCTGCGCAAATCGCTTTGAGAACCCAGCAAATTGTAGCGTTTGAAAGTGGGGTGGCAGATACCGTTGACCCATTGGCAGGAAGTTATTTTGTTGAAAAACTTACCTCAGAGATTGAAGAAAAAGCATGGGAGTCGATTGAAACCATAGATGCGATGGGCGGAAGTGTGAAAGCAATTGAAGAAGGTTTTATTCAAAATGAAATTGCTGAAAGCGCCTATCATTATCAGCAGGCAATTGAATCAAAAGATAAAATAATTGTGGGGGTTAATTCTTTTTTTTCCGATCATGAGATGTCAGCTCCTTCTTTTAAAATTGATGACAGCATCCGGCAGGTGCAGATCAACAAACTAAAGGCTTTGAGAGAAAAAAGGGATTCTTTAAAAGTAGATAATTCTTTAAAAAGGATAAAAGAACATGCAGCAAAAAATGAAAATCTGATGCCTGTTGTACTTGACGCTGTAGAAAATTTTTGCACTTTAGGAGAAATCGCTGATGCGCTGAGAGAAGTTTTTGGCGAATACAAATAATGTTTTTATTTTTTTATGAAATACGTTTTTATTTTGCTTTTTACTTGTTTGTCTATTCAAAGCGACGCGCAAAAATATATTCTGCTTGACAAGACGTTTTCGCAACCTGCTTTTTACAGCGATACGATTACCGTCTCGGAAAAATACAAAAGCTTTTTTCCGGTAGAGACAAAAACAATTGATAAATTCTTAGAAGCTCTTGAACAGATTGCAGAAAGATTGTCTTCCAAAAAAATAACAGGGAAAGCAAAGAATTATCAAATAGGTTGTACCGAATTCAGAGGAACTGCTTTTCCACTGGCAGCAGGAGAAAGACTTGATTACACGCTGATTTCAACGTGTGATAATATAAAAGTTTCGATGCACCTGGTAGATGCGAAGATCAACAATGAAAACAATGCTTATTTTGTAAAAACCTGGATAAAATATATCAGGAGCGCTTTGAAACAAAAGAAATAGTTTTCTTACAACTTCCCATATTTTTTATAATAAGCGATCAGCATTCCGACTACCGCGTTATAACTATGAATTCCTTTCGGTTGGTTATTCATCTTTAAATAGTTTCCATACATCCAGGTAATTGCGGGCTCTATAAAACTTCTGTGAGCGCGATCAAATTTCTTTAATTCAATTATATCTTCTTTTACTGGCAGAATCAGTTGCTGTACGGCTTCCCTGGAAGCAACAGAATCAAAATAATAAACTTCACGGTTCGCGTAAAGAAAAAGATCAAAATACGCAGAGTAATGAAAAAGAGTATCTGTAGAACTTACTGCTGCTAAATAACCGACAAAATTCGCTTCATTTTCTTTCGCATAGCCAAGCTGGTGCGCCATTTCATGAGTGGCAATATAAGGTTGAAGAAGGTCGGGAACGGTAGTGTTAATCTGAGCTTCACCGGTAAATGGATTGTAATAACCTGTAAAACCAAGGTAATCTCCGGGTGTTCCATACAATGAAGATTTTACAGAAATCATTTTATAATCAAGAAACGGATATTTTCTTTCAGCTTCGTGATAAGCATTTACTGCTCCGGCAATTAAACTTTTTTTCGAAGAGTATGCTTCATGATTTCGCACAATAACGGTTTTGGTAGCGTTCACTTTTTCCAATAAAATTTTTTGCAGCATTTTCAAATCGGAAGTATCATATTGCAGGTGTTCTAAATTTAACTGGTATGCAATTCCTTTTCTGTCATAATTGATTCCCCAAAAAATATTAAAAATGATGTAAACAAAAGCAAGTATCAAAAGCAATTTCAGGAATTTCTTGAACGTCATTTTCTTAGAGATCTGTTTCTTAAAAAGCAACCTTACATTTTTAATTATTTTCCAGATAAGCCAGCAGCCGGCAAAAAAATATAAAATATCACCAATGCTAAAAGGAATCCAGCCAAAGAGAAAGCGAAGTATTTTAGAAAAGTAAAAATAAAAATGGGAAGAGTAGACCACTTCTACCCTGCTTCTGTTCCATGAAAAAATTTTGATTAAAATAATCAACAGAAACGCTATGATCCATAAATTTTTATTCTGACGCAAATAGTTTCTGACGCTCATAAAAAATTATTTCCTTCCACTTAAATTTTCCAAATCATCAATATCTTTTGATCTTCCTGACGATTTTTTTGCCGTTATCAAATCATTATAATTAATTACCCGCACAGAAATTCCTTCAACTTCAATAATTCGGGATTCTTTGAAAGTACTATGAAAATCCAAACCCTTTACCTCTGTCATAATATCAATGCTTACCGGTGGCCGTCCGAAAGAAAAGACATTAAAATCTTTATTATTTAAAAAATTAAATTCGGTCATGTCAAATAAAGGCATTCCAAATAAGTAAAAAGCCTTTTTTAACAATTCATAATTTTCTAAAGTTGGATTCACCCAAATATCTAAATCCCCAGTTGTTCGCGAGTATCCATGAAGAATTACTGAGTATCCTCCCACTAAAATATATTCTACCCTAAAGTGATTAAGCGCCTCGATAAAATCGCGAAAATCTTCATTAAAAATATTTCCCATTATTTCCTTGATCGAATTTTAAAATAAGTTCTGTCCAATTTTGGCGGATCATTTATTGGAAAATTATACGCCACACTATTCAAATAGTTCGCTGCCTGCAATCTTTCTTCAAACGTTTTAGTTCTCCAATAATCATAGTTATTACAGTTGTCTTTTGTGTGATGCATTTTAAAAGCCGTCCGGTCTAATCTAAATTTTTCCATAAGATTTATAAAAAAAATAAAGTTAGCATATAAAATTCCCTCTTTAAAGTTTCCTTTGTTGTTTAAAACAATTAGCAAGATCATTAACAAAAAAACCCTATATTTTACTTAAAAATTAATTGAAATTTTATTACCTTCGCAGCCCTTTAATTTTGTGTTATGGGTAACAGCCGTGAATATGACATTGCTTTTGTAGGATTAAAACCTGGAATCCATGAATTTAATTATCAGGTGACTGACAAGTTCTTTGCAAATTATAAAGATACAGATCCGGCAACGCTGGGTTTTAGCAATTGTTACGCCTCTGTGAAGGTCACTCTCGAAAAAAACACTTCTTTTATGTTGTTGAAATTTGAGATTGGCGGAAGTGTGAGTGTGGTTTGTGATCGTTGCGGAAACCCCCTTCCCATCGATCTTTGGGACGAGTTCAATGTAGTAATAAAACAAGTTGAAAATCCTGAAGAGATGAACCGTGATGAAGAAGATGCAGATGTTTTTTACATTTCAAGAACAGAAAGTCATATTCATCTTGCGGGGTGGATTTACGAATTTGTGTTGTTGAGCATTCCCAATCAGCGTATGTGTAGCGAGGAAGAAATGGGCGGCCCTCAGTGCAATAAAGAAATTTTAGCTATGCTAAAAAAGATGAAATCATCAGTAAATGAAAATAATCATCCTTTTCAAAAAGGATTGGAACAATTTAAAAAAAACAATAATTAATCATATTTAATCTACGGTTATGCCAAATCCAAAGCGCAGACACAGTCAACAAAGAAGTGCAAAAAGAAGAACACATTATAACGCAGTTGCTCCAACTCTGAGTGTGGATGCTACAACTGGCGAAACTCATGTTCGTCATCGTGCACACACAAGCGAAGGAAAATTATATTATAAAGGAAAAGTAGTTGCTGAAAAAGCACCGGCAAAATCCTGATAAGCTTGTTTTATAGATTTTTCGCAATCCAAAAATAAAGTTTGATTCACTTCAAACTTTGTCTTTGGATTTTTTTTGACTAACCCAATCATCATAATTAAATTTACTTGTTATTTTTAGCGGAATTTCAAGATAAGACTAATATGAATATAGCACTGGATATGATGGGAGGAGACTACGCCCCTCTCGAAGCAGTTAAAGGCGTACAACTTTTTTTATCAGAAAATAATGAAGACCAGGTAGATCTGACTTTAATTGGTGATGAAAACAAACTGGTTCCTTTACTGGAAGAATATGATATAGATTCTGACAATGTCACTTTGATTCACGCGGCAGAAGTGATCGAAATGCAGGAACATCCTACAAAAGCGCTGAAAGAAAAGCAGCAATCTTCCATTTCAATTGGTTTTCATTTATTGGCCACAGGCGCTACAGATGCCTTTATCAGTGCAGGAAATACCGGCGCCATGATGGTCGGTTCCTTATACAGTATCAAAGCTATTACCGGAGTTGCAAGACCTGCTATCGGCGCTTATATTCCCGGAGATAATGGTAAACTTTCTTTGTTGGTAGATGTAGGATTAAATTCGGATTGCAAGCCGGAAAATCTATCGCAGTTCGCCTTATTAGGCGCTTTGTTTTCCAAATATATTTTGAATTATGAAGACCCGAGAGTGGCGCTGATCAATGTTGGCGAAGAAGAAGGCAAAGGAAATATTTTATGCCAGGCTGCTTATCCGTTATTAAAAGAAAATGGACGTATCAATTTTGTCGGAAATATTGAAGGACGCGACATTCTAATGGACAAAGCAGAAGTATATGTTTGCGATGGATACACCGGCAATATTCTCTTAAAATTTGCGGAATCCATTTATGATATTGTGCAAAAAAGAAAGATAGATGATGAATATTTTAACCGGTTTAATTTTGAAATGTACGGCGGCGTTCCGGTTCTCGGAGTAAATAAGCCGGTTATCATTGGTCATGGCATTTCTACATCCGGCGCTTTTAACAACATGATTCTGATGGCTAAGAAAATGATCGAGCAGGACTTTATTGAAAAAATAAAAAGCAATTTTGTTTAGAAAACTGTTTGCCATTTCTTTTGAATCATATCACTTCCCTTTTTAGAAAATCTTTAACAGGATTATTTTCACTGAAATAATTTTTTATAAAATCTTTCTGGTGTTTAAATCATTATTTTTATAGCACATCTTATGCACCAGATGAAACGCTACACGAAATATTTTGGAGCCATTTTTTTAGCTACAGTTTTTTCTTTAACGCATTTGGTATTGTTTGCACAAAAAGATTCAGCGGTGAAGCAGGACAGCGCCAGTCGTAAAACCTTTATCGGTAAAGTAATTAATAATTTCAGAAAAGATACTGTAGAAGTTGATCGTGCCAATGAATTGAAAAGAAATGAAGAAGCCTTTAAACGTTATGAAAAGCTTTTCATCCGCAATATAATTATCGAAAGACTTCCCTTTGGTATCAGCATCGGCGATACTTCGAAAAAACTGATCAACAGTTTAACCAATCTCGCCAATGATCTTCATCATCTTACAAAAAACAGGGTGATAAAAAAGAATTTATTTTTCAAAAAAGGAGAACCGATCAAGCCATTTCTGATGGCCGATAACGAAAGATATCTTAGACAATTACTATACTTACAAGATGCAGATTTCATTGTATACCGAACTGCGCCTGGCTCTGATTCTGTGGATGTGATCGTGCAGGTAAAAGACGTCTTTTCGTTGGGTGGCGCCATCAACAGTATCGGTCTGCAACAAACGAACATTGAATTTCGCGAGGATAATTTTGCAGGAACAGGAAATGCAGCAGTAGTTTATTCTCTTTTTGACGATAAAAGAAAAAACAATTTTGCTTTTGGTGGAGAATATAACAGCCGCAATATAGGGGGAAGCTTTATAGATGCAAAAGTTGGCTATCAAAGTTTTTATCCGACGATCAACGGCCCAAGAGAGGATAACAATTATTATGTGAATCTCGTGAAGCCTTTGGTGAACAGATATATGCAATGGACTTACGAGTTTGATGCTTCCTATCATGCCACCAGGAATTTGTATGCTCCAGATTCGTTTTATTTTTTGAATACACATTACCGTTATTACAATGTCGAAGCGTGGACGGGTTATAATATTAATGCAAAAGATTTTACCACCGGCGAAGAATCAAGAAAATTAAGAAAGCTGATCGGGTTAAGAGTGATTGATCAGAAATTTTTGGAATTGCCGGGGCAGTATGAATCAAAATACAACTGGCAGTATGCAAATTTATCAGGCGCGCTAGCTACCCTAACTTTTTATCGTCAAAATTTTTACAAGACGCAATACATTTACGGCTTTGGAAGAAATGAGGATATTCCGGAAGGCTTGCTGCTCAGTCTTACTTCGGGATATACGGATAAGCAAAATGTAAAAAGACCTTTTTTCGGATTTGATTTTGAAAGCTACCAGTTCAATAAAAAGAAAAATTACCTGAGTTATAAGGTAGGCGCAGAGGGATATTTGAGAAATGGTTCCGTTGAGGATATGAATTTTTTAGGAAGCGTTTTTTATTTTGATCATTTAAAAGCAATGGGGGATAAATGGAAGCAACGTTTCTTTTTAAATTTTGATTTTGCGCAACAGGTAAATACGGTTTTGAATGAGCCTCTGTTTGTTAACTCTCAATTTGGAATGCCGGAATACGGATATGACAGATTAACAAACATCAATACCGGCGGCACTTTGAGAGCAACCATAAAAGCAGAATCAGAATTTTTCAGTCCCTGGTCGCTGGTTGCTTTTAAATTTGCTCCCATTGTTTTTACCAACGTCGGCGTCTTCTCCCCTTACCTTTCTGATGCAAAATTGTTATCTTCTGTTGGTGGCGGAATCAGAACGAGAAATGAAAGTTTTGTTTTTGGCACCATCGAATTCAAAGGATATTATTTTCCTCAGAAAAATTTTTATAACGAACGGTTTCGTTTTTCATTATCTACCAATCTCATCTTCAAATACAATACACAGTTTGTAAAAAAACCGGACTTCATACAGGTGAATTAAGTTGCTGTAAAAAACTTTTTTCTGATCATTTTAAATATCTTTAAAATAAAATTTAACTGTGAGAAATTTATTCCGGCGATATTTTGAATTGGCTGTATGGATTTCATCTTTGGTACTGCTTGCATTAATGGATCCAACCACTGAGGTTCATTATTCATTTTGCTTTTTTAAATTTTTAGGAATTCCATTTTGTCCGGGTTGCGGACTTGGCCATTCGATCAGTTTTTTATTTCATGGCGATTGGCGACAATCTTTTTCCGCGCATCCATTAGGAATTTTTGCAGTGGCGGTGATCCTGCATCGAATTTATAAACTCTCTGCTCTTCATATTTTTTCTCATTTTCAAAACCAACATTATGGACAACAATTTTAACTCAATAAACCCGGTGATCTTAAAAAATCTTTATGACGCAACTCCTGAAGAACTCATAACCATCAACTCGCGCATCAAAGATTTCAGCGATGATGAGATCCTGCAGTTTTGTATGATCTATCGTTCAAAAAGAAAAGATCCGCAAATGATTCTAATTCTTTGTTTACTGGGACTGGTAGGCTTTGCCGGCATTCACCGCATCGTTATCGGAAATATAGGAATGGGAATTTTATATTTTTTTACGGCTGGACTTTGCTTTATCGGAACCATCGTTGATACGATCAATCACAAAGAACTTGCTTTGGAATACAATGCCAAAATGATCACCGAAACATTAGCAATGCTGGATATGATCAGGCAATAATTTTTTGAGTTGGATTAGTAAGCGAAGAAATAAACAGGAATTGTATTTTCTTTTAACCCTTTATTCATTGGTCATTCACGATAATTCATAAGTTCAAGCTCCCCAAAACGTTTGGTAGTTTTTTTGCGGTATTTCCTTCAAATACCAATGAATTATGGACAAAAAAATTTCGTTCAAAGCCCTTTGGGATGTTTTAAAAAAATCTTTCACCGGCTTTTCAAACGATAACGTTGCTACTAAAAGCAGCTCGCTTGCCTATTATACTGTTTTTTCAATGGCGCCCCTGCTTATCATCATTATTTCGTTAAGCGGATTGTTTTTAGGGCAACAGGCAGCGCAGGGAAAAATATATTCGGCACTGGCAGGCTTCGTTGGGGCAGACACCGCTTCGCAATTGCAAACTATGATCCAGAATGCGTCCATTACAGGGAAAAGTAAAATAGCAGCAATCATTGGTATCATCACTTTACTGGTTGGCGCCACCACGGTTTTTGCACAGATACAAAGTTCGATCAATGCCATCTGGGGATTGAAGCCCAAACCGAAAAAAGGCTGGCTGAAAATGTTGAAAAACCGTTTTTTATCCTTTTCAGTAATACTCGGGCTGGGATTTCTATTGCTGGTTTCACTAAGCATTTCCACATTGATCAATGGCTTCAGCACTTCATTAAAAGCCCATTTTCCTGATATGGCGGTAATTATTTTTTACATCATCAACCAGGTGATAACGCTGATCGTAACAGCGCTAATTTTCGGTGCCATTTTCAAAGTTCTTCCCGATGCAAGGATCCATTGGAAGGATGTAGCTGTCGGAGCGATAACAACAGCAGTTTTATTCATGCTTGCCAAACTCGGAATATCCTTTTATATCAGCAAAAGCAATGTGGGAAGCACTTACGGGGCGGCAGGCTCCCTGGTTATTTTGTTATTATGGGTCTATTTCTCTTCAATGATTCTTTATTTTGGAGCCGAATTTACAAAAGCCTACGCAATGAGATTTGGTTCACAAATTTATCCCGATAATTATGCGGTTACCACAAAAACCGTTGAGGTAGAAACCGGCAAAAAAACCATCCAGGATAAAGAAAAAAGCAAGGTAAAAACACAAATAAAAAAAGGAAACTAGTGAAACGGTGTTGCCCTCTTTACGGGCACATGTATTACTGCAACGTATTGTAAACCAAAAGCGCTGCCTCTTTTCCAGACGATGCCCTTTCTGCCAGTACATAAAGATGTAACCGCGGGATCAGCAAAGAAGTTCTTGCGCCACTTCGGGTAGGTATGTTGCTTATCTTCTTAAAGCCTTTACTATCGTCCTGAAAAATATTGATATAGCCACCACCCCCGCTTACGTAAATCCGCTTCTGGCCTGCGTCGTAATACAGGTCATCTATATCACCGGCGATATCACTGGAACTGATCTCTTTGCCGGTAGCAATATCCAAAACAAGCAGTTTTGCAGGATGCCGGTAGCCGATAAAGGCCCTGTTGTTTTCCAGATCAAGCGCCATCGGGAAATTAGCAGAAGGTTCATTTCTTTTCCATGAGTTGATGAGTTTCAATTGAGGCAGGTCAATTATTCCAATCATGTTTCTATCAGGAATGTTTACAAGAATTGTGTTCGCTTTTTTATCGATTTGAAATCCTTCCGGATGGCCAGGTAGTTCCACCGCTCCTTTTTGGGCATGAGTAAGCGCATCAATAACAGCAATTCCTCCTTCTCCATAACCGACATAAATCGTATGACTGGCAGAATCATACCTGACATCATCTGCATCAGAAGATAAATGGATTGTGGCCGTTTTTGCAAATGTAGATGCATTGTAAAAATAACAATCACCGCTGCCTCCGTTAGCCACAAATATCTCATTCGTTTGAGGAACATAACCAACGCCCTGTGGCTCTTGAAGTCCATGAATACTATGAATCATTTTCCCATTCGCCAGGCCTACAACTTCTAAACTATTGTTTCCCAATGCTGCCACATACACGATCTTTTCTTTCAAATTCACATCCATATGATCGATACGCCCGCTAACATTTGGTAGCACAATCGTCTTTTCTAGTTGTAAATATTTTTCACCAAAAATGGCCTGGCTCTTACAACTGGAAATGGAAATGAAAAAAGCAAACAGGATGAAGAGAATATTATTTTTCATTTTTTAAAGCAATTAAAATAGTGTTTAAAAAAGGCTATAATAAAAATGAATATCCTCATAAAGGTAAAAAGATTGAAATCATTTGTGATCCATAAATAATTGTCTGAACCAAAATTTTTTGGATTAGAGGATTATTGGATTTGTGTAAACTTTCCCATAAAAAGCCTTGGTACAAAGACCAAACTACTTTTCATCACCTTATTCCCTTATTTTTCTACAAGTAATGCTTTTCTTCTTGCGTAAAAAATATTTTTTCATTTCTGAATTATTATCGTAATATTGCGATATAAAAAAATCAACATGGGAATAACAAAAGCAGAAGAGTTTAAAGTAAAAGAAAACCGCATCGCTAATTATGCAAAAGCTTTGGCGCATCCTGCGCGTATTGCGATTCTTAATTTACTGATCAAAAAGAAAAGCTGCATTTGCGGCGACATTGTAGATGAGCTTCCCTTGTCGCAAAGCACCGTATCACAGCATTTGAAGGAATTAAAGCTGGCTGGTTTGATCCAGGGTGATATCGACGGAGCAAAGGTGTGCTACTGCATAGATGACAAAAAATGGAAAGAAGCAAAAGAAAGGTTCGATCAGCTTTTTGATTCTTATAAAGGAAGTCCCGACTGCTGCTGATTTTTTAAATAAATTTCATCGAAATATTACGATAACAATAAAATATAAAACAATGGAAAACGAAAATGAACTGAAAGAATTGGTAAAGCAAAAATATGGCGAGATCGCTTTACAGGACAAAGAAACCAATCAATCATCGTGCTGCGGCTCTGGCTGTTGCTCCACGGAAGTTTACAACATAATGAGCGAAGATTACACTTCCCTGGCAGGATATAATCCTGACGCAGATTTGGGTTTGGGCTGCGGTTTACCTACACAATTCGCGAAGATAAAAAAAGGCGATACTGTCATTGATCTTGGCAGCGGCGCCGGTAACGATTGCTTTATTGCAAGAGCCGAGACAGGCGAAGACGGAAAAGTAATAGGCATCGACTTTACTCCGGCCATGATTGAAAAAGCGAGGGAAAATGCAAAAAAGCTGGGTTATTACAATGTTAAGTTCAGGCAGGGAGATATTGAAAAAATGCCGGTTTCTTCGAACCGCGCGGATGTGATTGTAAGCAACTGTGTTCTGAATTTAGTGCCCAATAAAAATGAAGTATTCAAAGAGATCTTTCGTGTATTAAAACCCGGCGGACATTTTAGTATTTCAGATGTGGTACTGATTGGCAACCTGCCTGGTGCTTTGCGCAAAGATGCAGAAATGTATGCCGGTTGCGTGACCGGTGCGATACAAAAAGAAACCTACCTGGAATTGATCGAAATAAATGGCTTCAGCAACATCACCGTTCAGAAGCAAAAGCCAATCAATATCCCTGACGATATATTAAAAAACTATCTGAGTGAAAAAGAATTAGTTGATTTTAAAACAGGCAACACGGGCATTTTTAGCATTACGGTTTACGCCGAAAAAAGTAAAACCTGTGGTTGCGGAACAGAATGTTGCAATTAAACGATAAATATCAAAAAACATGTCAGCAAATAATTGTGCTCCGGTACATAGACGAAAGCAGTTGAGCTTTTTAGACCGGTATTTAACGCTCTGGATTTTTATTGCAATGGCTGTTGGCGTTGCTATTGGTTACTTCGTTCCTTCCTCATCCAGCTTCATTAACTCATTTTCTTCAGGCACTACCAATATTCCTTTGGCAGTTGGCCTCATACTGATGATGTACCCACCATTTGCTAAAGTTCGTTATGAAAAGCTGAAAGAAGTATTCAGGAACCCCAAAATTTTGGGAATGTCCTTATTGCTTAATTGGATAATTGGTCCGATACTGATGTTCATTCTTGCTATCGTATTTCTGCATGGCTATCCTGAATATATGGTGGGACTTATTTTAATTGGTCTGGGGCGTTGCATTGCGATGGTTATTGTGTGGAACGAATTAGCAGAAGGAAGCAGAGAGTATGCAGCGGGCCTGGTAGCACTCAATAGTATCTTCCAGGTATTACTGTACAGTGTCTATGCTTATTTGTTTATAACATTGTTGCCCCCAATCTTTGGCATCACTGGCGCCGAAGTGAACATTACGATCGGGCAGATTGCCAAAAGTGTTGCCATCTATCTTGGTATTCCTTTCGCTGCAGGTGTACTTACAAGGGGTAGGCTTCGTAAGGCAATGGGCGATGAATGGTACACAAAGAAATTCATTCCTTTCATTTCACCAATAACACTTATTGCTCTGCTATTTACTATCGTAGTAATGTTTAGCCTTAAAGGAGAGTTGATCGTGCAAATACCATTTGATGTAATCAGGATAGCCATTCCTTTAATTATCTACTTTACTATCATGTTTCTTGTCAGTTTTTTTATCGGCAAAAAGATGGGCGTAGATTATAGCACAAATGCTTCCATAGCTTTTACAGCAGCAGGTAACAATTTTGAATTAGCGATTGCCGTTGCCATTGGCGTATTCGGCATCAACAGTGGACAAGCTTTTGCTGGTGTCATTGGGCCTTTGGTAGAAGTGCCTGCATTAATAGCATTAGTAAACGTTGCTTTTGGGTTTAGAAGAAAATACTATACAAAACCACATTTACAAAACGCATAAACGTCCTTTATGAAAATAGCACTCTTTAGCGATATACATGCAAATCTTCCGGCATTGGAAGCATTTTTTAAAGACGTAGACGAACGAAAGCCAGACGTCATCTACTGTTTGGGTGACTTGGTTGGTTATAATATTTGGCCTAATGAGGTGGTAAACGAAATCAAAAGGCGAAAAATCCCAACCATTGCAGGAAACTATGATTTTGGGATAGGCAGAACGAGCAATGATTGCGGTTGTGCTTACAAAACCGACCATGAAAAAGAAAACGGCTCAGTTTCTATTTCTTACACCAACTCCATTATGAAAGATGAAACAAGAAAGTATTTGCGCACGCTTCCTGCACACATCAAAGTAGAATTTGAATTGAATGAAGATAAGCTAAATCTGCTTTTGGTGCATGGCAGCCCCAGAAAAATAAATGAGTATCTTTTTGAAGACAGAAAAGAAAAAAGTTTGCTTCGAATTATAAAACAGGCAGACGCTGATATCTTGTGCTTTGGGCACACACATAAGCCATATCATCGTATTTTAAACTCTGGCACAAATGGACAAAATCATTTTCGGCATGCTATTAATATTGGTTCTGTAGGCAAGCCAAAAGATAACAACCCTAAAGGCTGCTATGTAATGCTTACGATAGATGACAATAGTTCAATACTCGGCAAAGACACCATTCAGGTTGAGTTTATCCGTTTTGAATATGATGTTGAAAAAGCTGCCAAAGCAGTTGAGGAAAGCCCATTGTCAAACGAATATGCTGATATGCTTAGAAAAGGATATTAATATGCATTAGATATTATAGGATGAGTAAAGGCTATGCATGGCTATTATCATAAGCGGTCGCAGGTCGAGAGACGTCAAGAGATCTGCATCAGGCAAGGAGCCGGCAGATAGGTGAAGAAAAAAATAGGATCTTTTAGCATTGTTCCGCTTTTGTACTTATCTTCGGATTTGGGTTTGCTACTATGAAATACAAATAAAATAAGTATTCATCTCAAATACCGGGCTTTATGCAACCCACATTGACATCAAAAACAAAGAGGATCGAATCCATTGATGTACTCAGAGGTCTCGTGATGGTCATCATGGCGCTTGACCATGTAAGAGATTATTTCCATCCGGCCGGAAAGCCGCTTGACATGGCGACTACCACTCCATTCTTATTTTTCACGCGGTGGATCACTCACTTTTGTGCACCTGTATTTGTATTTCTTTCGGGTACATCGATCTATTTACAAAGTCTGCGTAAAACAAAAAAAGTACTGCAGATCTTTTTGATAAAGCGCGGACTTTGGTTAATTTTTATAGAGATCGTTGTGATCTCATTTGCATGGACGTTTAACCCGCATTATCATCTCATCATATTACAGGTGATATGGGCTATCGGCATCAGTATGGTCTTACTTGGCCTGATGGTGCGTTTACCCTTCAGGGTTATTTTGATCACCGGACTCATCATTGTTTTTGGACATAACCTGCTGGACATTCCGGAATCGGCTCCGGGATTTAAGGCTGGTTTCTGGTGGGACTTATTGCATCATGGTTTTTTCGCGGCGTACACCATCAGTCCATCACATGTTTTGCTGATCCTTTATCCGTTTGTGCCGTGGCTCGGACTGATGATGCTGGGGTACTGTACAGGTATCTTCTTTTCACAAAAATTTACTGTTGAGCAAAGAAGAAAAATATTAAATGGGATTGGAATCGCTTTAATTGTTTTGTTTATTGCAGTTCGTTTCATCAACGGCTATGGAAACCCTCAACCGTGGCACATTCAAAAGAATGGTTTGTTTACATTGCTGTCATTTATCAACGTGCAGAAATACCCTCCCTCCTTATTGTATTTGTGCATGACCATCGGGCCGGCTTTTCTGTTACTGTCGCTTTTTGAAAAAATAAAAAATGGTTTTACCAGGATCATAAAAATTTATGGCAGGGTTCCGTTTTTTTATTATGTACTTCACCTTTATGTGGTCCATTTGGTATCTGCTGTTTTTGTTTTAATGAAAGGGCACTCATTCGCGGATGCAACCACGATCCATGGCAACATGCCTTTTTATTTCTTAGCAGCAAACGACGGTTACAGCCTTTTGGTAGTTTATATCGTTTGGATCGCTGTGGTGATCGCGCTCTTTCCTTTGTGTAAATGGTATGATCATTATAAAACCAATCATAAAGAAAAATGGTGGCTGAGCTATTTGTAAGAAAAAGAAATTGCTAAAAACTTATAGCAGCGATGCGGTCGTAAAAGTGAATAAACTCTTCAAAAAGTTCAGAAATAGATTTACCGGTTGCCTTTGACCGTTTTCTGGCTATTAATAGTTATAAATTGTTACGATCCTCAGTTTTTGCAGCTCATCACAATTCCAGTAGATGAATAAATATCAGCTTTTTGTATTTATCTTCGGGTATAGTTTTTCAATCGGCTTATGTTTAGACGGAAGGAACATTCACGTGAAATGTTTGACTTTGCAATTTGAATTTTTATACCACTCATTTAACAATCAAAATCATGAAAATTGTTTTTATTATTTTTAGCGGCCTGCTTTTGATCTTTTTGACCTCTGGTTTCAATAAAATTAGTTTCCCAAAATCAAATAGTCAAAAGGTAGAAGTTTATTTCGATACAACACTTCACTTTAATGATCTGGTTAAAATGAAACTTGACTTGGCCCAGGAACAAATCAATGTGGACTATCAGGCTTTAGAATTTAATGACCACGACCAATTAACATCAATAAAATTTAAGGTTATAAGTGATGGCAAATATTGTGGAAGTGGTGCTTCAAGTAATCTTGGAAAAGGGTATGGATTTTCCATCGACAGAAGCCCTGATGCAAAATTCTATTTCCAGGTTGGGCTACACAAGAAATAAGATAGTTGATTCACATTGCTGTCCCCGGTTTTGCAAGCTAGGGCAAGTACAGCAGATAAATAAATATCAGCTTTTTCTATTTAACTTCCTAATAGTTTTTCAAGAGAGCTAATGTGGGGCAAAAATTTAAAAATACCTGTTCGTGCCCTGCGTCAAAGACAATAAATTATGAAAGACAACTTTTCAACACAGTCAGACAAATACGCAAAATACAGGCCTACTTATCCGGCAGAATTATTTGAATATCTAAACTCAATCGTTCCAAACAAACGAAACGCCTGGGATTGCGGAACAGGTAACGGGCAGGTTGCTTATGAATTAGCGAAAACTTTTGACAAGGTTTTTGCCACCGATATCAGCCAGTCACAAATTGACAATGCTTTACAGGCAGACAACATTTCATATTCCGTGCAGCCAGCAGAAAAAACGAATTTTGATAATGACTTTTTTGATATGATTGTTGTTGCACAGGCTATTCACTGGTTCGACTTTGAGAGGTTTTATGCAGAAGTAAAACGAACAGCAAAAGAAAATGCTTTGCTTTGCATTATCGGTTATGGCAGATCGGAAATTTCTAAACAAATTGAGAGCCTTATTGCAAACTTTTACGCCAATGTAATTGGCAAATATTGGGATACAGAACGAAAGTATATTGACAAACACTATAAAACCATTCCGTTTCCGTTTGAGGAAATCCAAACACCAAATTTTGTAAACACACAGCATTGGACGTTCGAACATTTGATCGGATATTTGAATACCTGGTCAGCTGTAAAACATTTTATCAAACAAAACAATTACAACCCGGTTGATAGCTTACAATCAGATATTAAGCTGGCTTGGGGCGATGAACCCACTAAAGAAGTTAAGTTTCCTTTGGTTTTAAGAATTGGGCGAATATCAGGATGAAATTCCCCTATCCTATCGTAATTAGCTTCAACTATTTCAAAAAAAATAAAAAAAATTTTCGAAACCGAAACGTTGCACATATATTTGCAACCAATTAGTTTCATTAAACCAAACAGAGAAATGCGCAGAGATATTTTTCAGGCAGTTGCAGACCCGACAAGGCGAGCTATTATCGTCTTAATTGCATTACAGGCAATGACACCAAATGCTATTGCAGACAACTTCAATACTACAAGACAAGCCGTGTCAAAACATTTACGCATTTTGACAGAATGCCAACTTGTAAAACAAGAACAAAAAGGAAGAGAGATTTATTACTCGCTCGAAATTGACAGAATGAAAGAAATAGATAAGTGGTTAGAACAATTCAGGAAGATTTGGGAAACCCGCTTTAATCAACTGGACGACTTATTATCAACGATCAAAAAAAATAAAAAATGAACAATTTACAATTTGACTTCACGGTTGATAAATCAACCAAAACGGTATTCGTAACAAGAGAATTTGCTGCCGGACTTGAACTTGTTTGGGATGCATTTACAAAGCAGGAAATTCTTGATCAGTGGTGGGCACCAAAACCTTACGCGTCAAAAACGAAATCAATGGACTTCAAAGTAGGTGGACGAAGATTCTATGCGATGGTAAGTCCGGAAGGACAAGAAATGTGGTCAATTCAAAAATATACTTCCATTAGTCCAAAAACTAACTTCCAGTTCTTAAATGCTTTTGCTGACAAAGATGAAAACCCTCAGCTGCCAGGTTCTGACTGGGATTTGAATTTTACTGAAGAAAACGGAATAACGAAAGTTAGTATTTCTATTTACAATGAATCTCTTGAAAGAATGGAAAAAATGATGGAAATGGGCTTCAAAGAAGGCTTTACGATGACGTTGAATGAATTAGACACTTTATTACAAAAATTATAAAATGAAAAAGTTTGAATCATTATACAAAAAAGCATTAATAGTAGTGCTGATCATCGCACTGAGTCATTCCGAAGGTTTTTCACAAAAAACCAATTTGAGGCCCAGGACTTCAGGCTATGCACCCGTTAATGGCATCAAAGTATATTACGAAGTATATGGAGAAGGAAAGCCTCTCATTCTATTACACGGAGCATTTTATACGATTAGCATGAACTGGGGACAACTAATACCTGAGCTATCTAAAACAAGAAAAGTAATTGCCCTTGAAATGCAGGGACACGGGCACACGCCTTATTCTGACAGAAAATTAGATATTAAGACTTTGGCAAGTGATGTGGAAGGAGTAATGGATTACCTGAAAATAGATAGTGCAGATGTAGCTGGTTATAGTATGGGAGGTTCTGTCGCTTACCAGTTCGCTGTACTAAATCCCAAACGGTTAAGAAAGCTGGTAATTATTTCTTCTACTTATAAAACAGGCGGCTGGCTACCTGCAGTAACGAATGCTTTCAAAAATTTTAAGCCCGAATTTTTTGATAACACGCCATTAAAAACTGCATACGATGCAGTAGCACCTGATACAACAAAATGGCATTCCTTTTTAAAGCAGATGTTTGCTTTTGCCGATCAGCCATTCAACGTTGGAGACTCCAATATTGCGAAAATTACTGCACCGGTATTGATCATTTCCGGTGACAATGACGGTTTGGATAAAATTGAATTGATGAAAACATATCAGTTATTAGGTGGCGGCGTGGCTGCTGATTTACAACCAATGCCAAAGTCACAACTTGCGATTGTTCCTTCTCAGGGACACGTAACTTTAATGATGCAAACGAAAACAATATTAGATTATCTCAATAATTTTTTACAATAACGGGTATCTTGATTAATATTGAAATTGCTAATCCCAAATAAAATAACATATGGCAAAAAGCAACTTAATACGCATGGACAATATGGGTATTGTGGTAGAATCTCTTGATGAGACTATTGCTTTTTTCACTGAGCTTGGATTGAAACTGGAAGGACGGGCCACAATAGAAGGAGAATGGGCCGGACGTGTCACCGGGCTGGGAAATCAGCAGGTTGAAATTGCAATGATGGTTACTCCGGATGGACATAGCCGGCTCGAGATATCACGATTTCTAACTCCGCAGGTTGTAGCCGATCACCGCAACGACCCGGTAAATGCTTTTGGCTATTTACGTGTTATGTTCGCTGTGGAAGATATCGATGACACACTTGTCAGGCTTCAAAAAATGGGTGCACAGCTCGTCGGAGAAGTAGTTGAGTATAAGGATTTATATCGGCTTTGTTACATAAGAGGTCCTGAAGGGCTTCTTATCGGGTTGGCAGAACAACTCACCAAAAACAGAGATCCTTTTAAAAAACAGTAGTAAAAGGTCTGACAGGAACTGTGTAAAAAAGTAACAATTGTCGGTAGGCGATTAGCGGCGCTTCCAGCAGAGAAATAAATCACCTTTTGTATTTATCTTCGAATATGTTTTCGCGTATATTTGAACAGAATGTTCAGCATATCGAAGATTGCGCAAATGAAACACTTATGTGGAGGCTTATTTTACTTGTTGCATTCCTTTTGGCAGGTTGTACAATACCGGCAGAGGTTTTCTTCCGGAATTTTTCTGCTAAAAAAGTCAGGCTGCAAGCAACACTTATTGACCGCAGCCGATTCAACAAGCTTCCTAATAAAGTAACTTTTTATGATACTGCAACAAGAAAACATCTGTATTATGGAAATTGGCGATCAAATGGCCTGGTTACCTGGGTTGACACCGCAACCTTTTATGTTGACGTCCCCGCCTATACCGTTATTAATCTGGCAGATGTATCCAACGGGCTAACCTTAGGCTCAAGACAACCGGAGGTGTTATTGCTCCTGATTGCTAACAACAAAACAGATACCCTTACGACAGGCGATTATCCCTCTTTGGCACTCAAATTCACACAGAAGAAATATAACCCATTGGGAACAGTAAAATATTACTACGATTTTCGGTAAGAGATGTTCTATAAAACAGTATTCATCCTTCGCTGATAAAGTATAGAAGAAGCATGTATAAAGCATACCTAACGCATGGATGATGTATCAATTGTCTCATAACAATCCTACAAATAAACTCCTCTATCTACCCGCTGTTTTATGTTTTTCAGTAAATCTTCAGCGGTGGATTTTATTTCCCGGTTAATTTTTAATAAGGGACCGGATTCATCTGTAGCCGGAGCTCCTTTTAAAATGTTTTTTTCTACCAGATCGTTTATCGTTCTACAGTCATGCCATTTTCCCAACAATTCAAGAAAACTATTTTCTTCTTCTACCAGGTTTTCAGCTATGGGACGATCGGTTATCTTCCTGGTATAAAAATCAATTTTTAAAAGCTTTCTCATGCTGTGAAGGTTTGCTGCAAGCAATGGTTCCCTCCGAAAAAAATGCCTGATCTTATTTCTTTCGCTTTCAACAAACTGATGTAAATCTTTTATGCTGATCTTTTTAATAAACGGCTCGATCTTTTTCAGTCTTTTTTTAATTTTTTCCACGTTCATTTTATCATACAGCGAAGCAAATTTTATTTTTTCCTGTTCAATCGTTTGCTCCAGGTGCGACAAATATTGCGCAATATGTTCGGCATCATTTCTTTTTAATGTTGATTCTTCCAGCTGATAATTACGGATTTTGCCTGCTTGTTTAAAGAGGTTTTTTAATGGTTTAAAATATTTATTCTTCTTAAATGACTTCAAGCAAAATTCAAGGGAAATTAAAAGCGCATTCAGTTTTTTTATTTCGACCCTGAGTTTGTGGTAATCTTCTTTTACAAATTTTTCAGAAGAAATTTTTAAGGAACAAACAATATTCTTTTCTATTTTCTTAAAGTATTTTAAATACGATTTTGAAGTTTTCATAAAGTTTTAAATGCTTCAATTTACTCTCCGGTTGATTGATCTCAAGTATTTTGCCAAAAGCAACATAACTTGCCTGAAGATTAGAATGATCATTGCCTTTATTTCCACAAAATATTTCTGATTCGCTGATGACACATCATTGCCGCACAGATTTTGCTATGACGTGTTGTTAATTTATTGTTGTGGCAGAAAAAATGAATTGATCACACAATGAAACAAAAGTCAAAATTTCCATAACTGAGAATTTCAATTTTTTACAACAAAATATGGAAGCGGCAAAGAGAAAAAACTTTTTTTCGGGGTTGACAAAAAATACTTTTTTGCTGGCCTTCACCAGTCTTTTTTCAGATATTTCTTCAGAAATGCTTTACCCCATTCTTCCCATCTTTCTGACGCAAACTCTGAAAGTTAGCGGAAGCATTATTGGTCTTATTGAAGGGGTAGCCGGCACCACACAGAATATCATACAGGGTTTTTCAGGCAGTTTGTCAGACAAAATGCAAAAACGAAAAGGGATTGCCGTATTTGGTTATATACTTTCTGCCATCTCCAAACCTTTTATGGGATTAGCTATGTCGTGGCCTTTGGTTTTTGGCGCACGTTTCCTGGATCGTTTTGGAGCAGGTACCCGATCTGCACCCCGCGATGCATTAATTGCGGCTTCAGCAGATGAAAAAAACCGGGGAAAAGCTTTTGGATTAGAAGGAGTCGGAGATAATCTTGGTGCTTTCATCGGGCCGCTTATTGCTGCGGCACTTCTTTTTATGTGGGAATTTAATATCCGCTCGGTTTTTTATCTCGCATTTATACCGGGAGTTTTATCAGTCATCATGATTTTATTGGTAAAAGAAAAAAAGATAGATGTAAAATCAAAAATGAAAATAGATGTCGGCCTTAAACAATTTCCTGCACCATACAGAAAGTACCTGCTGATAACCGCTTTATTCGGACTTGGGAATTCAAGCAACGCGTTCTTGATTTTGCAGACAAAAGATTTAGGCGTTTCATTTGAGAACACCATTCTTATTTATGCGGTTTTCAATTTATTAGCAGCTGCTATTTCGTATCCTGCAGGTCATTTATCAGATAAATATGGAAGAAAAAATATTTTGCTCATTTCATTCTTCATCTTTTTAGTCACCTATTGCGGATTTGCTTTTACCAGGAATCTGTGGTTTATCGGATCATTATTTTGTTTGTATGGATTATACCAGGGCATTTTCAGGTCTGTCGGAAAAGCAATGGCAGCTGACTTTGTACCTTCACATTTAAGAGCAAGCGGCATTGGATGGTTCTCTACTACGATCGGACTTTCCGGGTTGGTTGCAAGCATAGTAGCAGGACAGCTCTGGGACAAAGTAAGCCATACTTCTGTCTTTATTTACGGAGCGCTTTTTTCACTGATCGGAATTATTTCATTGATCTTGTTAATACCAAAAGCAAAAGTCGACACAGTGATCGCATAAACTTTTCAGATTAGTTCAAAAAAGAAAGAATTAATAGTAAGTCAACAAATACGTTCAATTCTTATTTTGCGTATTTATCAATCTCGACTCCTTCTGTTTATTGATCTTATTGGCATCATAATTTTTCTTCGCCTTCTGTTATATAGAAATGTTGTAAAACTATTGGGAAAAGCAAAAACCACAAACATAAGTATGTAAAGTACTATCGCAGTTGGTATAGAAATTAAACCTATAATGAAAACAATTATAGTATAAAATATACTATAGAAATAGGTTTTTTGAATGAAGTAAAAATATTCTCTGTTGTCCTCTTCTACTAAAAGATTGTTATATGCGTATCTGCAAATAAAATAGGCGGCAAAAGCAATCATGATGTAATTAAATCCAAAAATAAGTAAAGCAGTTTTACCTTCCGTTTGTATAAATTCCGCAAGAATAGCAGTTGGAAAGGGAGTGAGCGTAACCATAAACAACAGGAAGCCATTTACCCACATAAATTTATCATCTGCTTTATGGATATACCTGAATGCATGACTATGATTTATCCAACAAATTAAAATGGTAACAAAGCCAATAAAAAAAGCCAGAAACGGATCCAGGTTATGCCAGAGGGTTTTTAACAAACCTTCCCTTGTTTTGAAATGAAGCATTTGAATTAATTCGAGTACCAGAATGGTAATTGAAATTGCAAAAACTCCATCGCTAAACATCTCTAACCTTTCTGTTCCGGTATACCGCTGTTTATCAATTGGCATGCAGTTGAATTTATGATGGCTGGCATTATGCTAATTTATGCTATTAACACAGGCTATCAAAAAAATTCCGGTTCACCTCTTTAAAATCTCGGGCATCTTACAGATTCGCTGCTCGAATTATGCCTGTTGAGAAATCTTTGATAGGCAAGAGATAGCTCAAATCCGCCACGCGACTGGCTGGAAGCTTTTAGTGTAGAAATATTGATATCATAACTGAAGGCAAACGTGAGTGGCAACACATCCATTTTGATCATTGGGATAAAGGCATCATTCCATCTCAAAAACATTCCGCCAGAGATCACATGACGATTATCATCCGCCAATTCATCCAGTTTATAGCTGTACAACATTCCGCCTATGATCTCTGAATAAGTTCCCTGCTGTGAATAATCGGCATAAAAGGTCATGTAAGCAAAATCATTTACTGCCGTTTTCAGTCCGGCGGAATAAACCCATTTGGGATCAATTTTTACGTCGGCATCGTTATAAAAAGAAACTTTTGCTGATGGATTAAAATGATCATACGCAATACCGAGATAAAAATTATTATCCGGATTGGAACCAAGCTGTGAATTAAAACTCAAACCGGCGCTTCCATCAAAATAATGAAAATTATTGGTGGCAAAATTCTCTCCTGTTCCGTATGCAACGTCATTATTGATTCCATCATATTGACTGTTGGTCGTCATTTTGGAAGGATCAAATCTTCTCTGCACAATTCCTGCAGAAAACCCTCCTGACAAATACATATTTTTTTCGGCGCTTAATGATTTGTGATAATTGATAACAGGAAGCACACTGGTGGAAGTTAGCGCAATGGTCCCTGCTTTGTCATAAAGAACCGCACCACCAATGGTTAAGAAATCATCCCCACTTCCTACAGGCAATTTATATTCAGCATTTAAAGAAGAAGTTTGAAAAGGAACGGTAACCGAACTCCATTGATTTCTGAAAACTGCCTGAACCCTTACATCTCCCGTGAAAATACCTGCCAGTGCAGGATTTCGAAGAAGCGGTGTTTCTGCAAACTGTGAAAAATGAATGTCCTGCGCAGCACTTTTTTGTTGAAAAAAGATCAGCGATGAGGTAATAAAAAGCAATGAGATGAAAGCGGTTTTCATGTTGGATTGTTGATATTATTTAAACGCGTTTTTAGCGTTCATTATTATTTCAAGAGGGCAATATTTCCCTTAAAAGTCAGGATGGAATTATTTTCACAAACCACCTGCAACACGTACACAAAAACATCTGGCGAAAGAACGTTTCCTTTGTAAGTTCCATCCCACCCTACTGTTGGATCATTGGCGTTAATGTTCGATCTGTCATAAACAATTTGTCCCCACCGGTTGAAAACTCTCAGGTTCAGAATTTTGAAAACGCCGCTTCCTCTAGGATAAAAAATATCATTGGCGCCATCGCCATTTGGTGAAAAAGTATTCGGAACAAAGACATTGGCATTGTTACATAGTACAAAAACCGAAACCCTGTCCTGCACCCTGCAATGCCCTTCATTGCTCACTTCTATCGTATATTCAATGCTTTCTTTGGGAGCAACCGTTATTGATCCATTGTCCCTGGAAACAATCGCGGTTGATGGCGTCCAGTTGATATTCGTAACATCATTGGAAACGGTTGGAGTGATTTGAATTTGCTGACCAACATTGATGGTTTTGTCTTCTCCCGCATTTACGGTTGGTATCGGGTAAACTTTCACCGGCACATAGGCTGTATCCCTGAAACATCCTTTGGAATCACTGCCGATTACCTGGTAAATGGTGGAAGAAGTTGGTGAAGCCACCGGCGAAGAAATGGTTGAATGATTCAGTCCTGTTGCCGGAAACCATGAATATTGATCAGCTCCTGATGCGTACAATTGCACCGATCTTCCTATACACAAAGTATCTGCTTTTTTGAACGAAAGTCGGAAAGGAAATTTAACCGAAACTGCAATCGAATCAAAAGAAATACAACCTTTGTCGCTGGTTCCTTTCACTTGGTAAGTAACAGCAGAATCAGGCCGCGAAACAGGAGTGGCGCAATTGGTACATGAAAGATATTTTGCAGGGCTCCATTGATACGTTTCGGCACCTGACACTTTTAAAGTCTGCGAAGAACCAAGGCAAACTACGGTATCTCCTGCAACAGACAATTTTGGTAAAGGAAAAACTTCTATTGATTGGGTGGTGGTATCGTTGCAACCATTGCTGCTGTAGCCGATCGCTTTAATGGTATAATTTCCGGCTTTCTGGAAGCTTTGAGATCCGGGATTTTGTTGAGTGGAAATATTTCCGTTTGCAAAATCCCATTTCCATGAAACGGTAGATGTATCAGGATTTGAAACGATACCTGAAAAATTGAATACAGTTGCTACACATTCTCCCGGACTTCCTGAAATGGATATTTGAGGGGTACGATTCACCTTAACTGCTTGAGGATTCACCATTGTATCAGCACAACCTCTTTGTGTGGTTACAAACAAAGACGTTTTATAAGAGCCAGGCTGTTTGTAGGAATGAGTTGGATCAGAAGCCGAAGAAGTGGCTCCATCACCAAAATTCCAGGCATATTTCACGATCAGATCGTTGCTAACGCTCGTATTGCTAAAGTTTACCAAATTGCTGTCACAAATCAAAGCGCCATCATGTTTGAAAGAAGCTGTGACACCAAAAACGCTGATCGAATCTTTTCCAACGATGGGCACTTTACAACCATTGGCATCCTGCAGGATCATTTTTGGCAAATATTTCCCGGGAGTTGTATAATCGTGAACCACGTTAGAATCTTGGGAAGAAATGGTAGTGCCGTCGTTATAATCCCAGATAAATAAGCTGTTGTTTTTAGTATGAGCCTCGAAAGTGGTTTGCAAAGGAGCACAGCCAATGATATTTTTATAAGTGAAGGAACCAGAAGGTCCATCTACTTTTATTTTTTGAATTTTTTGGGAAGTGCAGCCTCCGGGGCCGGTAATGGTAAGAACCGCATTAAACGTTCCGGCAGATGAATAAAAATGGGAAGGATTTAGTTCTGTGGAAGTAGTTCCGTCTCCAAAATTCCATTCATATTTTGAATAATTAACCGATTGGTTAGTGAAAGTGACGATCAGCGGCGGACAAGTTCCTGTTGTATCACTCACTTTAAAATCTGCTTTCGGATTGCCGATCTGGATATAATTGGTTTTAGAAACTGAGCTTCCGCAACCATATTGATCAGTGATAGAAAGATTGACAGAATACAAACCTTCTTTTGAATACAAATGAGCCGGATTTTGCTGAGCTGATGTTGATCCGTCGCCAAAGTTCCAGGTATATTTTAATCCCGGGCCAGAAGAAGAATTGACAAAATTTATTGGTTTACTGGTGCAGGAAAGTGTGTCGGCGGTGAAAGAAGCAACCGGTTTTGAAACGAGAATTGCTTTTGGTTTATTTAAAGTATCAGTACAACCTTTGGAATCTGTAACAATCAATGAAACAGTATAATTTCCAGCTAAAGCATAACTATGGTTAAATGGCGCAACACTTTCATTTTCAGTCTTTCCATCGCCCCAGTTCCAATTCCACTTCACAATATTATGAGTGCCATCTGTAACAGAACTATCTAAAAAATTGACGGTACTGTTCAGGCAAATTCCTGCAATAGAAGCACTAAAATTTGCCGTCGGTCCATTCACTTTTACTGAAGTTTGTTTGGTGACAGAATCAATACATCCGTCAACATCTGTTACAATTAGAGTGACATTATACGAACTCGCTTTAGTATAAGCATGACTCACAACATTTGCAGAATCAGAAACAGAAACTCCATCGGCGAACTTCCATGTATAGGAACTTATATTTTGAACATTGTTGTTTGACTGAAAGATCACAGGTGTCTTTTTGCAAACGTCTGTATCGCTGATGCTAAAACCGGGAATTTCATGAATGACGGTTATTGTGTCAGTTTTCGTTTCTGAACAACCGGTGATCTGATTGGTGACGGTTAATGAAACGGCATAAATTCCGGGATTCACAAAAGCATGTGTAGGGCTTTTTTCAGTGGAAGTAGCTCCATCTCCAAAGCTCCAGTTGTAATAATCAGCTCCAATAGAATGATCGGTGAAGATCACTTTTCGTGGAAGATCACAGGTTTTTTCAAAAGAAAAAAGCGCTACGGGCGGATGAATATGAACTTTTTTAGGATAAGTGATCGTGTCTGCACAACCTTTGTTGATGGCAATTAAAGTAACATCAAAAAAGCCGGTATCACTGTACTGATGTGCAGGGCTTTGAATAGTAGAACTTCCTCCGTCGCCAAAATACCAAAGCCATTCATCAGGATTTCCACTGCTTTGATCCGTAAAATTAATTGCCCGGTAAGCACAGGTATTTACAGGATCAGCGATAAATTTAGAAGTTGGTTTGGCGCCCACAGCAATTCCATCAGTAACAGTTACTGTTCCGGTGCATCCTCCCTGGGTAGTATAACTTAACGTAACTGTATATTTCCCTTTAATGGTATAAACATGAGTTGGATTCACTGCATCTGAAGAATTTCCATCACCAAAATTCCACTGGTATTTTACAATTGGTTCCACAGAATTTACAGTTGCAGAAAATGTATGCGAAAGCGGTCCGCAACCTTTATCAGGAAGATTGTTAAGAGTGACAACAGGTATTTTTATTTTGATGAAATCAGTTTTAACGAGGCTGTCGGTACATCCGGAAGCATTGGAAACAAATAATTTGACAGTATAATTCCCTTCTTTCAGATAAGTGTGAGAAGGATTCAGGCTCGCAGAATTTGTTCCATCTCCAAAATCCCAAAGAACGCTGGCGGCATTGGAGGAAGAATTGCTGAAATTTACGGTAAAAGGAATGGCGCACGAAACAGAATCATTAGCAGAAAAAGCAATAACAGGCTTTGCGATCACTTCTACATTTTTAGAAACAGAATCTTTACAAGCGCCGTTGTTGCTGATCATTGTAACGATATAATTTCCCGGCTGATTGAAGGTCTTTACTGCATTTAGTGCAATTGTGTCGGTTCCATCGCCAAAATTCCAGGTAGCAGTTGATGGAACAGGATTGCTGGAATTGATAAAAGTTGCTGGAGTTTGTGCGCATAATTTTTCCGGAACAGAGAAATCGGCTTTTGTTTGCCCTATAATGATGCCGTTTTTTTTCACCACAGTATTGGTACAACCGGTAGCATTCGTAACCTGCAATGAAACCGTAAAACTTCCGGAAACAGAATAAGTATGGGCAGGGTTTGCCAAAGTGGAAGTAGCACCGTCGCCGAAATTCCATAAATAAGTCAATGTTCCCGAACCGCTTGATTTGTTGGTAAATTGAATAGAAACCGGGGCTGAGCAGGAAGCTGAAGAAGAATTGGTAAAATCTGCTGTAACGCCGGTGGGAATATGAATGTATGCAGGAACCGTTTTGGAAGTAACGCACCCGTTGCTGTTCGTTGCTTTTAGAGAAACATTAAAATCTCCGGCTGAATTATAAGTATGATTCGGATTTTGAATGTCTGAAAAATTTCCATCACCAAAATCCCATTGCCAATTGGTAATAGAACCGCTTCCCGGAGTGCTTAAATCAGAAAATGACGTAGAAAATGGAAAACAACCAGTTACAGAGAATGCTTTGAAATTAATTATCGGTGAAGCATAAACAGTAATGTAATTTTTTTTGATAATGGAATCAATTCCGTAAGCGTTTTTGATGATTAATTTAACAGTATAAGTTCCCGGTTGAAAATAAGCAACGGAAGGATTTTGTAAAATGGAAGTAGTGCCATTTCCCAAATCCCATTTCCAGGAAGAAGGATTTCCTTTGGAAGAATCAGAGAATTGCACAACAAGCGGTGCGCACCCCGATGTTGAATTGGAAATAAAATTGGCGCTTAATTGTCCTTTTACTGTAAAAGATGTTATAAAGAAGAGTAAAAACAAAACCAAAGAGGCAGGTGTTTTTACACGAATAGAGTGTATGAAGTAAAATTTCTTCAAAATGGATATTGGATTGGATGAGTAATGCCTTTTTTTTCGAAACCTAATTATTAACGCAAAAAGACATCCTTTTATTATCCAAAAAAACTGATAAAATCCGGGAGAAATAAAATGCAAATGATTGAATACATCAGCAATTGAAAATCAGCAGAAAGCAATAGATCGCATGGAAGATTATTTCCTTGTCATATATAAAACCAGAGGGTCAGAGCTTCCCCACGGAGCCAGTTGAAGCGTGGGCACATCTTTTTTCGTAAAACGCCAGCTTCTGCTCAGGAATTGAAATTCAGGAACCGAAGTGGGAAGTGTGATGATAAGCTTGCTGTAATCACTGTTACTTTCCCACGTTCCGTCATAAGAAGCCGAACCTTTTGTTGCCTTTAAAGGCCCGTGATAAAAATCTGTTTTTAAAAGAACAAAAATATATCCATCATAGTTTGAAGTGAGATCGGTAGTGCTATCTTTCGCCAGCGAAACAACAAAATCCCTTCCGATCACATTTTGATCAAAATATTTTTCCAGTAAGCTTTGTTCAATATTTGAATTGTTTTTTTTGCAGGAAAAAAGAATTCCTGTTGAAAGAAGCAAAACCAATGGAAGAAATTTTTTCATAGAAGAAACGTTTTGACTTTTAAAAACGAAAAATAGTTGCTAAAAGTATAATGTAAGGAGCAAAAAATGTTCCGATTGATGCGGAAATCGTAATGTTATTCTTTAAAAAATTAACAGGAAACACAATCATGATACAAGTAATCAGATAATCGTCTCAACTCTTTTTTGTCTTCTTAATAAGCTTCCGGTTAGTGCTGCAAAACCACCTACCAATGCGCCAAGCAATGCAGTTACTATAATTAAAAGATAAGGACTATCGGTTTTAAAAATCAATAACGAAACCCGATGAGCAAGGATGTGATGATTTTTGATACTGATCCATAAACTTAAAAATCCCCATAATAAAAACAAGGAAACAAAGCCGGAGAAAAATGACGCAAGTTGTCCCTGCGGAATGAGAATGGAAATAATAAAAGCAACAATGGCAATGCTCCACCACGGACAATATAAACAGGTTAAAAAACTGAAAAGAGTGATCAGGACTGTGCTTGTCAGGAATTTCATTTTTGATTGATTAATGTAAATAAGATTTCGAATTATTTGTTGATTTACTTCGAAATATTTTAATAATAAAATAATTAATTAAAAGTCATTCTCCATTTTACTCTTGTATCATTTGCTTCCGATTCTTTCATTACCCATAATTTAAAATATTTTCCCAATGCCCAATCCATAACAAAATCATCATAAAACTTACTTCCCGGATTTCCACTCTGTCCGCCTGGGTAAACGCCATATGCTTCTGTTTCCGGAGTTAATGAAACGATCATTCTCCAGCTGGGCCCGTGTTGTTCTCTTGCAGCATTGATCGTATTCGTGCCGCCACCGATTGGTAAATGCAGGCGACTGAAAGCATCAAGCCGCGCCAGATGTTCCACCCTTGTGTCTTTATATTTGGCCCAGGCAACCGTTCCGTTTTCATCGGCTTTCCTGATCACTGCGGCGGCCCTCCTGAAAGCTTCCGTAACATCGTCCGGAAGAGATTCTTTCACCGCTGTATTAACGTTATCAAAATATTTAAAGTCAGGATATTTGTTGATATCATCCAATAAAGTGCTTTCCGATGGCCACAATAATTCCAAACCTGAATTTAAAAATTCGTCCTGAAAAATTACCGTTTCCAAACTGTCCCATGTTACTACAAATAAAGTTGCTCCTTTGGATGCCGTATCATTTCTGTAATTCCAGTTTTTAAGGATATTAAAATATTTTTTCTCCTGGTTGGAAAGTTTATCAACCTGCATATTTCTGATCAAAACGGGCATCGCCATTTCTCCAAAAACATTATAATCATCTGTTTGCAATTTCATCATATCCTGTGGAGTAATGTTATTCATTGTTTCCAGTCTTTTATTGATTTCCCAGCCGCGATAAGGAGGATAACTTCCCCCAAGATAATACGGATAGGTTGTGTCTGTCGGCAATTGATTGGCGCTGCTTACAAAGCCTCTTTCAGGATTCACTAAATGCGGATTTTCATATTGTGGAATCATTCCCTGCCAGAAATAACTGCTGTCTGTTCCGGGCATTACGAAATCCCCCTGCCGATACCACTTTGCAGGAAATTGCCCTTGATCCCAGATAGCAATATCTCCGCTTTTGGAAGCAAAAATGCAGTTCTGCCCCGGTGTGTGTAAATATTTTATTGCCCTCAAATAATCTCGGTAATTATTGGCTTTATTGAGCAACGTAAACATTTTTAATTCATTGCTTTTATCATGCGCTTTCCATCTTACCGCATAATTTTTTTCATTCGTATTTCTTCCTCCACTGAAAGATTTATCGTACATGACAGGGCCAATGTTAGTATAGGCAACTGTATCATAATAATCAGGCTGTCCTTTGATTTTAATGTCTTCAATCCTGAATTGAGTTGAATGCCAGGCACTGTCAAACCAATACTGGCTGCGGCTTTCATCATTAAATTTTACTTCGTAATAATCTCTGACATCACGCATCGCGTTCGTAAATCCAAACGCAATACTATCATTAAAACCGATAATAATGGATGGCGCACCGGGAAATGTAACGCCATATGCATTGAACGAAGGAGTGGTAATTTGCATTTCATACCAGATGCTTGGAAGGTTCAAACCAAGATGCGGATCATTACACAAAATCGGGTAACCGCTTTGCGTTTTTTGACCGCTCACTGCCCAATTATTGCTGCCATTGTCCGGATTTGGTTTTTGTTCCTCAATGTTAGTAGTATCTTTTTTATCAAAATAAAGTGAGTCGGCAGTGGCAGGAATTTTTACCTTAATGGCCGGTGGTGGAAACACAGTTCCTTTCGGCACGATCGGATCTAAAGAATCCATTACGATCGGGTAAATTTTATCAAAATCTGCTGAAGAAAAAATGCTTTTTGCATTCGTCATCTCAAAATCTTTTTCATATCCTGCAAGTTCGAGCGCCATATATTTCAGAAAAAGCGCCGATTTTAAATTCGTCCATTTCTCTGGGCGATAGCCCAACAATTTATATTCTATGGGAAGCGAGCTTTCAGTAAGGCTTTCAATATAAGCATTAACGCCGGCTGTATAATTGTCACATTCAGCAAGTGTTTCAGGATCTTTTTCAATTTGTTTCAAAGAATTTTCTGCACCGTAAACCATTCCCAATCTTCTTTTGTCACGATCATAATCAAGGGCTTTCGGCCCGATAATCTCACTCAATCTTCCCGCAGCAGCGCGTGTTTGAAATTCCATTTGCCACAAACGAAATTTAGCATGCAAATATCCCTGAACAAAATAAGCATCGTTCTCATTCTGTGCAAACACATGCGGAATAAGCCTTTCATCAAAATAAACACTTACTTTTCCTTTCAGTTGCGGAAAAGAAAGCTGAGCAGAATAATTCTCATCAACCGGTTCTGCATTTTGCCATAAACCCTGCTGCGGATTTAACAATTTTCCCAATGGAGCAGGTAGCACTAATGATGAATTGAGGATGATAACCAGCATCACTGTGATAACTGCAAACAACGAAAACAGAAATATTTTCATAACAATTATAAAAATGTAAAATAAGGAAAAGATAAGGAGAAATAAAAAGTAAGAATCTGATTTCAGTGAACAAAGAAATAAATCGTTTTATCTTTTGTTTAGTCCGTCAAAATATTTTTCAACTGTTCCACCTCTTCTATTGTATTAAAAGCATGCAAAACAATTCTCAACCTCTCCTGTCCTTTTGGAACCGTTGGATATAAAATGGGACGAACGTCAAAATTGTTTTGCTGTAGAACCGCCGCCACTTTTTTCACTTCTTCATTTCCGGGGATGATGACAATTTGTATGGGTGTTTCGCTTTTTAAAATTGCATACTTCAACTTTGCATTTTGAAAAGAATCAATCAGCTTTTTAATTTTTGTTCGTTCAGTTTTCAATCGGGGAAATATTTTATAAGACATCAAAATCGCACCTGTAGCGGAAGGAGGCAGAGAAGTGGTATAAATAAATTGCCGGGAAAAATTTACGAGGTATCTTTTTAATTTTTCAGATCCAAGAACAATGGCACCATGCGCGCCACATGCTTTTCCGAAAGTATGAATGCGGGCAAAACATTTTTTTTGAAGATGTAATTTTTGCACCAATCCCTCTCCTCTTTCACCGACAACGCCGGTTGCATGTGCTTCATCAACAATTAATGCAGCATTATATTTTTCACACAGTTCAACAATTTCTTTTAATGGCGCAACATCTCCATCCATCGAAAAAACGCTTTCTGTAACCACAAATTTTTGACAATCATTGGCAGCTAATTTTTTTTTCAAATCTTTTAAATCATTATGAAAAAAAGAAAATGCAGTTGCAAATGACAACCTGATTCCATCCCGCAAAGATGCGTGGCTCAATTGATCATAAATGATCACATCATTTTTTTGCGGAACACAACTTAATAAACCGGAGTTGGCATCATAACCTGAATTAAAAATCAATCCGGCTTCTGCCTCATGAAAATCAGCGATAAATTTCTCAGTCTCTTCAATCAAGCGGTAATTGCCTGAAAGCAGGCGTGAGCCTGTACTTCCATGTGATAATTTTTCGGAAATGGATTGTTCAATTAATTTATTTTTTGAAATTCCCAAATAATCATTGCTGCAAAAATCAATTTTATTTTCTGTGATCGTTAACGAACGCAAAGCGTTTGCACCAATTCTTTCTTTCAATTTTTTGTCAAGAAAATCTTCATTCATAAAAGTAAAATTAGCGTAAATCGCAAATCAGCTAATTTTGATCCATGGAAATTTTATCACAGGACACTAAAAATATTTTGGGTTTAAAATTAGTAACAGATCCACGTTGGGTTGATCTCGCATCAATTTCTTTGCAGGAAATTTTAACCGATCATGCATGGTGTGAACAAAAAGCGGCAACAAGTTGCATCTCTCTTATCACCAAATATTCCGCCAAAGAAATGCTTGTAAATGAGCTTTCTCCAATCGTTACAGAAGAATGGGGACATTTCAGGATGGTACTAACAGAGATGCACAAACGTAATTTATTATTAGGTCCGCAGAGAAAAGATATTTATGTAAACAAGCTGCTGGAATTTCAGAAAAAAGGCGGTAGTCCTGAAGAAAGATTTTTAGATCACCTGCTGACGATGGCGTTGATAGAAGCCAGGAGCTGTGAGCGTTTCAAAAGATTAAGCGAAGGGCTTGAAGATGAATATATGAGAAAATTTTATAGAAAATTCATGGAAAGTGAAGCCGGACATTATACTTTATTTATCAATCTTGCAGACAATTATTTGCCAAAAGAAAGAGTGAGAAAAAGATGGAAAGAATGGATCGCTTACGAAACAGATCTGATGCAAAGCATGGAAGTTCGTGGCGACAGGATTCATTAAAACAGTAAACGAAGAAATAATTCTTTTTTAACTTTCTGCTTTATCGGATGCGGTATTGAACACCAAATTTGAAATAAACATTCCTATATTGATGATCACTATTCATGGCATCTTTTAGAGAAATCGTTTTTCCCAATCCATAATAATATCCTGCCGATAAAAGAAATTTTCCTGTTTGATAATTGGTCTCTGCCACAAATCTTGTTTCAAATTTCCTGACTTCCAGCTTCTTTTGAAAAGTAGCAGCAGCCCGTGCCGGAGTCGCATTGATTTGTTGTACAGACGCAGCGTAAAGCGTGTTATTATAATCGAAACTTTGCTTTTGTTCCTTAATGTTCACTTTATACAATTTTGATAATTGCAAACCGGAGCCAACAGACCAGTTCTTGTTAATTGAATAATGTAATGTAACAGGAACATCAAAATAAGAAGCTTTGATAATGCTTGTTGTATTGATGTTATAATAAATATTGGGGCTAAAACTATTTTGTAATTCTTTCTCCCTGGTAGAAACTTCCTTGCCATGAATTGTGGAAAGAGCCGACAAACCTGTATGCAGAGTGAATTTGCTGCTTATAGGAATAATAATAGTCATACCGGGATGAAGATTTACATCGTCCAGGTTAAATGAACTTTTTCCGGTTGAAAGATTCATTCCTGCGCCTGCAAAAACTTTTATTTTCTTTTGTTCTTTTAATTTCAACTGGTAGATGACTCTTTGAACATTTACCGAAGTATCAATGGGTTGATCAGATGCGGGAACAGCAATGGATTTTCTTTCTGAAGAAAATTTCTGCAACAATAATGTTCTTTTTAATTGCCAGTCTGCCATAAAATTTTCCTTTTCAATTTCAGAAATTTTGGCAATTAATTTTTTATGAAGAGAAATTTTTTGATCGGTAGTAAGAGCGTAAGATGAAATGTTATTGGAATCATTTTTATTTTCTGCTGCTATTGAATTTTCAGATTTAATTATCGCTGGATTTTCTGTTTTACTTTTTGAATCTATGTGTCTATTTTTTGAATTAAAAGAAAAATAAGAATGATTATTTGAAATGAAAGGATAAGAAATAACGAGCATCAGCAGCAAACACGCTGCCATCAGCAAAATAAAATTTCTTTTTCTACCTGAAGTTGACAAAACCGTTTCATCACTGCTCAGACCTTGCTCACGCAGGGTTTCATGCATTTGTAACCAGCCTGTTTCCGCCAGTTTTTGCATGTCAACTTTTTGTTTTTCGTTTTCCTTCATTTTAAAAAATTTTATGCGCCTGTTGTTTTAAATTTTTTCTTGCTTCAGCCACATGCCATCTTGAGGTACTTTCAGCAATATCAAGCATTCCTGCAATTTCTTTATGAGAATAGCCTTTGAAGATATGCAATGAAAATACTTTTTGTGTGACTGCCGGCATGTTTTTGATCAGATACAATACTTCTTCTTCAACATGATTGGGCGGATTTTGTTGCAATTCTTTTTCTTCACCACGATGTTCATTCAGCTCGATCACTTTGCTTTTATTTTTTTCAGAACGAAAATGATCAATCGCTGTGTTTGTCATTATCTTTTTTGCCCATCCTTCAAAATTTCCTTTTGTAAAATCAAAGCTTTGAATGTTCATGAATATTTTAAGAAACCCTTCATTGATAAGGCTTACAACCGTTTGCTGATTGTCAGAATATTCTTTACAAATGGAATACATCAAAGCAAAAAAATGCTTGTATAGCTTTTCCTGGGCTATAGGGTGGTTCGTTTTACAGGCGTTAATTATATCGTTTAGTTCATGTTGCCGCAAGGAAAAAATTTTGCAAAGATTGAAATTTCATCTGTTGTTTAAAATACCGGGATGTAAAACTTTTCCTAAGCTTTTTCATCCCGGCTTTCTTTGGGGTTTACATAGTTTTAAAAGTGATCTTTTTCACTGAATTTTTTTCCGGTGAAATGCTGTCACGGAAAGTCGCTTTTAAGATGGTATCATTGAGCATTTCGATCTTCCATGCCAGGTTTCTTTTGCTGAACAACAACAAAGTGTCGTTGTTGGAAGACATTGCCCAATTTCCCTTTGAATATGGAACAATAGACGAGTCGCATGATTTGGTAGGATCAGCAATCTGATAAACGCTGTAAATATCAAAAGCCATCAAAGCACTGTCAGAACAGGATTCCAGGATAGAACTGTCCTGGGATGGATCACTCAGTTTTGGAACAGTAAGTGATTTTAATTTCCAGATTTTGTTAGTTAAAGCTTTTTGTTGCGGAGTAAGTGATGGGCCATTGTCCAATTTTTTACATGCAGCAAAAAATAGTACGGAAACAATTCCAACCGATAATAAGTTTTTATTTTTCATTGAAGTTTTTATTTATTCATTGTTATTAAGATCAGCTCCGCGGTTGCCGTTATATCTAATACGATGAATAAATAAGAAACGTTGGGTAAAATGAAAAAAAAATTTCAGACAAAATGAAAAAGCAGTAAAAGAAGAAATAACGCTTTTTTTTATTTTTTAAAGACTGATGAATTGTTAGAATAAAAGGAAATTTTTATTTTGACGGCAATTCATTGATCCATTTATCCAGGGCAAGATAAACTCCGTTCGTCCATCCAAAACCATCCTGGGCCGGATATTCGCCGCCTCCTGCAATAAGATCTGCATCCACCACATTGTATTTCTCCATCATCTTACCGGTATTTTCAAAAACTTTTTTGTTCAGTTCCATCCATCTTTTTGCAATATCAATTGCAAGATCTGTGTGATGATATTTCGCCAATCCCTGCACAGCTACCCAATGCAAAGGAGCCCATCCGTTTGGCGCGTCCCACTGCTGATCAGTTGTCTCAGTTGTTGAAACCAGACCTCCGTTAAAAAGAAATTTTTCCTTCAGCATTTTTGCAACATCATCAGCTTGTTTTTGTGAAGCAATACCAAAATATAATGGGAATGCAGCAGCAAGATTATAGGAATCCGTTGGTTGTTTTTTTACATAATCATAATCAAAATAAAATTCAACTTCTTCATTCCAGCAATATTTGTTGATTGCCTGCTTCCTTTTGTCAGCAAGGCTTTCAAACTTTTCAGCCGAATCATTTTCATTGGAAATACGATAGGATTTGGCAATCGTTTTTTCAAGATTGTATAAAAGACAATTGAGATCAACAGGAATGATTTCTGAAGTATGAATGGTGGAAAATTCTTTTTTATTTTGAAACCATCTTGAAGAAAAATCCCATCCAGATTCCGCAGCAGAACGAAGATTGCGGAAAAGAAAATTCTTTTCCGGTGAATCCTTGGCCAATTGTATTTCCTGGCGATATGCTTCAGGCCTTGGTTTATCAGATTCATCCCAATAACGATTTAAAACATTTTTATCATCAAGGAGAACCAAACGATCAACTGTTTTTTTCGATGAAGAAAGTTCGTTTCTTCCGTTCATCCAAAACTGATATTCTTTTTCCAGGTAAGGCAAATACTTCACAAAAATTTCTTCTCCCTTTTCTTCTGCCAGCAGTTGAATCATACAGGCAAAAAATGGCGGCTGTGATCTCCCCAAAAAATAAGCACGGTTGCCATTAGGAATGTATCCAAACTGATCGATCAGATAACAAAAATTGTCGATCATGTTTTGTATCAGTTCAATCCTTTTTGAAACCTGCAAACCCAGCATGGTAAAATAACTATCCCAATAATAAATTTCTCTGAAACGACCGCCAGGAACAATATACGGATGAGGCAAAGGAATCAAAGAATTCTTACTCGTCTTTTCAGGTTTGCGTGTCAGAACATCCCAAAGCTCTTCGATATGCTCTGTAACGGATCTTCTTTGAGTGGTTACATAATTTGAAGTATAGTTTTCCGGTAAAATAAAATTTTTATTTACAAAGGCTAAAAAATCAAAATCTTTCGAATCCTTTTCTTTTTCATAACAGGCACATATAGACGAAAATTCAGAATTGGGGGTGCAATCAACAAACGTTTTTGAATCGGAAAAAACTTTTTCCAACTGAACTTTTTCAAACAATTCTCCTAAAGAAAAAATGTTTTTAATTTCCATAATGTAATTTTTTTAGAAAAACACAGCAACTTTTATGCTGCAATTAAAACAAATTTTTTCTGCAAGCGATTAAAGAAGATCAGGCAGACAATAAGAATCATAATCGGCACCAGGGAAAAATAAAATGCTGTTTGTCCCCCGTAAGCTTCAAAAATATGCCCCGTAATAATCGATCCTGTTGTTCCTCCTAATGCAGAGAAAATTACAATCAATCCGCTCATTGGTCCATGTTGGCGAAGTGGCAATGAGCTGAGAATAACTGAATTGATAGCAGGATAGATGGGCGCGATCAACAAGCCGATCAATGGAAACATATAAGCTACAAAAGGCGCATGAAACCAGCTGTTCACGGAAGTGATATGAATTTTAGATGCCAAAGGAATCACTAAAATTACCAGGATGGCGGCAAGCAAAAGACAGCCGATGATCACTTTTAGCCAATGAATTTTTCTTAAAAGAAAACCTGCAATAAATCTTCCCAAAGCAGTAGAAGCGGCGAGAATGCTGGCCATTTGAATACTCAAACGAGTTGAAAGATGCAATACCTGGCTGTTGAATGTAGGCAGCCAGCTCATGATACTTTGTTCGATCAGAACATAAATAAAAGCGCTAATAATGAAGATGAGCACCAAAGGACGGATGGCCAGTTTGATCATTTCTGCAAAATCTGTCAAAAACGATTTTACTTCCTGGTTTTTTACTGAAGATTCGTCTAATGGAGCTGTGAGTAATAAGATAAAAGCAATTGCAGAAATTGCTGCTAATAAATAATATACATTCAACCATGAGGTTGAAGATGGGTGTTCATTATCTACAAAAGCGCTGAAAATAAAGTAGCCTAATAAAATTCCGATCATAAAAAAAGATTCAATGAAATTCATAAAACTTGCATGATCTTTTTTATTGGAAGTAACGAGGCCAATGGTGGCATAAACAGAAACTTTTATCAAAGCGAAACTAACGCCTGTAATGGCAAAGAGAACTTTTGTCATCGCAAAACCTCCAATGAACGGCATCAATAAACAAGCAATAATTACTAATGCCAATGCAAGCAACATAGAGCGTTTGTACCCGATTCTTGTTATGTAAGAAGCAACGAGAAAAGACGCGATGGCGATACTGAGATCTTTGAAAGCTTCCAAAACACTTGCTGCCCCCTGCGTGACTCCGTAATTGTTTTGAACCTGTAAAATAACTGTGCCAACACTATTGAGCAGAATGGCAAAGACAAAATAATTAAGGAAAAGGGAAACTTTTATTTGCCAGTTTTGCATAGCAATTCGTTTTTGTATTTGATACACCGAATATACTATTTAACTGAAGCAAATAATTTTTTTATTCAAAAAAAAATCTGAACTTGGTTTTTAAAAAAGGCCCCAGTAAAGAATTACAGGGCCGTATTACGTGATATAGAAAAAATTTTAAAACTTTGTTGTAAACCCAACATTGACTAAATAGTCTGCAAAGGCTGCGTCCCCGTTCGTATATTTTCCTGTCTGAGCTGTTGTCTCTTTATCCGGAACACTTTGCGGACGGCATCTTACCATTGCAACAGGAACCTGTACAAAGAAGGTTGATTTCTTCACCATAAGATTTAAGCCAGGCTCAACAGAAACAATATATCCGGGCCTTCTGAATCCCTCGCTGCCACCAATCAAATCATAAACCGGAATACCCTCCAACCTGCCTCCCAACGATGCTGAAAGATCTTTTAATCCTCCTTTAAATCCATAATTCAGTCCTATGCGTGCCATATACTGATCTGCAACACTCATAATTGCTTCATTTGGATTGGAACGATAAGTCGGTACTCCATTTTGCTCTCTCGGATTCATCATGTAATAAAGATTTCCGTATAATCCCACTAAAGAGTTGAAGTTAAAATACCAATTGGCTTCGGTAATAATTCCTGTTCCTCCGTCGCCTAACTGGATTGACTGATCGACTGTTCTAAGTTGTTTGCTGGAATCGCTAACCGGGAAATAATCCTGGTATTTATAATCGCCGGTAGCGAATTTGATTCCAAGGCCCAATTGAAAATTACCTCTGTGAGGTGTTGCCGGATCAAGCATCCACCTGAATAAAGTAAGGCTCATATCACCAATGCCAAATGAATGAGTAACATATCTATCCTGATTTCCAAATTTTGAACGCTGTGAACGTGAATTGTCAAGGATTGGAAGATCCAATGCCAGTGATAGCTTGTTGTTCAAATCGCGTGCGACAGAAATATCTGTGGTATTTACATGATTAATAACTTCTGTATGCTGTTGAAGTCTTTGCTTCTGGTACTGCGTACCAACGAAATGCCTGAATGAATTAAAATAACGGTTGCTGATATTTAATTGCCAAAGATCATGTTTCGCACTGGTAGCATTAGAATCTGCATGTAGCATTGTGCATAGACTGCCACCTGTGGTGCGAATCGCAACACATCCTTGTGCATTAATGTTTGACGAGAATACAAGAATCATGATTCCTGATAATATGGCGGTTATATATTGTTTCATAAAATAAAATTTAGCGTTTGTGTTGTAAAAGATTATTATTTGTTTATTTACTGGCAGTAAGGGTTTTATCCGCGTTACCATCAGAAGTTAATTTTTTCATTACAAGCTTGCCGATTTGCTCTCCCTGGTCATAAGCTGTTAGTACAGAAGCCTTGTAATGAATTCCTCCATAAAACCGGCTAAGAGAAACTTCCCTTGCTGCTTCATCACAGCTTTTAAAAGAACGGTCGGGCCACCCCCAGTCTCTTTCAGAAGAATCCCGGAATGCAGTATTGCCTTTATAAATATCGTCCAGAACGTACGCTGCTGCTGCGGAGATAGTTGAATGCGCGCTGTTGTATTCAGGGAATGGAGGCGTTTGTAAATAAGGCATCCAGGATTGGCTGATATAGCGGTTGATATATGTTTCTGGCCTGATCACATCAAATTTATATTTGGTGTACCAACAACAAATAAACGCGTCGTAAACTCCGGTCGCTGCTGCTGTATAAGCATAACATGTTTTATAAAAATCTGCTTTATTGTTTTTAGAAATAATTCCTACCACTTCCATCCAGTGTCCGCATGGAGTCATTGCTTTGGTAGCAAACATCGCATGTCCTTCAACGTGTAACTTAAAGCTGTTGCAATCCCAGAAACTAGCAATTGCTTTTTGCTCAGGAGTTAGATTAATACCGGTTTCCATTACATCTTTTGCCATTTTATAAAAATCACTTGTACTGTCTTTGCTGAAGGGAACCGGCGCAGGTGGCGGAAACATATTGGCGGAATCCATTACCATACATCTCATCGTTCCCCATAAAGGTTCAACTGCAGGAAAATATCCCGGAGGCGTAGGGCTCCAATGACCTTCCAGGTTGGAAACAGCGAAAGTAGCTCCTCGTGTTTGCGAATAATTGTCTTTCTTACTCCATGAAATCACAGAATCTGCTACCTGATTTCCATATTCAACAGAATTATTAAACATATCATCAGGCATTCCTGAATTCTTTGCGAGCATTTTAACGGAATCTGCCAGCATTTTCATCGTATCTCCTGAAAATGTAAGATTATCACCTACTTTAATCAATGCGATCAAAGAAGCAAAAGGAAAATCAATTTTTGCCTGAGCAGTGGGTTTGGGAATATTATTAAGGCCATTTACTTTTCCTTCCAATGAAGGAAATTCTTTCCTGTTGCCATTTGCCAAAACCTGGAAAGCTGCAAGGTTGGAATAAGCAAAGACTCTTGCTGCAACGGGTGGTGTAAAGATGTCGTAAATAACTACATAACTGATCTTGTGCATTACCTGGTTATAAAGTAGAGGGTTATGCATCACTTTTACGTAGTCTTTTTGTTTTTGTTTGCATGCTGAAAAAGATATTGCAGTACACACTGCAATTAGCAGTGAATAACAAATATGTTTTGTTTTCATGATCTTGTTTTGATACTATTTGTTTGATTAGAATTTCTGTTGATCCTGAACTCTGTTTCCCGCTTTTCAATTACTTTCTGATCCTTTTTAAGTAACAGGTAGTTGACGCGATAAAAAAGAATTAGAAATGTCTGGTTTTAAGGAAATAAAATAAATTAATTACTATGAAGCATTCTCTTCGAATGTTCTTCAAAAGCATTTTGAAAGATGAATAATTAAGCCACTTTAATTTCCGGAGGCTGATAAGGGGAAAGGATAAATGCAGCAGACAAATCAGAAGCAGTTTGTTTTATTGATATTTTTTGCTGCCATTTAAATGGAGAATTTATTTTGATATCAAAAGAAGATTCGCAAAAAACAGATTGAAGGGTTTTGGTAACAGATTTAGCGTTATCCTGTTTTTTTGAATTATTATTTTGAAGTAAATTATTTGAAATCCTGAAGAATTCATTCCTGGCTGTTTCAAGATGCATTTTTTCCATGTTGGGAATGCATTTTAAATAAAGCGTGTCGTTGGCAAGTTTGCGTTTTACATATTTGTAAGTGACACCATTCATTTCTATTTCACCACTATATCGCTGATAAGATGTCCAGTTGGTTTGATAAGGAAGATGTACCGGAACTTTTAATTCAATCAATTGTGATTCATCATAATCATTATTATCAAGAACCGTTTCTAATTGTTGGTTGGCCTGGTGTAACATATAATCAAACATCAGCCTGTACCCAAACCAATTGAATGCAAAAAGAAGAACAAAAAATATAGCAGTTATTTTTTTCAAAATTGCTTGTTTAGAAAAAGTGGTTCAATTTAAACCAAAGATTGTAATTAACAAAATTTTTATTTTTAATAGTAAACAAGCTTTTATTGCTAATTAATTTTTTTCTGATTGCCAATTTTTTATTTCACCTCATACGTTTTTTTATCCTTTCCAATTCCTGCCAATGTCAACGATTTCCATTGTTTCGGCAATGATGTTTTTAATTGAACAATTCCGTTTGGTGTAATATCCAATCCTCCAAAGCCAAACAAAACACTTTGTAAGTATCCACCTGCACCTGTTGCAAAATAAGGATTCGTTCCTCCGGCAGTCTCTGCCAACACGCCAAAAGGTGGTAATTTATTGGGAATATATGCTTTTTCAAAAGCTTCAAACGCTTTTTGCGGTTCGTTTAATCGCGCGTATAAAACAGCAAAGATGGCATGTGTCATCGCGGGAGAACCTTCTCCAATGCGGCTTTCATAATATTCAAGGTCTTTCTTTATCTGAACAGGATCAGTAATTTCTTTTAATGGATAAGCTAATAAATTCACATCCGCCTGTTTGATTTTAATTCCGTCATAACCGGCATATTCTGAAGTAACTCCGTTTGCCAATTTTAAGATCGGAATATTTTTCTCAACATCAATCCAATCGCTGTCAACCTGCTGATGCAAAATATTTGCAGCCATTACTGCATAGCGCAAATTAGCTTTCGCAGCAGCATTCGTAAATGCATTATTGTCAACATTCTCAGCCCATTCATCAGCAGCCACCACGTTTTTAATATCGTATTTTCCGGGGCCGTTTCTTTCAACACGACTTGCCCAAAAATCAGCACAAGCTTTTATCATCGGAAAACCCTTTTCACGTAACCACGATGTATCCTGTGTTACAGCAAAATAATTCCATGCCGCAATCGCAACATCAGCGGTGATGTGATGTTCAAAAGGCCCGCTCAGTGCCCACACAGGAGTTTCTTCATTGCCGGTCGCGGCACTCTCCCAAGGATACATCGCGCCTTTATATCCATGTGCAAATGCATTATGCTCTGCTTCTTTCAATCGTTGAAATCGATATTCGAGCATGCTCTTTGCCATTTCAGGATGAAGCACCAACAGCGGTGGAAACATCCATAGTTCTGCATCCCAAAAAACATGTCCGTTATAACCAAGACCGCTCAAACCCATTGGTGATGGGCTATACGCAGTTCCACTTCTTACAAAAGAATACAAATGATACATGGCAGCATTAACATCGCGCTGACTGGCTTCGTCGCCTTCAATTTTAATATCGCTCTTCCAAAGTTCGTCCCAGGCAGCATCATGAAATTCGATCAGCTTTTTCGTTCCCTGCAATTTTGCATAAATGACATACCGCTGGCATTCATTAAAAGGATCATCATGCTGAGCAGTAGTTATCGAAGCTCCTGCAATTGAAAAATGATACGACTGACCAGCTTTTAATTTTTTATAAAATTTTGCGAGATGCATATTATTGTCCCACATTTCATGGATCAATTCCGGTTCTGATCCATGCGGTTCATCAAATAAAAATGTTGTAGCAGAAGCGATGGTTAATTTTCCGGTAGGGCTTTTTGCAGTAGAAACGAGGAGACTGATTTTCACGTGAGGACGATCAATTTGATTGTAATAATTTTCAACATCACGTAATTCGTCAGGTGCCTCCATTACGCTTGCAGGAATGATCTCAATATCTTTTTTCGCATTAATAGTAACATCTACCAAAACTGTGTAAGGCAAATTTCGCAAGGCATAATAAGTGTATGAAACGGTGGCTTTATCAGCATAATCAAAAGTGGTGGTAAAACTTGCATGTTTCATATCCAGAACCTGTCGCATATTTTTTGCATCGGAAGAAGCAATACGATGTCCATCAATATCAAGATTCATATTCACGAGATTGAAACTCTGCAAAAAGTTGCTCACCATTCCCCGGCCATATTGATCGTAAGCACCATTCAGGACAACCGTTTTGCATTTCAATGGTTCTGCAGAAGAAACAATCCCGATAACGCCATTGGCTACTGTTTCTCCATAATAATTGGAAGGATCAATTTTGTTGGCTACAATTTTCCATGGATCATTATTTTGAGAGAAACAAAAGAAGAAAGAAAATGAAAATAAAAGGCAGATAAAAAATCTTTTCATGATGAAAGTTTTGTAGGAATAAATGTAAACTAAAATGTAACACAGATTAGATCCTGTTTGTTTTTTTCCAAAATTGCAAAGGAATCGTTTGAGTTAAAAGATATTCATCGTAATACTTTTCATTTAATTATTTTGCATTATAATTTTTGAGAATGAAGAAATTTTTGATCTTTCTTTTTTCCGGTATTATTTTACTGCTCGTTTTAATTTACGCATTGATTCCTTCGAGTCTGGAAATTTCCAAAGTTGATTATGTAAAATGCAATATCAGCCCGGCTTTCCGAGCTTTAAGCGATACAAGCACCTGGCAAAAATGGTGGCCAACAAAAGAAGGATTGATTAGAAAAACCAACACTGGTGAAGATGATTTTTTTTATCGTGGATTTAGTTTTATAATGAACGAAAAACTTTTCAATGCTATTGGTGTAAATATTTCAAGCGATCTGTCAGATTATAATAGCCGGGTTAACCTTATTCAACTAAATACTGATTCTGTCACAATTTTATGGAAATGCGAAATTCCTACAAGCATCAATCCTGTTACGCGATTTTTAAAATATCGCGAGGCACAAAGCTTAAAAAAGAATATGTCAGAGATTCTAGCTAACTTTCGTACATTTCTTGAAGGTCAAAAACATATTTATTGAAAGATGTAATTAGATTCTTCAAGTAGTAAAGAAAGAAATATTGCGAATTCCTGTTTTGAAAGGAAATAAGCTAGAGTAAAGAAATGAATAGCAGTAATTTTTATTTTGCATTTTTATTCTGCATCTCTTTAAATTCAATCACCATCGTGCTATCATTATTTCTTGCAAGAATAAACGCTTCTTTTTTGCCGATATTAATTTTTTGAATGTGCCGCACCTGCCCTTTTATCTGCAATCCGTTAATAGAATTAGCTTCAAATTTTCCATTCCCTTTATTCACTAAAATGGTTCCAAAATCGGCATCGTTTCTGCCCATTTGAACATTGTTTTCATAATAATTTCCTGCTAATAAAATATCCGGTAAATGATCGCCATTAGCATCTACAACCGTTGCAGTTTTATAGGTGGATAACTGCGCCTGCCATGGCATTGCATGGACAGAAAAATTTAATTTCCCATCGTTCATTAAAATTGCATTTGAAAAATAATCAGCAGTTAATGTATCAGATTTCTCCAGTTCATCTTTCGTGAAAATATCATCCAGGGAAGCTTTCGCAAAATCTGCCGCATATAAAAATCGTTTTTTAATTACAGGTATTTGTTTTTGCAAATCTTCTTTATTGGCAAATGGAATCTCCTGTCCCTGCAGATAATAAGTGATGATTTGCTCTTTTCTTCCATTGCCGCCAAAATCATTGTAATACAATCTTACCGGTTCCTTTTCTGAAGCTTTTAATCTACTATTGAGGCCTAAATTTCCTGCCACTAAATCTATATTTCCATCATTATTCAAATCAACCGGCAATACAAAATTCCACCACCCTTTTTTATCTGTCAACATCTTTTTGTGAAACGTTCCATGATCATTTATAAATGCAACAATACCACCCCACTCTAATGTCAGAATTAAATCTTTGTCACCATCTTTATCAATATCAAACCATATAGCAGATGTAACCAAACCTACGTCTGACAAGCCTTTTGCATAATGATTGGTTACATCTTTGAATTTCCCGGTCCCATCATTTAACAATAAATAAGATTGTGGAATTTGTCCATAATTTCCCGGCACTGATCTGCCTCCAATAAATAAATCCATTTTCCCATCTCCGTTAAAATCATAAGAAGCGACACACGAAGCATTTACAAATAAACCATCAAAAGCGTTTTCTGATTTGTAAAAGTGGCCTTTGCCATCATTCAAATAAAGTCGCGGAGAGAGCAAAGGATTATTGCCAAAAGATTCATCGCCCCCACTGGCAACAACTAAGTCTGTTTTACCATCATTATTGAAATCCGCAAAGCATGCATCCACGTCTTCATATGTGCTGTCATTATCAAGTGCCGGCTGCTTTGAAACTGTAAACGTTCCATTTGATTGCTGAATAAAAATTTTATTTTTTTGGTTTTTTGATGAACCGATAAAAACGTCCTGCAGCCCATCGCTATCAATATCAGCAACAGCCAATGCAGGTCCTTCAGTTGAAAGCATATGAGGTATTAAAGGTTCGATATTAAACTCCTGAAAGCGATTCTCAATGTGTTTATATTTTAAGTTCACTTTTGAAGTGATATCTTCCATTGGCCTTGTCTGATTTTTCCAATAATCTGTGATTCGGCTATAGTCAAATTTCGGAAGACCCGGTTGATACTCATAAGAGAGAAAATGCTTGCCTTCATTGAATTCTATTCGTCGGAAAGTGTTGTCTGGCCAAATCAAAAAAGCAGAATCAATTTTCGTTTTATCAAGCCCGATGTGAACTGGAGTTTCCATGCTCGACAAGAATCCTCTTACCGGATATTTTTCATAGATCCTGATTCCTTCATTGCAATACAGAACAATTTTAGCCCCCAGTGCATTGATGTTTTTTGTAGAACCGTGAAGCTTTATTTCCGCGAAATTCTTATTGCTGCTGTCTTTGCTACCATTATTGGTTTTATTTTCATAAAGAAGTGCTGCATCGTCTATATTATTTACTACCACATCAAGGTCGCCATCATTGTCCAGATCGGCAAACGCGGCTCCATTGCTGAAAGTATTTTTATCATTCGCAATTTCATCTGACAAATCGCGGAAAGCCATTTTCCCTGTATTGCGAAAAAATTTATTCGGAATTTTTATTTGAGGAAAATTATTTAAGACATCAATATCTTTCTTATCAAGGTAGTTTCCCTGAAGCTTTTGTTGAATCTCACTGTTTGAAACAAAGTTGATATAATCAATATCATTCAGACGGCGCGGAATTCCGTTAGAAACAAAAAGATCTTTTAAACCATCATTATCAAAATCCATCAGCAGTGCCGACCACGACCAATCAGTAGCAGCAACGCCGGCGTATAAACCCACATCGCTAAACATTCCATTACCGCGATTGAGCTGCAGATTATTCCTAGGATATTGATAAAAATAACCAAGGTCTGTTTTAAGGTTAAACAAATCCTGGTTATCGTCGCCAAGCGAACGCTTTAGAATATGAGGATCGTACGCCAGCATATCCATGCTCATGATATCCGGAAAGCCATCGTTGTTGGCATCAGCTATGTCAACGCCCATTGTATATTTACTGCTGTGCATTAAATGATTGGCCAGTTCATCTTTAAAAGTGCCATTGTGTTGATTGATGTACAGGTAATCATTTTCATGAAAATCATTTCCAACATACAAATCAGGAAAACCATCCAGGTCGATATCTGATGCACAAACGCCCAAGCCGTAATCCAACACAGAACTGTTGATTCCTGCTTGTCGCGTAACGTCAGTAAAATGGCCATTTCCATCATTTCTAAAAATGCGATCACCGGAAACATCAACGCGTTTTTTCAATAACATGGCCCGGTCTCCAACGGTTCCGTTTTCAAAAACAGAATGATTTAAAAGAAACATGTCAAGATCACCGTCGCCATCATAATCGAAAAAAACTGCCTGGGTGCTGAAGCCTGAAAAATCAAGCCCGTATTCATGCGCTTCATCTTTATAAAATGGAACCCCGTTTTTGTCAATTCCCTGGCAAACCAGCAACTGGTTTTTACTATGAAGAGTTTCAAAATTGCCGACGCGGCAAATATAAATATCCAGTAAGCCGTCATTATTGATATCAACAACCGAAACTCCGGTTGACCAGGCGCTATCTTCTTTGATACGCGCTTCCTTGGTCACATCTTTGAAATGCAAATTGCCTTCATTCAAATACAATTTATTTTCGCCCTGGTTAGAAGCAAAGAACAGGTCAATCTTACCATCATTATTAAAATCGCCCGCTCCCACTCCTGCGCCATTGTAAAAATACATGTATTTTAAAGCATTAAAATCACTGTCCGGATGTAATGTATTGGAGAAATCAAGACCGGTTCTGTTGCTTTCCAATGCCTGGAAAACAGGGATCGTTGTTGAAGATTTATGATTGCAGGCTGCAAAAGAGAACAAGAGTAAAACCACTGCAAATGAAAAAAGAAAATGAAATCGTTTGTAATGAAACATGCAGCCGGCTTATTATCAGTTAGATATTTTTTTAAAATCAAATCATAAAGGTAAAATGTAAATCGAAGTTATTTGTCGGTTTACTGACATTTAAGAAACAAATGTAAAGCTATTTCAAACTATCTTTACAACCGATTCTTTCTAACTACTTTGCAAAAATGAAAAAAGGTGCTGTTGCAGTTTTCTTAATTCTTTTGGTGATCATTGTCGCTTCGTTTTATCCTGTAACTCAAAATTCTACCATCAATATTGACGCTACGTTTGATAATACTTTTCTCCAGGTTCTTCATATAGATAAATGGAAAAACTGGTACCCGGAAATTAAACAGGCTTATACAGAAAATCCGGCTTCTTATCACATTTCAACAGACAGTTCCCAAAAGATTGACACAATTAGCATCCCCGGTAAAAGAATTATTGTTCACGCTGTAACGCCCATGGCTTATGACGTTACCGAAACCGGTGATGATTCCAAAAGCTTTGCTTTCACTGTTTTTCCGGGAATCAACGCCGGCAAAATGAAAATATTTTTTGAAAGAAAAGTTCCATTATTCACAACTCTTTTTCAAAAAAATTCAGGTGCTGAAAATCCTCTTGAAGGATTGAAAAATTATTTGGAAACGCCTCTGGAGTTTTATGGCTACAATATAAAAATGGCGCAGATCAGAGATCCGACAATTGCAAGCCTTGTTATGAAAATACAGCAAAAAGAAATTTTTAGCAAAATGCAAATGGCAAGGCAGCAACTAATTAAATATTTGGAAAACAATCATCTCCAAAAAAGCGGAGTTATTTCTGTTTCCTATATTCCTCTTCAAAGAGATTCCATTCAGCTAACTGTTGGAATTCCTGTTGATAAAATAGCCCCGGCTGATAAAAATATACAATGTTTGTCGTTGCCTGCAAAAGGCCGGGTTTTGGTTGCTGATTATACAGGGCTCTTTTCCGGAAGAAATAAAATTTACCAGGCGATGACAAAATATCTTACTGATCACACTTTATCCATTCCCGCAGAATCATTTGAAAGATATCTGAATGATTCGCTTCCAACTTCTGATAGTTCTGAAATTAAAATGGAATTGAATTATCCTGTTTATTAAAAATTGATTTTTTTGTTGGTTTACTGCATGAGTTCCATTCTGATTTGAAAATAATAGACGGCAACATTCCTGTAGTTGTTTAAAGAAATTAATCTTTTTAAAAAAAATCTAAGAGTTTTACTACAACTAAGTACCTTAGAAAAAATTTTTAAACAATGCTTCACAAATTTTCCTTTCTTTTATCGATCATTTTTCTTCTCCCCCTACTTTCTTTTTGCCAAACACCCAACACACTTACCGCCAAAGAAAAATCGGAAGGCTGGCAACTTTTATTTGATGGAAAAGATTTAAAAGGCTGGCATTCTTTCCAGGAAAACGCACCCGGAAAAGCATGGCAGGTGCAGAATGGAATGATCTTTTTAAATAAAAATCCTAAATCGGTGGAGAAAGATTATGCGGATTTGGTAACAAACGACGAGTATGAAAATTTTGATCTTAAAATGGAATGGAAGATGGAGCCCTGCGCCAACAGCGGCGTGATGTTTTATGTGAATGAAGCTTCGCAATATAAAAACACATATGAATCCGGGCCTGAAATGCAGATTGCAGATTTAGCGTGCAATGATGATGGGCGAATTTTAAAATGCAGGGCCGGCGATTTGTATGATCTTATTTCCGCAGACACAGAATGGGTAAATCAAGCGCCTAAATGGAATCATTATGAAATAATTGCGGATCATGGACATCTTACCTTTTATATGAACGGCCACAAAACAGTTGAAACAACCATGTGGGACGATCATTGGAACGACATGATCAAAAACAGTAAATTCATTGAGTGGCCGGGATTTGGCAGTTATAAAAAAGGGCATATTTCTTTCCAGGGAACCGAAAACGGAAAACTTTGGTATCGCAATATTAAGATCAGGAAATTGTAAATAACTGGATCTAAATCGCCAAATAAAACAATTTCAGAATTAGCAGATTCGTGGAAAATATTTAGAGGCAACAGGTTTTTAACCTTAGTAGAAAATAGGAATTTAGAATATTTAAAAACCTTATTAGCTTATTTTTCTAAAGCATTATTTTAAATAAGGTAATAAGGTAGATGCAAAACTGATTTGCTTATTTCTACTAAGGTTTTAGGAACGCGATTAATAGCTTTTGCTGTTCAATATGATCTTATAAGATCTTGCCAAAATAGAAATGCGGCTTATTAGTTTGTTTACTGATAGTCATTTTTTAAAATCAAAAAAATACATCTTATGGAAGAGAATACTCCATCATCTAAAGGCCTCGTCAGCCGTAAAGATTTTATCAAAAACACCGCCCTTACCGCCGCTGCTTTTACCATCGTTCCGCGTCATGTTTTAGGCGGGAAAGGATACGTAGCACCGAGCGATAAATTATATATTGCCTGTGTGGGATGTGGCGGCGAAGCCGAAAATGATATTCATCATTATGCAACTGCACCGAAAAAAAATGCAGTGATCGCTTTTCTTTGCGACGTAGATGACCGCATGGCGGCTCCAAGAATAAAAGAATTTCCGAAGGCAGGTTTCTATCATGACTGGAGGGAAATGTTTGAAAAAGAACATAAAAACTTTGACGCGGTTTCCGTAGCGATTCCGGATCACAACCATGCGATAGTAGGATTGAATGCGATGAAAATGAAGAAGCATTTGTATCTTCAAAAACCTTTGACACACGATATTTACGAAGCAAGAATTTTAACAGAAGCAGCAAAGAAATATAAAGTTGTTACCCAGATGGGCGACCAGGGCGCTTCCTGTGATGGAATGCGCACTCTGAGAGAATGGTTTGATGCCAATCTGATCGGGGACATTACTCATATTTATAACTGGACAAACCGCCCTGTGTGGCCACAGGGAATTCCATGGCCTTCTCAACGTCCACCGGTTCCGAAAGAATTGCAATGGGATCTTTGGTTGGGAACCGCGCCACAAACCGATTATATCGACAACCTCGTTCCGTTCAACTGGCGCGGCTGGTGGAAGTTTGGAACCGGAGCGCTTGGCGATATGGCGTGTCATATCATCGGCCCTTCATTTAAATTACTGGATCTCGGTTATCCTACAGAAGTTACCTGCAATGCAAGTACCATTTATTCAGGAATTTTCCAGGAAGCGGATTATCCTGAAAGCATCCCGGTTTCTACTAAACTTCGCTATAAATTCAAATTGAAAGATGGCCGCGATTTGAAATTATATTGGCTGGACGGTGGTTTTGCACCGGATCGTCCTGACGAATTGGATCCGGATCTGAATCTGAATGAGGCATTAGCCGATGTTCCACAGGAAAATGATTATGAAGGAGGAACTTTATTCATTGGAACAAAGGGAAAGGCTTCATGTGGCTGGGGAGGAAGTCATCCTCGTTTGCTGCCACTTTCGCTGAATAAAGACATCAACGTTCCGCAGAAATATCCGCGCGTTCCAGGTGGAATGGACGGCCACTGGTGGCAATGGGTTGATGCATGCATTGCCGGTTATGGCAAAATGGAAGTTGATTCTCCATTTGAAGGTTATGCCGGCCCGCTCACAGAAACTGTGCTGATGGGAAATTTATTATTAAGAAGTTTCAACATTCGCGAAAAGGTAAAAAAACATGATCCGGTTTATGGTGATATGGAGGAGATCACTACTCCCGGACGTTATATCACTTACAAATGGGATGGGGCCAATATGCGAATTACTAATTTTGAACCAGCGAATCAATTTGTGAAAAGGGAGTATCGCGAGGGTTGGGGAAAATTGGAGTTGTAAGAAGTTTAAGGTTCAAGACACAGTAGAAGAATAAATAAATTGAATTTCTGTTTTGAGTGACGGTTGTCCATGGTCGCGGTCGATTGACGGTTCCACACAAAAAGAAAACTATCCTTATGACCATCATTGTTGAAAAAGATTACGATTCCATGTCTGCAAAAGCAGCAGATAAAGTAATGGGAATTTTGGAATCTCTTGGAAAACCACTCTTATGCCCGGCTACCGGTGATTCGCCAAAAGGCCTTTACAAAGAAATGGTAGCAAGAATTACAAAAAACAAGATCGATATTTCCAGTTGGAATTTTATCGGCCTCGATGAATGGATTGGAATGAACGGCAAAGACGAAGGCAGTTGCAGATATCATTTGGACAACGACTTGCTGCAGCCGTTGAAGGTTAAATTTGAAAACATTATTTTCTTCGATGGCAGAGCAGAAAACCTGTTGGAAGAAATCGCCAAAGAAATTTTTTTTATTAAAACTTATGGAGGAATCGACGTCGCGATTGTTGGCCTCGGCATGAATGGACACATTGGAATGAACGAGCCGGGAACCGATCCCTCATTACCGGCACACATTTCAGAAATTGATCCTGTGACACAACAGATTGGTCAAAAATATTTTAAGAATCCACAGGAACTTAAAGGAGGAATTACGCTTGGAATAAAAGAAATTATGGAAGCGCACCATGTAATACTTTTAATCAGCGGCAGCAAAAAAGCACAAATTGCACAACAGGTTTTGGAAGGTGGAATTTCTTCTGAATTCCCCGGAAGCTTTTTACGAAATCATCCCTATTGTACTGTTTTCCTGGATAAAGAAGCAGCATCACTTTTGAAAAATAAATGAATAACGATTCGATCATAGGAATTGATTTAGGCGGCACCAATATTCGCGGTGCTTTGGTAAAGGATTTTACTTTACAAAACATCCATTCTAAAAAAATTAATTCACAAGGCACTTCAGAGCAGGTTTTGGAAGAAGTATTTTTTCTGCTTGATGGCTTGTATGATGAATCAGTAAAAGGAATTGGAATTGGCGTTCCCGGCCTCGTGAACCAGGAAGAACAAATGGTGTATGATGTGGTATATATTCCGTCGTGGAAAAAAATTCCTTTGCAAAAATTGGTTGAAGACCGGTATCACGTGCCGGTTTATATTAACAACGATTCCAATTGTTTTGCGCTCGGAGAATATTATTTTGGAAAAGGAAAAGGCAGCAACTCGATGGTTGGAATAACGCTTGGAACGGGGCTTGGATGTGGGCTAATCATCAATAACCAATTGTATGAAGGAAGAAACGGAGGAGCGGGCGAATTTGGAATGGTTCCTTATCTTGATAAAACTACTGAGTATTACGCGAGTGGCCAATTCTTTCAAAATGTCTATCAAATAAATGGAGAAACAGTTTTTAAAAATGCTGCTGAAGGAAATGAAGAAGCATTAAAAATGTATGAAGAATTAGGATTTCATCTTGGAAATGCAATCAATACTATTTTATATGCACTGGACGTAGAATTGATTATTCTCGGCGGTTCAGTGAGCCATGCGTTTCCTTATTTTTCGAAAAAAATGTGGAGTCAGATTGAAACTTTTGGTTTTCAAAATGCAGTGAAGAACTTGCGCATAGAAGTTTCTGAATTAGCCAATTCTGCTGTGCTTGGCGCTGCTGCACTTTACTTTGATAAGAACCAGTAAACGAACCAATAAGTAAATTTTCTTTTTTAACAGCAATTAATTTGTCTTGTGTTCATATTGAATTACACCAACGTCAAGTGCGTTGGCGCCGCTTGCTGAAAAATATCCTTTTGTATAAATAGTAATCACCTGTTCTCCCGGAATAATAAGATATCCGCCCAGCAATACATTGTTAGTTCCTGCAATCGCTGCTTCAAAATAATAAATTCCACGATCAATTTCTGAGAATGATTCTCCGTTCACAAAAGAATTATAATCGCCGGGGATGTAAGCGCAATTAGTGAAGAGTTTGTAACCGTTATAACCGGCATCCGGATAAGCAATCACATCAAGTGGTGGCGTATCAGGCGAAAGATTTAAAAAACGAATGAGGCTTTTTGTCGTATCCGTATTAGTGACATTATCTTTTAAAAGCACAGAAGTAATTTTTCCGTGAACAACCGTATCGGTAAGGAAAAGCGAATAAGTGGCCCCTGCTTCAAAGTTATTGTTCAAATTTCCTAATGAATTATTGTTGCCAAAAGAACTGAATGATAATTGCTGATATCCGGGAGTAATATTGATAAATGGAAGTGATAAGGTATCTGGAAAGGAACTTCCGGGATTATAAATGTAAGTAGCAAGTACTGTTTTGCCGTATACGAGAGGTGAATCGGGTAGTAAGAGCGGTTTATTGTTCAAATAAAGCTGCAGATTAGATATTGAAGGAGAAATGTTTGTGATCGAAATATGGGATGAATCCAGCGGACGAACATCAACTACATTTCGTACTTCTTTTTTGCAACTCACTAAAAAGCTGAAAATCAGAAATGAAAATATTTCGGTTGCTTTTTTCATACACAAATGAACCTGTAATAATTTATTTCAAAACTCGTGTCAGATGATTTAATTCACATTTTTCATTGCTTTTTTAAATATTTGCAATGAATCATTATTCCGTGCTATTAAAATATAATTCGCTTTCGGTGTTGGAATCATTTTTACATCGCGTACTTCACCTCTTATAAATAATCCGCTGGCGGCTGGTTTCATGTAATTAAATCCATGCTGTTTATTTCCCATTAGTGTAACACCATAACTGGCATCAAATCTGCCTACTTCAGGTTTCAGGCCGTAGAAGTTTCCTCCCAAAAAAATATCTTCAATTCCATCGCCATTCAAATCGGTTACCAAAATTCCAAAAACCGGTGATATTTGCGCCATCATAGGAAGAACTGTCTTATTAAAACCTCCTTTGCGGTTGTTATAAAAAATACAGCTTCGTGTTTCATCAACCGTTAGTTTCTGAGCATGAGACAATTCATCTTTTGTAAATACTTCGTCAATTGTTTTGCCTGCATAATCAGTATATTTCAGAAATCTCTTTTTCAAATATGGCAGCTGACCAATGATATCATCCCTGAGATTGAACGGATACAATTTTCCATCCGTCTTATAATAAGCTGCTATACAATCGGTATGCCCGTTTTTATCAAAATCATCAATAAATAGTTCGGCAGGATGCGCACTGTCAGCTCTTATTTTTGAATTCAAACCATTGTTTCCAATGATAAGATCCGGATAGCCATCATTGTTAATGTCTGCGGTTGCCAAGCAATTCCACCAGCCGGATGAACCGCCTATTTCTGTTTCTTTTTCTAATTTTCCGTTTTCATATTTGAATATGGTCACCGGCATCCAATCTCCCACTATTATCAATTCCTTTCTTCCGTCATGATCTGCATCTAGCCACTGTGCATCGGTAACCATTCCAACTCTTTCCAGTTTTGGAGCAACAGTATGGGTAACATCTTCAAATTTCCCGTGTCCTAAATTATGTAACAATTTACTTTCAGGAGTAATTCCATATGAACCCGGAATACTTCTTCCACCGATAAAAATATCAGGAAGCCCGTCACCATCATAATCTCCTACCCTCACACACGAAGCATTCATACTGAGAGTAGGCCATCCATTAAATGAACGGGTAAAGTTGCCTTTGCCGTCATTCAAATACAACCTTGGTGCTAAATAAACGGAGCCTAACGGGTACTGGTTGCCTCCTGATGCTACTATTAAATCCAAATCTCCATCGTTATCTGCGTCAAAAAACTCCGCTCCTATGCTTTCGTCATCTTTGTCCTGCGCAAAAGCAAACTGGGGACTTTGTTTGAAGTTACCATTGGGCTGCTGGATAAATAGTTTATCCGTATCACCGGTTGCGCTTCCTATAAAAAAATCTTGCAGACCGTCACCGTTTACATCTCCAACAGCAATCTTAGGGCCTTCGGTAGAAAGCATTTTTGGAATTAATTGCTCTACATTGAAATCAATAAAATCATTTTCCTTATGCGCAATATTTCCTGATATGACAGAGGTTGTTATATTGGTGTATAATGCAGGAGGAGAAATTGGTTGTTTATAAAGACCAGTGGCATTTTTTTGAAAAAGAGTTAGCAGGGTATCTGCTTTTATCCCATTAATTTTTTCCGTTTTCAGATCTGGCCAGCAAACAATAAGGCTATCTACTTTTTTTGCATCCCCTAATCCAAAATTAAGAACAGGCTCTACAGAACTTTCAAAACCACGACTGGGCATCTGTTCTAAAATCTGTTTTGTACCATTTGCATATATTGTCACTCGTGCGCCAAATCCAAATGTATTCGGTGCATTCCCCTTCAACTGTATTTTAAGATAAGATTTATGCAGCTTTTCAGAGGTCATGTTTCTATACACAAACGCCTCCATATTTTCATTATTGACAACCAGGTCAAGATCGCCATCGCCATCCAGATCTCCATACGCTGCTCCATTACTAAAACTGGGCGTTGCCAACCCAAGAGCTTCAGATTCCTTTTTAAAAGTCAGGTTTTTTTGATTGATGAACCCATAGTTGGAAAGCGGTGTAGATGACATTTTTTCTAAAAACGATTTAAAGTTGAAGCCGCCGCCACTTCTTACCTGTTTCAATGCCTCTTCACTGCTAAAATAATCGAGAAAATCCTGGTCAGTAAGGTCTTTGCTGATTCCGTTACTAACAAAAAGATCTTTCCATCCATCATTGTTAAAATCAAAACTTAGTGCTCCCCAGCTCCAATCTGTCGCTTCAACTCCTGCCATATCCGCTATTTCACTAAACGTACCATCGCCATTATTTAATTGCAGACAGTTTGTTGCAAACTGATGATGAAAATCATTTTTCAACTTGGCATTCTGCACGTTGTAGTTATCGAATTTTGTGGTCATTTTTAATCGCCTGTCACCTTCAGGTAGCATATCAGTAGTAAAAATGTCCAACCAGCCGTCATTATTGATATCTGTCATATCAGACCCCATAGATGAATAGCTGATATGACCTACGGCATCGTCAGTAACTTCTTTAAAAGTACCATCATGTTGATTAATATACATGTAGTCTTTTTCAAAAAAATCGTTCGAAACGTATATGTCGTCCCATCCGTCATTGTTTAAATCTCCAACTGTTACTCCTAATCCAAAACCGATCTCGCTTCCATAAATATGTGCCTGCGCACTCACATCAGTAAAATGCCCATTGTCATTTCTGTATAACCTCTGGCCACCATCATAACTACGGATATTGCGCAGATCGCGGTTATAGCCAAAACTCTCAATAGGACGATAACTGTTATTAAGGATAAAACAGTCAAGATCTCCATCATGGTCGTAATCAAAAAATACTGCCTGCGTGGAAAGTCCTTTGTCATCCAGTCCATATTGATGCGCCTCTTCTTTGAAAGTTCCGTCCTTTTGGTTGATATATAATTCATTGGCACGGTTATCTCCGTTTATGCTGCCACTATTACTAATGTAAATATCTAACCAGCCGTCACCATTAACGTCAGCCATTGTAACACCTGTATGCCATTTATGAATTCCTGCAACGCCTGCCTTTTCAGTTACATCCTCAAACTTCCAATTGCCTTTATTGATATAAAGCTTATTGCTTCCCTGGTTTGAAGTAAAAAAGATATCTGGTTTGCCATCATTATTTACATCCCCAATCGCTACTCCTCCACCGTTATAAAAATTTCTGTATTTGAAAACATTAAAATCTTTGGTGTCCTCTACTTTATTATCGAATGTGATGCCTGTTTGGGACGAAGGCATCATTTGAAACAAGGCATCTTTCTCATTGCCTTTTTCTTTCTGTGAAAAGTTGCAGGAAGAAAACAATATTAAAAGAATCGCAGTTGGCAGGAAAATTAGTTTGTAACGCATGCTGGCATCTAAAATAAAAAAGAAGTAGCGTAAAATTGGCTACTTCTTTAAAATTAATAAATTTTATACAAAAATTAGTATCCCGGATTTTGTTGCAAATTTGAGTTAGCAGTGATCTGCTTGGTTGGAATAGGAAAAACCATAGTGTGCTGATTCGGGTCAGCAGGTTTATTACCTACAGTTCTTGCCTTTGTAAAATAAGGGCCGTCACCGGAAACTTCATAACGGATCAAATCATCTCTTCTAACTCCTTCATAAGCCATTTCTCTTCCTTTTTCTGCAAGAAGAAAAGGTAAGGTCAATTGTGAAGAAGTAATATTATGAGTAGCATCTCCATAAGCACGGGTTCTTATTTTATTAATCAAATCAAGTGCGTCGCTGGTGTTCACTCCAAGCCTCAACTCTGCTTCGGCTTTAATAAAATATATTTCCGCAAGCCTGAATATTACAAAATCATTATCCATATCAGATCCATTTTGACCGGAAGAAGCAGAAGGAAAATATTTAATGTTTCTCACACCTGCAACCCGGCCTGCAGGGCTTGCATCAGAAAACAAGGTAAAATTAGGATTAAAATTAACAGGCAAAGAAGTTCCTGCATCAATAACACGTTCACTGGCTGGAGCGGACACCACCACATTTTGAGAAGGAGGATATGTAAAGCCGTTAATATATTGTTGACCAACCAACCACTGTCCGGAACGGGTGTCTTTATAATTTCTTAATACCTCACCCGCTCCCTGAACATAAGTGGAACTGGTGTCAAAAGTATTGTAGAAATCGGCTTGTGAACAGAAGCCATTCCATAAGTTGGCACCTGTTGACATTCCAAAAGAAAGATAGCTTTGGTAGTGTAAAATAGCATTTTCCCAATCGTTAGAAGGATTATTAGTATGATCACACGGGAAAGCATAAATATTTTCAGTACTACCTGGTCCATTATTTGGCATAAAGTTATCAAAATAATTACTCATTAAAGAATAAGGGCCTGCCATTACTGAATCACATTCATTGATTGCATCCTGGTAATCCGGTGTTCCGGGAGTATAGGTGGTTCCTGTTTTACCAGTAAATACGATCGCATTCAGATAAAGTCTTGCCAGTAATGCATGTGCAAAATATTTGGTAACCTGCCCGTAGGTATTTGGACTCACTTCGGAAGTTAAATCAGGTAAACTTGATTTAAGATCGGAAACAATAAAATTATAAACATCTGCTCTTGATGAAGTAGGTGGCGTACTGCTGGTAGTGGTATCCGTAACAATCGGTACATTTCCAAAAACACTCATAGCAAGGTAATAATAATAAGCCCGGATAGTTTTTACCTGTGCTATAATTAAAGGCAACGAAGGAGGAGCAGGATTTAAACCGTTTACTGATTGAATAATTAAATTACACTTGCTTATTCCACCAAATACATCGTTCCATCCATTATTCCAGTTATCATTGGTGGGTTCATAAGAATGATACCACAGGGCATTCCAGTGGCCGGCATCCCCCCAGTCATTTCCCCTGGTAGGAACAACCATTTCATCAGTTACTCCTTCTACCATATTTGCAATAGTACCACCAATCGTCTGCACATTATTTAAGTTAGAATAAGCTGGAGCAACACCGGCAGCAACCTGCGCAGGCGTTTGCCAAAATGAGGTACTTGGAACTACACTATAAACTTTTGTTTTGAGTTTAGTACAGGAAACTGCCACTAAAAGTGTAAAACCTCCAGTAAGCAAATAAATATTAAGATTTCTTATTTTCATATTCGTAGTTTTTTTGTTGTATTATCATTCCTTTATTTTAGAGTTACATTTACTCCCAAAGTATAAGAACGTGTTTTTGGATAAAAACCTGTTCCGGAATAAGAGGCATCAATATAAGGTCCGGCACTACCGTTTTGAGAAAAACTATTACCAACCCCTGCAGAGCCTAATGCGTCAAACATTGCATTACCAGGAGAATAGGCAACATTAATTTCAGGATCAAGACCTCTGTATTTTGTAATTACAAAAAGATTATTTGCTGCGATATAGAGTTTGATGCTTTGGAAAACGCCAACAGGTTTTAAAGTGTAGGATAAATTAACATTATCCATCCGCAAATAGGATGCATTCTCTAACCAATGATCCGAAACCTGGTTTGGATTTGTAATTCCATTCTTCGATGCTTCAACCGTTCCATTATTTCCACCAAAGCGGTTTATATTATCTAAAACCATTCGTGAATTATCAAATATTTTTCCACCTGAAACTCCCCTTAAAAAGAAGGACAATCCAAATTGTTTATAAGTGAAATCAGATGTGATACCGTAGGTGAATTTAGGAGCCGGGTCTGTATAATAATTGGTTGCTTTCAACACGTCAGTAGTTGTGCTATCACCTTTTACTTCGTACATTTCATTTCCATCTTTATCAAGCCCTACATAATGTGGCATCCAGAATACATAAGGTGTATAACCAACTTTTAAATAGGTAATAGGAGCGGCACTCAAACCGCGTCCCTGGGCACTACCTTCAGAAACCTGATCTGTAGAAAGTTTATAAGTAGAAACCCCGTTACTGAAGCTTCCTGACAGGCTGGTGATCTTTGTTTTTACTGTGCTGATTTGGCCACCCAATGTCCATGTGAAATCAGAATGGCGCACTACCTGCCAGTTCATATTGAATTCTGCACCTTTATTGGTCATCGTTCCTACGTTGGCTAATAATGTATTTACAACAGCTCCTGGGCTTGGAAAAGGAATAGTGTAAGTATATAATAATTTAGTACTGATATCATTGAAATAATTAAAAGCGCCTGTAAAACGATTTTGTGCAACGGCAAAATTAAATCCAATGTTTCTTCCTACTCTTTGTTCCCACTGAAGATTTGGATTATTGTTCTGCTGTGATTCGTATCCTCTTAGCCATAAATTGGAAGCAGCGTTATAAAATGGCCTAGCTGGTCCCATTAATTGCAGTGTTTCATAAGCAGTAATATTTTCCTGGTCTCCGGTTTTACCCCAGCCTGCGTTTATTTTGAAATCGTTCAACCAACTGACACCTTGAAGAAAAGATTCATTGGTTAATCTCCAGGCTACAGAAACAGAAGGGAAATAACCAAAGGCATTTTGAGGACCAAATTTTGAAGAACCATCGGCACGGATACTTGCAGTAACAAAATATTTATTAGCCCAATTGTAAGCTACCCTTCCAACATAGGAAATCAACTCGGATTCATTCCTTGCAGAATAAGCGTGTTGATAGGCTTGAGGCGCTGCTCCAAGATTCCATGCTCCAATTTGATCCAACAATAAATTACTTGCTACCGAACCACTGGCATTATAACTAAATTTACTGTATTCATAAACAGCTAAAGCAGATAAATTACTTTTACCCCAATCTTTATCAAAATTTATATGAATATCACCTTTTTTAGAATCATCATTTGAATTAGCAAGAGAACCGACGTTTGAGTTTCCAACAACTGGAAATACCGGTTCAAAAAACTCTAACTGATCATTAAAATGGGAAGTGGAACCGCGCACGCCCACTTTCAAACCATGAATTAGCTCATAATCAACAGTTGCATTTAATATAGTAAGATTTTCCACAGCCTTATCAGTTTCTTCCATTTGCTGCTGTACAGGATTTTGAAGCGCAAAGTCTGTATAGGCAAAATAAGAACCATCAGCGTTTTTAACCGGGTAAACAGCAGGAGTGCTATAAGCTTCATAGAAAATATTATAGTCTGTCAGCTTTCTATTAGTGGTTGAATTTAAAATACCAACCTGCAAAGTCAATTTGTCATTTAATGCTTTTTGTTGAGCAGTAAAACGTAATCCCAACTGATTTTTGCCGGAATTAATTACTACACCTTGTTGGTCCAAATAATTAGCTGAAGCGCGGTAACTGAAACCATGTGCACCACCGCTAAGAGAAATGCTATGACTTGTAGAAATGCCTGTTCTTGTCAAAGCCCTTTGCCAGTCAGTATTACCACCATGGTCATAACCTGCAATGGCAGTGTCTATTGCTCCCTGGGTCGCGTTTTGAGAAGTTAATAATTGGGTATATCCGGCCTTCCATTGGGCGGCATTTGCCATGTCGTAATATTTCGCCACTTTATCTACACTTACTGACCCGTCATAAGTAACGGTTGTTTTACCCGCTGCGCCTTTTTTAGTATTCACTACTAACACACCATTGGAACCGCGTGAACCATAGATAGCTGCCGCAGAAGCGTCTTTTAAAACGTCTATTGACGCGATATCATCTGCTGGAATATCTGCCAGCTCGTTCGGATCATCGAGAGGAACACCATCTACTACTATCAATGGACTTTGACCACCTGATAATGAAGTTTGCCCTCTTAGACGGATAGAGATAGCACCATTGGGATCGCCACCAGGAACAGTAACTACCACGCCCGGTACTTTTCCCTGGAACAATTGTGCAGGATTGGCTAAATTACCTGTTGTAAAATCTTTAGATGAAATCTGGGAAACGGCGCCGGTTAGATCTTTTTTACGGGTAGTGCCATACCCGGTTACTACTACATCTGTCAAGGCCTGAGCAGAACTTTGAAGCGTTACCTTTACATCAGACTGACCGGAAATATCTACCGTTTCCGATTGATATCCCACATAACTGATTTGAAGTTGTTTTGCATTTTGAGGAACGCTGATAGAAAAAGCCCCGTTTGCATCAGTAGTTTCCCCTGATTTCTGACCAACGACGATTACAGTTGCACCAACTAAAGGAGATCCGTCTGAAGAGGTAACTTTTCCGGTTACTGTTCTTTGTTGTGCCATTGTTTGGAGAAAGCAGCAGAACAAAAACACTCCGCCAAGTAGAAGTTTTTTTCTCATATAACGTAATTTAGATTAAAGGAATAGAAGGAATTATCATGTAAATTAAACACATTTGTTAAATAAAAATCAAAAATTAATTTTTAACAGGAAATTTTAACATTTTTTGATACTATCTTAACTCTTATTATTAAAAAAGTAACTAAATGACATTTACGGGACAAACTAATCTGGTAATCTGGCCAGTTGTTTTAACAATAATTCAGGCCCTTTTTTAATCGTTTGAAAGAAGAAAAAAAATGTTCTTTTATATTTGAAGAACAAATAAAAATCCTGAGCAATAGCATTGTTTTACCGTTTTATTATATTGGTTACTTTTCTTTTCAATTTTATACCTGCTTTTAGCCAGCAAACCTTAAAAGACAGCCTGGAACATTTATTAAAAACCTCTCCCGAGAATAAAGAAAAGATCATTTATTATCTTGATTATGGAAAAAGCTTCCAGGCTTCTAATCCCGATTCAGCAAGCTTCTACTATCAAAAAGCAAAATCGCTTGCAACACATTTGAATGACTTAAAAGGAATGGTTAAATACTTTTCCTATAAAATCAATCTGCTGAATCAAAATGCACAATTTGAAGAAGGCCTGGCATTAGCACAAAAGGATACATTAATTGCAAAGAAAATTAACGAACCACGCATATTGGTAGAAGCGTATAACGATGTTGCCAACGAATATGAATACCTGGCAGATTATCAGCAGGCCTCTGACTATTATATTAAATCTTTGAAGCTTGCTACTGATGCAGGAGACCTGGAAATGCAAAGTAAGATCGATGATAATCTCGCTTCTGTTTTTTTATGGCTGAAAGATGATTCTCTTGGATATACTTATTCCACGAAAGCTTTCGTAATTGCTCAACAACGGCACGACACCATTACAATGGGCAACTGCCTTTTAAACATGGGCGTATCAGAAATTCATCAGAAAAAATATAACGATGCGCTTTTGCATTTCACGCAATCTGAAAAAATTGGTTACCAGATTCCGGACATGAGCCTTGTTGCAGATGCATTATCGGATGAAGGTTTGGTTTATTATACCATTCATGATCTAAAAACAGCGCAGGAAAAATACCAGCGGGAATTGGTTCTTACAAAGAAATATCATCTTCCCTATGAAGAATTATATGCCTTATTTCAACTTGCTGTTGTAGAAAAAGACAAGAAGAACTTTTCTCTTGCCGAAAATTATACAGCGCGGGCAATTGCGATCGGCGAAGATTTGAACACTCCTGCTGAACTGATGGAAATGTATGATACCATGTCAGTAATCAAACAAAAATTAGGAAAACCTGCAGAGGCTTTGTTGTTCAAAAATAAATATGTTGCCATCAACGACTCCATTACCAATGCACAAATTCAAACAAATATTCATCACCTTAACATACAATTTCACTCTGCCCAAAAAGATAAAAAGATCGCGGAACAAAACCTGAGCATCGAAAAGAATAAAGCAGCGATTGAAAAAAAGAATATGTGGATCATTATTTTCCTGGGTGGCATCATTGCCCTCATCTCTATATTGATTCTTTCGGTTAGAGGCTATCGCCATAAACAAAGGCTGCATCAGCAGTCTCTGCTCACTTTGCAAAAACAACACGAGCTGAATACTTTGAAAGAAAAAATGCAGGCGCGTGAAGAAGAACGGGATCGCATTGGTCGTGAAATGCACGACGATATTGGTTCTGCGCTTACCACCATTCTTTATCTGAGTGATGATCTTAAAACAAAAAGTAAAGGTTCCGATTCCAGTGTTGCTGAAAAAATTTCTTTAACAGTATCAGGAATTGTTGACAATATGAATGAGATCATCTGGAGCATGAACCACCAGTATGATACCCTTGATGACCTGGTTGCTTACACCCGTCAGCATACAGTTGAATTTTTACAAAATCATTCTTTAAATTATCATTTTAATATCTCCGGATCTATTCCAGATATGCCCATTTCCGGAGAACAACGTCGCAATATCTTCCTGGTGATCAAAGAATCTTTAAACAATATCGTAAAGCACTCATGTGCCACTGAAGTAAGCATTTCTTTTTGCTTTAAGGAAGGTCTGCAGGTATGCATACACGACAATGGCAAAGGCATTGAAACCGTTATGCAGCGGCGATTTGGGAACGGGTTAAAAAATATGCAGCAAAGAATGGAAAGCATTGGAGGCAGTTTTGTGATCGAAAATAATCGTGGCACTACTGTTACATTATTTTGCCCGTTAGACCAACTCAAAAGCGAAACAACCGTATAACAAAAGTTCTATTGAAAACCGGAAAAAGCTGTTCTAATTTTGAAGGCTCAGAGGTGACTTCTCAGTAATTTCCTCTTAAAAGTTTCGAAACATAAAAATTAGCGGATGAAAAATCAGATATCAATGAGCGTTGTGGAAGACATGGATGAAGTACGCCAAAAAATAAAGCGTATTATTGATGAATCCGAAGAATTTATTTGTCTTTCCACTTATAGTAATGCAGAAAAAGCTCTGGAAGAATTGCCTCGCTTAAGCCCTGATATTGTTTTGATGGATATTAATCTTCCGGGCATGAGCGGCATAGAATGTATTAAAGAAGTAAAGAAAAAATGTCCGCAAATTCAATTCATGATGTTTACCATTTATGAAAACAGTGAGCAGGTTTATGAAGCGCTGGCTGCAGGCGCAAATGGCTATCTTTTAAAGCAAACTCCCCCGGAAGAAATTCTTCGTGCGTTAAAAGAATTGTATGAGGGCGGTGCGCCTATGAGCACACATATTGCACGTAAGGTTGTTTCCTTTTTTCAAAAGGAAAATAAAAACAATCCGGAGCATTCAGCAGATTTATCAAAACGTGAAAAGCAAGTGCTGGAGCTGCTTTCAAAAGGTTTTTTATACAAAGAGATCAGCGATCAGCTTTTTATTTCTACCGGCACCGTAAGGCAGCATATTCATAAGATCTATGAAAAACTGCATGTTCAAAACCGAACAGAAGCCATCAACAAATTTTATGGAAGACATTAATTAGCTGGTGTGCTAATTTGCAGATGGGCTAATGTAAAAATCCGCGGTAAAATATAACTTTTGTTCTATTGCCCTCCCCTTTCCCGACAGGTAATTTTGTTATGCAAATTTTATTAGAACTCAATTGATTTCTCATCATCCGATTCCTGTATAAGAATGCCGGAGGCCTTGTTTGCTGCAGCTGAGAAGGATTGAATTTCGAATGCTTTATTGACTCATTATTTAAAAATTAAAACTCATGAAAAAAAACACATCACTTTTTTTAGCAGCAATGGTTATAGCAACTTCATTTATTGGCTGCAAAAAAGATGCTGCTGGCGCAACCTATTATGGAGATGAAACGAAAGTTGGAGATGGTAGCATCCAAACTTTTGTAACCCTGAACAACAGTGGGCAACCGGAGAGCATCGGTTATAAATTTAGTGAAAGCATGCTGAGTGGTTTACCCACCGAGGATGGAATGGAAAACATGTTCAACCTCAGCTTTCCAAGCCAGGCGAGCGCTACAGGCTTCGATCATGGTGAGTTGGACTGGAATCCGCACGGTCATGATCCTGTGCAGATCTATGGATATCCTCATTTTGATTTTCATTTTTATCTGGCAGGATTGGACCAGCTTTCGCAAATTGTTCCGGGGCCTGATACGGTTGCTGTTGAAGCGCAATTTATTCCTGCCAATTATATCAGCGGCGTAATAGCGGTTCCTGACATGGGCGTACATTGGGTGGATACCACTTCCTCAGAAATGCAGGGAAAGAAATTTACTGCCACTTTCATTTATGGTTTTTATCACGGAAAGATGCTGTTTGTTGAACCGATGATCACCACAGAATTTCTGGAAACTCATCCGGACATTACTATGGATGTAAAACAACCTGCTGCATTTCAAACTCCGGGATATTATCCAACCAAATGGAGCATCCATTATGATGCCGCTAAAAAAGAGTTTACGGTAGCCCTGGAAGGATTAGAAAAGCATTGATCGCTTTTACAAACGATCCAAATAAGTCAATGATTTTTTTGAATCAAACATTTTTAAAAAACAACTAAACATAACAACATGAAAAAGATCATTCAATTAGTGGCATTCTTTCTTTCGTTGATTTTAATTTTTCAATCGAAAGATACTTTTGCCCAATCAACAACGATGGCAATGAAATCCAAATCCGGCTTCGGATTCAGAGTTGGATTGAATTATGCCAAAGTAAGTGGAAGCAGCGATTCTGTACAATACCGGTATAAACCAGGATTGATGGTAGCTGTATTTTTAGCACCTCCTTCAACAGGCACCATCGGCTTCAGGTCTGAATTATTGTATTCAAAGCAAGGCTTCGATTATACCAATCCAAACGGCGTTACAGGAACCGTTTCCAATGATTACCTGATGATCCCACAAATGATGACGATCAATATTACCAAATTTGTTCAATTGCAGGCGGGAGCTTTTGCAGGATATTTATTGAATACAAAAGATTCCAATATTCCAAAATCAACAACAGATAATGATCCTTCCAAAGCTGCTTTAGACCTGATGAACCGGTTTGATTACGGCGCCGCAGGTGGCATAGAAATTCATCCGTTCAAAGGGTTGATCCTGAATGCAAGATATAATATGGGGTTTGCAAAATTATACAAAGAACAAAGTGATGTAGCCCAAACTAATCCCACTTCTGTCACTTCTTTTAATCCTTTAGCAAAGTATGAAAATATAGACACGAAAAATGCAGTAATTCAGATTTCAGCAGGATACAGATTTTAAAAAACATACCTGTTCATTTTTAAAAACATTTTTATTATGAAAACAAGAATCAGCATCACTTTATTTCTGATTGCATTAACTCCACTTTTTTGGATAAGTTGTGATCATCATCAATCGTCTGAAAGCAACAGTAAGCAAGACAGTACGCTCACCAAAAATGATTATGGCGGTTATAAAAATGAGGTTGAATATGGAAAGCATTTGGTCGCAATTATCGGATGCAATGATTGTCATACGCCAAAAATAATGACGCCAATGGGGCCGGTTCCAGACACTACTTTACTCTTGTCCGGCCACCCGGCAAAAATCCCTTTTCCAGCAGTCAATCTTAAAGAGATAGAAGGCAAAGGGCTGGCAATTACCAGTGATGAAACCGCGTGGGCAGGTCCGTGGGGCATTAGTTATGCTGATAATCTGACACCCGATGCAACAGGAGCAGGCAGCTGGACCAAAGAGCAATTTTTTACAGCGATGCGTGAAGGAAAGTGGAAAGGAATGAAAAACAACCGCGAGCTGTTGCCACCGATGCCCTGGCAGGGTTTCAGGAATATGACTGACAATGAACTCAGTGCTATTTTCGCTTATTTACAGTCCATAAAACCAATTCAAAATATTGTACCACCTGCTGCTCCTCCTGTTGCAGTGCCACATCATTGACTTGGACAAAACTTATAAAACCTCCTGCTCTTTCAGTTGGAGGTTTTTTTGTTGAAAAAGGCTAAGTTTTCTGCAAGAAAATATAAAAACCAATTATTTGCTTGTTTACTATGGAATCATTTACTGAATCCTTACCGAAACTTTTCTGATAAAGAATAATAAAAAATCGAAAACGCAATACATTAATCTTGCAGCCGTTTATAATTTTATTAAATTCGAATGAAATTTCTAAAGCAACCTTATGAAAAACAATGTTTTCAAATTACTTTTTACCGTTGTAGTATTGATAATGGTTTTGCCCTCATGTAATGGTACGCGTCAACCACAAGGCGCCCAACATAATCGCGGCGTTAACAACAATGGTTACAGAGGTTATTAAGCTTCGCGTCCTGAGATAAAGTTTAAGACACTAAAAAATATTTTTCAATCCATACTTTCAGAAACCAGCGTTCTGGCTCTCATTCTATTTTATATCAAGTGATATTTGCAAATAAACATTTCCCCTTATTTCTTGTTTTACTGCCTCCTGATTCATTTTCTTCATAGAAATGACAAATAAATAATACCTTGGATTTTTTAAAACAAAACATTTCCATGCAAAAACTTTTCTTTTCCCTTTCACTCCTTTTTATTTTACAAACCTCTTTCAGTCAAACAAAAAAAATCATTGGCTTCTATCCCCAAAATGTTGAAAAGCAATTAAATACCGAGTCGGCATTTGATAAAAATCTGAGTGCCGAAAATATTGGCGCTACGATGAAGTTGCTTTCTGCAAAGCCGCATAATATCAGTTCTCCCGGAAGTAAAGCCAATGCAGTATACATTTTGAGCCAGTTTAAAAAGTTTGGCTGGGACGCACAGATTGAAACGTTTCATGTATTATTTCCAACACCCAAAACAAGGGTTTTGGAAATGACTTCTCCCACCACTTATAAAGCATTATTAAAAGAACCGGCGCTGAAAGAAGATCCTACCAGCGGGCAGGAAGGCCAGTTGCCAACCTACAATGCCTACAGCGCTGACGGCGATGTGACCGGCGAACTGGTTTTTGTAAACTATGGCTTGCCACAGGATTATGAAGTGCTCGACCGGATGGGAATTGATGTAAAAGGCAAAATTGTCATTGCAAAATACGGACATAGCTGGCGCGGTACCAAACCAAAGGTAGCACAGGAACATGGCGCCATTGGTTGCATCATCTACAGCGATCCGATGGATGACGGATATTTCCAGGGCGATGTGTATCCAAAGGGCCCTTACAAAAATGAATACGGCGTACAAAGAGGCTCAGTGATGGATATGGTCATTTATCCGGGAGATCCGCTTACTCCGGGAGTTGGTGCCACAGAAGATGCCAAACGATTAGACAGGTTGCAGGTGGCAAATATTTTGAAAATTCCGGTGCTCCCCATCAGTTATCACGATGCCAAGCCTTTACTGGAAGCGCTTTCCGGGCCGGATGTGCCTCACAACTGGCAAGGCGCTTTGCCCTTTGCTTATCATGTTGGGCCGGGAAAAACAACGGTTCATTTGAAAGTGGCATTCAACTGGAATATCGTTCCCTGCTATGATGTAATTGCTAAAATAAAAGGAGAAAAATATCCTGATGAATGGGTGATTCGCGGCAATCACCAGGATGCATGGGTAAATGGAACATCTGATCCGATCAGTGGATTGTCTGCGCTGATGGAAGAAGCAAAATCAATGGGAACGATGTTGCAAAGCGGCTGGAGGCCTGCACGTACACTCGTTTATTGTGCATGGGATGGTGAAGAACCGGGTTTGCTGGGTTCTACCGAATGGCTCGAAACACATCAGAAAGAATTGCAGCAAAAAGCGGTGGTTTATATCAATTCAGATAATAACGAACGTGGTTACTTTTATGCGGAAGGGTCACATGCACTGGAACCTTTAATAGATCAGATCTCAAAAACAGTGATCGATCCGCAAACGAATGTGAGCTTATTTGACCGCAGGAAGGCGCATGAAATGGTGTCAACAACAAACACTGATGCCCGCAAAAAAATTCTCGATGAAAAAGAAATGAAACTGGGCGCAATGGGTTCCGGTTCTGATTATTCTTCCTTCATTCAGCATGCAGGAATTCCTTCACTGGACCTGGGCTTTGGTGGCGAAGGAAGCGGAGGTGAGTATCATTCTATTTATGATGATTACTATGATTTTACTCATTTTAAAGATCCGGGTTTTCATTATGAAGTAGCGCTGGCGCAAACTGCCGGCCGCGCTGTTTTGCGCATGGCCAATGCAGATGTGTTGCCTTTTGATTTTACGCATTTATACAATACGATCAACGGATACGCTGATGAACTGAATAAGCTTTTGAATGATTCGAGAGAATCAACAGCAATAGAAAATAAAATAATTCAATCGGGAGATTACAAAGTGGGAGAAGATCCGACCAAAAAATTCATAGCTCCTGTTGCAAAAGCAGCGGTTCCGTATCTTGATTTTTCACCTTTGCAAAATGCATTGGTTGAATTGAAAAAAAGCGCGGATAGTTTGAAAGTTGTTTTTCAAAATAAAATAAAAAGCAATTCAGTGAGTGCCGCATTTAATCAATCACTTTATCAGGCAGAGCAACAATTATTAAATGAAAACGGATTGCCTCGCAGAGCGTGGTACAAACACACTATTTATGCTCCAGGATTTTATACAGGATATGGCGTAAAAACAATGCCAGGCATTCGCGAAGCTATTGAGCAAAGAGAATGGAAAGAAGCGCAGGAACAGATTGTAATGGACGCAAAGGCAATTTTAAAGCTGGCCGGTTATTTAAAAGAAACAGAGAACAAATAAGTGGAAAAGGTTGACGCTAAAACACAACACATGAACGATTCCAATACACAACATGAGCGGATCGCAAAAATGACCTTTGCTTCTGTTTATCCTCTGTACCTGGCAAAAGTGGAAAAGAAAGGCAGAACGAAAGAAGAACTCCACCAGGTGATAGAATGGTTAACAGGCTTCGATAATCAAAAGCTACAGGAATTAATAAAAGAGAAGGTCACTTTTGAAACATTCTTTCAGCAGGCGACGCTAAATCTTAACGCCAGCCTGATCACAGGAGTGATCTGCGGCTATCGGGTGGAAGAAATAGAGAATCCTCTGATGAAACAAGTAAGATACCTGGATAAGTTGGTAGATGAGCTGGCCAAAGGCAGGAAGATGGAAAAAATTTTGCGCAGCTAATTGTGTTTTTGCCAACCTTTCTTTAAAGATCACTCGAATTATATGCAGGAAAATTTGTCTTAACACGTGACAAAATTTTGTTAGAAAAAGACAAAATTTCTTATAAAAGATGTGGTATATCCGCCTGGCATTTGAGTTGCATTTTTCCAATAAAAATTATTTATTAACCAAATTAAAAGGAGGTACATTATGAGACTCTTAAAAGGAAACGGAAGCCTTATGAACCAGATGCCCCTGCTTTTTGATGATTTCTTCAACAAGGACATCTTTAATTGGGGATTATCTAATTTTTCCGACACTAACACAACCATTCCAGGTGTGAACATTAAAGAAACCGCCGATAATTTTGAAGTTGAAGTGGCGGCTCCGGGAATGAGCAAAAAGGATTTTAAAATAGAACTTGATGGAAATATGCTCACTATCAGTTCTGAAAAAAGAAATGAGCAGGAAGATACAGAAGATGAAAAATACACCCGCAGGGAATTTAGCTACCAGTCATTCTACAGAACCTTCAATCTTCCAAAGAACGTAGTGGATGTAGATAAGATACAGGCAAAATATGAAAATGGCCTCTTGCAGTTGCTGATCCCCAAAAAAGAGGAAGCAAAGCAAAAGCCACCAAGGCTGATTCAAATTTCTTAAGGCTTTATTTTTGGAGGTATAAAAAAGAGTTGCTGATTTGCAACTCTTTTTTATTAACGGCTGCCGGATCCTTGCATTTGCAAAGTCAGCAAATTGTTTTTATCAAAGCAGAATCATTTCACTTGTTGTTTTATGGGTAAATAAAAGCAAAAAACAGAACCTTTGCCTTCTTCGCTTTTAAAATCCATTCTACCCGAATGTTGTTTAATGATCTCATTGGAAATATAGAGCCCGAGGCCAATGCCGGGGTAGGTGTTCTTGCTGACCCTGAAAAAACGATTGAACAATTTTGGCTGCTGCGATACCGGAATGCCAATTCCATAATCACGAACACATAGCTTTATTTCTTTTTCAGTGCTTTCTGTAGAGATATTGATTTTATCTGCTTTCGGAGAGTATTTTACTGCGTTAGAGATAAGGTTGGAAATTACCTGGCTTAGCCGGTTTTTGTCACCATAGATCAGGCAGGTTTCAGAAAGATTTAAATGGATCGTATGGTTTTTTGCAGTGAGCTGCATTACATTGGTGACGTCTTTTACAAGCTGATTAAAATCCACTATTTCAAAATCAAGGTTCAGTTGACCTGAAATTGATTTCGACACATCGAGCAGGTCCCCTATCAGGTTGGTCAGTTTATTGATTTGAGTATCCATTTTCTGAAGCATATTCAACTCACCCTTATTCTGTTTGCCCATAGCCTCCATCAATAAAATTTCAGTATAGGCTTTTAAGGTAGTAACAGGCGTTTTCAGTTCATGGCTGGCCATACTGATAAATTCATCCTTTCTCTCCATGTCTTTTTTCTGATCTTCAATATCTATACTTGCGCCAAACCAGCGTATTACGTTTCCTTCAGCGTCTTTTAAAGGCATCGCATTCATAATAAAGGAGCGATAGCTACCATCTGCCGCTCTTTTTCTGACTTCAATTTTAAAAGGCTGTGCGGAAATCAATGCGGCATTCCAGGCAGTCAACATCTTAGGAAGATCGTCAGGGTGTTCTACCGATTGCCAGCCAGTGCCAACAGATTGTTCAAAAGTAAGGCCTGTGTAATTGTACCATTGCATGTTAAAATAATCATGATCTCCGTTCGGAAAAGCCGTCCAAACAATAACCGGGATCGTATCTGCCAAAAACCTGAAATACTCCCTGCTGCTTGATAGCTCTTTTGTCCGTTCATTTACTCTTTGCTCTAATTCGTTATTGAGTTTTTCCGCAAAGGCTTTGGCAGTTTCTAACTGTTCATTTTTTTCTCTTAACTGTTTTTCAATTAGCTTTTGACTGGTAAGATCGGTAAAAATGAGGCTTAATACCGTTCCTTCATCCAGGTCAAGAGTGGTAAGAGAAACCAGCATAGGAATTACTTTACCATCAGTAGCAACTAATGAAATTTCATCTTTGCATTCTTGCTGCCATCCATTGCCAATCATTCTATCAAAACGATTTTTAAACCGCTTCGCTATGTATTCTTTAAAAGAAGAGCCGATCATCTTATTGAGAGGGATCTTTAGCATAGCCGCAAAGCGGGAATTGCAATAGAGAATCACCCCTTTTTCGTTAATCGTAACTGCTCCCTCCGTCATCTTTTCAATAAAAAGCCTGTAAGTCTGATCTGCGCTTTTTAAGGTGTAAAGCTGTGGACCGTTTTTATCTTCAATAACAAAAGCGTCTACCTGTCCTGTTCGTATGGCATCAATAGCCGCATTCGCTTCCTCAAGCTGCCTGCGAAGGCTTTCAATCTCCTCTTGCTGGGTAGTAGTAACATTACCTATCTCCATCTCAATTTGAATTTAAACCGAGGCCCTTAAGGACACTCTTTACATTTGACAAATCCCCAAATAATCTTTTTACCGGCAAGGGGAAGTATTTAATAAGCATAGGCAGTGCAATAACCTGTTCTTGTTTTGCAATCAAAGGCTGCTGGTACACGTCAATAATCTCAAGATCATAACCCTGACGAAGGTATTTATCACAAATGCTTTTCAGATTTGCGATGGCCCTGGCAGAATTTGGAGAAGCTCCGGTTATATACAGCTTCAGCTTGTAATGTATGGTTTCATCCAAATTTCCCCAATCGTCAAAAGGTGATAAATGCGGTTCCGTCATGATTGTGATTTTAAAGGCACAATATTTAAGCCAACAAGTACTTTTTCTTCGTTAGACAGATCGCCGATGATTTTCCGCATCGGTACGGGCACTTTTCTAACCAGAGTAGGCACTGCAAAAATCTGGTCTCCTTCTGCAAGCTGGGGAGTTTTTAAAAGGTCTATAATTTCAATCTTATACATTCCGGCCAGATATTCGTCGCAATATTTCCTGAGGTTTTTTAAAGCAGTCATTGATTTGGGGGTTTTTCCTGCCACGTAAAGTTTTAACTCCCATTTTTTACTTTGCATACCTGTAATATTTATTTTTTCCTTTTAGTATTTTGTTCTTTGTTTTCTCTCTTCCTGATCATCTCGCTCCTGTTTTTTTCTGTCGCTTCTTTCCGGAGTTCATCTTCCTGGTAAATGCGGTTAAGTTCCTCTTTAGCAAGCTCAAATTCTGAGGTAAGCTGGGCAATTTTTGCATCAAGAATTAATTTTTTGTTTTCGACTTGCCTGTTCTTTTGAATAAGGGCATTTTTCCGCAATGTATCCCTGGCCTCTTTTTCCAGGTTGTACTCTTCCCTTGCTGAACCAACAAGAACTCCATCAGGTCCAAGAACCACGTCCACTATTTTAATTCCATTGTCTGTAATGCGGAATTCCCTTACCTGGTTTGAATTTTTTATTCCTCTTGATTTCAAAATGTAAAGCCCGCGATTTCTTTCACCATTGAATTCGATGTCAGTCACTGATAACCATGTATCGACAAGAGAGGACACTTCTTCATCCGCGCGGTCCTGGGTAGAATTATTAAATGTAAGTGCCGTAAACATTACTGTTATCTGCTCATTTTGTAAAAAATCAATGAGTCTTATTAAAATTGATTTTACCTGGCTTGAATCACCCACCGTAACCAGGTTAGTAATCGGATCAAGCACCACTACTTTTGGCTTAAATTCCTTAATTAATTTATGAAACATAACCAGGTGCATTTCAAGGCCATATACTGTTGGCCTTGATGCGTGAAATTGTAATAACCCGCTTTTTAAATGTTTTTCAAGATCAATATTAATAGATCTCATGTTCCTCACGATCTGTTCGGGAGATTCCTCAAAAGCGAAAAATAAACAACGTTCCTTCCGCTTGCAACAGGCGTCGGCAAAGTGAGCAGCGATGCTTGTTTTGCCGGAACCGGCTGTTCCTGAAACAAGGATGCTGCTTCCCTTGAAAAATCCTTTTCCACCCAGCATTTCATCCAATGAAGGAATGCCTGAAGATACCCTTTCGCTGGAAACCTTATTAGACAAACTGAGGGAAGTGATGGGTAAGACAGAAATTCCATCTTTATCAATCAGAAAAGGATATTCATTGGTTCCATGCACAGAACCACGGTATTTTACAATCCTTAACCTGCGCGTAGAGATCTGGTTTTCTATGCGGTGATCTAATAATATCACACAGTCCGAAACATATTCTTCCAATCCCTGCCGCGTTAATTTTCCATCTCCTTTTTCGCCGGTAATGATTGCCGTAACGCCTTTTTCTTTTAGCCACGAAAAAAGGCGGCGCAGTTCGGCTCTCAAAATTCCATGGTTGGACAATCCTGCAAAAAGGTTTTCAATGGTATCCAGCACTACCCTTTTTGCGCCGATGCTGTCAATAGCATAACCAAGCCTGATGAATAATCCATCAAGATCATATTCGCCGGTTTCTTCTATTTCGCTTCGTTCGATCTGGACGTGGTCAATTCTGATCTTTTTTTCTGCAATCAGCTTATTAAGGTCAAATCCCAGTGAAGCAACATTTACGGCCAATTCTTCACTTTTTTCTTCAAACGCTACAAATACTCCAGGCTCATTGTAATCTGTTGCGCCTTTTACTATAAATTCAATTGAGAATACGGTTTTGCCGCTTCCTGCATCGCCGCAAATCAGTGTCGGCCGGCCTTTTGGCAAACCTCCTTCTGTTATTTCATCCAAACCGCTTATGCCCGTCGGGGTTTTGAGCATTGGCTTGATTTCCAAAACCTGCTTAGAAGATCTTTTCATAAAATATGTGAGCTATTTTTTTTATTGGGAAAATTATAGAAAACAAAATAAAAGAAAGCAAAATAAAATAAAAAATTGAATACCGAGGCAAGTTTTATAACATTTTATAACATAATGTAACCTTTCAGAAAATCAATGACTTATTGTGGAATTTTTTACACAAATGTATCTGCAATGAAAACTATTAAAAAGGGAATTATAAAATTAGAACAAGTCCTCCGCCAATGATCATTAATGCACCGATCGCGGTCTTCCAGGTCAGAGGCTCACCTAAAAATACTACTGCCAGGATGATGGCAATTGCTACGCTTAATTTATCAATCGGGGCCACCTGCGATACTTCGCCCAACTGGAGTGCTTTAAAATAAAATATCCATGAAAGGCCTGTGGCAATGCCCGACAGGCAAAGAAAGATAATGTTTTGTTTTGTGAGCGAATGCATGGTGTAGGCCCCTCCCCTGATAAATGCAATTCCCCAGGCGATAATTAAAATAACAATTGTCCTGATGGCTGTCGCCAGATCGGTATCCACTCCTTTTATCCCTACTTTTGCAAAGATGGCTGTCAGGGCTGCAAACAGAGCAGAAAGCAGTGCAAATATCCACCACATGGTTTTAAGTTTTTAATTGATAGAATGTAAAACTACCGAAGAAAATCCGGCAAATGGGATTATGAGTAACGTAACGTGATAAAACTGTTTTCTAATGATGGAAAATGATTCTAATAAAAGAAAACGAATTTCTAATAAGAGAAAACGATTTGAAAATGAGGTATAACGCTTCACCTAACTTCGAAACGTTTGCAATAGACAGCCTGTTCTACACGAGACAAACACAAAACAACTCGGATAGCTGTAAGCAAAATACTACTTTCATCACACTAAATAAACCACAACTTTATGACAAAAAGAATCTTGGTTACTCTGCTAACCATTTGCTGCTTTTCTAACTTTACAAATGCACAAATTAAAACAAGTTCAGTCCTTTTAGGTGGACAAATTGGTTATTACAGTTCAGACGTAAGTTATTCTGGTAGCCAACCAAACGAAAAGAACAATAATGCCTCATTCAATATTTCGATAGGGAAAGCTCCAAAAGAAAACTCAGTTTACGGTTTAAATTTAACCTACTCGCCAGCGAAAGTTGACAACTTTTATAATGGAGCAAATTATATTTCATCAAAACTAAATCAATATAACCTGGGAATATTTTACAGGAAGTATAAAAAACTGGGTAAGGACTTTTATTTTTTTACAGAATTAGGAGCTTCCTATATAAACATGAAGGAAACAAACACTGATACATTGGGAACGGATCTGGAAACCATAAAACAATCAGGCGGGCAAATATTTTTAACGCCGGGGCTTTCTTATAAAATTTTAAATAAACTACATTTAGAAATCATTATTCCGAATTTAGTTACCACTGAGTATGTAGTATCTAAAGACAAAACACCTACACAGAAAGCAAACCAAAAACAGTTTTTATTTAATACAAGTTTAAATTCTACAGGTGGCGGCCTGACATTTGTGGGTGTTGGTTTTCATTTTATTCTTTGATAAGGAAAAACTGGCAGCAGGCAACAAAGTTTAAGAATAAAGTGGCAGACGAAATAACAATAGGTTGCAGTTCACAGCAGGCAAATAAATATCAGCTTTTTGCATTTACCTTCGGTCATAGCAATAGTCCCGGAATGAATAAACAGCCTACAGTATGCTGGTCAATACTCAACTTAATGCTACTATTAAACTTTTATATTAAATTCGGCTACCAATTTCTATTACAGCCACACCGCATTTGATCGGCAACAAAAATTCAGAATAATAACACTAAACCAATAATAAATCTATTTCATGACAAGTATTAAGACATCTCTTCAACCGTGGCTTTCGGTGGCAAACAGTGCTAAAGCCGGAGCATTTTACCAGGAGGCATTTGGGGCTGTTGAAACTTACCGTATAGAAATACCCGGCGGTGGATTGGTTTTGAGGCTTTCCGTAGACGATGCAGAATTTTGGGTAAGCGGGCAGTCTTCAGATCCTGAAGAAATTATTACTGATCCCTTGAGACAGGAAGCAGTCAGACTAATATTGACTGTTGAAAATCCGGATGCCGTATTTGAGCAGGCAATTAAAGCTGGTGCTATAGAGATTTTTCCGGTGAGGGAAGATTATGGCTGGCGATTAGGACGGCTTTCGGATCCGTTTGGCCTTGAGTGGGAAATTGGCAAACCTTTGCCAACGAAATAGGCAGCACGATGAATTTATCGATACTTCATACCATATCAAGAGCATGAATAAATGATAGCGGCGTTTCGCATTCAGCCACCAGGATTGTCGCATTCACACCTTCGATGGCATTGAAGCTTTTGCGAGATTTGCAACTAAAATAATAACAATGAGAAAATTAGTTTTAGGAATGACGGTAACCGCTGATGGTTTTGTTTGTGGTCCCAATCACGAAAGTGACTGGTTTATGCGTACCAGGGATCAATCAGTAAAGGACTGGATTGAAAAGTCTCTTTGGCAAGGCGGTGTTCATATAATGGGACGTCGCACATTTGAAGATATGGCTGCCTACTGGCCCATCTCAACAGACCAACTTGCCGAACCCATGAACAAGCTTCCAAAAGTGGTTTTTTCCAAAAATGGTTTTGTTCCGGAAAGAAGTTATGGCGACCCCACCGCGGCAATTTCTCCGTATGCTTCAACATGGGCCGATGCTGCCGTAGCAACCGACCTTGTTGCGGACATTACTAAATTGAAACAACAGGAAGGAGCGCCCATCCTGGCTCATGGAGGAGCAAGCTTTGCGCAGGAACTCGTTAAGTATGGGCTGGTAGACGAATACAGATTTTCTATTCATCCTGTTGTTATCGGAAAAGGAATTTCAATATTTGCTACCACCCCACATCTCATAGATCTGCAGCTGCTCAGTTCTACTCCGTTTCCTTCAGGAGCTATTGTAAACATCTATGCTACGAAAAACAAATAGGAACGATTCTGCTTCAAATAAAAACAATAAATGACAGCGATTGAACAACAAATTTTAGATACCTGGTTCATCAATCACAGAACCAATTTAAAACTTTTGGATAACCTGACAGAAGATGCTTTAGCGCTTACCACTTCAAAACGTGGTGGTGGAAGCGTTGGTCATCAATTGGCTCACGTGTATAATGTTCGTTTTTGGAAACTTGAAAAATTGAATAAAGAACTCGTAAAAGATCTGACAACCATCCGGGCGGAAGACACCAAAACTATTGCAATGCTTAAAGATTGTCATATCCTATCTGCGGGCCTTGTTGCGGAGGTATTGAAAAAAGGAATTGAAAACGGAGGAGATGTAAAAGCCAATAAACGTGGAGTAGTTCCATTATTAGGATATTTTATTCATCACGAAGCACATCACAGGGGAAATATTTTACTTACATTAAAATTATGTGGCTTCAAACTTACAAACGAATTAAAATATGGAATCTGGGATTGGAATAAGGTATGATAAGAGAAGTGGCAATTAGGCTATTCCGACAGAGCCAGCTCAAATTTTAACTAATAAATATTTTAAAAGCTAAAAAACGGGACATATAAAAGAACCAGAAGGTGTTGACTTTATTATTCAAGCAAGCCGTTGACAGATAAAGAAAGAAAGCAAATCAGTAAGTTTATTCAAGACTACAACGCAAAGCATACTGCCAAAAAAACTAAACAAAGTCAAAAACTTCGACATCAAAGCAAAAAACTTTGTCCTAATAAATAGGACTTTATGAATAAAAGTATTACGTAGCGCTGCAATCTTAATGCCCTACGTTTTCACAGTAAAAAACAAATAACGCTCCCTTTTTATTTTCCATTCACGCAATTTCTGCCAGTTCTCTTTCTGTGATAAACGGCCAGTGGTCTTTGTATCTTTTGGGATTGATCTTTTTGGTTTCTTTCACTTCCACCATCTGCTTTATGGGATCGAGCAAGACGGAATAGGGCCGGTAACCGGAAACCAAAACTCCGTTATTATTTTTATTCCTGATCACCAAAGAAGGAAACCGGTTGATCCGGCGGTATTGAACTTCCTGCACGTCTTTTCGCAATGCTTCCAACGCCTTATCGCTTTTTATATCTTCTTTGAACCTGGTTATTTTAAACTCACTATCAATGGCGGCAAGCTTTTCGGCAAGGCTAAAAATCACTTCTTCCTTCGAAATATTTTCTCCCCTGATCATTACCGCTTCACGAAGCATTCTTAAAAAATGTTCTTCTGCCCGCAATGATTGAAAGGCTGCACATTTCACGGCAATGCAGGCGGGATAGGATGAAGAAGGCGGATCGCTCATCCAGATATTTTGTTCGATGGGCATTCCTGAAAGTTGTTTGGCGTGCATCCAAACCGGTCCCATCTGGATCGGCTTTGAAACTGAATTGATCGAATCATTATAATTGTCCCATCCCGGTAAAAGACCTGCCATGCAATAACGGTATTTTACTTTTCCTTTAAATTCATACAACAGGCGCCGCCATTGAGGTTCAAACGCCCAGCTCCAGCAACAAAGCGGATCAGTGTAATAAGTAATTTCTAACAGTCCGGATAGTTTTTCAGATTGTTCGGGCATATAAAAAGCTTTTTATCGGGTGTTTTTATTAGCTGTTTTCTTTTTTGGTTTTGAGTTGTTAGAAGCCTTTCCCGTTGCGCATTGTAATTCTTTTTCTGTCAGTTTTTTATCCCATTCCATGTCTTTCATTGGCGATGCTTCGTTTACCTGCCCGCTTCTTATTTCACTCATATCCTTATTCAGTTTTTGAACTGTTTTTTCTGTGCGGTCCGTGCCTTCGGCTTTTTGGTTTCGCAATCCGTTTGTTTCCAGAACATGTCTGATCGGATCGTCAATGTATTGATAGGTCTCTCCCATCTCGGTGCTCATTCCTTCATTCCATGGGCCGCGAAAATCATTGCCGTTAGAAAAGTTGAAATATAAATTACTGTATCGCGGATCGCCCTGCAAAATGCCCGGAGGAAAATTAGGTTCAATAGATTCTAAAGCCGCCTGGAACATTTGGAAATGCGCTATTTCTCTTGTCATCAGAAAGCGCAAGGTTTCTTTCACGGAAGGATCATCTGTAAACTGCAATAAATATTCATACACCATTTTGGCGCGGGTTTCGGCGGCTACATCGGAACGAAGATCACTGGTAAGATCACCCTGAACATCGCCGTTAATGTAAGAGGCTGTCCATGCAGCGCCTTCTGCATTTACAAAAGCGGGAGCACCGGCACTGGCAATCAAAAATTCACGGTTAATACCGCTGTGGATCATTTCTTCTTTTGCTGCCTTCCCTTTTAATAATTGCATGATCTCTGAATTATCTGCTGCGTTTTTCAGATCGCCATTGATGCCTGTTAAAAGCATTTGAATGGTAGCACCAACAATTTCCAAATGGCTGAATTCTTCTGTGGCAATATCCATCAATAGATCATATTTATCAGGATACGGGTTTTTAGCAGCGAAGGATTGTCCGAAATACCGGAGAGCCGCTGCCAGTTCTCCATTCGCTCCGCCAAACTGTTCCAATAAAAGCGATGCAAATCGTGGATCAGGCCTTGAAACTTTTGCGTTAAACTGCAGGTCTTTTACATGATAAAACATAATTTATTTTTTTTGGGGTGATCAATGCAATTATGTTTTTGCCTGTAAAACTATGCCACGATAAAGCTGCAGGAGGTTTTCAATTAGTCATTAAATTTGATTCTTTTTACTTTGCAACGGACAAATGTAGTTTTGTGTAGTTTTTGCATCATGAAAAGTCAACACTCCACAAACAGGAAAGTTACTTCGCATCAAATTCAAACAGATTTCCCGGCTCGCCTTTTTTCCCTTCTGAGGAAATAAATAATTTTCCATCAGGAGAAAAACAAATTCCTTCGGGCTGAGGCATCAGGTCGGCATTAATAAATTGAAACGAAATTAATTTTCCTTCACGGTTGTAAGCGGCCATGCATTTGTTGTCGCGTGTTGAAAGCAGGTAAATATTATGGGTTACGGGGTGAACTGCAATTGCAGAAGGATTGAAAGAGATTTTATTTTTTGCCAGTTCTTCAAAATCTTTTTTATGAATCTCCAGGAAAGGTTTTTCTAAAATTTTATTCGTTTTCATGTCGAACTGGTACACCGCTTTTGTCGATTTCTTTTCGTCAGAAAGTCCCGAATTGTCTTTGCAGGCGATCAGTAAGGTTTGTGTTACCGGATCGTAACAAAGCCCTTCGGTGTTGTTCTTTTTTGATAAAGAAGTTTCTATTTCCTGCACAGTCGGTTTTGAATTCCAGTCACTGATCTTAAATAAAATTCCGTGGCTCCAGAGCGCATAAACAATATCATTCACTTTGGTTACATCTTCAATGTCAAATTTATCTTTCTCATCTTTCTGAAAAGGGATTGTTTTTTCCAGCGTTGCTTTGCTGTCATCAGTTTTTACCAGATATAAATTGGGATGTAGGTCTTCGATCAAAATCAAATGATCTTTATCAACCCACGTATTCCCTGAAACTTCTATCAATCCATCAGGCAATTTCCATGTATGATCGGGCTTTTTCAGATCATAATTAAAATTGGAAACCGGTTGTGTTTGGCTTGCTTCAATCGCGTGGGTTATTGGCGGAAGCTTTACAATCACCGGCCCTTTATCAGAACCATTTTTTGAATTACAACTAAATAGAAAAAAAGAGAACGCTGCAAGAAGGGAAAAGAAAAATTTCATTATCATATTTTTTAAGAATCACATTCGATATCGATCAGGCCGGAGAAGACAAGCGTCCTGACCGATACCGCAGATTTTTTTTAACAATGCTTATCCGACATAATTAAGAATACCTAAAATATTTTCATCTAAACTAATGCTGGTATCTACTACAAGTTCATCGCCAAACTTTTCAAGAACAAGGCTCGGATAATTTTTTTTCAAATCTTTAAAATCCAGCAAAAGATTATTGGGACTGCGGTTTTCATTTCTGTTATTAAATCTTTCCTCCCAAACATTTTCATCCGTGCAATTGCAAAGGATGGTTTTTAATTCACCATTTCTTTCCTCAATAAATGAAGAAAGATTTTTCAGGTCATCCGTATTTCTGAAAGGACAATCGATGATCAGGTCTGTTCCTGTAGCCAGATTCGTTTCAATCATTTTATAAATTATTTTATGGCAGATCTGGTTTCTTATTTCGTGAGAAGAAATATCAGCGTGAACAGAATCATAAATATCATCTTTGCGGATGATCGCAATCTTTAAAATTTTACCCGTTTCATCAGAAATAAAAGTTTTTCCAACTGCTGGTAATCCTCTGAATAAAATGATCCGTGACATGCGCCTTTTCGCACAAAATTGAGACCAAATAAAAAATGCGTATGTGATCGCAGTGAACAAAGAAATAAGGACGATTTTTTTTGCAAAAGCCCCAGCTATTTTTATAAACTTATTTTTGCCGAATAGAAAATTTATGACTCCCGAACGTTTCAATCGCCTTACTTCTGTACTTCAACGCCGCCAGCCTGACCTGACAGTTATTTTAGAAAATGTTTTCGATCCGCATAATGTTTCGGCTGTTTTGCGCACCTGTGATGCGGTAGGAATCCAGGATGTTTACATTTTAAACGACCGCATTCCCCCGCATAAAAGATGGGGCTATAAAAGTTCGTCCACTGCTGCCGAATGGCTCACAGTTCACCAGTTTACCGATGCAGAAGATTGTTTTAAAGAGATCAGGAAAAAATATTCGAAAGTATATACGTCCTATCTCGGAGAAACATCCAGAGATATTTATCAAATGGATCTCACAGAATCCATTGCATTAATTTTTGGAAACGAGACTTACGGTGTCAGTGATGAGATCAGAAAATATGCTGATGGCGATTTTATTATTCCCCAGACAGGCATTATCAAATCATTGAACATCTCTGTTGCCTGCGCTGTCACTTTATATGAAGCATTCCGGCAGAAAAAGGAAAAAGGCCATTATGAAAAATGCCGGTTAGATCCTGCGGAAATTGAAACACTCGAAAAAAAATGGGGATTGAAAGGATAAATGAAGAATGAAGTATTGTCTCTTTCATTTTGTTGCAACTAAATTGAGTTTTATTGATCAAAAATGAAATTTTGACGGATTTTTTTCCCAGAAAAACTGACATACAATTCTATTTTCTGCCAAGTAAACTGATAATTCAATTTGGTACAATTATTCGTGCTACATTTGCAACCCAAACAATAAATTAAATAAATTTAACAATTATGGCAAAAGAAACTTTCGAACTCTTTGACGACAGAGTTCTGGTGAAACCGAATGCGGCTGAAGAGAAAACTGCCGGCGGAATTATTATCCCGGACACAGCAAAAGAAAAACCCCAGAAAGGTACTGTAGTAGCTGTTGGAAAAGGAAAATATGCAGAACAAACAGGAAACCTGATCCCAATGCAGGTAAAAGAAGGTGATACCGTAATGTATGGTAAATATGGCGGCACTGAAATCAGCATTAATGGCGAAGATTATTTGATCATGCGCTCATCAGACATCTTAATGAAAGTTAGTTAATTCACTCAAAAAAATAATAAATCAATATTATGGCTAAACAAATATTTTTTGAAATAGAAGCCCGCAATAAAATGAAAAAGGGCGTTGACACCCTTGCAAATGCGGTTAAAGTAACGCTTGGCCCGAAAGGCAGGAACGTAGTTATTGAAAAGAAATTTGGCGCACCACAGGTTACCAAAGACGGTGTAACGGTTGCTAAAGAAATTGAACTGGAAGAGCCTATTGAAAATATGGGCGCACAAATGGTGAAAGAAGTTGCTTCCAAAACTGCCGATATTGCAGGTGATGGCACTACTACTGCAACCGTTCTTGCCCAGTCAATCATCAACGAAGGCTTGCGTAACGTAGCTGCCGGAGCTAATCCAATGGATTTGAAACGCGGTATTGATAAAGCAGTTGCTGCAGTTGTTGAAAATCTGAAAAAACAATCTGTAACTGTTGGAAACGACAACAGCAAGATCGAGCAGGTTGCTTCTATTTCTGCAAATAATGATGAATCTATCGGAAAACTGATTGCTGAGGCAATGCAGAAAGTCGGCAAAGAAGGCGTGATCACTGTTGAAGAAGCAAAAGGAACTGACACAACCGTTGAAGTGGTAGAAGGTATGCAATTCGACAGAGGGTATGTTTCTCCATACTTCGTTACCAACAGCGAAAAAATGGAGGCCGATCTTCAAAATCCTTTCATTCTGATCTATGATAAGAAGATTTCTACCATGAAAGATATTCTTCACATTTTGGAAAAAGTGGCTCAAAGTGGTCGTCCGTTACTGATCATTTCTGAAGAC
>JBQCIM010000085.1:0-36908 GCA_051953735.1 Ginsengibacter sp.
TAAAGTTTTATTTCCTTTTTTTATTTTCTTATTTGTCTTTATTATTTACCAGCATCCACTTTGCGGTTTCATAAATGGCAGAAGTAAGTGCAGAAAGTTTATTTTCAATTGAATCTCTTTGTTGATTGTTTAATGAAAGAGAGTCAGACTTCATTGGCAGTAATGTTTTTTTGCTGATTCTAAGATTTTTTACAAAATAATAATCATTTGTTACCAGTCCAATATTTCCTTCATCATGATGAATGATAAAAGCAGCATCCATTTTATTTTTTGTATTCAACAAGTCTCTTCCAAGTGTTGTGTTTACATAAGGTTGATGAAGCATTCCCGCAATCGTTGGAAGTATATCAATTTGGGAAACCACTTCATGTTTTGTTTGTGGAGTTAAAAGTTGAGGAGCATAAAATAAAAGCGGAACATGTTCATCGCTCAAACTTCCTTTGTCCCAAACAGCAGGATATATTGCTGAAGTTTCGCCTTCTACTCCATGATCGCCGACAAAAGCAAAAATGGTATTATTGAACCAGCTTTGTTTTTTGGCATTTTCAATTAATTTTTTAAAACAATAATCTGTATAGCAAAAAGATTGAAATTCCTGTAAGGATTCAAAACCATATTTGTGCAAAGTGTCTTCGTCTACAACACGTTTTACAAAATCCGAATCTTCAGGTGGAATGCTGTACGGACGGTGGTTATCAGCTGTTTGAATGATGGCGAAGAAAGGTTTTTTTTGCTTTGATAAAACATCTTCCGCTTCCACGAAAAGATTTTTATCACTGATGCCCCAAACATTTAATGGTTTTGATTTAAAAGAACCTTCCTGATAAATATTGACTCCATTGATATTTTTTATGAGGCCTTCAAAATTATTAAAGTCGCTATTGCCTCCAAGGAAATAAAATTTGTTATAATCTTCGAATGAATTAATAATCGTGTGCTGATGAATTGCTTCGGGATTTCTTGTTGAAAATTTTGAAAGTTGCACATCCGGGATTCCGGTAACAATTGCAAAAACGCCACGGGCAGTACCAAATGTTGGGGTGAAACAACGATTAAAAAAAATGCCGCTGTCACACAATTCTTTAAAATATGGAGTGGTGTTCAAGGGGTTTCCGCTCATACTACTTTTGTACATGCTAAAACTTTCACAGATCATCAAAACTATATTTGGCCGGCTTTCCAGGGATTTGCTGTTGGGTAAAACTGTTCGTGTATAATCTCCTTCGGCAATATCTTTTGAACCAAGTTGTAAAAAATCAGCGATCAAAGGATAATAGCCTTTCGATTTTTCATCGTCAAATGAAGGCTTTCTGAATTGCAATGTTGTAAAAAAGTTTTGCAAGGGATTTAAGGCAACATACGATTTGAAATTATCATTCAATTCAAAAGCGTCTTTCCATTTTAAGGGATGAAACGAAAAAATACCGAACAAGCTCCACAGGAAAAAAAGAATAGCACCGAAATGCCAACGCTTTTTATAGATCATATTCTCCTGGAGATTTCTTTTGGTAGTGAGAACGTGAGTATGTTTAAAAAGCTTCGACATCAAAACAACAGCAAGTATTAACGCGGTGATCAACCAAACCATTGGATAGCTTTGCCAAAGCATTTTGAAGGAGATCACCGGATCTTCTGCAAAATTTAGAGCACTTGCGTTGATGCGCGTATGATTGTAACTAAAATTTCCAAAATCAGCACCAAAGAAAAATAAAACGATCATCGTTGCTACTGCCAGGTAATAAGACCAGAATTTTTTATTTTTTTCTGAATAAAAAGGAGAAAGTTTTGGATAGACGGAAAGGATTGCTATCGGCAATAAAATAATAGAGATCCATTTTGCATCATATCTGAATCCAAGCCAGAATGAAGGCAGCAGCGAACTTACCGGAGTGTTTGACGGAATAAATAAAACAACCGTTGCAACTCTGAGAAGAGAAAAAATGATCAGGTAAATAAGCCACAGCATCACCAACCATTGGATAGTTAATGGAATTGATTTTGGAATTTTCGCTTTGAAGATCATGATAAAATAAACCGGTTATTTCCGGTTGGTTTCGCTGAGTTTTTTATTGTTGGAAAGCATATATTTTGCTGTCTGATAATACGCATCCGATAAAGTTTGTAAAGCCCTTTTATCTGAGGCAATTTCATTCGTTTGTGGGAGCGGCAAATTATCTTTTGCAGAACGAAAATCTTCTTTGCCACTTAAAAGATTATGTACATAAACATATTCATCAGTAACGATTCCAATTTGCTTGACCATAGGATCAAATAAAAAAGCAGCATTTTTAAATCGTACATTATTCTGCAGGGTATCAAATAAATTCTTTCCTAAAGTAGTATTGGTAAAAGAAATTTTTGCGAGAGAAGACACAGAAGGTAAAAGATCAACCTGGGAACAGGTTCTGTCAATTCTTTTTGGTGCAAGTAGAGATGGAGAATAAAAAAGCAGCGGCACATGTTGTGTCGTCAACCCATCAGCTTCCCAGGCTTCAGGAAACATGTTCCCTGCATTTCCACGAATTCCATGATCGCCAACGAAAACAAAAATGGTGTTGTTAAAATAGGATTCTTTTTTTGCGGCTTCGATAAATTTTTCAAAACTAAAATCTGTGTACCGGAATGCATTCAATTCAGCATTACTTTCAAAACCATATTTTTTTAAAGTGTCAACAGGATAATTTTTTAAAGGAAAATCTTTTTTATCCTCCTGTGGAATCGTGTAAGGACGATGATTATCGGCTGTTTGAATTACTGCAAAAAAAGGATGCGTTTGTTGTTTCAAAATGTTGTTGGCCTCAAGAAATAAATTCTTATCGCTGATACCCCAAACATCTATTGCTTTTGATTTAAAATCTTCCTGTTCATACAAATGCAATCCATCAATATTATTGGTAAGAAGTCCTCTGATGTTGGCCCAACTTGAACTTCCGCCGATGAAATAATATTTCTCATATCCTTTATAATCATTAATAATAGAATGCTCATTCACATAAGCAGGATTGCGACTTGAGGTGTTTGGATATTCAACATCAGGAATTCCTGTAACCACAGCCCATACGCCACGAGCCGTTCCATAAGCAGGCGTGAAGCAACGATCAAAGAAAATTCCATCCTTGCACATCTGGTCAAAATAAGGAGTAGTGTTCAACGGATTTCCCCACATGCTGCTTTTGTAAGCAGAAAAACTTTCACAAATAACAACAACGACGTTCGGTGGATTTGAAGGAGCTACATTTTGAATAATTCTTGTATAATTCAAACGAACACTATCAGGATTTTGAACATTAAGATATTGAACCATCAAAGGATAATATTCTTTTACTTTCTTCAAATCATAAGTTGAGTTTTTAAATTTCAATGTGCTTAAAAAACTTTGAACAGGATTTAAAGAAAGATTTGCTTTAAAATTATCATCAAAAGAAAAAGCATCGCTCCAGCGTAGCGGATATTGATTCAATCTTCCAAAAACGCCTAATCCTAATAAGAGAGTAAAAACAAATCCAATCACAAATTTGGAAACATTTTTTCCTTCATAAACTGATTGTTCGGTTTTTCTATACCATCTGTTGATCAACCAATACAATATCGTTGTGCAAACAGCAATCAGAATAAGTAATGTAAAAACAGGATACGTTTCCCAAACCATATTCATCGAAATTTTTGCATCTGATAAATAATTTAAAACTCCTGCGTTTAATCTTTCATGCAGGTAATCAAAGTTCTCAAAGTCAACGGCATAAAGGAATACAAGCGATACGGTAATAATGAAAAAGTAGGTTTTAAAAATATTTTTCGAAATACGGTTTTCAAATGGATTGCAATTTTTGGTAACAAACAACCATACGAGAATCAGAAAAAATAAGATCGCTGTTCCAATTAATACTGCTAATGATGCATGGCCTTTTTTCATGAAAAAGATGAGCAATGCCATTATCACAACCGTAAGGATAACTTGTATAATGCTTCCAATAGTGAACCGATTTTTTTCATTGTATTTTAAATTAAGATTACCGATTACAAATGGAAAAATGATAAATCCGCAAACGATTCTTGCATCAAAATTTAGTCCTAAGAAAAACGCTCTCACGCAATTTGAAAATGAATAATTCAATGGAGCAAAGTGGTAAAAAAACACAAACCTCATGATGGTCATAAAAATCAAAAAAGCGATTGCAGTTAAAAACATCCATTTTACCAATCGTGGAAAACCGGATTTTTTTTTCATTATAAGGATTTACGTGTATTAAATAATGATTGGAATGTGCGTTGGCAAATGTAAATATTTAACCACTGTTTTTAATCAATGGTTATTTTTGCGGTAATGATATTTATGGAAATACAAAATGCATCTTTTCTTCCGGATGTAATAAAACAAATGGATTACAATCTATTTGCAAAAATGAATGGCCAGTGGCATAATTCTTTTTTTGATGTTTTTTTTCCATTTATCCGCGAGCCAACCGTTTGGGTTCCCTTGTATTTTTTCCTGGTGATTTTTATAGCGCTCAATTTCAAAATAAAAGGATGGATATGGGTGCTGTTTTTTTTGTTGAATGTAATGCTCAGTGATTTTGTAAGCAGCACTCTTATTAAAGAAAATTTCGAGCGCTTGCGCCCCTGCCACGATCCGTTCCTTGCAGACCGCATTCGTTTCCTGGTGGCTTATTGTCCGGAAAGTTCCAGTTTTACATCTTCTCATGCAGTGAATCATTTTGCCGCAGCAATGTTTATATTTACAACGTTCAGGAAATCACTCAGTTCGAAATGGGCATTGCTTTTTATATGGGCATTTCTTATTTCTTACGCGCAGGTATATGTAGGAGTTCATTTTCCTTTTGATGTATTTTGCGGTGCAATTGTCGGTGTAATTCTTGGATATATTCCGGCAAAGATCTTCAACACTACAATTGGGTTGGAGATGCCAAAATGAAAAAATAATATATGGTCGAACTGATTATTTTATTTTTCTTAATTCTTCTTAACGCCTTTATTGTAATGTGCGAAATGGCTTTGGTTTCAGCGAAAAAAAGCAGGCTGGAAACCACTGCCAACAAAGGTGACAAGAAATCACAGATTGCCCTAGACCTGAAAGAAAACCCGGAAATATTTTTATCAACCACCCAGATATATATTACACTGATTGCCATCTTAACGGGTGTTTATTCAGGCGAAAGATTCAGCATTTATCTGCAACCTTATCTTGAAAAAATAAATTTTATAAAGCCTTATGCCGGAACTATCGCAACCGTTATTGTTGTTATCATCGTTACATTTTTATCCATTCTTTTTGGCGAACTGGTGCCAAAAAGAATTGCTTTAATGAATCCGGAAAAAATTGCAAAAGGTGTTGCAGCGCTTATCAAAACACTTAGTTCCATTTCTTATCCTCTCGTTTGGCTTTTGAGTAAAATGAGTTCCGGTTTTTTTAAGCTTTTTAATATTCGCGAAAGCACTGATACCCAGGTAACAGAAGAAGAAATTAAAGCGATGATCAATGAAGGCAGTGAGCTTGGGGCAATAGAAGAAGAAGAAAAAGATATCATTGAAAGAGTATTTCATCTGGGAGATAGAAATATTACTTCGTTGATGACACATCGCACGGATATTATCTGGTTCGACGTGAACGAAGACCGATCGTCGGTGAAACAAAAAATTAAAGAGTTTCAACATTCAGTTTACCCCGTTTGCAAAGAAACCATTGATAATATTGAAGGCATTGTTTATGTAAAAGATATGTACCTGATGCCGGATGCGCCACTTGAACAAATTATCCGAAAAGCCTTATTTATTCCCGAAAACAATTCTGCTTACCAGGTTCTTGAAAAAATAAAAATTACCAAAATCCCTTACGCTTTTATCGTTGATGAATATGGAAGCTTGCTCGGCATGATCACTGTAAAGGATATTCTAAAAGCCATAGTGGGAGAGATGCCTGAAGAAGAAGATGATGAGTATGTGATCACAGAAAGGAAAGATGGAAGTTACCTGATCGACGGGCAAATCCAGTTCTACGACTTCCTCACAAAATTTGATAAAACGATCTGGATCAACGAAGGCGAAAATGAATTTGACACGCTTGCAGGATTTATTCTTCATGAATTAAAACGCATTCCCGTTACCGGGGATAAATTTGAATGGCGTGGATTTAATTTTGAAATCGTTGACATGGACGGACAGAGAATTGATAAAGTCCTTGTGAATATTTCTGATGAGATCAGGAAGGAAATGGAAGAGTAAAATGTAAAAAAATGAAACAAAAGGGTTGTTTACTATTAATTATCCTTTTCGTTGCATTCAAAATAGTGATTGTGTTACAATTACCCAAAGGGGATCATTATAATGATCCCTCTAATAACATTTTATAAATAAATGACAACATGAATTTTATAAAAAGTAATCTCCTGTCACTCTCAGCATTGGCTATTTACTTTTTCTGGTGGCTCTACGTTTTATTTGATTTTAATAAAAAAGTTTACGATAACCACTATGCTGGTGCGGTAGCTGTTGAATTCATTGGTGAATTAACGGCACTTATTATTTTGGTCTATTTAATAGGTTTCCTGATTGTTGCTTTTAAAACAAAGAGATGGAAAAAATATATTGTCTTATTGGTATTATACTTCTTCCAATATTAATTACTCTTTTGGTGCTAAACCTTCCATAATCAAATAAATTAATCCACATCACTTTTTATAGCAATGCCTCGTAAATAAATGTATGAAGTGAAGAAATTGTAAAAAAAAAGAAAAACGATTAGCCAAAGCAATTTTTAATATTATAATGCTCTCTTTGATTTTAAAAGAAAATTCATCATCCAATTCACGACTGCAACCTTCTCTTAATCAATTTCTTTATCTTTATTTTTTAATAGAGATTTTATGAAAGAAAGATCATTGCATGCTACGCTGATAATTTTTATTTCTGTTTGCTGTTTTTCATGCAGTCAAAAGCTTACTCCCATCGCAAATATTGGTGCACCGGCTACTTCGTTTTCTCACCCTGCGTGGACTGAGCAAAGTAATATTTATGAAGTGAACGTAAGACAATATTCTCCTGAAGGAACTTTTAAGGCGTTTGAAAAAAGCCTTCCGCGTTTGCAACAGATGGGTGTAAAGATTTTATGGTTCATGCCGATCAATCCAATCGGAATTGAAGGAAGAAAAATGACTTCATCAGATCTTGGAAGCTATTATGCAGTGATGAATTATAAAGAAGTAAATCCTGAATTCGGCACCATGCAGGATTGGAAAGAACTTGTGAAAGACGCGCATAGCAAGGGTTTTAAAGTTATCATCGATTGGGTTCCCAATCATACTTCACCCGACAATCCATGGATAAAAGAACATCCGGACTTTTATAAAAGAGATGCGAATGGAAACACGGTTTATGACAACGATTATACCGACACAAGAAATTTGAATTATGAAAATAAAGAACTCCAGGACAGCATGATCAGCGCAATGAAATTCTGGATCAATGAAACAGATATTGATGGTTTCCGGTGTGATCATGTAGATCCGATGCCGGTTGAGTTTTGGAAAAAATGTATCACAGAATTACGAAAAGTAAAAGATGTTTTCATGCTGGCCGAAAGTGAAAAACCTGAATTTCATTATGCAGGTTTCGATGCCACTTATGCCTGGAACATCATGTGGTCAACAGTTGCAGTGGCGCAGGGAAAACAAACTTTGCTTGGCCTGGATTCTGTGCTTAATCAAAATTTTACTACGTTTCCGAAGAATGCTGAACGCATGTATTTTACCACCAATCATGATGAAAACAGCTGGAACGGCACTGAGTTTGAAAAATACGGTGATGCTTACAAAGCCTTTGCTGTCTTCACCCAGACGATGTATGAAAGTGTTCCATTGATTTATAGCGGGCAGGAAGTTCCGAATAAAAAGCGATTAAAATTTTTTGTAAGAGATCCGATTGTTTGGGATAAATATGAGATGGCGCCTTTCTATAGCAAGCTTCTTCATCTTCGCGAAAACAATGAAGCGCTGGCTGCGGATGCTGCTTATAAAAAAGTGGTTTCATGCAATGATGTTGCCATTTTTTCTTACATCAGGCAAAAAGGAAATCACAAAATATTCGTTGTATTAAATCTTTCATCAGAGCCGCAATGCTTTACCATCAAGGAAAGCGATGTTTACGGAAAACCAACCAATGTTTTTACAGGGCAGAAAGAAAAATTGTTTAAAAACCATGTGTACAGCATGCAGCCATGGGAATACCTGGTTTATGAATATTAATTCGTGGAGTAAAGAAAGGAATAATTGTGTTTTTTATTTTGCAGAAAATAATATCATTTCTCCAAAATTAGATCAGATATTTTTTACAAAAGATTCAACAGCCAGCAAATAACTTTTTAATCCAAAACCCGAAATGGTTCCTACGCATTTTGCAGAGATGTGCGAAAATTTTCTGAATTCTTCTCTTGCTTCTACGTTTGAAATATGTACTTCAACAACAGGAATTTTTATCGCAGCAATTGCATCACCAATTGCGATGGAAGTATGAGTATATGCGCCGGCATTCAAAATAATTCCATCCATTGTTTCTCCGGCATGTTGGATTTCATTGATCAGTTCGCCTTCTACATTACTTTGAAAATAATCGAAGTCAACTGTTTCATATTGCTTGCGCAGTTTTTGAAAATAATGCTCAAAACTTTGCGTACCATAAATGCTTGTTTCGCGTGTGCCGATCAGGTTTAAATTTGGCCCATTGATGATTGATAATTTCATAAAACAAAATTAAAGAAATGCAATCGAAAGATATATACCTTCCAGTAAATAAAGAAATAATGTAATTTTTTTATTGAAGGATCAATCGTCCAGCAACTTTGCCAAAAACAAGAGATCATTTTTTTTGTAAAGATTGTGTGTGTCAGCAAAACATTTACTGAATTCTTCGAGCAGATGCTGAATGATCCTTTTGTTTTCGAGAGGCTTATAATAAGAAGGAACCGGCGGAACAGAAATTCTTTTGAAATAACTTTCAACATCTTTATGAGAGTAAACCTGGCCATTCAGTGGATCAATAAAAAAGTTGATTTTTTCATGGCGCTGTTTTGATGGATTTGGAAACTGGTAATCAATATCAAAATAGGCGAGAATAAATTGCTTTGGAATGTTGATCGCTTTTGCAGGAATGTCAAGCAAGCCGGAAAGAATCAGGTAAAGCACGCCGTTGGTTATAGAATTTCCTCTTTTATTTTCAATTAGCTTGGTCAGCAGAAAATCATCAGGAACATCATAGGTTACTTCATTTCCTTTTAATTTATAATAGCTGTATAAAATTCCTGAGATCACATTTACCTGTTCCAATGGAGTAAGGTAACTATTCAATTCCAGCCAGATATTTCTCCTGATCTTTTCAATCTCCTGCAATGTTGTTGTAGCGATCATTTCAGGATAACAGTATTTTGAAACCAATAAAGCGCCGTGCAGTAATTCGCAACTTCCGTCTTTCCATTCATTGAATTCTTCTACCAGGTCACGGAAATGCAATTTGTGAATGATCAGCTCAATTCGTCCCTGCACATTTTCGTCAGGACTGTTTTCCCAAAGATTTTCAAGATTAGGAATAATGGCACGGCCATGAGAAATAATTCGCTCCGTTACAGAGCTGAAAACCTCGTCATCAGGATCATCGATTAAATGAAAGAGAGCCGATATTTCTTTATTTTCAAGCATACCAGGTGTTTGGGACGTTCGCTTTAATAATGTAAAGATAGAAGTTTAAAAATCTTACACAAGTTTAACGCCAGACTTTTTTATTCAAACATTTCTTCTGCTTTTAGTATGCTTTCCGGCTTTCCTACATCAATTAATTTTGATTTACTGTGGTCAAAAGCTTCTATAATATTTGTTTTGGCCAGCTCAAGATAAACATCTACCATTGAGAATTTTCCTTGCATTTTTATTAAGGGAAAGATTTTCGGTGAGATAATATGAATTCCGCTGAAGGCTTTTTGAAGATATTTTTCGGATTGCCTGCTGATCTTTTGCTCACCGGTTTTTTCATTTTTCCAGCCACATAAACGATTCAATTCATCAAATAAAAAGTACCTGGAAGTAACTCTTGATGTCACGGCAAGTGTTGCAAGCGAATTATTCTGATGATGCTGAAAAATCATTTCGTTCAGATCCATGTTGGTTAAAATATCAACGTTCATGACAACAAAAGGTTCCGGATCTTTTTCAAAAAACCAGGCCGCTTTTTTTATTCCGCCTCCCGTTTCAAGCACTTCCTCTCGTTCATCAGAAATAGAAATATTGCTTCCAAATCCATTGTTCGCTTTTATCACATCAATGATCTGGTCTGCAAAATGATAAACATTTACGATCACATCCCTGATTCCGAAAGAGGAGAGATATTCAACATTCCTTTGCAAAATTGTTTTACCATTTACTTTCGCTAATGCTTTAGGATGCTGATCTGTAAAAGGTTTTAGTCGCGTTCCCAAACCCGCTGCAAGGATCATTGCTTTCATTGATTACACAAATTTTTTGTTCACGAATTACACGAATTATTCAAATCCTTTCCTTTCATGAATATTTTGTTCCAGGTGATTCAATTCAATTTTTACTTTGAATTTATTGCGAAGATAAAAGGCAAGAGAATCTGCTGCATAAACACTTCGATGTTGTCCACCTGTGCAGCCAAAACTAATGGTCAAAGAGTCAAAATTTCTTTTGATATAATCTTCTACAGAAATATCGACAATGTTGTAAACACCATTTAAAAACTGTGACATTGCGGTTCGTTGTTCTAAAAAATCAATCACCGGTTTATCTCTTCCTGTCAGCATTTTATATTCTTCAAACCTTCCGGGATTCATCATTCCCCTGCAATCAAAAACAAATCCGCCACCATTTTTGCTTTTCTCTTCCGGGTATCCTCTTTTTAAATAAGAAAAACTGTTGATGGTAACAACCAAAGGCGTGGAATCGTTTGCCTGCACGGGTTTGAAGAGGTTCACAATTTCTTCCTGAACGATCATGCTGATAACTCTTTCGTATTCAGGAAGTGCAATTCCCATTTTTTTATTTTCAGAAAACCATTGCAGATTGTTAAGCGCCAAAGGAATGCTTGTCAGAAATTGAGCCTTCCTTTCGAACAGTCCACGAAACCCATAAGCGCCCAAAACCTGCATCATTCTTATTAAAACATAGCCATTATATTGGCTCACGAAACGAACCCTGTCGATTGGCTTTTGCAAAATTTCACTAACGCAATCCATGTAGTATTCAAGCAAAGAATTTTTCCAGTCATCAGAAAGATTGGCCCTTGCCTGCCATAACAAAGAAGCCACATCATATTGCAAAGCACCTTTCATTCCTCCCTGGTAATCGATAAAATGAACTTCATTATTTTGAACACAAATGTTCCTGCTTTGAAAATCACGGAACATAAAATATTTGTGTTCCACGCGCTCCAGGTAGTTGCTCAGTGCTTCAAAATCATCGATCAGTTTTTCTTTATCATATGGGACTTTCAGCGTGTCTAAAAAATAATATTTGAAATACAAAAGATCACTCATGATCGCCTGTTTTCCGAATTCTTTTGACGTCAGGCAATAAGAATCATCCAGGTTTTTTATTCCATTGATCTGAAGTTCTGCAAGTGCCCTTAAACTTTTTTTAAACAGGTCATACACATAATGATTTTCGCCAAATTTTTCCAATTCATTCAAAAGCGATGTAGGGCCAAAGTCTTGTAACGCGTACATTGTAGCATTATCAGAAGCAAAATAAACTTCAGGAACCGGAGCATTGAATTTGGTAAAATGATCAGTAAAATATAAAAAGGTTTCACTTTCTCTTACATTTTCATTGTAGGCAACAATGTAGGATTTTACTTCTGTGATAATGCGAAAATAAATCCTGTCGCCACCGGATTTTGGTAGTTTTTCAATACTGATAATTTTTTCAGAATTGAATCTTTCAAAAAACGATTTTATATTTTCAGCTACTATCCCCATACAAAATGATTAGCGGTAAAAATAACGTTTTTGAGGAATGAATTCAAGAGGAAATGTTCTTCAAAAACATTTATAAAAATTATAAACTTTATTTACATTTGGAAATGATTGATTAAAACTAAATTCTAAACTGCTTTCGTTTTTTGTTTTATTTTAAAAGATCATTTCGTTCCCTCAGCCCGGCTTTCTTTTAAAAAATTATAAAGTTTCATTTAAAAAATCTAAAACAAATTTTACAGTGAATACCAATTCTAATTTAAAAAAGGTGTTTAAAAAAATCGTCTTTTTTGTTCTTTTACTGCCTTTGTTTTTTTCATGTGAAAACCATCGTTTCGACAGTGATAAAAGACAGATCATGGCAAAAGATCTGATCATGGATCAGCTTCACAGAGCGAAATCTTTTGATGTAACTGGATTTAGAGAAGACACGGTGCAAATGCCCAACGATTCTAATTTCAAAACACAGATACAATATTCCTTAGACATTGAATACCTCGATTCCAACAAAATTTTTCAGAAGAAAAAAGCCATTGTGATGTTTACTCCGGATGGAAAATCTATCATCAATTCAAAAATAACTGACCGCTAATTTTATTCCTAAAAAAGTAATATTTCAATTATGAGTTCATTAAAAGAACGCTTTTTAGCATTGGATGTTTTCCGTGGAATGACCATTTGTTTTATGATCATCGTGAACACTCCCGGAAGCGGAGCCATTCCTTATCCTCCGCTGGAACATGCGACCTGGCACGGTTTTACGCCCACTGACCTTGTGTTTCCATCTTTCTTATTTGCCGTTGGAAACGCAATGAGTTTTTCATTAAAAAAGTATGAACTGATCAGCAATGCCGCCTTTCTTACCAAGATTATCAAGCGTACTATTTTGATTTTTTTGATCGGGTATTTAATGTATTGGTTTCCTTTTTTCAGGCTGAATGCTGCCGGAGATATTATCGCTGCGCCAATTGCCAACACAAGGATCATGGGCGTTCTTCAGCGGATCGCGCTTTGTTATTTCTTTGGCTCGTTGCTCGTTCATTATTTATCATCTAAAAAAGTGATCATCGTCGGAATCGTTTTATTGATTGGCTATTGGTTGCTGTTGCTCGGCTTTGGAAACCCTTCACAACCATTGAGCATGTCCGGAAATGCAGGACTTTATTTGGATAAATTTTTAATGGGAAACAATCATTTGTATCATGGCGAAGGAATTCCGTTTGATCCGGAAGGATGGCTAGGAACATTGCCTGCCATTGTAAATGTGATCATTGGCTTTTTTGCAGGAAAATTCATCCAGGAAAAAGGAAAAACATTTGAATGTTTATCTAAATTAATGCTCTTTGGCGCTTTATTTATTTTTATTGCATTGTGCTGGAACATCGTTTTTCCTATCAATAAAAAACTGTGGAGCAGCCCGTTTGTTTTGGTTACCTGCGGCATTGATCTGATCCTTATTTCAGCATTGATCTATATTTTGGAAATGAAGAACTGGAATATATTCCGCTGGTCTGATTTCTTTCAGATCTTCGGAAGAAATCCTTTGTTCATTTATATTCTTTCTGAGCTTTTAGTGGTAATACTTTTTATGGTACATGTAAGCCCAAAAGAAAGTGTATTCAACTGGCTGAACAGGGTTATTTTTCAAACTGCCGCTCCAGGCCCGTTTGGCTCATTTTTGTTTGCAATATTTTATATGCTTATCTGCTGGAGCATTGGGTGGTGGCTGAACAAGAGAAGAATTTATGTGAAAGTATAGTTCTTAGTTCGTAGTTCTTAGTTTGTAGTTCGTAGTTACTTTGTCAGTAACTACGAACTATAAACTAGGAACCAATTAGATCCTTGTACTCTTCAACACTTTGGGGATCTTCACGTCAAAATTCATTTCCTTTTTATCCCTGGTTGCTTTGATCTTAAAATCATTTTTGTTTTCAGATTCCCTGATCTTAGAAGTGATGTCATTTACACCGGTTACTTTTTCTCCGTTAAATTCAGTGATTACATCACCTTTTTTCAAACCGGCTTTTTCTGCGGCTGAACCATCCTGCACGTCGGTTACTTTTACCCCGTTTCCTGATTCGGTATCCTGAATTTGCAATCCGAGCTTTGGCTGGTTGTTATTAAAACGGAAATCAAAATTCTGCCGGGGCATTCTGAAGTTGAAATTATTTCCGGGATTAAAATTGTGCATCATGTCTCTCAAACTGTCGACGTTATAATTCATTGAAAAACCGGGAGCTTTTCCCAATTCTACCGTTACTGATTGATTCTTTCCATCCCTTAAATAGTTAATGGTTACTTTATCGCCTGGCTTATGTTCGCCTACTGCATTTCTTAGATCTTCCGGAGAAGTGATTTCTTTATCACCAAATTTGGTGATAACGTCATCATTTTCCAAACCTGCTTTCTTTGCAGCGCTTTCGTCTACTACGTTTTTAACCACTGCGCCTTTGTCCGTTTTTGCAGTCAATACACCTAAAAAGCTTTATTGGAAGAACTGAAAACATTCAGATTTCCGGGTGTCATACTGAAAAAATTATTTCCACCGTCACCCATAAAATTTCTTTTCAGCACCGTAACATCTCCATTATAATCCGCGAGCGGTTTTCCGTTAACCGTTATTTTATTGCTGTCAATTTCGATGATCATTTTTTGTGGACTCTGATCATTTTTACGGATAATGATCTCTTCATTTTTACGGTTGGGTGTGTTTTGTTCCTGGGCAAAACCATTGTTGCTGAACAATCCGCAGCAAACTGTGAACATCGCTGATAAAAAAAATGTTTTCATTTTACTATGATTTTGAAATAAAAAAATTGTTTCCTCAAAGTAAAACGCGCATGCCAAAAAACAAATTTTTAAAGTAATAAATAGTTTAATGTTAACATAAATCAAGCTGAAGGTTCAAAGTTCAAGGTTGAAGGCAAGTAACATTCACGACTCATGACTCACCACTAACTTGTTGCAGTAAACGAAGGAATAAATTGAATTCTATTTCTATTCTCCTAAAACCTATATCTCAATGTAGCAATAACCTCCCTCGGCGCAATCGGATTAATGCTATAATTTTCGTGAACATAATAATTATAAGTGTTCGTCACATTGCTCAGTTTTGCCAACAAAGAAAACTTCTTATAAGTATAGCCGGCCGAAATATCAAGCGTTGTGAATCCACTTACCGGAATCAATCTTGAATAATTCTGCGCCTGGTCTTTCGTATTATTCCATCCCGCAAATCTGTTGCCTGTATAAAAGATGGAAGCGCCGATTTTGAAGCCTTTTAATTTACGGTCAAAAGAATAAAATACGCTTCCGTTGGCAGTATGCGCCGGCGTTCCCACTAGCCTTTCTCCTTCTACATAGCTTCCTTTCGTATCAGGTGTTTTTGTATAGTGAATATTGTTGTAACTGTATCCGGCGATCACATCAAGCCCTTTTACAGGATGCCCTGAAATGTCCAGCTCAATGCCATCACTGGTGGTTTGCCCGGTTAGTTCCTGCAGGGAAGTATTGCTGTTGGGAGTAACACCATCTGCTGCGAACGGAGCGGTTTGAGCCAGATTATTATTGATAATTCGGTAGGCAGTGATATTTACAGAAAGCGCGCCATTGATAAAGTCATTTTTTACACCGAGTTCATATTGGTCAATGATAGAAGGAGCGAGCGCGTTTCCAAAAACATCGGTTCCTTTGTTCGCAGAAAATGAATTCGAATAGCTGGCAAACAGTGCTGTGTTGGGAAATATTTTATAAACAATCCCGAAGCGTGGAGAAAATGCTTTATCAGTTTTTGGGTCGCCTTTTACAGTAGTATCTTTCTTCAAATCGGTTGTTTGCACCGCTTCTGCTTTTTGGATCGACCATCTCACTCCTGCCAGCAATTTTATTTTATTGGAAACGCTGATCAGATCCTGAACATAAGCACCGGCGCGGTTCACAGGTGTTTCTGTTTCGGTGATTTTTGAAGCAGCAGGAATATCAGTTCTGGCGATGAATTTGGAATGATCCAGAATATTGATGGTGTCGTATATTTTAGGATTGTCAAAAGCATAATTGGTAGTCACGTCACGGTCGGCATCTATTCCTGCCAGAAGCGTGTGGCCAATAATGCCCGTTTTAAATTTCCCGGTCACGTTGATTTGCCCTGAAAGATATTGGTCCTGCGATTGGATCCTGTTCAAAGGCCTCGCCCAACCACCGTTTGCCGCAGCTTGGATTCTTTCTGTTGAATAATAATCCCTGTTGTAAACATCATAAGAAGCGTTTGCATTCACTGACCATGAATCGTTGATCTTGTGTTTCAACTGCGCGGTTGCGTTCGATTGATTCATCTGATTATACTGCCAGCTCACTCCCTGGAAAGTATTTCGCGGAAGATGCGGAATGATGGTGTTGTCCAATGAGCCTGTTCCGAAATCTGGTGTGAAGTTGCTGTTCAGGTAATCGGCCTGGATCAGTAAACTTGTTTTGTCATTGATCTTATATAGAAGTGAAGGATTGATATAATATCTTTTGGAATGAACTTCATCCCTGAAACTGTTTTCAGTCTCATAAGTGCCATTGACGCGGTACGCAATTTTTTCAGACAAAGGCCCATAAACGTCGAATGTTGGCTTTATCAAACCATAGCTTCCGCCTCTGATAGAAACATCCCCACCAAAATCAAACTTTGGTTTTTTGGTAACCATATTAATTATGCCGCCCGGAGCCACGCTTCCATACAAAATAGCCGCGCTTCCTTTTAAAATTTCTACGCTCTCAAGTGAACTCATTTCGGGCATGACAGCAGCGCTTACACGGGCCCCATCTTTATACATATTATCGTCCGACATGCGGTAGCCTCGCGCCGCAAAAGTTTCCTGCACTCCGCCGCGGGTAGAAGAAAGATAAACGCCGTTCACATTTTTAATGACATCGCTCAGGCGCTGCGATTGCTGATTTTTAATCACATTTTGGTTGATAACAGAAATGCTTTGTGGAAGATCCATTGGCGCTACAGGAAGTTTGCCAATGGTTACCGGCTGCAGGTTCTGGCTTTTTCTTCCGTCCACAATCACTTCATTTAATTGTTTGGCAGTGGTTTTAATGGTAAATACAATTTCCGCTGTATGATCATCCGAAACAGTTATCGTTTTTTCAACCGGCTGAAAGCCTGTGCTAGAAGCCACTACCGTATAAGTTCCGGCTTTAATATTTTTTAAAATAAAATTTCCTGCTTCATCAGATATTGCTGAAAGGGAGGTGTTTTTTACCATAATGCTTGCCCACGCCACCGGTTGCCTATCGGAAGTAATTACTTTTCCTGTTATTTTTCCATTGTATTCTTCATTGGCAAGACAAACTGAAAACGAAAAAGAAAACAGGGTTATGAATAAAGTTTTTGAGAAGTTTTTAAAAAAGGGTGTCATTTTTAAATATTTTCTGTTATAAGATAGCCACATCAGCATGTGATGTTTTTTTAACGGCAGCGAAAATATTTTCAAAATGAAAAAGCCCTTTACGAAATGAGGAACACAGTTTACGGAATCAGGAAATTGAATAAGTTCTTGTTGTTGAAATAGCCACAAAGGCGCAAAGGAACACAAAGAAGAATTTAATTTATTTGTTGGTTTACTTGAATTATTGATTATTGCATTATTAAATTATTACTTTATCGCAAGTGCTGAAATGTTGACCGGTATTAAGTTTCTTTGACATTGAGCCTTTACGCTCATTTCGAACTACGCACTACAAACTAAGAACTACGAACTAAAAAGGATACACTCTCAAAAACAGTTCAAACGCCATCGGATTTTTTCCATACAAATTATCCAGCCGGCTATCAGAATGATACAAAGAAAACTGGCTTCCCAGCGCAACTTTTGCTTTCTGAATATGAAACAGGTCATAATTAAAACCAACAGTAAAAGCATTCACCGGAAAGACGGCATCATGGCCAAACACATTTTCATCCAATACGAGTTCTTCAATACTTTTTTGAACCCATTCGTACCGGGCATATAAACCGAGTTTGTGTTTTCTGCGTTCAGCTTCCACTAACACGGCATTTTCACCCTTATGCCCTTTTGATTGATTAATTCCCCAAACAGCAGTTGCATTGAAGGTGCCCTTATTTTTGGTAGGAATACTATAAATTGCTGAGGCGGTTGTCCGGTTTATGTCTTCGCCGGGATGCAACAATTCGGGAGCTTTTATAAAGGCATGTGATACCTGCAAAGCCCAATTAGGCGAAGGATTGTAAGACAATCGTCCGCTCCATGAGTCGAACAAAGGCTTGTCAAAATTGTAACGGTTTTCATCCGGCTCCCTTCCTGTAAAAGAGGACCCTTCAATTTTAAAATTGCCGTAACGAATACCTAAAGTAGCCACGCCAAAAGTGATATGAGTTGCATCTATCCAGTGGTGCGAAATAGGTGCATCAGGATCATCCATCGCCGAAGGACGATGCATGAAAGCCACCGGCCCCAGCGCAGGTTCACCGGGATAACCGAGATATAAATACACGTCAGATTTCTTTGACAACGCCTGTGAATAACTTATAGATAATTCAGAAACAGGTCATGAGGATGCTGGCGATCGACCAACGATTTTCCTTTATAAGATTCACCGCTTTGAAATAACAAAGGATAACCGGCGTTTCCAACCGTTAACGGATCGAGCGACAACATGCTGCTGAAATGAAACAAGCCATTTTTCCCAACCTTTCTTTGTCCCATAAACATTAGCCAGTTGGGCGCGTCCAGCTGGTCATCTCCTCTTGATCCCTTATGAGAAAAATCCTGGTTGTCGTAACGAAGGAAAAGATTTCCGTGAAGCATATACATCCAGTTTTTGAAATGATACATTACGCCATACATTGGTGAAGCGTCCGGCAGCCATCCGGTACCGGATCCATTCCTGCTCATAGGAAGGTTTAATGAAAAAGCATGATTCATCGATATCTCATCCATATTCATTTGACCCATCTGATTGTGGTCCATTTCCATTCCGTTCATCGGCATATTTTTCCCCGGAAGAGTGTCATGCTGATGATTCATCATCATTCCATTCATCTGCATGGAATCAGACGTTTTTTTTTTCGTGTCCTGCATATGGTGTTCATGCTGCGCCTGTACAACAAACGCAAACAGGATAATCAGCGCTGAAAGGATAAGCTTTTTCATATTACTTTCTCTGGTTTATTCAGACAGCAAAATTAGATTACGGTTAAAGGGGTTCGTTATATCATTATGGAATTGATGTATAGAATTTTTGCTGAAATAGCCACAAAGCCCAAAGACACAAAGGAACTCAAAAGAGAAATTTGATTTAATTGTTGATTTGCTAAGAACTATGAACACGAATTAAGAACTATAAAGCGACCACCGCCCCATGAATCTTGTTGTCATCCTGCCATACACATACGGCATGCTGGTCATCAAGCGCTTTTACTACAGGAAGACTTCCTTTACCCACGATCTTTTGCGGACTGTTAGATTTCGTTAAAACAATGTTTCCGTCATTTGTCCAGGCATAAATGTTTTCATTGTTCACTGTTGCGATGGTGCAATTCTTTCCTTTCCCGATTAGTGTTTCAGGAAGGCCGGGAACATCCGCAAAAATATCGTCTTCCCTTCTCCAGACTGTCTGCACATCGCCATTGTTGTTCACTGCCAGACCGCCGCCATCCATCGGGCAGCCGTCTAATTTCCAGTTGCCGGTTCCCGCTTTTTCTGCATCGCCAAAAATATTTCCTCCGTCCGCTGATTCAATTACATACAAATTGCGGCTGCCATCCAGCCAGTTGCGAAACATCACATAAACATGATTGTTTTTCATGACAACCGAAGGTTTGCAACAAGGGCAAACGCCGGTATCAGGAGAAGTATACACCATGATATTCTTGCTCCACGATTTACCTCCATCAGTCGATTCAGCGCCGTAGATCTTATTTCTTTTATTACCCCTAAGGTCGAGCCACACCGCAAAAAGATGATTACCTTCTGCCGCCAAAGCCATCAAGCCTTCTTTGGCTACGGAATCTTCATCATTCACTCTTGCGCCTTTTTGCCACTTCCCGTTTTCAAAATAAAAAGAAGAAATATTTCCTTTGGAAGTGCATGCAGTAATGGCAAGCCCCTTATCTGTCGCAGCAATTTGAGGCCCGCGCATGGCAAATGAAAAAAGATTGGGCAGCATAGCCACCACAGAGGGCGAAGAAAAAGAATTGCCATTATCAGAAGAACGACTGTACATAATACTATCACCCAGTCCAAAAACCAGGTGAATGTTTCCGTTCTCATCTTTGGCAAGATCCGGAATCTGTCCTTTGGCAATAACAAAGTCAGCCTTGTCAGCTATTTTTTGGTGACATGAAAAAACAGGAAGCAGCAAAATGATGAAAATATAAAAGAGATGAACCCGTTTGAGCATCGGTTGTTTTTTAAAGATCAAAATTAGTAATTAAGCGGCTCTTCAACCGATCCTTTTTTTAATTCAGTAAAAGAATAAATAACTTGAATTTCTTCTTTGTGCCCCTTCATGTGCTTAGTTTGCTTCGTGCGAAGAAAAAGGTTTCACACAAAGTCACCGAGAGCGCAAAGGTTCACGAAGGTTTAAAACCTCCTCCTTAATTATTCTTAAACCCTTAATATTGCAGTGAGTAGTGAATGCCGCTGCTCTTTAACCTTCAACCTTGAACTCGACATGAGAAAACTTTTACTATTTGCATTCATTCTTTTGGCAGCATGTAATAAAGAATCTTTAAACCAGAAGCCCAGTGGCAGTGTTAATTATACCATAGAAGGCGACACTATACAAATTGTGGATAGCGCTTCAGGTTCAGAAGCCAAATGGACGTACTTAAATAATCCGTCAAATGGATACGCTCTGCAGGCTTATTACGAAAAACCAGGCGGTGAAGTTTTGTACAGGATTCTACTTTATATAAAAACAAATACAATAGAAACCGGCCGCAACTATTCCGCAGAAGTAACCGGAACTATTTTGAGAAATAGTACCGATTATGCCTCAACGCAAGATATTGAAGGTACATCGATTACCATACAATTCAAGGAGCAAAAAGACCCAACATTAACCGGAAAATTTATGGGAAAATTAAAGAATCTTACTACTAATGATTTCGTTGAAATTTCAGGAACCTTCGATCATGTAAGGTTGATAAAATAACCATCAACTACTGCTGCAAACTAAGAACTGCGAACTAAGAACTATTTTTGACGAAAGGATTCACCCATGCCCTTATTGGAAGTACGAAATATAAGCAAACAACAACCCGACAGGATCATTCTCGACAACATCAGTTTCCAGCAGGAAGCATTGCAGAAAATAGCCATCACCGGCGAATCAGGTGCTGGAAAATCCACTTTGCTGAAGATCATCTCAGGGCATGTGCAGCGTGATTCCGGAGCCGTTCTCTTCAAGGGCGAAAAAGTTACCGGCCCCGAAGAGAAATTACTGCCTGGCCATAAAGGCATCGCCTACCTGTCGCAGCATTATGAGCTTCACAATAACTATGTGGTAAAAGACCTGATCTGGTTCCAGGTAAGTATGGACGAAGCCGAAGCCACCCGGCTGTTCGACATCTGCAGGGTCAGCCATTTGCTCAGCCGCAGAACCAACCAGCTTTCCGGCGGCGAGAAGCAGCGCATCGCCTTGTGTATGTTATTGGTAAAGCAACCCCGGCTTCTCGTGTTGGATGAGCCTTTTTCCAACCTCGACCCGATAAACAAAAGCACCCTGAAATCGGTGCTTGATGACATTACCGTGCGGTTGCAGATAACCTGCCTGCTTGCCTCTCATGAGCCAAACGACACCCTTTCATGGGCCGACGAAATTCTCGTGATCAAAGAAGGCAGGATCATGCAGCAGGGAACGCCGAAACAGATTTATTATCAGCCCGCGAATAAATATGTAGCCGGCATGTTTGGTAAATACAATTTGCTGACACCCGCGCAGGCCTCCCGTTTTGGTATCGAAACAAGCGCAGAAATGCTGCTACGGCCTGAAGATTTCACGATCAGCGATAAAGACGGGCAAAAAGGAACCATACAAAAAATAAGTTTCTGGGGCAGCTTTTATGAAGCCGAAATACTGGTCAATAATCTGAAAATTGTGGTGAGGCTGATGAAGGATGAGTGGCAGGTGGGGGAGGAAGTTTTAGTAGTTCTTAGTTCGTAGTTCTTAGTTCGTAGTTCTTAGTTCGTAGTTTGTAGTTGAAATAGCCACAAAGCCAACGAAGACACAAAGGGACACAAAGGGTTGAAAGTTGAAAGTTCAAAGTTGAAGGTTCAAAGTTCAATAGAATTTCAGGACCTGCCAATAGTTTAATAATTCAATAATGCAATAATTCAATAATTAATAATCAATAATCAAATAAATGAATTTCCCATTCACTGAAGATATTATTCTTGAAAATGAAAGAGCGTTGCTGCGGCCGGTTCAGGAGCAGGACGTCGACAACTTATTCCGAATAGCCACAGAAGATAAAAACCTTTTGCAATATTCTCCTGCCCCTGTGTACACCCGCGAGCTGTTGCAGACTTATATTGACAAAGCTATCAGCCTTCGCGCCAATCATCAGCGCTATACCTTTACCGTTTTCGACAAAAAAGCAAATGCGTGGGCAGGAAGCACCAGCTTTTTAAACATATCTAATGCAGACGACCGCCTGGAGATCGGCGCTACCTGGTATGGTAAAGCATTTCAGCGCACAGGTCTTAACCGAAACTGTAAATACCTACTGCTGGAATATGCATTTGAAAAGCTGAATGCCCAACGCGTAGAGCTGAAAACTGATGAAAGAAACATCGCCTCGCGCACAGCGATAGAAAAGATCGGTGGAAAATTTGAAGGCATCCTGAGATCGCATACCCTCCTGTATGACGGCTACAGGAGAAACACGGTTTATTACAGTATTTTAAAACCGGAATGGATGGAATTGAAGGGTGATTTTTTGAGGTTAGTGATGAGTGGTAATGGTAATAGATGAATGTTAAAACCAAGAAGGTTTTGGGCACGTCCGTAATTTCTTTTGAAAGTCTGAAATAAAACCTTCTTGGTTCTTAGAACATTTGGAGGTTCGTAATTTCTTTTAAAAGCCTGATGAATGTTAAAACCAACAGGTCCATCAGATCTCAGCTTCGCGTGCGTCGGTCAGCGCTCATTGAAGGCCGAGTACGAACTTCGAACTAATATTATGCCTTAATGATTGTAAAGAATTTTTATGCTTTAAAATTGCAACCGATTTAAAAAAATTGTATCTTTAAAAATTCTCCACCACACTAATCCTCAATAGCATTCAAATAACTATTTTCCTGTATTCTTATTCCGATTCACAATGACCAGAACGGGTACAAGTCAGAGGTAGCTGCCGAATGAGTCCGGGGTAAGTCCGGCGTATATACCGCATCTGTGACGCCTGTGCTATAGCTTTCCTATAGGGTATCTATCCACCATCTATAGTCGATCCCTTAAGGAGAGAGAAGGAGAACTGAGAATGGCATTCCATAATTGTATTGTCACAGAAAAGTCTTATGTTTACTATTTGAAGCCCTTTATTGATTCACCTAACAACTATACTATGGGAAAGCTATCTGAATTTGGTTTTACAGGAAAAATCGGTGGTCTTGTCTATTCGAGAGTCGGCGATTCAACCATTGTTCGTTCAGCTCCGCAAAACATCCGACAAACAGAAGCGACCAAGAAGCGTGCCGGTGAGTTTGGCAGAGCATCCAAGGCCGGCAAAAGCCTGAGGATGCAATTGAAGCCGGTAATTCTTTTCCCTTCGGATAATAAAATGCAGACAAGATTGGTCTCCACTTTATTATTATGGTTGCGAAAAAGTTATTCGCCGGGCACTCCTTGTACCGAAGTGCCATTTATCAGCCGTTTCCAGTTTATAGAAGGCCATACCATCCGGGAAAGATGGAATATTGTCCCGGAGGTGAGCAATCCCGAGTCCGGGCTTTTAGAATTAAAGATACCGGCTTTTGTTCCCCGTAAAAAAATGAATGCTCCTGCAGGTACGATAAGTGTTAAATGTGATATTGCTGTGGCCAGCTTCCATGTGGAAAGCGGAATGCCCGGAGACGGCAATTCAGCTTCCATTTATTATGATTATGATGATGAGGAAGTGCCGGAAAGGATTGTGTCGCTGCCGGTGACTACAACACCTGGTTCCCTTGTTGTAACTGCCATTTGCCTTCAATTCCTGCTTCCTTCAATGATGGACTTAGAGCAGATGAAGAAAAAAGGGTTTATCTCTTCAGAGGTGGTTAGTTCTATGTATTTTTAGGAATCACCAAAACGGGCAACCGCAAGGGTTGACCCTACGATTGAAATAATAATTGTATGATAATAAACGGGCAACCGCGAGGGTTGCCCCTACAAAAATTCCATTAAATTTGATTCATTAAATTCTTATCAACCCGACTGCATGCATACAAAAGAAGAAGCCCATTCACAAATCTCCACACTCGTAGAGCGTTTACAATAATTTAATAATTCAACCAGTTCAAGGTTCAAAATTGGAGGCCTGCAAACTTAGTACTTACTACTTATCACTTACCACCGAGGGATACGAAATCCATTGCGGGGGCAACACTAAAACAAAGTTGAAGGTTGAAGGTTCACAACAATAATTTAATAATTCAATATAATAATTCAGTTCAAAGTTCAGTCCTGTAACGTTATTTCCCTTCTACCTGCTTACTTCTTTCAGCATTTCTTTAACGGCTGCTTCTATCTGCTGATCCTCCCCATTTAATACTTTACTATAAGGATTTTCCACTTTTATGTCCGGCTCTAACTGGTGATTTTCTGTAAAATTATTTTCATTAATCCCTTTCGTCGCAATCATTGGGATACCAAATACAATGGTTGGATCGATCTGTCTTTCCCACCAAACGGCGGTTCCGGTTCCCGGCACAGGCATGCCAATCAATTTGCCAATTCCCAACTCCTTATAAATATAGGGGAACATAAAGGCATCCGAGTAATTCGATTCGCTCATCACCACGCAGCTGGGTTTGGTCCATTTATCCATAGATTCACCTCCCGGAACGATCTGGCCCTGCGGCGCAAACTGCATATATAATTTTCCACCAAGGAAAGTAACGAGGTTATCATGAAGCCATCCGCCGCCATTGAAACGCGTGTCAACGATCAGCGCTTTCTTATCGAAATTTTTACCCAAAACCTTGCTGATCACCGTTCTGAAGCTGGGATCATTCATCGCCTTTACATGCACATATCCAACTTTTCCGCCTGAAAGGCTGTCTGTCATTTTTTGCATCGTTTTTACCCAACGGTTGTACATGAGCGTTTGCTCTTCGCTTGCCGAAACAGGCTTGATCACTTCATCCCATCGTTTGGAGGAAGAAGGATCAAAGAAAGTAAGGCGGGTAAATACTTTTTCCGCATGATTTAATAACCTGGCCCAGTCAAAATCGGCGGTGATTTGTGTTCCATCGATTTTCTCCAGAATATCGCCCTTCTTTACTTTTGTTTTGCTGTTGTCCATCGGGCCTCCGGGTAATATTTCTTCTACTACAAGGCCATCACCTCCTTTCTTAACGTTGTAAAGCATACCAAGAGAAGCGGTTTCATCTGCATTATCTTCCTTGGGATAATATCTTGCTCCGGTGTGTGACACATTTAATTCTCCCAGCATTTCACTGAGCAAATCCCTGAAATCATGATTATTATTCACGTAGGGAAGAAACTGCTGGTAAAAATCATGATAATATTTCCAGTCAACCCCCTGGAATTTTGGATCAAACAGTTTTTTAGTTACCTGCCGCCAGATGTGTTCAAAAAGATAGGCGCGTTCGCCTTCGCCGTCAAGGTTAAAACTCGCTTTGATGGGCAAAAGTTTTACATTGTCAGTGGTTCCCTTTTTATCTTTATCGTTCTGATCTCCGATATTTACGGAACTGATCTTGCCACCAGCGAGCACAAAAATGGTTTTTCCGGAAGTGTCTATGGCAAGCGAGCCACCTTCTTTTGCGTTGAGGTGAGCGATCACTTTTGTGTCGTGACTACGTAGTTCAGTTTCCCACAGGTTGTATTCATTTTCGTATTTTGCCAGGTAGTATAATTTTTCTCCGTCTTTTGAAAGGATAAAATCACTCAGCATAGATGAGTTGATGGTTAACCTTTTGGTACGTGTATCAAGATCATCGAGGTCTAATTCTACGGGTTTAACTTCTTTCATTTTTACCGTTTTCTTCTCAGCCAATTCTTTTTCTTTATTAACGCTGTCTTTTTTCTCTTCTTTTTTTAAAAGCTTAAAATCGGCTTCGCTGAGATTGAAAAGGTCATACGCTTTTTTGTCGAAAAACATGGCGTACACATCTCCCTGGCCGCCGCCGCTGGGATTGCTCAATCCTTCCCGGCCGGAAATCCATGCCATCATTTTTCCGTTCATTCCCCATTTTGGCATTCCATCATCGAACCCGCTTTCAGTAAGGTTTTTTCGCTCACCGGTGCCGTCTGCTTTCACTAAGTCTATTTCACTACGGCTAAAAGTGCCTTCCTGTGAATTGGCTAAAATCCATTTGCTGTCGGGCGACCAGTTGAAATATTCATCGCCATCAGCATAAGAATAGTTGACGCCTTCGGGAATCACCGTAACCGTTTTCTTCGTTTCCGGGTCATAAACTTTTAGAATGTTACGTTCTTCCAGATAAGCTATTTTTTTGCCATCCGGCGAATAATGGGGTTGAAATTCATCTTTAGGTGTGGCAATCACCGGTGTGTTTGTGATAACGGTTGCGGCGTAAAAATAAGGTTCGTTCTTATTGGAAATTTCCAGCCTGTTAATGTCCCATGAAGTGCTGTCCTCTACGGAAAAAATAATAGAACGGCCATCCGGGCTAAATTCTATCATCCGCTCCTGGTAAGGAGTATTTGTCAGCCGCTTGGTGGTAGTGCCATCAGCAGAAGAAACAAAAATATCGCCGCGGTAAACAAAAGCTACTTCCATACCATCCGGTGAAAGCGCCATTTCGCTGATATCTTCATTGGTCACAGAAAGTGTTTTTGATGCCTGTTGGGCAAAATCCGCCTGGAGCGTGATGTTTACTTTTTCCGGCTGGCCGCCTTCCTTCAATGTGTAAATATCTCCTGCATGGGTGAAACAAAGAATGCCATTGGCAGAGCGGCTCAGATTCCTCACAGGGTTTCTTTTAAAATGAGTTAATTCGATGCGCCGGCTTGTATCAGTGATCGATGCCTGGTACACGTTGAGGTTATTGTCATTTTGCTCGCTGAGGTAAAAATAATTATCACCATCTCCCCAAACCGGTTCCAGATCATTTCCCTGGAAACCGGTCAGCTTGGAATATTTTTCTGTGGAAATATTATACGTCCAGATGTCGCGGGTTACAGAAGCCCTTTCGTGCTTGCGCTCATCGCTTTCATATCCTTTTTTATCTTCGAAAATAAGCATACTGCCGCCTTTGTTATAAGAAGCATGGCCCATTCCGGCAGAATTGATCATCAGGGATCTTCCTCCTAGGACAGGAACACTATACAATTTCATAAAGATACCGGGAAGCGGAAACCGCACGGAAGTATAGAAGTCATTACGCGCAGTACCAAAAACAACCGATTTATCATCCGGTGTAAAATCCAAAGGAATATCAGCGGCAGAATTCCACGTAAGCCTGGTTGCAGTTCCACCGCCAGACCCCATCACAAACACATCAAAATTTCCATACCGGTCAGAAGCAAAGGCAATGAGTTTTCCATCGTGGCTCCAGACCGGGTTGCTCTCGTAATCCGGTGTCATGGTAATTGCGATGGCAGTGCCGCCGGATGCAGGCACTTTAAAAATATCTCCTTTGTATTCAAAAGCGATCCACTGTCCGTCGGGAGAAATAGCTGAATTCCGAAGCCACCGTGGCGTATTGCCGATTTGTGCTGATGCATAAAAACTGCAAAAGGAAGCCAGAAAGAAAAGGAGCATCTTCATCATAAAAATATTTAACTGTAAGAAAATTAAGCAGGGGGTGACTTCAAAAGTATTAAATATTAAAATGAAAAGAAAAAAAAGATAATTGGAACAACAGACGAATTCGAAAGATGGCATTAACCGATTTAAGATTAGAAGAAAGCTAAGCAGGGAAGAGAAAATGGAAGTAATTGTTTGTTTACTGTCTGCTAATAATTAAACTTTGACCTGCATTATTCTACAATAAGATGCAATGTTTTGGTTTTAGCAGGAACTCCGTTGTTTTCAAAAGGCCGGTGATAAATAAAGACGATATCTTCTACACCGGTCGCCGTTATGTCGAAACTCATGATTTCGAACAGGGGAGCGCCCGGCATGTTTCTTTTTATATGTTTGTATTTGGTGTCTGCCTGCTTACAAAATTTTGGTTTACCCGATACCTGCCACACAAAGCCTGTACCTGATGTCATCTGCAATTTTATTAACAAAGTATCGCCTTTATGAACCCTTATAGTTTTTTGTTTCTCCCCGGAAAAAGTAACGGCAATTACTCTTTTCGGCTTTGCCGCCTTGCAGTTCGAAAAAGCAAAGGCGCCAATGAGAATAAATAAGACACCAATATATTTCATGCTGTTTATTTTAAATAGTAGAGTTAGCATTACCAGAATTGCCCGAATGAAAATATGTTTTAAAAAAAATCCCCCGGTTTTTTACCGGGGGATCGAATTAAATTAAAGGTATTGGCTAAGCCGGTAGGTAATTAAATGGTAAACCAGTAAACGTTACCCGTTGGTACAATTCTAGAGCTCATGAAAACTGAATACGGCAAATACCAATAGCCGGCATTGCCCCAGCTGGTGCCCCACGAATTTTCCATCAGGAACACTTTTTTGGTATCATCATAACCATAAATGATATTAGCATGCCCACCCAATAACCTCGCTCCTTTAACAAGTGAACCGCTTGAAGTTAAAGGGTTGTAGGTATAATTTGATGTATTCAGGCCTTCAAAGAGGGTGTAACGTGAATTGTCGTACACATTGAAACCCATACACACAGGAATATTCGCTCTCAGTAATGCTTTAACTGTGGCAGTATCGCCCTGGGCAACCATTCCATAATTGCTCGCTGCGGGTCCGATCTCATAAAGCAGGGCATTGCTAACGGCGGCGGAACTCGGTGCGGTGGTGTAGGCCGGGGAAGTAGGTCCGGCAGTTTGAGTTGCATTCACCGGATAAGCGTAGTCTGTTTCTATACATTCGCCGTACTGTTGCAGGGCTAAAGGTATGTCTACCATTTCAGCACCCGGATCCTGTTTGATACTATAGCCCTCTATTTTAACACGCTCAGCATAATAGAGGTACAGCGGGCTCAAAATAGGGCCCCATGTACTATTATTTGCGTAATACCTGATTATTTCATTGGCTTCGGTACCACAAAAACCGGTACATGAACCAATCTGTTCCTGGTTTCTCACTGCAGGAGTAACAAGCGAGTAAGCTGGAGTTGCGGTAGTTGTGGTTACGCGGAATCGTGTACTACCTGAAAACATTGATCTGATCTGCGCAGCGTCATACACAGGCACATTTAGATAGTGAGCGGGATTGGGAGCAAGTAATCCATAAGAGTGTAATCCACTGGGCGGAGCTGCCGGCTGAATATCCTGGTTAGCATCTTTTTTTGAACAGCTGAACAGAATAACTGCGGAAACAGCAATAAGCGATAAAAACCTGGAAATTTTTGTCATTTTTTTTTTGTTTAAGTTGGAAAAAGATAGATTAATTGTAATTGGTAATTAACTGAGATACTGTAAAAAGAAAGGGTATTTTTTCGTAAGACTTGATTGGATCAAAAGGACATTTAAAGATAAATAAATCGTTAACAATAATAGAAATTTTTTTAGCAGCAATTTGTCACAACGGTGTAATTTTTAATTTAGGGCTGCCATGATGTGAACCGCCTGGTATGAAGAAAAGAATTTAATCAGAAAAAAGAAGATAATTGTTAACCGTCGTCTGTCCCGACCAATGGCATACAGAAGAGTGATTAATTGTTCGCCGACCTTCAACCTTGAACCTTAAACTTTTTCAATCCCATCCGATGTTAGCAATTTATTAGCTTTTAATATCGTTATTTTGAATCAGGTGAATAAATAAATCCCGGCTCAACATATTGAAAACAACTATTTCCTTCTTTTTGTTTTGCGCAGGAATCCTTGCCTGTTCGTTTGGGAATGCGCAATCCGTCACTGGCGATTGGAAGGGGAAAATTGACCACAGGAATGTAGAGCTCAAAATAGTAAAGAACGGCGACAGTCTTACGGGCACCAGCTACTATTACACCTCCGCCAATAATTTCAGAAGATATAGCATAAAAGGTTATTTTGACGCCACAGACAACAGCGTGGTTTGGTGGGACGATCAACTGATTGAAGAAAAAAGCGCGAACAGTCTTTTGCCTAAAAGGCCAGTTTCTCCGTATATTTCCAACGCAGATTTTAATTGTCCGGGTGGCATCAAAATGTATCTTAACGGCAAAGCGGCTTTGAAAGAAAAACCGGATCAGCAAGGCGCTACAGTTGATCTGCAAAAATTTATAACTCCTTTTTTCCGTGATGAATGGGACTATGTTATTGCTAATTATACCACCGGTGCCAACGATCCTTACCTCATTGATAGTATAGGTAAACTGGCTTTTAACCGACCGGCTCCGGTAACAGAGAAGCCACAGCCAAAGCCACCTAGGGAAGAAGTGGCTATTCAACCTAAAAAGCCCGTTTTCATTCCGGCGCCTGTCTCCAGACCTTCCATAAAAGCGACACCCAATCCGGTTAGTGAACCAGTGGTTTCGGTGCCGCTTACCAATGAACAAAAATTCAAAACGCGTACCCGGCAGTTGGTGCAGGAAATTCCGTTTACAGGCGATTCACTGGAACTGAGATTTTATGACAACGCAGAAATTGATGGTGATTCCATTGCTGTTTTTTTCAACGACAAAATGCTGGCAGAACATATCCGACTCTCCGATACTGCTTATATTATCAAATTGCCTGTGGCAGCGCTGCAACAAACCAACGATCTCGTGATGGTAGCAGAAAATCTGGGATCAATTCCTCCGAATACTTCATTGATGATCGCGATGGTAGATGGTAAGCGTTATGAAGCAAGGCTGGCGAGCACGGAAAATAGCAGCGCGCTGATCCGGTTTGTGCGTAAGGAAACGAAGGCAGGGGGAAAGTCTCCGTAAGAGGCGTTTAGTTCCGTCTGATCTTCCCATCAACGGCGTATAGAAGATATGATAACAATGTCGTTGGTCAAAGACCAGACGACGGCAAAATCTTCACTGGTAATCTGCATTGATTCAAATTATATGCTCGGGGTAAACTGGGATAATTCATAAATGCCTAATGATTTTTCTATAGAAGCCACTTTATCCACCATCGTTTCAAACCCATCTTTTCCGAAACGTTTATGTTCATTATTCTCAAATTCTTCCCCGAGGCTGTCGTATTCATGTTTTGAAACGATTTTTCTGAATGCGGGAAACAGCACGGTATCTTCCCTCGCTTCGTGAGGCCGGTACATCGTATTGAATGCCGTCAATAGTTGTATCAGCTTTTGATCTTCTGCATCTGTTGGTGAAGTGGATTTGGTAAGTTGCATAATTTGGCTGGTGATTCTTCTTCCTGCGTTGTGTTGTTGTAAAAGAACACTTACAAGATCGGTTAACTGGTTAGCTTTCTTAAAACGGGGAAACAGGTAATTTTCTTCCTGCTTTTCGTGATAATCTTCTACAAAAGTTCTGATAATAGCTGCAGCTTTAGACAGAGCCTCTATCGGAAAAGCATCTTTTTTTTCAAGATGCATTTTACAATTATCGTAAATGAGCAAAATCCTGTTTAATAGTCCATGTTCCTGCATCAGGTCTTCGGGCGGCGATACCTTTTGTCCTTCTTCTTTTTCTTTACAGGAAAATGTGCTTAATGCGAAAGCACCGGTGAAAGTAAGCATTAAACCCGTCTTAATAAAATCCCCTCTTTGAATAAGAGGAATTACGGGAGCGTCGGTTTCAAGTTCCATTTGTATAGATTTGATAAAATCACTATCAAACATCATACGAGAAATAAAGGAATGTTTAGTGCAAATATTCCCTGCCGACTGCCTCCATAAAGCAATACCAAGAGTGGGGTCAAAAAGAAATTTGCCCGAGAAGAAAAAACAGATAATTGTTTGTTTACTGCCAGAGTTAGATTCCTTTGGCTATCCTTAACTCCTTAATGTTTCATTGCCAATGTTGCCTGCAGGTCTCAATTCTACCTTGCATTTGTTTTTTTTTATTTTGGATGTATATTTACCAAATGTATGAATAGATGCTACTTAATAATATTGCTGTTCAATTTTCTGTTCACTTACAATTCCCTACCAATTGTCAGGGTTCACAACGCAACAGTAACGGCAAAGCCGGAAACTTTAAAAAGCGATTCAATTCCGCAGGGGGTAAAAAAACTGATGGAGGCTTATCCTGATTTTATTGTTGGCTATCGATCCAACCACATTATATGGAAAGATTCAACAAGAATGTTGTGGAATGACTTTAAAAAATCAAAATCATTTTCTGATCTATTGAACCATCCATCCTTATCGGATGAATTTATATTCAAATACCATAAAGGAAAATTATTATCGGATCCGAAAAAAAATGTTGATCCCGGCCGAATTATTTATGAACCTTTTTTTTATAAAATGTATGGCGATTCCCCAAATGCTGTTAGAAGTAACCTGGTGCAAATTGAATGGTGCCCTAAACTGAGTGGACAAAAAATTATGATCACCACCGTAAACGGAATTGATAAAAAAGTGAAAGCGATTTCTGGCGAATTGGATCAACATCCGGAGCTGAAACAATATATAATAAATATTGGGGGAACTTTTAATTGGCGTAAGGTGAACGGTTCCCAAAGACAAAGTGCCCATAGTTTTGGGATGACTATTGATATTAATACCAAATATTCCAACTATTGGCAATGGGATTGTAAATGCATCAATGAGGATACTGATCTTATTTATAAAAACAGGATTCCACAACTTATCGTTGATATTTTTGAAAAGAATGGATTCATCTGGGGAGGCAAATGGTATCATTATGACACGATGCATTTTGAATACAGGCCTGAACTCTTATAGAATTTTTCAAGAACTTAAAATGAGCCATCTGCTGACTTCATCAGATAGAAGAATATGGCAGAGTATGACAATGAAAAATATAACTCCACCTGACAACGTAGAACTTATCAAAGGAGAGATTGCTGATTATTGGTATGCCCCTGATGGCATCTTATATTCCTATTCCAAAAATCCTGTGCGGACCGTTAAAAACATTACCGAAAATATTGCGTTGGTGAAAAAAATTACCAATAACAAAATAATCCCGTTGCTGATCTACCTGTGTAATTCGCCTGTTCCGGACAAAGCAACCGGGCAGTTTTCAACAGAGCAATTACCGAAAGTTTATTCCGCTATGGCAATGGTTTCAAAACCAGGGCTTTCAAAATTCATTATGAATATTTTATTCAAATTGAAACAGCCTCCAATCCCTATGAAATCATTTACAGACGATATTGAAGCAAGAGAGTGGCTGAAAAAGTATTTATAAAAACAATCGTTGGAAAAAGAATGCTTTGTTGTAGCAAAACGTAATTTTATATTCATTGAAAGTATCTTTCACTTCTCAAAAAATAAACAGATATTTGATAGTAAATGTTCCAAAACACAGTTACGAACTAACATAAAGTTGTTTTTGCGGTAAGCGTATGAAAAATTTACTTTTTATTTTTCTGATCTTTTCATTCGCCACTTTTTTACAGGAGTGCAAGTCGCCTTATTTTCCACCGATACCCCCAAAACAAACCAATTACCTGGTTGTGGAAGGTTATATTACTTCTGATTCGCCTACCGTTATAAAACTAAGCCGTACACACGTTGTTTCCCAATACGACACTGCCCACATAATTCCTGAAATCAATGCGACTGTCGTGGTAGGAGATGATCAAGGAAATAGTTATCCGTTAAGAGAAGATACTGCCGGAGTTTATGTGATGGATCCTGTTTTTCTTCCGGCATCTTTTAAATACCGGCTCCATATTTTCACTTCCAATCATAAGGAATATCAATCAGCTTTTGTACCATTTGAAACGTCTCCACCGATTACCGGCACGGACTGGTCTTTAAAATATGATGGTGTGCAGATGTACGTTTCAACAAAAGATGAAAGTAATGAATCTCATTATTACCGCTGGGTCTATCGCGAAACCTGGGAATATCATACACCTTATACTTCCGGCTTCGAATATGATCCTGTCAGTAACCAGGTCTTTCCCAGGATCCATCCTGCTCATATCTGCTGGGTTACCGGCAATTCCAGCACTATTGTTTTAGGGTCTTCAGCCGCACGAAAAGATAATATACTCCACAATAACCTGGTTTTTTTTCCTGAACATGACGAAAGGCTGAGCGTTTTATACAGTACCCTGATCACTCAATACCAGCTCGATTCCGCGGCTTATAATTTCTGGAAAACGATGCAAAATAATACAGAGAATATAGGAACTCTTTTTGACGCGCAACCGCATGAATTAACCGGAAATATCCGTTGCCTTACTGATACTGCCGAAAAAGTGATTGGTTATATTGGGGCGGGAAATACTTCAGAATACCGTGGATTTATTGACAATCGCTCCTTGCCGCCCACATGGAATCGACCTACTGATTGTACAATTATGTGGATACCTGATGTGCCCGACACTGTTGCTTTTTATCTTTCAGTTGGCTACATACCTCTTTACGAGGTTTATATGAATAACCTTAAGGGATATGATGTTACTTATAAAGAGTGTGGTGATTGTACTTTTAAAGGAACGACTGTAAAGCCGGCATTTTGGCCCTGAAAATAGATGAAATTATCTTCTGATCCTGTTTACAAATGTGACAATCTTGAGGAAATGCTATGTAAAGCAATAAAGGAGAAGACCAACCCGACTAAGATGATAAGACTTCTGAGCCAATTCATAGGAACCCATTGTTTCCAGGCAGTTTTGATTGCTTCCAGATTGGTTGAAATATCCGATTTGAACATGATGTCATTTCTTGGATAAAAATAAGCAAAAGTAAAGACGTCGCCCAAAACGTACAAGATAAACGCAACCAATAAAAAAAATCTGACATTGCCTGAAGTTTTCCAAAAAAGAATTAGCGACAATAAAGCAAGCACCTGGTTGACGGGGGAGAAAACGCGGAAGAAAGTTCCCGGATTTACGCTTTGATAATAATCTCTTGTTGTTTGAATAGACTCAGGAAAATGGGCACCCCACGCTGTTGTATCGACAATCGAATTGTAAATGTTTACAAATAAAACTCCGCTGGCAAAAACAATAGAAAGGTAAAGAATAACAATTTTCATTCTGATCAGTTTTCCTACAAATGTCTTTCATGAAAAACGCACGAAATTGTATAGAACGGACATTTTAAAAAAAGATTACTGGAAAAAAATATGTCCCTTTAAAAAACTCTTTTGCTTTCTATATTCACCTGGTGTAATACCGGCGAAATCTTTAAAAACCTTTATGAAATGTGATTGATCAGAAAAATGGCAGCTATAGCAAATTTCAGTCAGTGAAAGTTTTGGATTCTCCATTAACTCCAGGCTTTTAAGATAATTTTTATAGGTCAAAATATGAGAAGTATTCATTCCGGTTAACTGATAAAACTTTCTCGAAAGCTGGCGGGGTGAGCTATACAACGTTTTTGAAAGTGTAGCAACGGAATATTTTCTTTCCGGCTCATTGTTTAAAAACATATCAACTGAGCGCATGTGCGGGATGACCTCAGTTGATTTTTTTAGCAACCATGTTTTAAAAATAAACACTCTTTTTGAAAAATCTCTTGCTTCATAAAGCTGATGCCACAGACTATTAAAAAATGGATCTATCAAGGCAAGATCGATGGTTCGATTGGCAAATTCACCGGCATTAAACCTAAATAAATGTCTGATAACAAATGGATGAAAGCGTACTCCAAAGAATGAATGAAAACCCGGCACTTGTAAAAAGATAGGGTTTGTATTAAAGCCATTGATGAAAGATTTTTTTACAGAAAGAGAATTACTTCCGATTTGCGCGGTAAAAAGATTTTCAGAAAAATTAAAAATAACTTCCACGGTTCCTGATGGTACAATCATTTCTTTTTTGTAATCAGGAGATCCGGATGATTGCCACATCAGGCTGATATAATTTTTAAGAATTGAATTATCCGGAATTATAAATTCATTGTCCATTAATAAAAGCTCACTTTTTAATTTTTATCTAGCTCTTAAAAGGTCTTCTCTGATGAATACGGGGTGGAACTAACAAACGGAAAGTTAAGAGTTTCGCTTCATATTTTAATGATGATGGCTTACAAGGACGGAACTTTCATCGAAAGAGGTTGATTGTAATTATTTAAACTGACTGAGCCAATGTCGGAATACAACATGAAGTCGGGCCAGGAGATATTAGTCATCCCTTCAAACACACCATATGGATTTATTGAATTAAAAACCAAGGAGATTAAGTATACTCTTATACGTATAGTCCCGGAAAAAAACTAAGACTTAAAAACCAGGGTCATTGGCTGCCGGAATAGAAAAGGGAGATAATTGTTGGTTTACTGATTAGCACAGACTGAACCTTTTTTCCTTACAAGAGCTGTTTTTAAAATTTTTGTTCAAGTTTCGGTAGTTGCTTGCCTGCTGGTTTTGCTTTTACTTCTTTTTTTTTTGTTTAGTGTTCGGCTCATCCTTAATTACTTTTTCTTCTTCTTTCTCAGTCAATGGAATTTCTCTTAACACATTTTTTGGATTTTTATCATTTCGAAAGCCAAGAAACGTTGCCGGTTTACGAATACGGCCGGAGGTAGTCCATGTGGCAAA
>JBQCIM010000086.1:0-16687 GCA_051953735.1 Ginsengibacter sp.
TTCTTCCAAAGCAAGGTTGTACAAAGCGTCAGGCAAAACATCAGGTGAATGATATTGAGGAAATGCACTGATGTCTTTTGACAATTTCCACGAATTAGCTGTTTTGTTTTCTTCGGGATTTTGATTGAGCGTTAAGGTGATCTCATAAATGCCGTCTTTATTATCATCAGTCATCTGAAGGTCTTTGTGTGAATACAGATTATTAAAATCCCAGGTAAGTGGTGGAATATTTCCGGCCACAAAAACACCTTTGAAATCTTCTTTGTAAATCTTCTTTCCATCAAAAGTTGTGTAAAAACCCTTGTCTTTAAAGGCGTTCAGCACGTCATTGAAATCTACACGAATGGTAAGTTTGGTATCTTTTTTCAAATATTCTCCGGCAGCAATTTTTGTTGAATCCACAAACTGATCTCCGAATTTTATAACCGGCGTTTCATAATTTCCATTGCCTCCTGCGCAAATAATAGAATTATCTTTTCCCGGAGAAGCAGAATTATCAGCACCGTTGATGCTGAATTTAAATTTCACTTCAGGGCTTTTGAATTGATCGGCAGGACTTACATAATTGGAAACAATTTCAGTTCTTGAAACCGCTTTTGCAATGAAAGAATCCTGAACTACGCTGTCTCTGTAAACAGAAAATTCCTTTGATTGATAAATTAGATTGTTGTTATTTTCGGCTGCACTGTTCATCATATTACAGCTACTAAGAATTATACCAATGGTGATGATAAAAATTGAAAGAGTCTTCATTTCAAAAAAATTAAAAGTAGAATTTTAGTCATACTCAACAACAACCATATCCCAGTATTGAAGGGAAGGCATTGTAAAAGTGATGCCACTGTCAGATTGAGTAAAGGAAATATTTTGTGAAGCACCTGCATTTATATCAGGTGAAGCAAACCAGATATTCTTTATCTTTTTAGTGGTTTGAAAATTAACCTGGCAATCAGTGAATGTGGACGGCAAAGGTTGTTTACCATCTGCATCGCGCCATTGTAAAGAAGTAGCATTTACAAAATTTACAAAGTGAATTACTTGCTTGTTATCTAACTCCTTCCCAATAACTGAAACTTCACCCATTGCAGGTGGCCAGTTATTTAATTTTATTTTTTGATCCCCGGAAGTAACAGAGGGATTATTAAAAGTACCGCCATCACGCAAGAGGTTTTGATATCCTGTAAGAAAATCATAATAATGAATCATTGCAGTTTTTAAATCATCCCTCATCTGCAAGTTATTATTTGGAAAGTATTCCTTACCAAGCATGTGGTCTCCAAGTTCAAGATGCGCACCACCAAAAGAAAAAATTACCGCATCTGTAAGAAGTACGCCCGGAGTATTAAAATAACCTGGATTTTCTGCCAGGTTATAATCCATGTATGCCGCTAATACCGTTTGTTTCGTGTTGTTTGAAAACCCGTTATTATCCTGAATAATTCTTGCGAGATCACTGTAACCTTCGTTTGGCGTCCATACCTCGGAATACAAAAAATCAACAGGTGCAGTTGCAATCCCTTCCTGCCCGTATTGGTTAACAGCATTCATCACTAACGCCTTACCAGGATCACCTGCCTTCATTGCATTAATGAAAGGATTAAAAGTGGAAGGTAAATCCACTTCCTTTCCATTATAATCGTATAATGTTTTATCCCTGTTTCCTACCTGATCTATCTGGTAACCATCAAAATCATATACTTTGTACATGTCATCATTCCGCGCTACCAAATAATTTTGCCAACCTTTATTAGCAGGATTTACAAAATATATCCAGCTTTTAAAAGGTGGAGAAGGTAATTTAAAAACATCTTTATCGGTATGATTGTTATCAGAAAATAAATACCACTCCTCTGAAACTCCATCAGCTGCTGCATCATTCAATGCACCATAGCACAGGTTATATGACAAGGTCTTCATATTGAACGATTTTGCGGATTGAATATATCCTTGTACAGTTGATTTATAATTGGTGCGATTGGCAATATCTTTCCAAAAATTCTCAGGGTTCTCCGGAGTACCCGCCAAAGGCATGTGATGCTTAAATTCCCAATCCTGAAATTGAATCCAGTTCATATGCAACCGGTTCAAATAACTCATTACGGTATTGATTTCATCAGAAGTCATTTGACCATATTCTGATAAAAATCCATTCCGTGGAAATCGCGCCGGGTCTGAAGAAACATCAACTGCAATACAGCCATATATTTTATTCTTACCATTTTCATTACCTGATAATTCGACCATGTAACCGGTAAAATCCTGCATGGGTGCAGTCCACTTCCATGTATCACCATTCAGAGTTTGACGGTCAACTTCTTTATCCAGGTATTTATAATTAATGATAGTGCCTGCGGGCAAATCTTTATCAATTTTAAAAACAACCGGGCTTCCAGGCAAGTAAGATGCTTTATCCGTACTGATATTTACAATAGCTGAATCGTTTCTGTTAATTAAACCAGTGTTGTCTGTAATATGATTCTTCGTGCAACTATTACCAGAAACCAGATTGAAGGATAGTAAGGCGGCAATTAAGATGTTGTTCATTCTTTGGGTCCTTTTTGCAATGATATTCATAATTCTCCTGCTTCACTTTCTTTTGTGCTACTCTAATTTTAAAACGTGGTCATTGCTTTACGATAGAAATTGTTTCGTACAATTGATTCAAAGTGATTGTATAATTTCCGGCTGTGGTAATTAACCACTTATAATCATCAGTATCTTCCGGTGCAGTTCCATGTTTGACAAATTGGGCACCCGTTTCAGAAATGTCCGGATGGTTTTTGTATGGACGGAAAAAATCCGTTCCCCAATCACCTGTTGCGACCGGGAACTTAAATTCACCTGCATTCAAATGGCCGGTATAAGTAAATACATTCGGATCACTGGTTGCAGTCATCACAGTTGGATTATCTATATTCCATCCATTTGGTGTAGCATCACCAACAATCCATAATTTAGTATAAGGTTGAAACGGCACAATATGTATAGACATATCCAAAAGATTCAAAGTGATCTTATAGGGGCCCGGATTGGTAATATTCCATTTATAATCAACACCGCCACTTTGTACTAATTGAACGCCCGTTTGTGAGAGATCAGGATGGTTGACCAAAGGCATATAAAAAGGTACGCTGAAATCTCCAGTCGCTGCCGTTGGAATTTTAAATTCTCCTGCTTTAAGCACCTGGTTATACTTGAAGAGAAATCCATTGTTCGGGTTGCTTACCATTGAATCAGGAGTGCTGATATCCCAACCTTTCGGCACAGCATCTCCAATGATCCACAACTTTGAATAAGGAGAGGAGGCAAGCTTTTCAATTTTGATAGTCAAATCAATCAGGTTTACAGACACTTTGTAAACACTTGCTTCTGTAATAGTAAACTGATCATCAGGTTGAGAATCGGACGTTCTGTAAAATAATTTGCTGCTATCCGCACCCATATTATAAGAGGGCAAAAAACTTCCAAGAGTAGTAATAAATTTAAATGTTCCTGGCAAAAGTGTTCCCTGATAAACAAAACCTCCAGGCGTGGCTGGATCGGTTTCCAAAGCTTCGGATTTACTATTATCCCATCCGGTAGCAGTTGCTCCTCCAATAATATAAAGGGTAGAAGATACCGGCTTATAAGGGGTAACGGTTATACCCTTTACATTTGAAATCTGTGGCGGCAAAGAAGTCCCCGCAACATTTGCTACAATTCTTGCTTCCAGGTCCACCGCTGTTCCCGGAGCGATTTTCCAGTGATTAAGCACAGTGTCATTCAACTGGCCTGTTGTATAACTAACGGTATACACCTGCCTGCCCATTTCCAAAGAAACAGGATTAGCAAAATTATTTCCCTTCTTATCTAACTGAAAAGTATAATCAATGGCTGAATTGGTTCCTTCATTCGTTCCGGTTGTCCATGTAAATGTTATAGAAGGCGCATTTTGATTTACCTGATTTAACACAAGAGATGAATCTGAAGAGCTAATCGCCAACGGTGCATTGACTGGGGGAGGAATAACAATTCCAACTTTTTTACAGGAGAAAAATAAAACACCTGAAAGGAGAGCAGTTACAATACAGTAAAGCAAGTTTTTTACTTTGCTTTTCTGAAATCCAAAAAATAAAATTTGCATATTAAGTTGATTTACCTGTTGTCAATAATTAATATCCCGGATTTTGTGTAAGATTAGGGTTCGCATCACGTTCCACCTGTGGAATGGGCAGTAACAGGAACTTTTGAGTTGCATTTACTTTCCCAATGGAATGCAAAAAATCTAACCCATATTGCCCGTTTTGTACCCTTATAAGATCAAACCATCTTTGGCCTTCAAAAGCAAGTTCCATACGCCTTTCATGCAGAATAACAAGCCGCATTGCATCCTTGGAAATATTTGCTGCTTTATCATTTAAGCCTGCTCTTTTACGAACCTCATTGAGGGGAACAATTGCAGCGTCCATCTGACCTAGTTCATTTAATGCTTCAGCTTCCATCAACAGAACATCAGCATATCGTAAGACAATAAAATCGGCAGGGCTTGTATTGTAATCAGGCGAAATTGATTTTGGCACTAAAAACTTTCTTAGGTTATAACCAGTTCCCGAATAAGTTGCTTTGTAATCTTTGCCATCAAAAGCAGGCCCTCCTTCATACAAAATGGTAACATCTTTTCTCTTGTCTCCCGCCTCATAAGAGTTAACAAATTCCTGTGTCGGTTGATCCCAACCATAAGCACCACCCACAAAATCAGAGTTGCGTGGACCTGTAAAGGTACTTGTCCACGAAGCCTGGTTGAAATCATCAAAAAAGCCATAAGTAGTTGCGCCACTATACTGGACTTCAAAAAGTGATTCAACCGTATTTTTATTAGTAGCAGAAAAATTGTCCGCATAATTAGGATTCAATTTATACCCGAGGGCAGTCACTTGTTTACACAAATCAACTGTTTTTTGGTATTCCCCTAAAGTCAGATATACCTTAGCCAAAAGGCCTGTTGCTGCTCCCTTTGATGCCCTTCCAACATCCGAACCTGAATAGCTTTCTCTTGGTGGAAGAGAGTCCATAGCAGTGGTAAGGTCGCTGATTATTTGTTTATATACATCTGCTTTAGGCGTTCTTGCAGGATTGAGATCATCGCCCACATTTTGCGGTTTGGTTATTAACGGAACATCTCCAAAAAATCGAACAAGAATAAAATAATAAAGTCCACGCAGGAAATGAGCTTCTCCAAGAATGCGTTTCTTTAGATTTTCATCCATTTGTATAGCAGGAACTTTTTGCAAAACAATATTGCATGCAAGAATGCCAGGTGCCGGTCCTCTATACAGATCAAGAACTCCTGCATTATCTGTTGTTGTTACAAAATTTGCTTCATCTTTGGTTTCTATTCCATCAGTGCCACCACCTGCTCCAACTTCACTATTTCCTGCCATAATATCCGTTGTCCACATCCTAAGATTATATAGCTTGGGACGTTGCAAAGGCTGGTAGGCGGCATTTATAGCTGCTACTGCATCATCAGCAGTTTTATAAAAGTTAGAAGTATTAACTGAGTCAAGCGGCGCTTTTTCAAGAAATGATTTAGAACATCCGGCAATCGCAGTTGCTAAAACAAAAAAAGTAATGACCAATTTATTTGCTTTCATATCTTGTCAGTTTTTATAAAGTGATATTTAATCCAACACTTAGAATACGGGTTACAGGGTAAACATTATAATCTACGCCGTTTGCAGGAACTTCCGGATCGAAGCCAGAATATTTTGTAAAGGTGAAAAGGTTTTGTGCAGAAAGATAAATCCTTGCCTTCTGAAAAGTATTGTTCAATAATGAATGTGGCAATGTATAACCAAGAGTTACATTTTTAATTCTCATGTAAGAACCGTCTTCTAAAAAACGCGAGGAAATCCTGGAATTATTGTTAGGATCATTAAATATAGCTCTGGGAATATCGTTGCTGGTGCCCTCTCCCTCCCATCTTCCTAAAACTTTTGTTGTCTGGTTTTGCGCAACTGCCATACTTTCCTGAAAAACATTATTGGCATTGAAAATATCATTGCCCTGTACTCCTTGTAAGAAGATGTTCAGGTCAAACCCTTTATAACTAAAATCATTTGATACAGCATAAATGAATTGCGGATTAGGATTACCAAGAATAGTACGGTCAGCGTCATTGATCACACCATCGTTATTCAAATCCCTAAACCGCACATCACCGGGCGAAGTACGATTATACTGATCTGCTCCGGGAACCTGAACTGAGGCAGCATCGACTTCTTTTTGCGTTTGAAAAATACCATCCATTACATATCCGTAAAATGAATTAACAGGATAGCCGACAGTATTGGTTGCTAAAGTTCCATTCAAGCCAATCCCGCTACCGATAAACATGGGGGCATTTTGGTATAGTGCCACTACTTTATTCTTATTAAAAGAAATATTCAAATTGGTATTCCACGAAAAGCGACCTACAACATTTTTGGAGGACACACTTATTTCAATTCCTTTGTTCTGCACTTTTCCTGTGTTGATATAAGGAACACTGATATCAGAGTATCCGGTAGAAATCGGCACTGGCATTGGCACGAGCATGTTGGAAGTATTTTTCAAATAAGCGTCAACTGTAAAAGTTAACCTGTGATTGAACAAAGTAGCATCAATACCAACATTTGATTGCTCCACAGATTCCCATTGAACATGTGGATTAGACATCACCATCGCGATTTCTGCAGGAACAACATTGCCATTGAAAACATAAACAGCAGATGTAAGCGAAGAAGCAAATGAATAATTGCCAATGTTCTGATTACCTGTAACACCATAACCTGCACGTAATTTCAGGTCGTCAATAAATTTAGCGTGTTGTAAAAATTTTTCCTGCGATATTCTCCACGCCACCGCAACGGAAGGGAAAGTTCCCCATTTATTGTTTTCTCCGAAGCGGGAAGAACCGTCCCTTCTTATCGTTCCGGTAAACAGGTATTTATTGTCAAAATCATAATTGACTCTTCCAAAATAAGAGGCAAGTGCCCATTCATAACCGGTTCCGTTTACATTTGGATTAGTAGTACCGTTATTTAATTGCTGGGTAACATCGCTGGCAAATCCCTGGATATTTCCACCAATCCAATTGGTTTGATTATTTTGCGCATTGGAGCCCAACATCGCAGTCAGGTGATGTAATTGTCCAAAGTGAGTATCATAAGTAAAATAATTGTCCCAGTTCAGCGTAATGCTTTTATTATACTGTTGCGACAAATAAGAACTCGGCTGGGGAATAGGTTCATAATCGTATTTAGGTGACCATGTTCTACTGTCCCAAAACTGAGCCTGTATACCACCGCTGGTTTTAAAAGTAAACCCCTTTGCTATAGTCACTTCACCAAAAAGAGAACCAAGTATATTATAACCATTGGTATTATTCTTAACAAGTTTTGCCTTGGCAATCGGATTGGTCACATCGCCTACCCATTGGGGCTGCCCTACCGGTCCTGCGTAAGTCCCATCTGGATTAAACACCGGGAGTGTAGGGTTAGCCGCCATGGTATTTCGAATATCATACGCCCCACTTGGTTTTTCATCATGACTTAAAGTAAGGGTATTGCCAAACTTCAGCCATTTAAATACTTTTGCATTGCTATTGAATTGCAGGGAATATCTTTTATAACCGGTATTAATTACAATGCCTTCCTGATTTAAGTAACCGGCAGAAACATAATAATTGTATTTCTCAGAACCTCCGGAATAAGCAAGTGAATAACTTTGAATCGGCGCAGTCCTGAATAACCGGTCCAGCCAATCAGTCCCTTTACCGAGTGTATCTGAATTAGCATAACCAGAATAAGTAGGTTGGTTATTATTTTTCAACATCTCATTGTTTAAAAGGGCAAATTGAGAGGCATCAAGCATCTTTACCATATTGGTTGCTTTCTGGGTTCCCATGAATGCATTGAAAGAAAGGTGATTTTGCCCTGCTTTTCCTTTTTTTGTCGTAATGATAACCACTCCATTGGCTCCCCTTGATCCATAAATAGCAGAAGCAGAAGCATCTTTCAAAATATCAAGCGTAGCAATATCATCAGGGTTAATAGTATTTAAAGGAACATCAGTCGGTACTCCATCAATCACTAAAAGAGGATCACTGTTGTTGACCGTTCCAACACCCCTTACCCTTATGGTAACGTTACTGCCCGGTGCACCGGCAGATACAATTTGTACACCCGCCGCCTTCCCTTCAATGGCCTGACCAATATCCGGTACAGGTAAAGAAGCTATGTCATCACTCTTGATAGAAGTAATAGAGCCGGTGAGATCACTTCTTTTCTGTGTACCGTAACCTATAACAACAACACTATCTAAGGAGCTAACATTTTTCTTCAAAACAATATGAAGTGACTGCTGCTCTGCTTTCACTTCCTCAATGTTGTAACCAATAAAACTTATCACTAAAATGGATGCCGAGGATTGCACATTTAATTCAAAATTTCCCTGTGGGTCTGTAACAGTGCCATTCCTCGTTCCTTTTTCATTGATGCTGACACCCGACAAAGGCTGACCATTTTCGTCAGTTACCTGACCTTTGATGATGATAGCATCATTTATAAAAAAATCTCTGGAATTTTTAACCTGTTTCTTAAGAACAGGTCCGGATGCAAAACCGTTGAGGGGCAAAATGATTACCGACATAATAATTGCAGCAACTATTTTAACTATTAAAAGTTCCCGTTTTTTTGAGTAAAAAAGATAGCTCATTTAGTCTTGTTTAATAAATGAAATTATAATGAGATTGATAAAACCATGGTATCTGATCGCGGCATGGTTTATAAAAACTTCCCTGAAACTTTGACGATTCAAATTTAGTCAGCTTAAAAAATATATACTAATCAGTAGTTATTAATTAAGAATCAAATGGTGTCAATCTTTTCAATTTTTTTGGTAGAAAAAGCCCCGTAAAATAACTTTAGTAAATTGTAATTTTTATTCGACCACTGCTGTTATATAATAACTGTATTTTGAAAAAAATTTTTATTTTAATAGGCTTTTCTATAATGGCAGCGGCTTGTTTTGCACAGAATGATTCCTATTATTTTAAAAATTACCAGGTTCAAAATGGACTTTCAAGCAATACTATCACTACTATTTTACAAGACAAGAAAGGGTTTATATGGATAGGAACCAGAAATGGATTAAATCGTTTTGACGGGAATACTTTTAAAATATTTCACAATGTGCTCTCCGATGCACAAAGCCTGGGAAGCAATTCCATTTTTAGTTTATTTGAGGATGAAAAGGAACAATTATGGGTGGGCACATCCAGCGGAATATATCTCTACGACCCACAACAGGAAAGATTCTCAGCTTTCAAATTAATACCTTCAGGTGAGGTACGGTATATTGCCGCTGATCATGCGAAAAATATCTGGATCATTTCCAATCTTACTCTTTATAAATACAACCCTCATAATTCAAAAATTGTGGCATTCGATCTGAAAAATGATCAAAGTATTGCCCTTCATATTTCTAACAATGGAGAGGTGTGGACAGCAACAGCAAGCGGCCTCGTAAAACATTATAATCCAAAGACAAATAGTTTTTCCGACTATAATATCAAAAAAATTTTAAAGGAACCCAATCTGCCTCCGATTGAAGACATCTATCCTGTAGGTGATTCATCAATATTAATTGGTTGTATGAACAAGGTATTATTATTTGATTATAAAAATTCAACGATTAAAAATCTATTTAAAAATAATGCGGTTAGCAAGGATGTCCACGTTCATAAAATTTTCAGACAATCAGCAGATGAATACTGGCTGGGAACTGAAAATGGAATTTATATCTTCAATATTAAAACCTTCGAAACTAAAATTATTTCTAAAGATTACAGTAACCCATATTCAATTTCAGACAACGTTATTTCAACCATTTGTAAGGATAAAGAAGGAGGAACGTGGATAGGTACTTTCTTCGGAGGAGTAAATTATTATTCAAAGCAATACAATGAGTTTAAAAAGTATTTTCCAGAACCTGATAAGGAAAGTTTAAGTGGCAATATCGTTCATGAAATATGCAAAGATGAGCATGGAAATCTTTGGGTAGGAACAGAAGACGCAGGCCTGAACAGGATCAATCTAAAAACTGGTTCCATCACCAAATTCAAAGCGGATAATAAACCTGGAAGCATTTCCTATCAGAATATCCATGGAATAGTGGCAGATGGAAATGAACTTTGGATTGGCACTTATGAGCATGGCCTTGACGTAATGGATTTAAGAACTTACAAAGTAATCAGACATTATGATGCGTCCAATAAACCCAATTCGCTGGCAAGTAATTTTATTATCAGTCTTTACAAAACAAAGCAGGGTGAAATATTGGTAGGAACATGGTATGGCCTTTTTAAATACAACAAGAAGGAAAATAATTTTACTGCAATGCCTTTCTTTAACAGCCATATTCAATGTATTCATGAAGATGAAAATGGAACTCTTTGGGTAGGAACTTATGGTAATGGTGTTTATTTTCTGAACAAGGACAAAAATATAAAAGGCCAGATAGACTATCAGCCTGGAAAAGCAAACAGCCTCATCAATAATTATGTAAATAATCTCTTTGAGGATCAGCAAAAAAACTTTTGGTTTTGTACAGAACGCGGTCTGTCACACTATGATAGAAAAACTGGAATAATAAAAAACTATACCATTGAGGATGGTTTGCCAGACAACCAAATATTCCGAATTATGGAAGATAATTCAGGGTTCTTCTGGATATCAACCGCAAAGGGCTTAAGCAGGTTTGATATGGCTAAAAATGAATTTACAAATTATCATTCCGCTAACGGCCTTCCAACGGAACAGTTTAATTATAATTCTTCTTTTAAAAATGACGATGGTACACTCTTTTTTGGAACGGTAAAAGGAATGATAAGTTTTAACCCAAAAGATTTCATTAAAAATAATTTTATTCCACCTGTTTATATTACAGGGCTACAAATCAATAACGAGGAAGCGGCAATTGGAAATGAAAAGAACGGATTACATAAATCAATTACTTACACCAAGAATCTCCAACTACCTTATGACAAGTCAAATATTAGTATTGATGTTGCCGCTCTAAGCTATATCATTCCTGAAATGAATGAATATTCCTACAAAATGGAAGGCATAGACAAGGACTGGATCATATTAAAAAAGAATCGAAGAATTTTTTATACCAAATTACCTCCGGGAAAATATACTTTTAGAGTTAAAGGATCTAACAGCGAAGGTGTATGGAATAATAAAGAAACTTTCTTAAATTTAGAAATCCTTCCCCCATTTTGGGCTACTAATTGGGCGTACCTGCTTTATTTTTTGATGATAGCAGCCATCATTATCACTATTTTCAGATATTACCATTTGGCAGTTAGGGAAAAAAATAAACGAAGGATAGAGTCAATCAAAATAAATACGGAAAGGGAAATCTATAACGCAAAAATCAATTTTTTTACCAATCTTGCCCATGAAATCCGTACTCCCCTAACTTTGATAAAAATGCCTCTCGATAAATTAATAAACAGCAATATCACTGATAATAAAGTGAATGAAAGTCTTAAAATGATGAAAAAGAATACAACAAGGCTTATCGATCTTACCAATCAGTTACTTGATTTCAGAAAAGCAGAAGCCAACAAATTCAGCCTTACTTTTTCTGAAACAGATGTCAATGAATTGGTCACTGAAGTATACAATACTTTTAAGCCAGCTGCTGATCAAAAGAGTCTTTCTTATAAATTGATGCTTCCACGAATAACACTTCATGCGTTTATTGATAGTGAAGCGGTAAAGAAAATTTTGAGCAATTTATTTAATAACGCAATTAAATATTCCGATGGATTTGTAACAATAAAATTGTTACCATTTAGCAGTGAAGATACCGTGTTTCATATAGAAGTAAGAAATGATGGACACACTATTTCGGAACAACACAAAGAGAAAATATTTGAACCGTTTTTTAGAATAAAAGAAACTGAAAAAGAAGCTGGAACCGGTATTGGCCTTCCTTTGGCAAGATCATTGGCTCAATTACATAATGGCAACATTCTGCTAAAAACATCTGAGGAACATGAAAACATCTTCTTACTTTCCTTGCCTATTCATCAGGAAACAGAAATAAATTTAAATAAAGGCAAAGAAGACGATGAAGCAAATTTTACTGATAACAATTTTTCATCACAAATAGATTTATCAAAACCGAATCTTTTACTGGTGGAAGACAATAAAGAGATATTAAATTACATAGGACAGGAGTTAAAGCAAAAATATAATGTTCTTTCTGCATTAAACGGCCAGGAAGCGATTCATCTTCTTGAAAATGAAAATATACATATCGTCGTAAGTGACATTATGATGCCAATTATGGATGGAATTGACCTATGTAAAAGAATTAAAAGCGATTTTCAACATAGTCATGTTCCGATCATTTTAATTACTGCAAAAAATTCATTGCAATCAAAAATTGAAGGATTGGAAGTAGGCGCTGACGCGTATATTGAAAAACCATTTTCCTTAGATCATCTTCAGGCCCAAATTACCAATTTGCTATCCAACAGAAACATTATAAAAGAATATTTTGCACGCTCACCTCTAACCCATCTTAAGGGTATCGGCTGTTCAAAAGCAGATAAAGAATTTTTAGAAAATCTGAACGATGCTATCTATGAACATATTACAGATGCTGAGCTTGACGTAGATCGGCTCTCATCGATTATGAACATGAGCAAGCCGACATTATACCGAAAAATAAAAGGTTTGTCAGATCTTACTCCTAATGAACTAATTAACCTTTCACGCTTAAAGAAAGGTGCAGAGCTGTTATCTAATGGAAAATACAAGATTAATGAAGTAGCATATATGATAGGATATTCACTGCCAACAAATTTTTCAAGAGACTTTCAAAAACAGTTTGGAATCAGTCCTTCAAATTTTATTAATCAACTTAGTATTAAATGAAAAAACAAGACCAAATTTTGTTTCCTTTTTCTAGACCAGGATCGTCCCCTATTTTTCATAGCTACTTCTTTCATTAATTCATTACACAAAAGTTCCCGCATGACATGAAGGCACAAGTCTATTTGCTATTTATTGCGTTGCTTCATCATCTATATCGGGCGAAACAGCAATGTTCCACAAATAATTCTTAAACCTTAAAAGAGTTATAGAACACAGAATGATTGATCACCTACCGGTGTAAAGTCGCAGAAGTTGAACTTGTTTACAAAACAAAATTAAAAGCTTCAGAAAGGCCGCACATTAATTGGTTCCGTGATTTCTATAATCCTTAGAAACTCTCCGATGATAACAAAAATTAATTATGCAAGAAAGAGTTGCAGACTTTGAGCCTTTTTAGAGGATGGATGCCTCACAAGGTTTTCACGATTGAAAATAAATTTTTTTCAATTCAATTGACTTCTATAAGTAATCATATATAGTTAAAATAGGAAATCTTAATATGTATCACTTATCCTTTTTCTCAACATCATTATCAATTCCCTTTTTCGCCTTTTCCTTTTCTTCATTTAATTCTTTTATTCCACGACCTATTCCGCTCATTAGTTCAGGTATTTTCCTACCTCCGAAGAATAAAAGAATAACTACGAATATTAAAATCCATTCTGTGCCTCCAGGCATCGCCAATAGTAATTCGTGATTAACAAATAAATAATTCATTTTGTTTATTTTATTTTAATAAGATGTTTCAAATACTTTTTTTTCAATTGGTCTTTCTCTTAAGTTGCAGCTGAAAATGCGCGTGTTGGTTCAGTTCTAAAACTAATCAATAATGCTTATTTAACATAGGAAATAATTTTAACCAGCTAACTTGAAACATGAAACGGATACCTAAATAAATATCAATGCAAATATTAGCTTGTAACTACTACTATCGTTTACATAATCCTCAAAATGTGATTTGGGAAATCCTCTATCTTTTCGCAACAAAGCTGATCCATTACCTGCTGAAGTTGTTTTTTTAAAATCGCAATGGTATGGCTGCCCCCTTTGTCTCCCAATGCAGCAACACCGTACATAAATGACCTTCCTAGAAATGTAAATTCTGCGCCGGAAGCAAGCGCCCTTGCTATATCAGGACCGGAACGCAAACCACTGTCCATCACGATTTTGATTTTACCTTTATATTTTTCCACAATGGGTTTTAAGGAATGAATCGTTGATTGTCCCGCATCCAATTGTCTTCCGCCATGATTGGAGACAATGATTCCATCTATTCCCAACTGAATGGATTTTTCGACATCGGACTCATTTACAATTCCCTTTAACACCAGTCTGCCTTTCCACCTTTCGCGGATCGCCGCAACCTTTGCTGCATTAAGCCGGCCGTCGAAAGTTTTATTCATGAACAACCCAAGATGATGCATGTTCATGCCTTTTGGCATATACGGTTTTAAAACTTCAAATGAAGGCTGTCCATGAGCAAGTGTTTTCAACGCCCAGTTTGGCTTTCCCATTATCTGTAGCATGTTATTCAAGGTCATTCTGGGTGGAATGGCTAGCCCATTTTTTATTTCTTTAGAGCGGTAACCAAAGGAAGGCACATCGCTGAGAATGACCAGCACCGGGCAATGCTCCGCCGCGCGTTTTATTATTTTATCACGCAAAGAATCTTCAGCAGGATGATACAATTGAAACCACGCTCTTCCTTCTGTAAGTTCACTGATTCGTTCGATAGAGCTGGTGCTAACGGTACTTAGCACAAAGGGAATATTTTGTTCAAATGCCGCTTTGGCCAGTATTTCAGGAGAATTTGGCCAAATCAAGCCTTGCAAACCAACAGGAGCAATTCCAAAAGGCGCATCATAAACATGGCCAAATAATTCGATTTTCATATCCGCGTCTTTGTGCTCTGAAAGATATTTTGGCATCAACTCTACTTCACGGATTTCTGTCGTATTTTTGTAAAGGTTCACTTCTTCATTGCAGCCACCATCCAGATATTCAAAAGCAAACCGCGGAATTGTGCTTTTCGCTTTTTTTATTAAATCTTCTATTGAAGGATATTTTGGATTGTATTCAAATTTCATCGTAAGATTTTTACATTCTTGGAAAAAACAGAATCATTGCCATTAGCCTACCATTCTACAGTTTCTCAAATCTCTTTCATTTATTAATTGTTTCCTTACTTTTTTACTTCTATAAACTGATAAAGGATTTATTGCCCCACCGTTACGCAGTCTAGCTTCTGCTAAAAGTGGTCTTACATCAGTGTTAAAGGCATATTGAATTATTTCCTGGGCTGCTGCAACATCATTATTATTTTGTGCTTCAACTAATTTTTTCCGGTCAACCAATAATGCTTTTGCATAGGCAAGGTTAATTGCTTCCAAAGATTGCAACAGATCTTCCAGCGGATCTTTTACATTGTGCGATGCATCTATCATCCACGCTAAATCTGTTGCATGAATCATTTTTTTTGTATCCATCCCTTCGACCAATTCATTAAAAATCAAAAATAACTGGTAAGGTTTTATGCTGCCAACAGTAAGGCCATCGTCCCCATATTTTGAATCATTAAAATGAAAACCTCCTAGCTTTCCTTCCATGAGCAGTAAAGCAACAATTTGCTCAATATTTGCATTTGCCAGATGATGGCAAAGGTCCACAAGCGTGTAGGCATTGCTTCCCAGTTTTGAAGTATATAGCAATGATTGTCCCCAATCGGCCACAGTCATAGAATAAAAGTTTGGTTCAAATGCTTTGTATTCTACAAACATCTTCCAGTCATGGGGCAAAGCACTATAGACTTCCTGTAAGCTTTCTAATGTATTCTGAAATGCTTTTCTAAAATTTAATTGGCCGGGAAAAGATGAACCATCGCTAAGCCAGACGGTAAGCGATTTGGAACCAAGTTCCTTTCCGAATTTTATCACTTCAATATTGTGTTCAATTGCCTGGTTACGCACTGCCCTATTTACGTGTTGCATCGAACCAAATTTATAACTCAGTCTTTGTTCTGGCTGGTCCTGAAAAGTGTTGGAGTTCATTGCATCGAAACGCAACCCATTTTCTTTGGCAAGTGATTTAATGTTTTCAGGATTTGAAGGAATGTCCCATGGAATGTGCAATGAAATTGCATTTGCAGAACGCGTAAGGGCATGAAGCAATCCAATATCCTCAATCTTTTCTTCCAAAGAACGAGGTTCGCCTGCGCCCGCAAACCGCCCAAATCTTGTACCTCCGGTACTTAATGCCCAACTGGGAATCGCAATTTGAAATGCGGCTAATTTTTTTACAACTTCTTCTGAATTATCTATTTCACCGGAAATAAATTCATATTTCTTTTTATGACTTGACAAATATTCTTTGTTGCTTTCTGCAATCTTTTCTTTCGATAATATCATAGTTAACTATTTTTCAGTTCAATTTTTAAAAAATTGTTTCGACATAAATATTATTTTTACTTTTAAACAAAATCAAAAGGTTGACAGATTGAATAATCATCAACGATTTGATTAAGCGATTATGAAAAAAGATTCTATCTTAAAAACGCTGGTGCTACCCCTCCATCAACGTTCAATACATTCCCGGTAGATTTATTTAATAATCCATTTATAAAAACAAAACACGCATTGGCAATGTCTTCAGGCAAAATCGTTTCATTCAACAATGTTCTTTTAGCATAATAAGCCGGCAATTCTTCTACTGTGATT
>JBQCIM010000087.1:0-35088 GCA_051953735.1 Ginsengibacter sp.
AAAAGGGGACCCAGATAGAAATCTAGTCCCGCTTTAAAATCCAATATCCTATGAAAAACCGATGCAAATATAATGGGAAAAAGAGTACGCTGCAATATTTTTACAACTATATTCTCAAAAACCACATGTTTATACTACTAAAAGCCAATACAATTAAGCAACTGGTAGGTTTTTTGAAGTAATTGGCCGTTTTTTTAACATTTTATACACTAATTTTTTAAAACCAATTTTTTGTAGTGCCTGATCTTCTTCCTCCTAAACCAAGCGAACCTAGAAGACTTCGTACGATCGTATTTCCGGCAGTGCGCATCATACTTTTTACAACCGGATTATTCACCACTTTTTCTAAAGTACTTTCCTCAGGTTCTACGCTTTTCTTTGATAATTTTTCAGGCTTTGACGCTGCAGCATCATTCAATTTTGCAGTAAGCATTTCGTATGCACTTGGCTCATCAATCACCTGGTTATATTTTGCAGCCAATTTGGAATTGGAAACAATTGTATCAATTTCATTTTCTGTCAAAACATCCATTCTGCTTCGCGGAGTACACATCATTGTGTGCGCCAATGGTGTCGGAATTCCCTTTTCGTTTAACAGTGTTACCAAAGCTTCACCAATTCCTAATTGTGTGATCAGTTCATCGGTTTTATAAAAAGTAGTTTCAGGGTAGTTTTCTGCGGTTTGTTTTATTACCTGGCGGTCTGCCGCAGTAAACGCACGCAAGGAATGCTGAATTTTCAATCCCAACTGACCCAAAACGCCTGCCGGAACATCCATCGGATTTTGTGTACAGAAATAAATTCCGATTCCTTTTGAACGAATCAGTTTGATTACAGTATTGATCTGATCAAGTAAGGCTTTACTGGCTTCTTCAAAAATCAAATGAGCTTCATCGATAAAAATGATCAATTTCGGTTTGTCAACATCCCCAACTTCCGGAGAAACCGAATATAATTCTGCCAGCATCTGCAACATGAAAGTGGAAAATAATTTTGGCTTGTCCTGTATGTCTGTAACTCTTAAAACGCTTATCATCCCACGTCCTTCATCATTTACACGCATCAGATCTTCTACCTCAAAACTTTTTTCGCCAAAAAACAAATCTGCTCCCTGTTGTTGTAATTCGATCACTTTTCTTAAAATAGTTCCTGTGGAAGTTGTCGAAATATTTCCATAAGAGGTCTGAAGTTCGGCCTTGCCTTCATTTCCCGCGAATTGCAAAACTTTGATAAAATCTTTCAGATCCAGTAATGGAAGTTTTTTGTCATCGCAATATTTAAAGATCATGGCAACAACGCTACCCTGAGTGTCATTCAATCCTAAAATTTTCGACATCAGGATAGGGCCAAATTCAGAAACAGTTGCTCTTAGTCTTACTCCTTTTTGATTGCTTAAAGTAAGCAGATCTACTGGAAAAGCAGAAGGCTTATAATCCATTTTCAATTTTTGATATCGCGCAGTGATCTTATCATTTGCAGTTCCCGGTTCAGCAATTCCACTCAGGTCACCTTTAATATCGAGGAGCAGGCATGGCACACTTGCATCACTTAAGCCTTCAGCAATCATTTGAAAAGATTTGGTTTTTCCACCACCTGTAGCGCCTGCAACCAATCCATGGCGGTTCATTGTAGAAAGCGGAAGAAAAATTTCTGCTTCCGGGATTACTTCGTCATCCAGCATTGCGGCTCCGATCTTTATTTTTTCTCCTTTGAAATTGTAGCCCGTTTGAATTGCTTCTACAAAAGCCTGTTTTTTATCCATAAGAATTTATTTTTTTGAAAGTTACAAAGTGCATTTGAAAATCATAAGATTGTTTTAACTTTTAAGTCTATACATTTAGTGTTCTTTATTTATGGCATTAAATATGTAAAAGATATTTCATAAAAACTAAATACCTTTATTCAGAATTTAAACAAAAAAGTATGGAAAATAATAAACCTAAAATTCTTATTTGTGAAGACGATCCTAATCTTGGAATGGTACTGAAAAATTTCCTGGAGCTGAATGATTATGATGTGGTTTTGGAAAGAGACGGAAGGCTTGGCCTTGCTGCATTTCAGCGCGAAAAGTTCGATTTGTGTTTGCTGGATGTGATGATGCCAAATATGGATGGATTTACGGTGGCTGAAGAAATAAGAAATGTGGATCCGGATATGCCATTATTTTTTCTGTCCGCAAAAACAATGAAAGACGATATTATTAAGGGGTATAAACTTGGGGCCGACGATTACATTACAAAGCCATTTGACAGCGACGTTTTGCTGCATAAAATAAAAGCGATCTTAAAAAGAAATGAAGAGCTGCATCGTGAAGAAGCCAATGCAGAATACGATTTGGGAAAATATCATTTTAATCCAAGACTCCGGCAGCTCGGTATTGGAAAAGACATCCAAACTTTGTCACCAAAGGAAAATGAATTATTAAAAATGCTGGCAGAATATAAAAATGATTTGCTGCCCCGCGAAACAGCATTGAAAAAAATCTGGGGTAGCGATACTTATTTTAATGGAAGAAGTATGGACGTTTATATTGCCAAACTTAGAAAATATTTAAAAGGCGATCCGAATATTGAAATTGTAAACATTCATGGAAATGGTTTCAGGCTTGTTGTACAGGAATAATTTTTTAGGGATATACTTTTTCATAAAAAAACCGCAGACATCATTTGCGGTTTTTTTAATGGCAGTAAACGAAGGAATAAGGTGATTTTTATTTTTCACTCCTTAACTAATTTCAGCTTTATTTTTTCATCTATAACCTACAAAATTAGAAACCTCCAAATCGTCAAATCAGAAATCCAAAATATATTTTCTGAAAAAAACTCATTATTAAAAGAATGTGTTTAATTTACACAATAAATGAAGTTTTATGAAAAAATTGTTACTCCTTTTCACTATACTATTTTTTTCTTTTCAAAGTTTTTCGCAATTATTATCCTGGACACCAGATTTTCCGACAGAAAGCTCAACTCCTGTTACTATTACGGTTGATGCCAATTATGGAAATAAAGGGTTACTAAATTATAATCCAAATGATGTCTATGTGCACATTGGAGTAATAACCAATTTAAGCTCAAGTTCCAGCGATTGGAAATACGTAAAAACCACGTGGGGGACGACTGATGCTTCAGCAAAAGCAACTTCACTTGGAAATAATAAATGGTCGTTTACTATAACCGGCGGATTAAGAAGTTATTTCGGAATATCAAATTCTTCAGAAACGATAAAAAAAATCGCGATTCTTTTCAGAAGCGGTGATGGCAATACGGTACAAAGGAATGCTGATGGCAGCGATATGTATGTTCCAATTTATACAACCGCTTTGGCAGTAAGATTTACGTCTCCGTTTTTTCAACCTCTTTATAATCCTGTTCCCGAAACGATTACAAAAAATTTAGGAGATAATATCAGCATTAGTGCCAAAAGCAATAACAGCGCTACTTTGACGATTTCTTTCAATGGAACAGTTATTCAAACTGCTTCCAGTGCCACCAGTATTTCTGCAACTCCAACCATCACCAATGCAGGCAATCAAAAAGTAATTGTTACTGCCAATGATGGAACCACTATTTCTAAAGATTCGTTTAGTTTTTTTGTGAACAGCACCGTAAATATTGCACCACTTCCTGCAGGAACACAACAGGGAATTAATTACAATTCTAACAATACTTCTGTCACTTTGGTTTTATATGCTCCCGGTAAAGGAAGAGTTGGCGTGATCGGCGAATTTTCAGGAAGCAACTGGACTGAACAATCGCAATACCAAATGAACAAAACACCTGATGGAAATTACTGGTGGATCACTATCAGTGGATTGACATCGGGAAAAGAATATGCGTATCAATATTTAGTAGATGGCACTTTAAAAATTGCTGATCCTTATGCAGAAAAAATTTTGGATCCGAACAATGATCAATATATTTCTTCTGCAACTTATCCTGGCTTAAAAGCTTATCCAACTGGCTCTACAACAGGAATTGTAAGTGTGTTGCAAACCGGTCAAACGCCTTATAACTGGCAGGCTACGAATTTTAAAAGACCTGATAAAAGAAATCTTGTTATTTATGAATTATTGTTGCGCGATTTTGTTGCCAATCACGATTGGAATACTTTGAGCGATAGTATCAATTATTTTAAAAACTTAGGAATTAATGCTATTGAAGTGATGCCGTTCAATGAATTTGAAGGAAACGACAGTTGGGGTTATAATCCTGATTTTTATTTTGCTCCTGATAAATATTACGGTCCTGCAAGCACTTTGAAAGCATTTATTGATAAATGCCATCAGAATGGAATTGCAGTAATTATGGATATTGCTTTGAATCATTCTTTTGGTTCTTCGCCAATGGTTCAGTTGTATTGGGATGCGGCTAATAACCGGCCTGACACATCCAACCCCTGGTTCAATCCGGTTGCAAAACATGCTTACAACGTGGGTTACGACATGAACCATGAAAGTGCGGCGACGCAATATTTTGTAAGTCGCGTAGTGAGTCACTGGCTGAATGATTACAAATTAGATGGCTTTCGATTTGATCTTTCAAAAGGGTTTACCCAAACTCAAACCTGCGACAACTCAGGAAATAATTGTAATGTAAGTGCCTGGGGAAATTATGATCAAAGCAGGATCGACATTTGGAAAAAATATTATGACACGCTTCAATTAAAATCTCCCGGTTCTTATTGTATCCTTGAACATTTCGCAGACAATTCAGAAGAAACTGTTTTAGCAAATTATGGAATGATGTTGTGGGGAAATATGAGTTATGCTTTTCAGCAAGGATCGATGGGATATGCCGGCTCTGATTTCAGCAGTGGAATTGCAAGTGTTGACGGATGGAGTAATCCCTACAAAGTAACCTATATGGAAAGCCATGATGAAGAAAGAGTGATGTATAAAGATGTTACTTATGGAAATTCTTCCGGTGTATATAATATTAAAGACACAGCGACTGCATTGAAAAGACAGCAATTGACTGCGGCTTTTCTGCTGATGTTTCCCGGCCCTAAAATGATCTGGCAATTTGGAGAGTTGGGTTATGATTATTCCATCACATCATGCAATCCCGGAAATACGATTCCTCAGCCTTATCCGCAGGATAATTGCCGCACTCAGCAAAAGCCAGTCCGTTGGGATTATTTGCAGCAAGCCAACAGGAAAAATTTGTATGATGTTTACAGTGCTTTGATAAAACTCCGCTCCAATCCTCTTTTTGTAAATGATTTTACTTCTAACAGTTCCACACAAAATCTTAGCGGCAATTTTAAATCTATCACAATGAGTGATATTGTTGTCGTTGGAAATTTTGATGTAACCACTCAAACAGGAACGGTTACTTTTCCTTCAACAGGAACATGGTATGATTATTTTGCGGGAACCACAAAAACAGTTTCAACTGCTTCACAATCTTTTAATTTGCAACCAGGCGAATATCATGTATTTACCAGAATGAACGCGGCTTTACCGGTAACCATCATTAATTTTTCAGGAAAAAAACAAAATAATTCAAACATTCTTTCTTGGCAGGTAGCTAACGAAATCAACCTGAAAGATTATGAGCTGGAAAGAAGTGATGATGGAAGAAATTTTTCTTTTGTAGCAAGCATTAAAGCTGAAGGTCAAAAAAATTATAGTTATACAGATAATGACGCCAATGCTTTTTCAGATGTCATTTACTACCGTTTAAAAAGCGTTGATAAAGACGGTAATTTTAATTATAGCACGATTGTAACATTAAGATCTGCGCTCAATTCGTGGCATGCAGAAGTAAATCCAAATCCTTTTACAGATAAAATAAATCTGAAAATAGAATCAGGCGTCAACGACAAAGCAACCGTCATCATTACAGATATTAGTGGAAGACAATTGTACCAACAAAATATTTCAATTGGCGCAGGAAACAATTCTTTTGAAATAGGTAAGGCGGCCCAATTTTCGAACGGGACTTATTTTATTTCAATTTTTTCAGTACAAAAAAAGCAGACCATAAAATTGATCAGTAATAAATAAATTCAGCAGTTTTTCCAGTCATTCAATTGATAACGTGATATAAAAAAGAAGAAATATTTATGCCTTCAACCAAAACAGACGTCAGTCTTAAAAATTCAAAAACTTTAAAAGGACTTCAATCCGAAGTGCAAAGTATCAATCGCGTTGCATTATCTGTCGATTGCGTCATTTTTGGTTTTGATGAGAATAAATTAAAAGTATTGCTGATCCGCTCGGATCTTGAAAAATATAAAAATAAATTTTCTCTTCTTGGTGATTTGGTGAAGCCTGAGGAAGACCTGGATGCAAGCGCTTACAGAATTTTAAAACAGCGAACCGGTTTAAATGATCTGTATCTTGAGCAGGTTCATACATTTGGAAAAGTTGGCCGTCATCCTGCTGGCCGTGTTGTTTCCGTAGCTTATTGTTCTTTGATTAATGTGCAACATCACCGGTTGAAAATATTGGAAAATGAAATTCACTGGCATGAAGTTGACAGCGTGACAGAATTGTTATTTGATCATAAAGAAATTTTTGATCAATGTTATTTATGGCTGCAAAAAAGAGTGCAGGAACATCCTTTGGGATTTAGTTTATTGCCAAACAAATTTTCCCTTCGTGAATTACAAAATTTATATGAAGCCATTCTGAATAAAAAACTGGACAGAAGAAATTTTAGAAAGAAATTTTTCTCAATGAATTTTTTGGTTGACATGGGAGAGGAGGAGCAGAATGTCCCTCACCGGCCTGGAAGATTATACAAATTTGATTATGAAAAATATGAGAAGAATAAAAAAACCTGGTCGGGAATTGATTTTTAAATGTAAATATTTTTTCAGTAATTCAGAAGCGATTAGTCGGGATGACTGGATTCGAACCAGCGGCCTCTTCGTCCCGAACGAAGCGCGCTACCGGGCTGCGCTACATCCCGAAAATGGAACCGTGAAGGTAATTTTTTTTCTTTTTCCAGTAAACAAATAAATAAGTGGATTTTCTAAAAAGCACTTGAAAGCGCTCTAAATAACTTTCAATTTATTATTTGTCAGCTTCATGAAACAGACGATATCCGGCTCCTATGTTAACGCCTGCTAAATGGAATTTTTGTTGAAACGGCTGAAAGCTGTTTGTCATATTTTTTACGTTGTACTGCAAATAAGGTTCAGCAAAAAGATAGGTTTTATTGTCGATGTTTTTTGAAATAGCGGCACTAAAATAGAAGCCAATGCCGGTATTAACGTAATACACATTTGCAATATTAGTCGGTTCGCTTTCTATTGAGGGTAGTGCACCTTCATATTTCGACGAAACATTTAGGACAACACCGGTATTGATTGAAAGCGAAAAAGGTTTTTGATTTTTAATTTTATAACTGATCAGCAAAGGGACATTTAAAAATCGATATTTATCAATTACTTTAAACAGTTGATCGTCAAGGCTATTTTTAAAATTTATTTTTTCATTTACCATATCGTAATTAATTCCAACTTTTGCGGATATTCTTCCAGTGATTGAATATCTGAACCTTATTCCGAATGCAGCAGATAGTTGTATTGTTCCTGAATTTTTCAAAAGTTGCTGATATGCTGTATTGGAAGATCTGATGTTATTTACAGGATAAACAGGAGAAGCAAATAATTCTATTGAAAATTTATCGTTGTTTTCAGCTTGGGGAATTTCTTTATTTTCAGAAGAAGTTGTTGTATCTGTGTTGCTCAAACTTTTTTTTGAGGAAGTAGTTGGGGCACCATTGTCTATAATATTTTCATCTTTTTTTGACGTGTCATCTCTTTTACCAACCTGCTCTTTTATTGAAGGAATAAATTTTGAATTAGCAGAGCCATAATTGTTTTTAAGATTTCGGAGTTCAGAGGAAATTGTATTTTTATTTCGACGAGTAAAAGATAAAGATTTTTTTGACGTGACCAAATTTGCAGTTGCTAAAACAGTGCTGTTGGAGAGACTATCTTTTACAGAAAGTTGGGCGGTCTCATTATTTTTAATAGCAGCAGATTTTTTTTCCACGATAACTTTTGCTGTTTTCGTTTTATTTTCGATATTCTTTGAATGAATAAAAAAATGCTTATAGCCAATAGTAACAAATAGCAAGAAGATAATAGAAATAAAGATCAAAAAAATTGCCGTAGGTTTTTTTTTATGGCGTTTCATGCTGGTAATCCTTTCCCACATTTCCCCGGGAACATCAGAGGCAAACCCATCTAGTTTTTTTTTCAACATCTGATCAAAGCGATCTGCGTTCATTTTGAAGAAATTTTATAGTTTGAAAGTATTTTCTTTTGAAGCATTTTCCTTGCTTTGAGTAATTGACTGCGGCTGGTAACCGGCTTAATGTGAAGCAATTTTGCTATTTCATCATGGCTGTATCCATCCAGCACGTATAAATTAAACACAATCCGATAGCCATCAGGTAATGAAGCAATTGCTTCGATTATTTCTTTTTCTGAAAGGATAGAGATTATTTCTGGATCAAGCCGTAATGCGTTCTGCTCAAAAGAAATTTCTTTGAATTGAATTTTCTTTTGCTGTAATTTTTTCAGAGAAGTTGTGACGGCAATTTTTTTTGTCCAGCCTTCAAAAGATCCTTGGAATCTGAATTTATCAATAGCGGTAAAAATCTTTACAAAAGTATCCTGGAGCATATCTTCTGCTTCTGCCTTATCAGTTGCATAACGAAGGCAAATACTCATTAATACACCCGCATATTTATTGAAGAGTGCCTGCTGGCAGCTTATATTTTTTTTGAGACAACCTTCAATAATTTCTGTTTCCGTCACACGGTGTAAAATTTATTTCCTGGCAATATTATTTAAAAACATTTTAGTTATTTCCATCATTGTACAACATAAGTTAATGGTGGGTAAATCCAATCTCTTCCGGAAGCAGATTTTACTAATGCACCGTTTACATAAAAATTAATGGTTACAGTGCTCCCGTTTTTAGTATATGGAGTCGCTTGCATAGACATTGTAAAAGGAAGATGATCCGGCTTAAAAGAATATTTCCATCCTGCAGATATTGGAAAATCCTTAAGCGATGGATTAGTGCTGTCATTATATATTCCATCCGCATTGTACCAGTGACCTACCCAGGCATCTGATGCAAATTTGGAAGTATCCTGATCGCTTATTGTTACTTCATAAGTAAGCACGGGGTTTGCAGCGGTACCGTTAGTCTGCATAGAATCTGGCATCAGTAATAGTCTTGCCATACCAAGCATCGGATAGTTACTGATTGATTTAATCAACTTTCCATCCTTGTAAAGATTTATCGTAATATCGCCACTAAAGGTTTTTGTAAAAACCGATATCAATGGAACAAAATTGACTGATGGAGCCGCAATTGTATAAGTCCAACCTGAGTGCAGGTAAATCGGACTTCCATAAGTAATGCTGTCTAACGAAGTGCCGGTTAATCTTCCATTTTCTCCATTCCACATTCCCGACCACCCAGAAGTATCAGTTGTGATCACTTCATAGGTAATTCCAACATTCGGAATAGATGAACTATCTGTTCGAGCTGGTCTTCCAACATCTTTCTTTTCGGAAGGTTTTTGACAACCGCAGAAAATATTGCAAGCTGCAAAAAGGGGAATAAAATATTTTTTCATGAAATGTGAATTGGTAATAGTTTATAGATACGAGTGTTTAAAGTTTTGTTGCCTGAGTAAGAATATTATATGAAAATGAGTAATCTCATTAATCACTTCACATTTGATGAAAAAACTTCTCTTGATAATTTCATAGATTAGCGTTATGAATCAAAAAACTCTCCTGCTTTTATTAATTTTTCTTTTAGTAAAACCTTTTCTGAAAGCGCAAAATATTCCCATCGATGCAAAATTGCTTAATGGCGACTGGAATGCGCATTGGATCAATTGCCCAAACGTTTCTCCGAGAATTTATGGCGTTTATCATTTTCGAAAAACATTCAATCTTTCCGAAAAACCTTCTTCTTTTATCATTCACGTTTCCGCTGATAATCGCTACCGGCTTTTTGTTAATGGAAAACAAGCTGGAAACGGCCCGGCGCGAAGCAGTTTATACAACTGGAATTTTGAAACTTATGAGATCAGCCAATATCTGCATGAAGGGGAAAATACTATTGCTGCTTTAGTTTGGAATATGGCTGAGTTCGGACCGGTTGCACAAATCACAGAGGAAACCAGTTTTCTTTTACAAGGTGATTCGAAAAAGGAACAAATCGCTAATACCGACACCAGTTGGAAAGTGTTGCACGACACGGCCTACACTCCTTGTGCCACCAATATGGGAGCGGTGTTGCAAACTTATATGGTGGTTGGGCCCGGTGACGAAGTAAATGGAAATGCATATCCATGGAATTGGCAAAACGAAAATTACAATGATACAACATGGCAACATGCAGCGATTGATTATACACCCGTCGTGATGCAAGGTTTTGGATCCGACAATAAATGGACGCTTTCGCCGAGAACCATTCCGCAGATGGAACAAAAAATTCAGCGAATGAAATTTGAATGCAGTAAACAAGGAAATAAAACGATTTCTTCTTTTCTGCAGGGAAATCATCCGGTTACTATTCCGGCAAATACCACCAAAACTATTTTGATCGATCAATCTTTTGAAACTATTGGTTATCCTGTTTTGAAAGTTAGCGGTGGCAAAAATGCTTCTGTAAAAATTACTTATGCGGAAGCGCTTTTTGATACTTCCGGAGAGAAGGGAAACCGCGATGAAACCGCCGGAAAGATCATGAAAGGCTTGTATGATATTTTTTATCCCGATGGAGGAAAGAATCGTTCTTTCAGCCCTTTGTGGCTTCGAACCTGGCGCTATGTTCAATTGGAAATTACAACGAAAGATCAATCTCTTCAGTTAGATGATCTTTATGGAATTTTTACGGCTTATCCATTTGTGCAGAAAGCTACTTTTACAAGTAATGATTCTTCCCTGGAAGACATGTGGAAAGTGGGTTGGAGAACTGCCAGGTTATGTGCCGGTGAAACTTATTTTGATTGCCCTTATTATGAGCAATTGCAGTATGAAGGTGACACGCGGATTCAATCACTGATTTCACTGTACAACACGGGCGACAACAGATTGATGCGAAAAGCGATCAACGATTTTTTTAATTCGCGCGTTCCTGACGGGCTTACTCAAGGCCGGTATCCAAGCAGTCGTTTGCAGGTGATTCCGCCGTTCTCGCTTTATTGGGTTTCGATGTTGTATGATTATTGGATGCACTGCGCCGATGGTGATTTTTTGAAAAAATATTTGGACGGCGCCAGCATTGTTTTGAAGTGGTATGAGCAACATATTGACACCACCAAAGAAATGCTCGGGCCAATGCCGTGGTGGAATTTTGTTGATTGGAATGATGCATTTCCCGGTGGAACGCCGGACGGAGCCAATGATGGAAATTCTTCGGTGATCACTTTGCAATATGTCTATACTTTGCGACAGGCGTCCAAACTTTTTGAATCTTTTGGAGAAAAAGAAAAGGCGCAACATTACTTACAATTGGCGAATACTCTTTCAAAAAATACTTTTGAAAAATGTTTTGATGAAACGCGAATGGAAATGGCAAACACTCCGGAAAAAAAGACTTTCAGCCAGCACGCCGGTATCATGGCAATTTTAGCAGATGCAATTCCTGAAAAACAGCAAAAACAAGTGGTGGAAAAAATATTGTATGATACAAGTTTAAGCCAGGCTACTTTTTATTATCGTTTTTACCTGACAAGAGCAATGATAAAAGCTGGAATGAGTGATCTGTATTATTCGCAACTAACACCGTGGCGCGATATGTTGAAAAAAGGCCTCACCACTTTTGCAGAAAAACCGGATCCCACACGTTCTGATTGCCATGCATGGTCGGCGAGTCCTGAATATGATTTTTTAGCAACGATTTGCGGAATTACTCCATTAGCTCCTGGTTTTTCAAAAGTAAAAATTGCGCCGGCGATGGGCGAACTGACAGAAATAAACGGTTCAATGCCAGTTCCATCTGGTACTATAACAGTGATGCTTACACGAAAAGATAAAAATATAAAAGGAGAAATTATCCTTCCAGAAAAATTAACCGGAACATTTATTTGGAATGGAAAAGAAATTCAATTGCATGGGGGAGTGCAGGAAGTGAGTTTGTAGAAAGTCAAAATAATAAACGAAGAAATAAAACGATTTTTTTATTTGCTGTTTTGAAATGAATATAGCAACAAAATCTCTTTAGAAAACACATCAATCACTTTCTCACATCTCCAAAACCTCGGTCACTTTTGTCACCGGCAATTGCGCGTTCCGTAAAGAGATAGCTCTTACGGCTCTGTCACCAAATTCCATAAAAGCTTTTTTAGAAATGATATCATCGCCTATCATCACCGGAATCCCTAAATCTCCGCCTTCACGAATCGATTGAACCAAAGGAATTTCGCCGAGGAAAGTAATATCAAATTCACTGGCAAGATTGCGGCCACCATGTTTGCCAAAAATGTAATATTTATTTTCCGGTAATTCTGCCGGTGTGAAATAGCTCATATTCTCTACAAGACCGATCACTGGCACTTTCAGCCCCGGTTGATTGAACATGGTAATTCCTTTCTTGGCATCCGCAAGCGCAACTAACTGCGGTGTGGTAACAACAATTGCTCCCGTAACCGGTACTGTTTGTGTAATAGTAAGATGAATATCTCCGGTTCCCGGCGGCATGTCAATAATTAAATAATCGAGTTCGCCCCAATCAACATCTGTTACAAACTGCCTGATAGCGCTGCTCACCATCGGCCCGCGCCAAACAACTGCTTGCCTTTCATCCACGAGCAATCCAATGCTCATCACTTTGATTCCATAACGATCAATTGGAACGATTTTCCCTTTTCCGTTTACGTCTCTCATCTGTGGTCTTTCGCCGCGAATGCCAAACATGATATGAACGCTTGGTCCATATATATCCGCATCCATCAATCCAACTTTTGCCCCGCCGGCAGCAATGGAAAGTGCAAGATTGGCTGCAACAGTGCTTTTGCCAACGCCGCCTTTTCCACTTACCACAGCGATAATATTTTTTACATCTTTCAAAACCTCATTTTTGTCGGTTCTTAAAGAACTGGTTTTGCTGGTAAAATTAATTTTGATGTCAACATCCTCGCCGATCATTGAATGTATCACATCAAAACATCTTTGTTTGATAAGGTCTTTTAATGGGCAGGCAGGAGTGGTTAGTATTACGGTAAACGAAAGGTTGTTTCCTTCAATTTTTATGTCGCTCACCATTTGTAAGGTGACAAGATCTTTTTTAAAATCCGGCTCTTCCACAGTACTCAAAGCTTTCAGAACGTCATTTTCGGTCATGGTTCAATTTTTTGTTAAAAAGAAATAGTGGCCGCAAATTTAAACATTGATAACCTTACTTTGTTTACTTAAACAGGAACTTCTGGCAATAAAAACCGAACTTTACATTCCATTTATGAAAAAATTTGTACCATACTTTTTATTCCTCTTTTTTGCCTTTCCTGTTGTGGTGAAAGCGCAATTTGAAAATTACAAAGATTCGGTGGTGCAGTTGTATGGCGTGGTGATGTCCGCTGATAGTTTGCAGGGTTTGCCGGCAGTAAGTATTATGGTAAAAGGGCGAAACCAGGGAACGATGACCAACGACCAGGGCGTTTTTTCTATTGTTGTTTTAAAAGGAGATCAGATTGAATTTACCAGCGTTGGCTACAAACCCAAATTAGTTACTATCCCAAAAAATCTTGATGGCAATCAACAAAGTATGATACAATTGATGGTTCAGGACACAGTTTATCTTGCCGCGACAATTATTAAAAAATATCCTACCAAGGAACAATTTGCCCGTGATTTTGCCAATGCAAATGTTCCGGATGATGAACAGGAAATAGCCCGAAAAAATTTATCTGAAGCCAACCGGAGAGCTTTGCTTTCAGTTTATCCTACCAACGGTCGCGAGGCTACCGACTATTATTTTAAACAAAATCAAAGGAAATATTATTCAGCAGGACAACTTCCACCTCAAAACATTTTTAATCCGCTCGCCTGGGCAGAATTTATCAAAGCGTGGAAAAGAGGCGATTTTAAAAATAAGTAACGGCTAAATACCAATCCGCGTTATTTGTTTGTTTACTGTTGTAAATTGTGAACCTCAGAAGAAAAAATAATTTATGACGATAAAGAATATTGCTGTCATCGGCGCAGGAACGATGGGAAACGGCATCGCACATGTATTTGCGCAAAATAATTTTTCTGTAAATCTTATTGATGTTTCGCAGGATCAATTGAATAAAGCATTAAACACGATTCAAAAAAATCTTGACAGACAAATTGCTAAAAATACTATTTCAGAAGAAATCAAAAAGAAAACTCTTGACAATATTTCCACTTTTGCATCAATAAAAGAAGGAGTAGAAAAAAGTGATTTGGTGGTAGAAGCTGCTACAGAAAACCTGGATCTGAAATTGAAAATTTTTAAAGAAACCGATGAATTTGCTCCCGCAAATTGTATTCTTGCTTCCAATACTTCCTCCATTTCAATTACCAAAATTGCTTCTGTTACCAAACGACCTGAAAAGGTAATCGGAATGCATTTTATGAACCCCGTTCCTGTGATGAAATTGGTAGAAGTGATCAACGGATATTCAACCGATAAAAGTGTTTCCGAAACGATCATCGAACTTTCAAAACAAATAGAAAAAATTCCGTGCGAAGTAAATGATTATCCGGGCTTTGTTGCCAATAGAATTTTAATGCCGATGATCAATGAAGCGATTTATGCTTTGTATGAAAATGTTGCCGGAGTAGAAGAAATTGATACAGTGATGAAACTTGGAATGGCGCATCCAATGGGGCCTCTGCAACTGGCAGATTTTATCGGACTCGATGTTTGTCATTCTATTTTAAATGTTCTTTACGAAGGTTTCGGCAATCCGAAATATGCTCCTTGTCCTTTATTAACCAATATGGTAAACGCAAAAATTTTAGGAACAAAATCAGGCGAAGGTTTTTATCAATATCCATCAGGAAGTAAGGAGTTAGTAGTAAGCAAAAGATTTCGGTAATTGCTGAATCAATTTGGACGCAAAGAAATCAACTTTTCAGCGAAAAATAATAATTGCTTTAAATCGTTTAAAGGTTAAACAATTCCTGAATTTGAATTAAAAAAAAACCTTTATTGATTAATTTTTTTAAAATACTTTTTACTTGCCTCAAATTGAATAACTTTACCGCCAAAAATCTACTGTTATGAAAAAACTCTATGCCCTGTTATTACCGTTTTTGTTTCTTACCAATCTGAATGCTCAATCTCCCGGATGTACTACCAATGTTTCTCCTATAGATGGCGCCACTGACGTAAATCCGTATCCATCTATCACTCTTAAATGGACTCCTGTTGCTGGTGCAACTTCCTACGATGTTTATTTCAGCACGAAGATTCCGCCAAAACAATTACTCGGAACCGTTACTGCTGATTCTATAGTATTCAAAGATGCTAATTATAGCACTCAATATTTTTGGTATGTAGTTCCTGTAAACAGCTCTGGCTCAGCAATGGGCTGTATCTCATCCAGCACATCATTTACTACAATGGCTCCTCCTCCGCCTCCCGCAAATGATAATTGCAGCGGTGCAATTAATCTTACAAGTACGCCGATAACCGGCAACACGGTTGGTGCTACGCAAAGTATGCCTGCTATTAATTGTAACGGATTTACTGGTACTGCCAACGATGATGTTTGGTATCAATATACAGCTGCTGCAAGCGGTCCAGCTATAATAACCGTTGATGGTCAGGGATCTTTTGATGCCGTGGTGGAAGCTTTTAGTGGAACATGTGGTTCATTAACTTCTTTAACTTGTAGCGATACTTCACAAAATGGAGGAACAGAACAAATTACTATTAATGCAACTGCCGGAACCACTTATTTCTTCCGTGTTTATAATTTCTTCTCTAACTTAAGTGCCAGAGGAACATTTACAATTTCGGGGCCTGCTGTATCACTCCCTGTTTCACTATTGTATTTCAAAGGGCAACATGTTGGAAACAATAATATTTTGTCCTGGTCAACTGCTACAGAAGTGAATAACCAGGGTTTTGAAATCGAATATTCATTTGATGGAAAAGATTTCAGAGAACTTTCCTTTGTGAATTCAAAAGCAGTAAATGGCAACAGCAGTTCTACATTAAATTATCAATACACTGATACCAAAGCAGCAGGCACAGACGTTTTTTATCGTCTGAAACAGGTTGATAAAGATGGTCACATTTCTTATTCAAATGTGATTTTTATAAAAGGAGGACAATTAAATACTCTTTCTTTAAGTGCTGTTTATCCAAATCCTGCAAAAAATAAATTGAATGTAATTGTTTCTTCACCTGCCAGCAATCAGATAAGCCTTGTCATTACGAACCTTGCGGGTAAAAGAATCTCTCAACAATCTTTTTCAGTGATCAATGGCGGAAATAATCTTGATCTGAATGTTTCTAATTTGCCTGCGGGAAGCTATTTTATTAAAGCCATATGCAATAATGGATGCAATTCAGCCGTAAGTAAATTTGTTAAAGAGTAAGATTTAAATGCTTGTTTTAAATGGCGAAGATTAAAAAAATAATCTTCGCCATCTTTTTTCTATACATTTAGAGTGATTTTTTCTAAAACAATCTAACATGAAATCTTTGCTTTTTCTTTCTATTGCTTTTGGAATCACCGCTTCTGCCAACTGCCAATCTTATAAAAAAATCCACCAGGAAGCAATTGTTTGTGACACACATAATGACATTATCAGCGCCTGTATTGAAAAAGGTTTGATCTTTGATCAGGACCTTACAGGGAAAACTCACAGCGATCTGAACCGAATGTTGAAAGGCGGCTTAGACGTTCAGGTGTTTTCTATTTTTTGTGACGGAAAACAACCAAACCCTTATCAGTTTGCCAATAGAGAAATTGATACCTTATATGCGTGGATCGATCGCAATCCTTCTAAAATGATGCTGGTAACAAATCCTGCACAACTGGAAGAAGCTGTAAAAGAACACAAACTTGGGGCAATGATCGGCGTAGAAGGCGGTCACATGATTGAAGATGATCTCAATAAACTCGATAGTCTTTATAAACGAGGAGCAAGATACATGACACTGACATGGAACAATAACAATTCGTGGGCAACGAGCGCTGAGTATGAATCCGGTCATCAAAAAAATAATACATCCAACCAGAAAAAAGGACTTTCTGATTTTGGAAAACAAGTGGTTAAAAGAATGAATGAATTGGGGATGATGGTGGATCTGAGTCACACTGGAGAACAAACTTTTTGGGACGCGATTGCAGTTTCTACAAAACCTGTTTTGATCTCTCACAGCGATGCTTATGCGCTTTCCCCCGTTTTCAGAAATTTGAAAGATGATCAGATACTTGCCGTTGCCAAAAATGGTGGAGTGATCGATTTGAATTTTTATCCCGCATTTCTTGACAGTACAATTAGCCGTAAAGAAGCCGCTTATTTTAAAAAACACAGGGAAGAAAAAAAGGCGCTGATAGATTCCGGTAAAAAAGATTTTGAAGCTGATGCAATTATTGCGAAAGAATATCCAAAAGAAGTGGAAGAATTGCAGGCGCCGTTTCATTTGTTATTTGATCATTTGGATCATATTGTACAACTTGCCGGAATTGATCATGTCGGCCTTGGCGGCGATTTTGACGGAATTACTTTCACTCCGAAGGTCCTAACCGATGTGACTAAATATCCAATGATCACAAAAGAATTGGTGAAGCGCGGTTATTCAAAAGAAGACATTGATAAAATTTTAGGCGGTAATTTTATCCGTGTTTTTAAAGCCAATCAGGCGCATTAATTTATACTCATGAGAATTTTAATTTCGTTATTATTTGTTCTTCCACTGCAAATTTTTGCTCAACCTTTTTCTCCAAAAGAAATTTCAAAATGGAAGCAGGAAGCAAACAATGTTACGATCATCAGAGACAATTATGGCATTCCGCACATTTATGGCAAAACCGATGCTGATGCGGCTTTCGGTTTGTTGTACGCGCAGTGTGAAGATGATTTTAATCGCGTTGAAATGAATTACATTGAAAAGCTGGGCCGGCTTTCTGAAGTCAATGGGAAAAAAGATTTGTATAATGATTTAATGATTCGTTTGGTGATCGATTCTGCTGATGCAATCAAAGATTATAATAACGCACCTCTTTGGCTGAAAAAATTATGTAATGCTTATGCTGATGGAATCAATTATTTTCTTTACAAAAATCCACAGGTAAAACCTGCTTTACTAACCCGCTTTCAACCATGGTATCCTTTGCTTTGGACAGATGGAAGTATCGGTGCTATCAGCACTGGCGGAATTTCTGTTCACGAGTTGGAAAATTTTTATTCAGGAGAAAATAAACCAATCGCTTTGAATGAATATAAAGAAGAAAAGGTAACTGGCTCCAATGGTTTTGCATTCGCTCCAAAGATCACTCAATCCCATCACGCTATCCTATATATAAATCCACATGTCACTTTTTATTTTCGCCCTGAAGTTCATGTCGTGAGCGATGAAGGATTGAATGCTTATGGCGCGGTGACCTGGGGACAATTTTTTGTGTATCAGGGCTTTAATGAACATTGTGGATGGATGCACACCTCAAGCTACGCCGATGTTTCAGACGCTTATATTGAAAAAATTACTTCAAAAAATAACCAGTTTTTTTATCTGTATAATGGAGAAGAAAAACCTGTTGTACATAAAAAAATTGCCTTGAATTATAGCGAAGGCAATTCGATGAAAACAAAAATTATTGATGCATTATTTACAGGTCATGGTCCGATTATGGCGAAAAGAAATGGCGAATGGATCAGTGTAAAATCCGATAACAGAGACATCAAAGGTTTGGAACAAAGCTGGCTTCGAACCAAAGCAAAAAGTTTTTCGGATTACAAAAAAGTGATGGACCTTTTAGCGAATGCTTCCAACAACACCGTTTATGCTGATGCAGAAGGAAACATCGCTTACTGGCACGGAAATTTTATTCCACGAAGAGATCCGAAATATGATTGGTCAAAGCCAGTGGATGGCACTACTTCTGCTACCGATTGGAAAGGATTGCATCCGGTGAATGAAACGATTCACATTTATAATCCACCGAACGGATGGATAGAAAATTGCAATTCAACTCCGTTTACTGCCGCAGGAAAATACAGTCCAAAGAAAAAAGATTATCCTGCTTACATGGCTCCTGACGGACAAAATTTTCGTGCGATCAATGCACTCAGAATTCTTCCCCAGGAAAAATCTTATACCATTGATAAAGTAATTGGAAAAGGCTATGATACTTATCTGGCTGCGTTTGAAGTGTTGGTTCCTGCATTGATAAATGCATTTGAAAAAAATATTTCAAGGGATGATTCATTGTATTCTCAATTAATTGATCCAATCAATATTCTAAAAAACTGGAATTACAGATGCGGAGAAAACTCCGTGGCAACCACACTTGCAGTGAATTGGGGCGAAAGATTATTAAGAGCAATTTATGCTACAAAGGTTCCGCGAGGAGAGGACGATGACCAGGTAAGCAAGACGAAAGAATTTGCAGCAACTGCTTCTGCTGATGAATTGTTGCAACCATTTTTATCAACCATAAAATATTTGCAGAATACATTTGGAAGCTGGAAAACTGAGTGGGGAAAGATCAATCGTTTTCAAAGAATTTCTGATAATATTGAACCAACTTTTAATGATGATTCAACAAGCATTCCGGTTGGTTTTGCTTCTTCAACCTGGGGCATGATTCCTTCTTACAGCAGCCGTCCTTTCCCCGGAACAAAAAAAAGATATGGCGTTAATGGAAATAGTTTTATTTGCGCTGTTGAGTTTGGAAAAACGATCAGAGCAAAATCTTTGTTAGCCGGCGGCGAAAGTGGCAATCCAAATTCAAAACATTTTTTTGATGAAGGTTATATGTACTCAAAAGGAATTTTTAAAGACGTTTTGTTTTACAAAGAAGACGTTTTGAAACATGCTGAAAAAACATATCATCCTGGAGAATAAATCAACTTGTTTTTACAAAAATCTAAATAATTTCAATGGATAAGATACGCTGGGGAATGATCGGTTGCGGCGATGTAACAGAGGTAAAAAGTGGCCCTGCATTTAATAAAGTAAATGATTCTTCATTGGTGGCGGTAATGAGTCGTGATGCTGAAAAAGCAAAGGATTATGCGCAACGGCATGGTGTTCCAAAATGGTATCATGTTGCCCAAGAATTGATCAATGATGATGAAGTAAACGCGATTTATATTGCCACTCCGCCTGCTTTTCATGAGGAATATGCGATAGCATCAATCAATGCCGGAAAACCGGTTTATATTGAAAAGCCGATGGCATTAAATTATGCTTCAGCCAATATGATCACGAAAGTTGCAGAAGAAAAAAATGTAAAAGTTTCAGTAGCGCATTACCGCCGTGGACAACCACTATTTAATAAAGTAAAACAATTACTTTCTGAAAAAATTATTGGAGATGTTCGTTTTGCAAAGTTGGAATTTTATAAAAAATCTTTGAACAAAGAAGCATTGCAAATTCCAAAAGTAGCATGGCGTGTAAATCCTGAAATAGCCGGTGGTGGCCTGTTTCATGATATTGCTCCGCACCAGATTGATTTGATGTATTGGTTTTTTGGCGCTGTTGAAAAAGCGTTTGGATATTCCGGCAATCAGGCAGATTTGTATGAAGCAGATGATATTGTTTCGGGAAATATTTTATTCAAATCGGGTGTTATTTTTAATGGATTGTGGTGTTTTAATGTTGCTGAAGAAAACGTAAAAGATTTGTGTGAAATCCAGGGAAGTGAAGGAGTGATGCGCTTTCCGGTATTTGAACATAAAAAAATTGAGATCATCACAAATGGAAGAACAGAAGAAATTTTGTTTGAACCACTTCAACACGTTCAGCAACCATTAATTCAAAAAGTGGTGAATTATTTTTTGGATAAAGGACCAAATCCAACTCCTGCAGAAGAAGGGGCAACGGTTATGTGGCTTTTGGATGAGTTTACAAAGAAGTAAAAAAAGTTGCTTTCAATTACTCTAAAATCTTATTAAATGCTTTTGCATTTATCACCGGCAGGGTAGCTTTTTGAATAGTTTTGAATTCTTTTGTATTGGAAGTAATAAAATAATCAAGCTCATGATGAAGCGCTATTTCATAGAGTAATGCATCTTCAAAATCAGGTGGCAATTTTCTGCTTGCCTCTTTTATATCACGGCTTTCACATGGTAAAAGAATGATCCTTTTATTCAGAGATTCAATGATTTCGCAAATTTTATTTTTTGGATAATCCTTCCGGATAACATAAGCGGTAGTTGTAACCACACTTTCAGAGTAATAACCCTTAAATTTTTCTTGTTCAAGCAGGCTGAAGAGATGCATTGATTCTTCATGAGAAGGACGAAGTGGATCTAATAAATCAATAATAATGTTAGTGTCCAAAAAAGCATTACAAGCCATATTTTTCTTTTATGTAGTTATCTCTTTCTTCATCAATATTTAATGGCTTATCTCTTTTAATAGAGCCAGCGTATTTATCCAGAAATTTTCGAAAAGAGTCATCTTTTTTTTCTGATTTAAGTACATCTTCTAATTGCTTTTCAACAATTTTTGACACAGAAGTTTTTTTCCGGTTCGCATATAATTTTATACGCTTTGCTACCGATTCATCAATAGTAAGATTTAGTTTTACTGTCATAAAAAATGCTTTTTCAAATATACGCATAAATTTAAATTATGCGCCTAAATAAGCAAAATGAATTTCCAGATTCCAGTAAACGAGAAAATAGCATTATTTCAAATAACATGGTTGCATTAGGTTTCGAAAGGTGTATTTAAAAAAATTTCAATTATTATCTTCGCCGTCAAAATGTATCAATTACTTCGCAACATATTATTTTGGTTTGATGCAGAAGACGTTCATTATTTTTCAATGAACATACTGCGATTTTTTTGCAGCTTTTCTTTCATAAAAAAAAAATTAGAAAAGAAATTTACTCCACATGGAAATTTTTCGAAAGAAGTTATTGGAATTACATTCTCAAATTCTGTTGGTCTTGCGGCCGGTTTCGATAAAAATGCAAAGTACCTCCATGAATTGGAAACGTTAGGTTTTGGTTTTGTAGAAATAGGAACTGTAACGCCATTACCACAAAGCGGAAATCCCAAACCAAGATTGTTTCGTTTGCCAAAAGACAAGGCAATTATTAACCGGATGGGGTTTAATAATGATGGTGTGAAAGCAGTAGCAGAGCGGGTTAGAAGCTATAGGTCAGAAAATACCGGCTCTAAATTGATCATTGGCGGAAACATTGGGAAAAACAAGATCACGCCAAACGAAGATGCATGGGAAGATTACGAAATTTGCTTTAATGAATTACATGATACAGTCGATTATTTTGTAGTAAATGTAAGCTCGCCAAACACCCCTGGATTAAGAGATCTTCAACAAAAAGATTCTTTAAAAAAGATTCTAACTAATCTTCAGCAAATCGATCAGACAAAAAAAAGCAAAAAGCCTTTGCTTTTAAAAATTTCTCCGGATCTTGATCAACAAAGCCTTGATGATATTATTGATCTTGCAATGGAAATAAAATTGGATGGATTGGTAGCAGCAAACACAACCATCAGCCGAAAAAATTTGATCATTTCTGAAAAAGAAATTGATAAAATAGGACGTGGTGGATTAAGTGGAAAACCTTTAACTGAAGTATCTACACGAATAACAAAGTATATTCATCAAAGAACAAATGGAACCATTCCAATTATCAGCAGCGGAGGAATTTTTTCTGCACACGATGCAAAAGAAAAGTTTGAAAATGGCGCAAATCTTATCCAGGTTTGGACTGGTTTTATTTATGAAGGTCCTGCGATTGTAAAGAAGATTTTGGGATAAACATGAAATAAAAATTACGATCGAAAATCAGAAAATAAATTCCTTTTATTTCTTCATTTACTGCTCCAACTCAGGTTCATCCAATTGCACTACTCTCTTGTTCTGCCTTTTTATCATCACCATGTTCAGCACTTCAACAATAAAAGAAAACGCCATTCCGAAATAAATATAATTTTTAAGATGCAGCTCTTCCGCTTTGTCTGCAGCCCAACCTTCTATAACAAGGCTTAGACCAATCATCACCAAAAAGGAAAGTGCAAGCATTTTGAATGTTGGGTGTTTATGAATAAAAGCAGCAATATAAGGACTGAAAGAAAACATAATGATCATTGCAATGATGACAGCGGCAATCATTATTTCAACATGTTTTGCAGTGCCACCAGCGGTGATAACACTGTCAAAAGAAAAAACCATGTCAACCAAAACAATCTGAAAAATTGCTTTTGAAAAACTGAGTGGTTTCGTTTTTGGTTTCAATGCATTTGGATCTTCGCCTTCCAGTTTTTGATGAATTTCATGCACCGATTTATAAATCAAAAATATTCCTCCTGCTAACATTACAATGCTTGCCAGATCGAAGCCTTTATTAAAAATGGTAAACACGGCTTTCCCTTTTTGCGCCAACAACCATCCCAACCCAAGCAGCAAAACGCTTCTTACGATTGACCCAAGAATCACCCACGCAAGTCTTGCTTTTTTGTGTTTTTGCTGCGGGAGCCTGTTGATAATAATGCTTACAAAAATCACATTATCTACTCCCAAAATAATTTCAAGAATTACAAGAATAAAAAAACTGATAATACTATCAGTTGTCAATAAATGTCCCATGTAAATATTTTTTTAAAATCAAAATCACTTATTCATTAAGAAGTATTTAAACATATTATTTCATCGCAAATATTTTAGCAAACTTAACTATTCCATTTAAAAATTCTTGTTTTATGAATGTCCCTTTCTATTTGTTATGCTTTATTTTCTAACATTCAGGAAGTTGTAAATTGCGTAGATTTTATACACAGAAAAATGGTTTGATTTTAAATGAAATAACATGAACATAGGAATTGTTTGTTATCCCACTTTTGGCGGAAGCGGAGTATTGGCAACCGAGTTGGGAAAAGCATTGGCAGAGAAAGGACACAATATCCATTTTATTACTTATCAGCAGCCGGTGAGGCTTGGCGGTTTTCATGCTAATATTTTTTATCACGAAGTAAGTGTTCCTACCTATCCGCTCTTTGATTATCCGCCTTATGAAACTGCTTTGGCAAGTACGATGGTTGATGTGATCATCAATCAAAAAATTGATCTGTTGCATGTTCACTATGCAATTCCTCATGCGTCTGCAGCATACATGGCAAGGCAAATTCTTTTAAAAGAAGGAATTGATATTCCTGTGATCACCACATTGCATGGAACTGATATTACATTGGTTGGAAGAGATAAAACGTATTCTCCGGTGGTTACTTTCTCTATGAATGAAAGTGCTGCTATTACTGCTGTTTCAAAGAATTTGCGGGATGAAACTTACAACAATTTCAAGATGGAGAAAGAGATCGAAGTCATCTATAATTTTGTTGATGCAAAACGGTTTAATAAAAAGCCAATCACACCATTCAAGCAGGTGATCGCTCCAAATAATGAAAAGATTTTATTACACGCCTCCAATTTCAGAAAAGTAAAAAGGGTGGAAGATGTGGTGTATGTTTTTGAAAAAGTAAATAAAGTAATTCCTTCCAAATTGTTATTTGTAGGTGATGGTCCTGAGCGATCTTTTATTGAAGACCTTACCCGAAAAACGTGCGCAAGAACAGACATTCGCTTTTTGGGGAGGCAGGAACAGATGGAAGAAATTTTAGCAATCTCTGATCTTTTTTTGTTGCCGAGTGAATATGAAAGCTTTGGTCTTGTCGCCCTGGAAGCAATGGCAGCGCAGGTTCCAGTGATCTCAACCAATGTGGGAGGCTTACCGGAAATTAATATCAATGGAGTCACAGGATTTCTCAGCAAAGTTGGCGATGTAGATGATATGAGTAAGAATATTATCAAAATACTTTCTGATGAAAAAGCATTTGCAAAAATGAAAAAGAACGCATTAGCACAGGCAATGAAGTTTGATATTCACAATATCGTGCCTCAATATGAAGAACTGTATAAAAAAGTTTTGGAGGAGAAAGTAGTTGGAAAAGTTTAGGCAACTACAGTGAATGAACAAATATTGATGATTGCTATTTTTTATTTTACTCATTTTAAATGACTAACCGACAAATATTTTTAAACCATATCGGCCAAACATCTCGTGATCCGATGGCTTTGGAAATCGTGAAAGCCAGTGGTAGCAGACTGTACGACGTTAATGGGAAAGAATACATTGATCTTATCGGTGGCATCAGTGTTTGTAATATCGGCCACGCCAATCAGAAAGTAATTGATGCAATCAAAACGCAGACAGAGAATTTTATGCATGTGATGGTGAACGGAGAGTTGATTTTATCTCCGCAAACTTCTTATGCAAAATTGCTTACTGATCATTTACCTTCTTCTCTCAACTCAGTTTTTTTCACCGCGTCAGGAACTGAGGCAACAGAAGGTGCGATGAAGTTGGCAAAACGTTTTACTGCAAGAATGCAAATTGCAGCGTTCAAAAATTCATATCATGGAAGTACGCAAGGATCTTTAAGTATTCTCGGTGATGAATATTGGCGCAATGCTTTTCGACCTTTGCTGCCTGATATTTTGCATTTGGATTATAACAATTTTGAAAGCCTTGATTCTATTACAACACAAACCGCCTGCGTAATCGCAGAAACCATTCAGGCAGAAGCAGGAGTGATTGTTCCCGAAAAAAAATGGATGCAGTCCTTGAGAAAAAAATGTACTGAAACAGGAACTTTATTAGTGTTGGATGAAATCCAATGTGGCTTTGGAAGAAACGGAACTTTATGGGCATTTGAACAATTTGATATTGTTCCTGATGTTTTATTGCTGGGAAAAGCATTAGGTGGCGGAATGCCGTTAGGTGCTTTTATTGCGGATAAAAAAATTATGGATTCATTGACCAACAATCCGGTTCTTGGGCACATCAATACTTTTGGCGGTCATCCTGTTTGTTGCGCTGCAGGAAAAGCTGCATTGCAATTTTTGTTGGATGAAAAAATTGTTGAAACAGTTTTTGAAAAAGAAAAATTGTTTCTTGATAATCTTCATCATTCAAAAATAAAAAACATTAGAAGCTGCGGATTGATGATGGCGCTTGAGTTTGAGAGTTTTGAACAAAATAAAAAAGTGATCAACGGACTTTTAGAAGAAGGTGTCTTTTCAGATTGGTTTTTGTTTGCTTCCAATTGTTTGAGAATTGTGCCGCCGTTAATTATTGCAGCAGATGAAATTGTAAAGGCATGCAATGCTATTCGAAAAGTGGTTTCACATTTGTAATATTTTTTTCAAATTCGATATAAAAAAATAATATGAGAGTCATTAAATCGTTTGCCTGTGCATTTGCTGGTTTAAAAGATTGTCTTTTGCATGAAAAAAATTTCAGGATACAATATGTTGTTGCTTTGCTGGTGATTATTGCTGGTTTATTTTTTTCATTAAGCGAAACAGAATGGATGATTATTTTTCTGTGTTTCGCAGTGGTGTTAGGTTTTGAAATCATTAACTCTGCGATAGAAAAGCTTTGTGACCTGGTTTGTCCTCAATTTAATCTTACCATTAAAAAGGTAAAAGACATGTCTGCTTCTGCGGTTTTATTTGCTGCAATTATTTCCTTTATTATTGGTTGTATTATTTTTTTACCAAAAATCATTTCACTTTTTTATCAATAGAATTTCTTTCTGAATAAAAACAGTAAGCAAAGAAATAATTTAAATTTGTTTTTTAAAGAAAACATTTTTTACAAATCTTCATTGGTAAATTTTTTCAAGGCAAAGAAATAATACCCGCCAACATAGATAAGGCTTGCAATTACCATAATCCAAAGATCGGGCGCACCTTTATAAATTACTTTATCACCAAACGGAATCGGAAGCATCACATCGGTTACCTGCAAAGGCAAAAAATATCCAACAGGAGTAAGATTGAAATTGAAATTGACCAGCGCAGTTATCAGCCATTCAAAAATTAACCCGTATAAAAAAAATACCGCTATCGCAGCGCCACTTTTTCTGAACAGAATAGCGAGAAACATCGCAAACGTAATGTACGCGACAGTTTGGATAAATATATAAATTACATTTTCCATTCCTGCAAAAGAAAAATGAGAACCAGTCGTGATCAAACCAAATAATAATGCTACGAAAAAATTAAAAATAGTTGCAGCAAGCGAAAACAAAAGTGCGAAAACAAATTTTACAGTAATGAATTGTTGCCTTGTCCAACCGTCAATAATATTTTGACGATGCGTTTTAAAATTAAATTCATTGGTAAGCAACATGATGAAAAGAATTCCCGGGAAATACAAAAGCCAGCTGCTCATGAAGCCGACTGTTTGCCAAACCTTCGGGAAGGCATAAGGTGTTCCCAAAAGAAGTTTGCTTGCCGGCATATTTTGTACCGCAAGTTCATTGATATAAAATCCTGTGTAATTAATTCCAAGAATGGCGAATGAATAAAGAATCGTAAAAATCCAGAAAGCTTTGTAGTTTTTTACTTTGAGCCATTCGATTTTTAAAAGATGTGTCATAAGTTTAATTATTGGTAAGTTCAAAAAACCTTGCTTCAAGACTTTGTTTTTTTAGAGTCAGATGACTCAAAGTAACGCCATGATCAAAGCAAAATCTGTTCACTGCGGAAAGATCTGCTTTGCCTATAGGAAAGAAAATTTTTACTACAGAAGTTTCGTCCACTATTCTGGATTTTTCATTCATTGAGTTTAAAACTTCCACCAATTTGGTATGATCTGATGCTGCTACTTCCACCATGTCTTCATTCGATAAAATTTCATTTACTTTTCCTGAAACGATTAATTCTCCTTTTTTCAAAATTGCCACATCGGTACAAACTTTTTCTACTTCATCCAAAAGATGGCTCGCCATGATGATGGTTTTCCCTTCGCGGTAAAGTCTTTTCATCAGTTCTCTTATTTCTGCAATTCCAACAGGATCAAGTCCGTTGGTTGGTTCGTCGAAGATCAATACTGATGGACTTCCCAGCAGGCATGAGGCAATCGCCAGGCGTTGCTTCATGCCTAATGAATAAGTGCTGAATTTTGAATCCTTTCTTCTTGTAAGATCCACCGTTTCTAAAACACGATCGATATCTTCTTTTCCATGTTGTTTTATTTCTGCAACGATCTCCAGGTTTTTTACTCCGGATAAATAATGATAAAAATTTGGGGTTTCCAGTAGTGTTCCGACTTTCCTACGATTTGCTGCTGATGCCGGTTCATCAAATAATTTGTACGTTCCTGAGGTTGGTTTTAAAATGTCTGTGATCGTTCCAAGAGTGGTTGTTTTTCCGCTTCCGTTGGGGCCAAGGATTCCAAAAACGGTTCCTTGAGGCACCGTGAAATTTACATTTTTTAATGCCTGGATTCGTCCATATGTTTTGGATAAATTTTCTACCGTGAGTATTGACATAAGCAATGATTAAAAAAATAATGATGCAATATACAGGTTGCGGCAAATAAATTACCGGAATCTTTAAAATGATTTACCGCATTTTTATGAATGGTAGAAAAACAGTAAAAATAATTTGAGAATTAGTCCTGTTCTACAGTTTCACTGGCAAGAGTAAGGATTTTGTGAGATTTGATGATCGGCTCCTCGAGAAGTTTTCCATTGGTAACAACAATTTTTGTTTTTGGCCTGTTGTAATAAACAATTCCAACAACACAGGTGGCTACGGCTGCCAGAGTTAGCATCACAATCGAAGTGCCTGTAGAACGTAAAAAATAAGCAAGAGCAATAAATAAAATGTTGGCAATTACACAGGTGAAAGCAATCATTTTATGGGAGAATCCAAGATCCAGCAAAACATGATGAATGTGATTTCTATCAGGACAAAACGGAGAACGGCGATTTAAAATACGATGACTTACAACACGAAGTGTATCGAAAAGAGGAACTAATAAAATTGCAAAGCCCAAAGCAGGAGCTGATTGTAAAGGAATAATCGCTGCAGGATCAGAAGCGGTAGTAATAAACTTGATCACCAAAATAGAATTGACAAGTCCGATAAGAAGCGAACCTGTGTCGCCCATAAATATTTTCGCGGGATTAAAATTGTAAATTAAAAATGCAACCAAACTTCCCGCGAGAGATAATGCCATAACAGCATACAATGGATAGCCGGAAAAATAGAAATAAGCTCCAAAGATCAGTGTGGTTAATAAGCCAAGGCTTCCTGCAAGTCCATCAACACCATCAATAAGGTTAAAGGAATTGGTAATTACTACGATGGTGAATAAAGTGAGTAAAAAACTGGCAGTTGGGGCAAGTTCGTAAAGCCCTAAAAAACCATACATATTTGTGATCTGTATTCCACCAAATTTTATAATAATTCCGGCAGCGATCAATTGTCCCACAAATTTTTTTGTAGCTGTAAGAATTAAAACATCATCTTTTATACCCATAAAAAAGATGATCATGATCGCTGCGACAAAATATTGTAAAACAGATGCATCAGCAGGCGGAACTCCAATAAGGGTAGCAATTATAAATCCACCGAAGATGCCAAGGCCACCTAAAGTAGGAATGACAGCTTTATGCACCTTTCTTTCACCAGGCTCATCAAACAGTTTTTTGTCTTTGGCTACTTCAATAATTACTGGTATAGCAAAAAAGGTAATTACGAAAGCCAGTCCGCCGCTTAAAAATATATTATTCATGCATTGGGGTTATAAAAAATACTGAAACCTTTTACAAATGTATTATTTTGTTCAAATAAATATTAAAAACTACAAATTAATAACGCTAAATCGGCAACAGTTATTTTGTTTTTAAATAATAGGAGTTTTACTCATCTCCATTTCCGGTAACTAACGAGGTGCTGAATCTTTTCAACGGATTTTTTCGGTTATCATCATAGAATTTTTGATTTTTCAAAATATCCAAAGCTCCAAAAATCGCCGCCATAAAAGAAGATGTGTCAGCTTTATTTTTTCCTGCAATATCTAGAGCTGTCCCATGATCAGGACTTGTGCGAACCACCGGCAAACCTGCTGTGTAATTGATTCCTTCGCCCATTGACAATGATTTTAAAGGTATTAAACCCTGATCGTGATACATTGCTAACACTGCATCAAAGCGCGTTTGATATCCTCGGGCAAAAAAAGCATCAGCGCTGTAAGGTCCCATTACGATCATATTATGATGCTTCGCCTCAACAACAGCCGGCCTGATAATTTCTATTTCTTCGGTTCCTATTAAACCTTCATCACCGGCATGCGGATTTAGAGCAAGCACTGCAATCTTTGGCTTGTCGATATTAAAATCTCTTCTTAAAGAAGCATTCAAAATATTGATCTTACTTAAAATACTTTCTTTGGTAATATATGTTGCTATGTCTTTTACCGCAACATGTTCGGTTACCAAACCAACTCTGAAATCTCCTGCCGCCAGCAACATTACTACATCTTTTTGCTCAAAAAAATCTTTGAAAAAAGGTGTGTGACCGGTATAAGGGAATTCGTTGCTATGAACATTTTTTTTGTGAATCGGTGCAGTTACCAGCGCGTCAATATCTTCATCTTTTAGCGCTTGTGTGGCGGCTTTCAGACTTTTTACAGCATATTTTCCGCCGATCTCATTTAATTCTCCGGGATTGATAACGATCTCTTCTTCCCAGCAGTTGTAAATATTGATTTGTTTTGGATTTATTTTAGAAAAATCTTTTACGCTGGTAAAATTGAAATTGATTTCCGGAAAGCTTTTTCTATAAAAATTGATAACCCTGTTACTTGCAAATACAACCGGAGTAAAAAAATCGAGCATCCTGTTGTCTGAAAGAGATTTGATGATCAGTTCGGGGCCGATACTATTAATATCTCCTGAAGAAAATCCAATAACAGGCTTGTTTTCGGTAAAGGTAGTGTTGCTCAAATTATTTCAGTTTTGCATAGAACTGCAAGGTAATAAATTATGAATTCATTCGTGTTTTTACAACGATAATTTTTATTACCATTTGTTGTTACCAACATAACTTTCAATAGGCATCCGGTTAGAAATACTTCTTGCCAAAGTCATTTCATCAGCATATTCGAGTTCGCCTCCAAATGCAATACCACGCGCAATTGTAGTGATTTTTACAGGATTATCTTTTAATTTTTTACTAATATAATAAATGGTGGTGTCGCCCTGGATATTCGGACTTAAAGCAAAAACCAATTCTTCCGTTTTTTCTTCGTTTACTCGTTTTATTAATGAATCAATTTGTAATTCTGAAGGACCTATGCCATCGAGCGGAGAAATGATTCCGCCTAAAACATGAAAAAGCCCGTTGTACTGTTGTGTACTTTCAATAGCGATCACATCGCGAATCGTTTCCACCACACAAATGATTTCTTTTTTGCGGCTGCGATCTTCACAGATATTACATAATTCTTTGTCAGCAATATTGTAACAACGGTTGCAGAAATGAATTTCTTCTCTCATTTTTAAAATAACATCGCTGAAAAGTTTTACGTCGCTAACGTCTTTTTTCAGAAGATGAAGCACAAGTCTTAAAGCAGTTTTTTTACCGATGCCAGGCAATTTTGCAAATTCATTTACCGCATTTTCTAAAAGAGAAGAGGAAAAAATCATGGAGCAAAATTAAGAATTGAGAATTAACTAATAAACCAATTAACGAATCAACAAGGGACAGTAAACAAAGAAATAATTACGATGTATATTTTTATTAAAGAACAATATCGTATTCATTATCCCAATCCGCCCGAATGTTGATTTTTTTCTTAATAGCAGTAACTTTCTCGGGTTGTTTTCTCAGATGATAACTTCCGGGATCCCATGTTCCGTTTTCATTTTCATCATCCAGAATCCTTAATTCATAATCGCCGGGATTAAACAATTTTACTGTAAACGTCGGCGAAGTAAGTTTGAATGAATCAACCACTTTATCATTCTGGACAAATTGTAAAACAGGATGAGCAATTCTCTGAAGATTTTTAAAATTCAGTTTGATACTTCCATACTCATTTTCGCGTTTTGTTTTAAAAGAAATCGTATCCGATTTTTTTAATTCGTCTCCTAAAGTATCAACTGCAAAATCTTTTGCGATTACCAATTTGTAATAAGTGTCCTCCGGCCATTTATTATTGATAGCAATCTCTTTTTTTGTAGTATCAATCGATATTACAGCCGTTTGAACCGGATTAAATAAGGTGTCGGTCAATTTAATTTTTGATGAATCAAAATTCTTTAAAGGAACCGTAAAATTAATTTTCAAAGGTGTCAGCAGATCCTGAGCATTACTGGAAAGTGTCGTGGTAAACTTCAATATCTTTTCAGGATTTTTTTTATTATTTGCAGGCGTTGGATTTGTTGCTGGCTTTTCATTTTTTTCTTCAGAATAAGCAAACAACTCCACAGGCTTTACACTTTGAGAAATGTGAACAGTACTGTCAGCAAAAGCAAAAAGTTGCGAAGGATTGTTATACATTTTCTGTCCGCTTTCGTCCTTCAATGCAAACAAATGATAAGTGCCGGCCGCAAGATATCTGAATTGAAATTTTCCCGAAGAATCCAACTTGGCAACGTATCGCGGCTTCACTTTATAAACAGCAGAATCGCTGAGATCGTTATACAAAAGTGCAATCAATGTGCTGTCTGCTTTTCCTGTTTCTGCAAGCACTACGTTTCCACTAAATGTAAGCGAATCAATGTAAGAACCGGTTGAAAAAACGTATGTGAAATTTTTGATCGGGTTATTTTCGTTGATATCCTGAACGGAGTTTCCAAACTGAAAACTATAAGTGGTATTTGGCTGAAGCGTATCGCGGATTTTTATGGAAACCGTTTTTAATTTGGAAGTAACATTCGGAATAATTTTCGGAACCGGCGACACTAACAGATTTGTCTGTAAGTCTTGTAAATGCACATATTCATCAAAAGTGAAAGTGATTCTGTTTCCTTCAAAATGGGTCGTTTTGTCTGGCGGAGTTGAATTTAATAAAACCGGTGGAATCGTGTCTCTTGGCCCTCCTGTAGGCATTTCAATTTGAGCGCAACCACTTCCGAGAACAGAAAGAAGATAACAGAAAGTTGCAAAAGCCAAAACGATTATCGAATTATTTATTTTCATTTAAGAAAAGCAAACTTAAATTCTTTGTGGTGAAATTATTTTTTCATCTTCCTAAATAAAAATTAAATCTCCTGCTCCTCTTCAATAATGTCATGCAAGGCGATGTGTAATTTATTTTCCTTTACAAAATTGCACCAGGTGCAATCTTCTTTTCCACAACCCGTATAAAAATCGCGGGATTGTATCTTACTCCAAACTTCGGTTATTTGTTGCTTTACTGTAACAATATCTTCTGGTTCAATCATTATCTTTCTTTTTTGAAAACCTTTTGTTTTATCTGGCTCTACAAAATCAAATTCAGAGCTAATCACTCTCCAGTCTTTTCCATCCATGTTGTCAATTAAAATTTTGTAAAACACGGCCTGACGCCAGTAATCGCCGCCGTTTGGATTATCCGGATTTGGTGCTAATAGTTTTTTCTTCGTAAACTCGCTGTTTACATTTCCGGTTTTATAATCAACCACATTTACGTCTCTTCCGTTGAACTCCATCTTGTCAATTTTCCCTTTGATAGGAATTCCATCAACAACATTTTTTATATTTCTTTCTACAGAAACAATCTTGTTGCACGTGTTGATGTATTCATCATAATAATCAGCCAACACAATTTCACCTTGCTCCATTCTTCTCTCAAAAGCTTCTTTCGTAAAATTTTCACGATGCCTTTTCATGTACCATTTAAAATATTCAATCGTTTTTTCTTTTGTGGGAAATTGTTGCTGTGGATCTTTTTGCATGTCTTCAAAAAGCTTTTGCATGGCAAAATGCACAGCGCTTCCAAACTCTAAGTTCTCAGACTTTCCTGAAGGAATTTTGATGATGTTTTTAAAATAGAATCCAATCGGGCAATCCAAATAATTATTCAGAGAAGTAACATTCATCACATATTTTTCAAGAACAGAGGTGATAAAATCTGCTTCGATTTTTTCTAATTCAGGAGCCTGCGGAATGAAATTTAAAACCTCAAATTCCATCAATTCGTCCTGTGTAAGATTTACGGGAATTATTTCTAAATTATTTGCTTCAATAATTTCTGCAACAAACATCGAATGCTCTGCTTCTTTGCCATCGGCTTTCATTTTTATAAAAGAAACAGAAAGCTCTTTTTCAGCCCTGGTAAGCGCTACATAAAATAAACGCCGTAATTCTTCAAGCGGATTGTCTGACGGAAGTGAAGAAAATAAGGTGTCAGGAAGTTTATAACCATCACTGTTATTTTGTTTCTTTTCCCACAAATGCGCATTCATTCCTGTTATAAAAACATATTCATATTCCAGTCCTTTAGAACCATGAGCCGTCAATAAATTAACGCCAAAACTGTTGCCTGAAAATTCTACCAATGGCAATGAAATATTTTCTTTTTCCATCAGATCAATCACATCGATGAGACCCTGCAAACTGAGTGAAGGATTTCTGGCTGTAGCATCTTTTATAAAATCAAACAAAGCAGTAAGAAGCTGTAGCAGCCTGACTTTCTCATCACTTTTCATGATATAGGAGAGAATATCCGCTTCAGAAATTATTTTTTCAAAAAGTGATTGAAGCGTCACGTTCGAAACTTCTGCAATCAGTTTTTCAATCATTTTACAAAAGCTTTTCAAAGCCGGATGAATGCCAACATCAAAAAGATCTTTTGCAAAAGCATTTGATTTTTCACACAACAAACTTCTGATAGAACAATGCTGATTGATGTAATTTTTACTGTTTACCTCAACGGTTAACTTTGCTATTTCAATGGCGGGAATTTTATAAAAATCATAATGCAGAATTTCAAATAAAATTTCATCACCGCCATAAGGAATATCATGTTCGGCAGCAAGATACCGGAGAATAGAAATTATTTTTTTTATAAAAGCATCATGAAGAATATTGATATTTCTTTTTGAATAAACAGGAATATTTTTCAGCCTGA
>JBQCIM010000088.1:0-26609 GCA_051953735.1 Ginsengibacter sp.
AAATCCCTAATCACCATCCAAAATGAAAATCTGTCAAGTAATTTTAGGAAGATGCAATACCTTTTCCATACCTTTTCCATGCCTTTTCCATGCCTTTCCCATATCTTTCCCCAGCCTTTCCTATGCTTTCCTCATACTCTCCTCATACTCTCCTCATACACTCCTCATACTCTTCTCATACTCTTCTCATACTCTCCTCATACACTCTTCATACCCTCCTCATACTCTCTCATACTTTCCTCATACTCTCTTCATACTCTCCTCATACTCTCTTCATACATAACTCGTACATTCCCCATACATAACCCATACACTCCTCATACACTCTAAAGGAACCTGATCTTATAAGATGCTTGACACCTGCGGCGAGGTAATTATAATCCATAGTTTTAAAACTTCCGGGAAAGTCGCCAGATAAAGGATATTGATACTTCGACGTCGATCACTTGTTTTGTAAGTATGAGATCAATCGTTCTGCCCTGGCCTTCAGATTTTGCACACTATGCAATTGCCCGCGGAGGTTTACTTTGAATATCCATAAAGTATTAAAAAGTTGATCAATAGAAGACCTGTCAGCTTGAAGCAATTCCGGATCAGAGACTGAAGCATGGCCTCGTGAATAAAGCTGATGAAATGATATAAAATCGATTTCCTGCTGAAGGGCCCTGATCGAGTTGGCCTGGTTAATTTCCAATGCGTCCTGGTGTATCAATTCCTTTCTCACCAAAGCATCATAACTGATAATACTATCCGATGCGGCTTTATCCTGGATAAGCCGCAAACCTCCCGCATTTTTAAGCTGTTGAATGGTCCGGTCCGTATATATAAAATCTGTAAAACCGGTAAGATAAGGAAGAACTGTTTTTAAACAATCAGTTGATTTCGGGTGATGGCTTACCGTATCATAGCACGCAGTAATTTCATTCGTTACTGAGTCAGCGTAGGCATATTCACTGATGAGTGTCGTGAATTGCGCAGTATCTTTTTTTAAATCTTCAACAAAAGAACTGACATATTCTTCACCCTTTTTTTGATCAGCCAAATGTTCCCTTATGTTTTCTGCTATAAAACCCAGGAAAACAGCCAGAAAAAGCATGAAGAATTCGAGCAGGTATTCTTTCCATTTTTTTTGGTGCATTACATGATGCGGATGTTTTTGAACTTCCATATTTTTTTCAATGTTTGTTTTGAGAAGCCTGCTTTTTGAGGTAACATCTCCGGTTGTTAAGATGGCTCTTCCGAAAGGGTTTTATTTTCGTTTTCCCCTTGTTCTTCAGGTATTTTTTGTCGGTTACTCATTTTCAAAATGATATTCTTTTTTCAATAATTTCATCAGGCTGATGGCCTCTTGTTTTAATACTTTCTGCACCTTTTTTATATAGTCACACGAGCTTCTGTAATCATACAATTCGTTATAAAACCTTCCCAATGTGGCCCTGTCTGATTTCAGTAAATAATCTTCTTTATTCGTAATAACAGCATTTGCCTGGAAGCTGTTTGATAAAATGATCTCGTCAGAGAATATTTCGCGCCAGCTTTTAGCTGCATCATTAAAAAAGCCGGTTTGAATATTCATATCCTGCTCCAGTTTTCGCATGTCGAGGTCATACTCTGTAATAGCGTTTGCTGCCGCCTGGTTTCTGATAAGACTCATGCCTCCTGAATTTTTTAATTGTTGTATCGTTCTGTCTGTATAAATAAAATCCGGGTAAGGCATTCCTTTTCTGATACTATTGATCAATGTAGGATTGTACCCTGCTGCAAGTGTCGGATACAAAGCAAATACTGTATCAAATAAGGCATCTTTTTTTTGATAAACACTGATGACGTTAGCAAGATGAGTTGTATCGCTTTCCAGGTCTTGCAACATGCTTTGTATATATTTTTTCTCCCGCTGATGATTTACGATATGCTCTCTGACATTTTCTGCGATAAATCCTAAGAACACAGCAAAAAAGATCATAAAGAATTCCAGCAGGTATTCACCCCACTTCTTTTTGTGTGTTACATGATGCGGATGTTTGTGTACTTCCATAATTTTATTTCTAATGGTGAAATATTTGATTCTGATTCACAGCTATTTCTTGTGACCTGTTCAATTGATTTTCACGCGCAGGCTGATTTCTTCTTCATTTCAAATGATACTCGTTTTTTAGCATGGTAATAAGTTGAGAAGCATCATCAATTAGTCGTGGAAGTTCCCCTTCGCCTCTCACCTTATAATTATTTTTGATCACGAGGTAATCGTTCACGAGGCTTCTGATTTCATTCATATTGGTCGTTAATAGCAGTAGATCAGTTTTGCTTGCCGGAGCATTATTTAAATATGGAATTGAGTCACCGTGAATCCTTTCCGACAATTCAAAAGGGTAATTCAGGTCAACTATGTTATCCCTTTTTGCAGACACTTTATCGTTTCGTTCATTATCGCCATTAAAATCTTCGTCCAGGTGTTTGGTAAAAGCATCGTAAGCGGATATCCTCATTATGATACTGTCATTGCCGAAATACCTCAGGCTTCCTGAGCTTTTTATCTGATCGAGTGTTGCTCTGCTCCAGGTATAAGGCCTGTAATCGCACTCAAATTTCGTATAGTAATAAAGTGACTGGTTGTTAAGATCGCCAATACTTTTGTTTCTTAAAAAATTCGCAACGCTGTCAATTGTTGATATGATCCCCTTCATTTGTTTAATATCAACCTGTACCATCATCGTATCTTTTTCAAGATCGTGAATAAGAGACTGCGCATACTGTTTTGCTGTTTCTTTTTCTGAAAAATGTTCGCGTACATTTTCTGCAACAAATCCTAAGAACACAGCAAAGAAGATCATAAAGAACTCCAGCAAATATTCTCCCCACTTCTTTTTGTGTGTTACATGATGGGGATGTTTGTGTACTTCCATATTTCTATTTTTTTATAGTAAAACAACAAATAGGGTCCATTTTATTTTTCCATTTTTGATCGTCTCCTTTCTCATTTCATGATTTCTTCTGTATTCGAAACGGTATCGCTTTTCACTCGTATGGTTGCACTATTTTTTACATTCTGCTTTTTAAAAAAATAGTAGAACGGAACACCTGTCAATATCAATGCAATACCACTCAAGGTTCTTACAGGATTATTAATGAAAGTACTCACAAGCACAAAGCTGATAAATACAATAAACAAAACGGGAGCTACCGGGTAAGCCGCTATTTTTTCCCTTATCACACCGGTCCTCTTCTTTTTGATCAATCCGATAACAAGCAGCACATGAAACACAAAGCTGCCAAAAACAGCCATGTCAGTAAGAACGTCAAAACTCCCTGAAATGACAAGTACACAACTCCAGATCATCGAATAGAGCAAAGAGTAGTATGGGGTGCGATAAACAGGATGAACAAGGGAAGCCTTTTTGAAAAAAAGATTTTCCTGGGCCATCCGGTAATAATACCTTGAATACATAAGGATCACCACATTAAGAAACCCAAAAGTGCTGAGTAAGATCAAAGCAGAAATAACGACATTTCCTGCCTTTCCAAGAATACTTTCAGCTACTACAATTGCGGCTACTTTGTTTTCGCCAACTGAGGCCAACTGATGCAAAGACAGGGATCGCATGAATGCATAATTGACCAGAACATATAACAGAAGCACCAACGATACGCCCGTTATGATTGCAATAGGAATATTTCTTTTTGGATTTTTCAATTCTGAACTTATCGCAGGCAAGTTTGCAAATCCATCATAAGCCCAAAAGGCATTTAGCATCATTGCAAAAAAGACACTGATCAACGAAATTCCTCGCAACTGTTTAACCGGGGTGGATACGTCATTTGCCATGTGGGGTGAACCGCTAAAAAAAATGCCCAATACAATCAGTAAAAGAATGCCCAATACTTTTGAAGTGGTGACAATATTATTCAGGCGTGTACCTTTTTTGATTCCGCGATAATTCAACCAGGTCAATAGGGCAATAACCATTATGGCCAGGATTTTAATCCCTGAATCAGCAAACGGATGAATAAAGCCGATAGAAATGTTTTTTAAAGAATCCAACGGATTGGGCACTCGCAATAAAGAATTGAAAGATTGTGAGAAAACAAAACCAACCGCAGCAATGGCACCACTTCCAAGAATGGTAAAATAGGCCCAGCCAAAAAGAAAGCTTACAAAATTTCCAAAACAAAGCCGCAGGTATTCAAACATGCCTCCTGCTTCAGTTGTTAGCTTTGAAAGCCCGGCAATCGAGAAAGCGCCGAGCATCGTAACAATTCCCGCAAATAACCAGACGGCTAAAATATATTTTTCTGAAAGGCCGCTTGCTGCCATAGGCACGATCTTTTTAAAAACACCTGTGCCTATGATGTTTCCGGCAACCAAAAAGATCGCACTGCCCAAACCAACCACTCTTTTCAGGGAGATGTTATTCTCAGTGGTAAACTCTTCTTTTGATGGCATGATTTATTACTTGATTGTATTTATTGCATTTTCTACATCACATTATGGTTCATTAAAAACGATATTCTTTTTTTAAATCTTCAATTACTTCAATCGCTCGCTTCTTTGCAAAATCAACTGTGTTTAAGAATGTTCCATAAGAACGTGATGAATTAACCGCCCAATTACTTAATTCCATTAGAGCGTTTTTATCATAAGTAATTAATGGAAAATTGGTATTCATAAATTGATGGAGGCGAAGGGTATCTTGCATAGAAACAGAAGAAGAAGAATCAAGTGATGCTGATTTAATATGATCTAATGAATTGAAATAACGGCCATCAAAAACTTTTTGCACCAGTTTCCAATTGGCTGCTTTCCCGTTTTCGTTATTATTTTCGAGCAGGGTAATGACTTTCAGACTTTCTTCATAATCCAGAACTTTTTTGATCAATGTAATTTTTCCCAGGTAGCGTAATGCTCCTGAGCTTTCCAGTTGTTTAAGAGTAGCATCCCGTGAAGTAACTCTCCATTGCCAGCCCGACCAATATTCATAATAGTAAAGTTTGCCGGTAGAAATATTTTTCATATTACCGGAAGTAATTAAATCAGAAAGAGAATCTCCTGAGTTAATGATCCTGTTTAAGACATGTGCTGTCCTGTTAAATTCAGCAGTATCAGCTGCCAGATCATTGAGAAGAAGCCGCGCATATTCTTTCGCATTTTCCTTTTCTGTAAAATGCTCTCTGATATTTTCTGCAATAAAGCCCAGGGTAACTGCGAGAAATATCATGATAAATTCCAAAAAATATTCTTTGAAATTTTTCTTTTTATGATGAAGATCCGGGTGATGATGCACTTCCATTTTTTATCAGAATTTCATCGTTATTCAATTCAGCTGCCTGTTACATTTTTGTTCTGTGATACAACAGGAATCGGAATGATAATGTCGAATAGTGTTTAATAAAATCGCGCCACTACATGCCAGTATATCCGGCTACAGATAATTTGGGACAGACTACAGTTGGTTCAAAAGGTACTTTGGTTCATTAGCACAATACAAAAAGTGCTTTTTTCATTCTCAGACATCGAACAGGATCTCAAAAGCATTACTGGATATGAAAATAGGATAAAATGCGGAACAATGAAATTTTTGTTACTCCATTTACATTATCAAAGCGGATTCAACGTTTAAGAATGGAAAAAATAATCGCTGTTATTTCTTCATTTACTGAACTCAGTACAATTGATTATTTCGACGCGAGGTAATTATAATCCGCAAGCAATGTTTCCAAAAAATTAATCGAATACTGATTGGAAGTGATCTGCAAAACTTCCTGAACTTTTAAAGCAAGCCGGTCGCAGGTTTGCGTGTTAAATTCTTTATGATAAAGATTGACCACATTCTTGATGGTATTAATATCACGATCAGAAAGTTTTAATACTTCCGGGAAAGTGACCACATAGTTTTGTTCATTAATGTCCATAAAAACAGTATCGTTTACCGAAAAAGGAGATTCGGTATTTACAACAACCGTATTGGCAGCAACGTCGCCAAGCCTTTGATTCTTCTTGCTTACAGCAATAAAAATCAGAACCACCACTCCCCAAAAAGCAGTAATAATAATGTAAGCAAAAATGCTTTGAAGGCTAAAAAAAGTATATCCAAAAAAGAAAGGCCATTCAAAAGCTTTAAATATCCATCGTACCAGATATTGACTGATAGAAGGTTCTCCCCCATCAAGACTGATGACACGGATGTTCATCACTTTTTTCCCAATCGTTTGTCCGTGCATCATGATCTCGCAAACCAAAGAATACAGTAACATGGGAATGGAGATGGTAAGAATGTCAAGCCCGATGCGCGATTGAAGTTCCTGCGTTCCTGTCAGGTTAAATCCCCCGTAATAAAAATATTTCATGCTGATAAAAAATAGCAACAGGATAGCAAAGTCGATCATATAAGCAAAAAGCCTCTTATGCGCTTCGGCAATTTCAAATTCCAGGTCGATATTAAAAGGTGTTGCTATTTGTATCAGCGGCATGAAAGGCAATTTATTGTTTTAAAATAAAAATGGCGGTTTTATTTTTTTTAATGATTAATTTGTTTCACTTTCAAATAAATTTTCAGCGGTGTTGCATAGGAAATTTTGTTGTAGACTGAAGAACTGCTTTTTAATTTTAAATTATGCGTGAAGCAAGATTTATAAAGAAGAATGTTGATAAATGGAATGAATACCAACACCAGGAAACCAAAGACCCTGATGAAATGGCCGATCGCTTTGTTTCTTTGCTGGATGATCTTTCTTATGCAAAAACCTTCTATCCCAAAAGTAAAGTAACGAGGTGGATCAACGGAATTGCCGCTGGCATTTATCAAAGTATTTATCAAAATAAAAAGCAGGATTTTTCCCGCCTCTTCTATTTCTGGCAATACGAATTGCCATTATTATTCAGGCGTTATCACAAGGTTTTTCTATTCACTTTTCTGCTGTTTCTTTCTTTTGTTTTTATAGGCGTTATTTCTTCCACAACCGATCCTGATTACGCGCGGCAGTTTTTTAATCACCAGGTACAGCGGGGATATTATGATCAGACGATTGCTTCCATTCAAAAAGGCGATCCGTTCGGAGTCTATAAGGATGATAACCCATTTTCCATGTTTGTAAAAATTGCTTACAATAATATCAGCGTTGCTTTTAAGACAGTCATCTTCGGTGTGTTGTTTGGCATTGGAACCATTTTATTTATGTGGACCAATGGATTGATGCTCGGTTGTTTTCAATATATCTTTTTTTCACAGGGACTTGGATGGCAATCAGTGCTGGTGATCTGGATTCATGGGACGATTGAAATTTCTTCTGTGGTAATTGCCAGTTGCGCAGGAATTATTTTAGGAACCGGGTGGTTATTTCCGGGCACTTATTCGCGAAAACAATCTTTTATCCGCGGAGCAAAAGATGCCGTAAAAATTTGCATCAGCCTGATCCCTTTTTTTATTATCGCCGCATTTTTCGAAAGTTATGTAACGCATTTGATGAGCAATACTTTTCAACGAAACTCAACAGACATCGGCCTTCCCATTCCTTTTAGTATTATGATTCTTGCAGGCTCGTTCTTTTTGATCTTGTGGTATTTTGTTTTATATCCTATTCATTTACAAAACTCAGGTTTTGAATTAAAAGACGGAAAATTAGTTAAGGATGGTATTATCTATGAAAACTAAATTGTTATTATTTGTTGGTTTACTGTTCCTGGCATGTTTGGTACATAACAGTGATGCACAAACGAAAACATTTTCCGATGATTTGCAGGATACTGCTTTAGTAAAAAAAACCTTTGAAAACGATAGTCTTGATAAATACAGGCAAAGTCATGAGTTTGCTTATATGCATTATCTTGACAGCCTTTTACGAAAACAAAAAAATATTCGTTCAGATACAGTTACCATTGATGAAAACAGCGGAAAGATTATTCGTCATCATTCTGCAAAGGCAGAAATTTCAAACATCGGCAAAGTTTTAAATAGCCTTCCATTAAAGATCTTCTTCTGGACATTAGCCATAATATTTATAGTTTTTATTTCTTATAAAGTACTGTTTAAAAATGGAATTTTTGTAAGAAGAAAAAATAAATTCATTCCGGCAAATGATGAATTATCAATTGAAGATCTGGATGACATTTCAAAATATGATACACTCATTTCTGATGCAGAAAACAGAAGCGATCTGAATCTTGCGACGAGATATTTATTTTTAAAAACTCTTAAAACCCTTTCTGATAAAGAGCTTATTCATTTTACTGCAGAGAAAACCAACAAAGAATATATCAGGGAATTGCAACAAAATTATGATTCATCCGAATTTCAGAATCTTGTACGGGATTATGAATATGCATGGTATGGAAAATTTTCTGTAGATAAAAACAAGTATGAAAATTTGAAAGAAGCATTCACTTCTTTTAATCAAAAAGTATAAAGAAAAATTGAAAATATTCTTACGATATCTGTTGTTCCCTCTGTTGATTCTTTCAGGAATTTACAGTTGCCGTCAAAATGAAAAATCAATTCCTTCCCTGAATGAAAGCTACCGGAGAACGGATAAATTACCTTTTGGATCTTTCATTGCCTACAAACGCTTTCAATCAGAATTTCCGGATTACTGGATCAATATTGCTGAAAAACCATTCAATAAAACGTGGGACGATCTCCGCGGTGATACCAGCAAAAATTATTCACTTTATTTTTTAATTACCAAAAACCTCATCCTGTCAGCTGACGAAGTAAACGCTATGATCGAGTATGTCAAAGCAGGAAATGATCTTTTTATTTCTGCAGATTATATTGACGAGAAATTGTTGGAAGCAGTGTACTGTACCATAGATAGAAAAAGTGAGACCATCAGCGAAGTAAATGGAAAAATGAAGGAGACGCATGTTAGCATGTTTTATGGAAATAATTTTCAGGCGCCCAAATACAGCTACTATTATTTTCCTTTTCGAAATTATTTCAGTAGCTATGACACAACGTACACAAGGGTTTTAGGCGTTAATGAAAATAATCTCCCGGATTATATTGTTCTTTTTGCAGGCAAAGGAAGATTGTATCTTCACGTAGCTCCCCGCATTTTCAGCAATTATTTTTTGCTCACGAACAACAATTACCAATACCTCGAATACGTAACCGCTTATCTTCGTTTTGAACCCCAGTATGTTTATTGGGATGAATATTATAAGGACTTTTCTTCAACAAAAAATAAGAATAACTTAGGCAATAAAGATCATTTTTCAACAATGGAAGTGATCACCCAAAATCCACCACTGCTGTGGGCATTCTGTATTGGATTATCCGGCCTTTTATTGTTTGTTTTGTTCAATGTAAAAAGAAAAGAAAGAGAAATTCCTGTGTTGCCGGTTAATACAAATGCAACCATTGCATTTACTGAAACCGTTGGCAGGCTTTATCTGCAGCGAAAAGACAACCGTGATATTGCAGATAAAATAATTACTTACTTTTATGAATACCTCCGAAAAAAATATTTTATCAATACATCAGTCATTAATAAAGAATTTATAAATTCTCTCGCTGGAAAAAGCGGGATTTCTGTAGCAGAAACGAATGAATTGTTTGAATTGATCCAAACTATTGAGCAGCAGGAAAATATTTCTGATGAAGAATTACTGAATTTAAATTCAAAGATTGAAAATTTTAAAAATCAAAAAAAACATGGAAGAAAAATTGTTTGAAGAAAGAATTGATATCAGCGTGCTGAACAACGCTGTCATCGATATCAGAAATGAGATCAGCAAAGTGATAGTCGGGCAAAACAAAATGGTTGACCTTTTGCTGATTGGCTTGTTATGCGATGGCCATGTTTTGATAGAAGGCGTACCTGGCGTGGCTAAAACGCTTACTGCAAAGTTACTTGCGAAGATCATCAACACTGATTTTTCAAGGATCCAGTTTACTCCTGACCTGATGCCGAGTGATGTCCTCGGCACTTCAGTTTTCAATCCAAAAGAAGCAGAATTTGAATTCAAACGCGGCCCCATTTTCAGCAATATTATTTTGATCGATGAGATCAACCGGGCTCCCGCAAAAACACAATCAGCATTATTTGAAGTGATGGAAGAACGACAGGTGACAATTGATGGAATTACGCATCCAATGGATTTCCCTTTCCTGGTAATCGCCACTCAAAATCCAATTGAGCAGGAAGGAACTTACCGGCTTCCGGAAGCACAGCTGGACAGGTTTTTATTCAAAATCGTGATCACTTATCCAACCATCGAAGAAGAGGTGAACATCCTGATGAACCAACAATCTGTTTCGCAGAATACATTGCTCATGCAGGTTAAAAAAATTATTTCACCTGCGCAAATAACTGAATACAGAAATATCATTAATGAAGTAATTATCGATCCTAAGTTAGTAGAGTTCATTGCAAAAATTGTAAACCAGACAAGAAATAATGCTTCACTTTACCTCGGTGCTTCGCCCCGTGCTTCTCTTGCTATTTTAAGAGCTTCCAAAGCAAATGCCGCGATCATGGGAAGAGATTTTGTAACCCCTGAAGACATTATAGAAATGGCCGTTCCAGTGATGCGTCATAGAATTATTTTAACCCCGGAAAAGGAAATGGAAGGTATTACTGCAGACGAATTAATTACAGATATCATGAGTAAAATTGAAGTGCCCAGGTAAATCATTTTCTTAGAAAAAAATAATAACGGTTGAACTTTTTAGAAAAATATTTTGGTGATTTATTTCTCAGGCAACGCTTTTTTATTGCACTTGCTGCATTAATTCTTTTGTTCATCATTGCATTTTACGTTCCTCCCCTCTTCGAAATTTCCATCGCTGTATTTTTTGTTTTTTTAATTTTCTCCCTTATTGATTATTCTATTTTATTTTTTACGAAGAGATTCGTAGATGCCCAAAGAATTACCGGCCATCGTTTTAGCAATGGCGATGAAAACCCAATTGATCTTATTGTAAAAAATGAATTTAGATTTCCTGTTTATATAGATATCATTGATGAATTGCCCGCGCAAATGCAAATAAGAAACTGGGAAAGAAAAATGCACTTAAAAGCAAGGCAGCAAAAAAAGATGCGTTGGTTTTTTAAACCATTACAGAGAGGCGAGTACCATTTTGGCAATGTCCATTTGTTTGTTTCATCACCGTTGAAACTGATCAGCAGAAGATTTACAAGTGATGCCGGACAAATCATTCCTGTTTATCCGGCATTTCTTCAATTGCATAATTATGAACTGTTTTCCGGAACAACTTTGCAATCGGAAAGTGGTAATCAACGAATGCGCAAGATTGGCCAGAGCATGGAGTTTGAGCAAATCAAAGAATATGTGTCAGGTGATGATATCCGAACGTTAAACTGGAAAGCATCAGCAAGAAAAGGCGGTTTGATGGTGAATAATTTTATGGAGGAAAGATCACAACAGGTTTATTGCATCATTGACAAAGGACGGCTTATGAAAATGCCTTTCAATGGAATGACGCTGTTGGACTATGCCATCAACAGCACCTTGATTTTAAGTAATGTTTGTTTGCGAAAACAGGATAAAGTTGGCGTGATCACATTTTCAAATGAAGCAGGAAGCGTACTGGCAGCAGATCGCAAGCCTTCACAGGCAGAAAATATTTTGCAGTTGTTGTACAAACAACAAACTGATTTTTTAGAAAGTGATTTCGAAATGTTGTATTCCCTGATTAGAAGTAAGATCAAACATCGCAGCCTGCTGATTCTGTTCACGAACTTTGAATCGCTTTCCGGACTGAACAGGCAGATCGATTATTTGCGTTCACTGGCACGCAACCATTTATTGCTTGTCGTATTTTTTCAAAATTCAGAGTTAGATCAGCTTACCAATGCACCTGGAAAAAATGTAGAGGAAGTTTATATAAAAACGATCGCAGAAAAGTTTGCTTTTGAAAAAAGAATTATTGCCAAAGAACTTTCAAAATATGGAATTCTATCCATCTTATCTTCGCCGAAAAATCTGACGGTGAACACGATCAATAAATACCTGGAACTGAAAGCCCGTCAGGCCGTTTAGAAATTAAAATTTAAAAAAATTATCAGAGATATAATGACTGAAAATTCTTTTGCAGAAGGAAAAGTATTGTTAATTGACAAGCCCCTGGAATGGACTTCTTATGATGTGATCAGGAAGCTTCGCAAGATCATCAATATAAAAAAGATCGGCCATGCAGGAACGCTGGATCCTTTAGCCACAGGCCTTTTGATCGTTTGCACCGGGAAGTTTACGAAAAAGATCAATGAATATATGGCACAGGAAAAAGAATATACCGGAACAATTACTTTAGGAGCAGTTACGCCAACTTATGATCGTGAAAGCCAACCTGGGAATGTCAAATCTTTGGAGGGAATTACGGAAGAATTGATCAAAGAAACTACTAAAATATTCACCGGAGAAATTCTGCAAACACCACCGATTCATTCAGCGATAAAACAAAACGGGAAACCGGTTTATCTGTTAGCAAGAAAAGGAGTTGACGTAGTTCTTGAACCAAGAAAAGTTACTATCAAAGAATTCGAAATCACAAAAATTGATTTACCCATCATTTCTTTTAAAGTGGTCTGCTCTACAGGCACGTATATACGAAGTTTGGCAAATGATTTTGGACTCGCGCTGGGTTGTGGTGGTTATCTCAGTGAATTGCGACGTACAAGAATCGGGAACTTTAAAGTGGAAGATGCTATGACAATGGAAGAATTTGCACATTCTTTCTCATCAGAAAAATAATTACTTTTTATACATAGCGCGAGCCATTGAATAAACTTCAAAGCGGTTCATACCATTTGAAGGATCATGCTCAATGATTTCATTCAATTGTTCTTCAGAATCTACTTCTACCACAGCAATGCCGTAGACTCCTTTCGGATCAGCAACAGGACCGATAATTATTGCCGTTCCTTCATTGATGAACTCCGACCAATAGACTACATGTTCATTCATTATTTGTCGCTCTTCTTCCGTAATATCATTGATAAAAGTGGTGCGCAGAGGAATCAATTTCAAAAAAAAATATTTTTTATTCATCTTTTTTAATCGAATGATTAAATATGATATAGAGCGGAAGACGGGACTCGAACCCGCTACCTACAGCTTGGGAAGCTGTCGCTCTACCAGGTGAGCTACTTCCGCTTTTGCAATGCAATTTAAAATTTACTAAATAGAAAATGGAATTATTTATTGCTTTACTGAATGGGGATAATATTTCGGCTTATCAAAATAATATTAGCGAAAACATTTCAGAGTCAATAAAAATTGCGCGTATTTGTCGGTTTATTATAAAAAAACTTATTATTACCGTATCGGATTTCCGCTGCTATCCAACGCAGGCATAGGTTTGCCATCTTTTGGAATAAAAAATTTATGTCTTTCAATGATGATCCTGTCGTCAAATAACTCAAAAATAAAAAGTCCTGAATGCAAAAAGTTTGATTTGTCAAGCGTCAGATAATCCTGGTTGATTTTCTTTAGCTCAAACAAAAAAGTGCCATCCTGATCATAAAATTTTATCGAATATTTTTTGTGCATTGCATTAGGTAAAGCAATAATTACATTATTGTCTTTGCCTGTGAAAATATGTTTTGAAGGAATAAATAAATTTTTCCCTGCCTGGGGAACAGGAGCAGTTGCCTGGTTGATAATTTTTGGGACATTGGCAAGCGTGTCTTTGCCAGGCCGGTGCGAATGGGTAAACAAATAAGTACCACCATTGAACGAAATAAACAAGCGATAATATTGATCAGAAAGAATAAATTCTTTTGAATCTGTGAAACCATTTACTCCGGGACCAACGTTTAAAACACTTCCAATTGTTTTAAAATTCTTTAAACTGTCGTAAGATCGCTGAATGTTAATGTTGGCAACATTTGAGAAAGGATTGTTCCATGAAATTAAAACTCTTTTTCCAAGTTGGGTTACCGTTATTTTGGGAAGTGTATCCTGCGCAAAAGAGAACTTTTGAATGGACAAAAACAAGAAAACTAAAATTGAAACTTTATACATTGTGATTTGCAGCGAAGCTATTAGTTTTTCAGAATTGCAAATATAAATCTCCTGTTAAAGAAATAAAAAAGCAAATCAGCTTCCGCATTAAGCATTCAGCTTTAGCTTTCAGCCTTCTTTTATTTACATTTGGCAATATTAAAATAAACATGACCTATAATTATCTTCCTCTTGATAAAAGCACACTTACTTTTCAACAGGTAAAAAATTTATTAAAATACAAACAGCTGGTCTCGGTAACGTATGCTGCACACGAAGCAATTCTGAAATGCCGCGATTACCTTGATAAAAAAATAAATTCTTCAGACCAGCTTTTTTATGGCATCAATACCGGTTTCGGTTTTTTGCAGAATGTAAAAATTGAGAAAGCACAATTAGAAACTCTTCAGCAAAATTTATTGCTTTCGCATGCGTGTGGACTGGGAGAAGAAGTGCCGGAAGAAATTGTAAAGCTGATGATGATGCTGAAAATAAAATCGTTAAGTTATGGCTATTCAGGAATAGGAATTGAAGTCGTCAAAAGATTAATGGACATGTATAATAATAATTTCCTTCCTGTCATTTATACACAAGGGTCTCTTGGCGCTTCCGGCGATCTGGCGCCGCTTTCACACATGTGTGTTCCATTAATTGGAAAAGGAGAAGTAAGAATCAATGGAGAAAAAATTTCTGCTGAAGAAGCACTGAAAAAATTGGATTGGAAGCCGATTGAATTACAAAGTAAAGAGGGATTGGCGCTCATCAACGGAACACAATTCATGAGCGCTTATGGAATGTACAACCTGATTCATTCTGAAAGATTATTGAATTGGGCGAATATGATTGCTGCGGTTTCTTTTGATGCTTTTGATTGCAACCCGGATTGTTTGTATGATCGCTTGCAGGAAGTACGTCCTCATGCAGGACAAATTTCTGTTGCAGCGCAGTTGAGAAAAACATTGCAGGGAAGTGAAATGATTCAACACAAAAAAACTGAGTTGCAGGATCCATATTCTTTCCGCTGCATTCCGCAGGTCCACGGTGCTTCAAAAGATTCATTTGACTTTGTCTTGAAAACATTCTTAACTGAAATAAATTCTGTTACAGACAATCCCATTATTTTTCCTGATGAAGATAAAATTGTAAGTGGTGGAAATTTTCATGGAGAACCGCTGGCATTTGCATTAGATTATTTATCCATTGCGATGGGTGAAATAGCCAATATTTCTGAAAGAAGAACGTATCAGTTATTAAGCGGGCAAAGAAATTTGCCATTGTTTTTGGTTAAGAATTCCGGATTGAATTCAGGTCTGATGATCCCGCAATATACCGCCGCAGGAATTGTAAGCGAGAACAAACAATTGAGCACGCCGGCATCTGTTGATTCTATTTCGTCGTCCAACAACCAGGAAGACCATGTAAGCATGGGAGCAAATGCTGCTACCAAATGTTATCATGTTATTCAGAATGTAGAAAAAGTTTTGGCGATCGAATTATTGGCTTCGATTCAAGCTTTGGAATTCCGCCGTCCTTTAAAATCTTCTCCTGAAATTGAAAAGCTGGTAAAAGAATTCAGAAAGAAAATTTCTTTCAATGAAAGCGATCGTTTTTTGCATGAGGATATGGTGAATGCGATTGACTTTGTACGAGAATATGAATTAGAATAATCGGTGTAAATTTGATAAAACAATTTTTATGAAATCATCAGAAGAGATAAAAAAAGAACTTCACGAATACATTGATAACATTGAAGATGAAGAAACTTTATGGATGGTGCATGAAGAAGTAGTTGAGTATCTGAAAAAGGAAAAAACAGCATCCAGGGAAGACGATTTAACAGAGGAAGAAATTTCAGAAATAAAAATTGGTTTGGAGCAAATCAAAAATGGTGAAACTGTCGATTGGAACGACTACTTAAAAGCCACCTCAAGTTAGAAAGGACGTGGGGCAAAAAGGTTGCTGAGGAATTTAAACAAAAGTTGGATGCTCAAATACTTTTATTATTAGAACATCCGGACAAAGGTAAAAATTGCAAATTTCCAAATGTAAAGAGGCTTTTAATTACTCCACATAATAAATTATTTTGCCGTACCAAAGGAAAAAACATTTATATCATCACTTTGTTTGACATGCGCCAGGATCCAAAAAAGAATAAGTATGAGTGAAATCACGATAAAAAAATACGATCCCATAAAATACAAAACTCCCACCGGCACACAACTTTCCTGCAAAGGATGGATACAGGAAGCAGCGCTGAGAATGTTATTAAATAATCTGAATCCTGAAGTCGCTGAAAAACCGGATGAACTCATTGTTTATGGAGGAAGGGGGAAAGCTGCACGAAATTTTGAAAGCCTTGATTGGATCATTAAAGCGCTGAAAGAACTCGAAAATGATGAATCACTTTTAATACAAAGCGGCAAACCGGTTGCGATGTTGAAAACGCATCCCAATGCTCCACGAATTTTAATTTCCAATTCGCAACTCGTTCCCAAATGGGCGACATGGGAAGTGTTTGATGAGCTTGAAAAAAAAGGCTTGATGATGTACGGACAAATGACTGCCGGCTCGTGGATCTACATCGGCAGCCAGGGAATCGTGCAGGGAACCTATGAAACGTTTGGCGCCGTTGCGAAAAAACATTTTAATAACTCGTTGAAAAATACTTTGAGTGTAACTGCGGGACTTGGTGGAATGGGCGGCGCACAACCACTTTCCATCACAATGAACGATGGTGTTTGTCTTGCAGCAGAAGTGGATGAATCGAGAATAGAAAAAAGATTGCAAACAAAATATCTCGATGAAAAGATTGAAGACATTGATGAAGCAATTGACAAAGCGATCAAAGCAAAAGAAGAAGGAAAAGCGTGGAGCATCGGTGTTCATTGCAACGCGGTTGACCTGTTGGAAAAATTAATTAAAAGAAATATTAAAGTAGATGTTTTAACGGATCAAACATCCGCACATGATCCTTTGTATGGTTATGTTCCACAAGGAATTTCTTTGGAAGAAGCCAATGAATTAAGAAAAAATGATCCTGAAAAATATACCGAGCTTTCTTATCAAAGTATGAAGAAGCATGTGGAATTAATGCTCGAATTGCAAAAGCGCGGCGCTGTCACATTTGATTATGGCAACAATCTGCGTGCGAGAGCTTTTGAAGCAGGATTAAAAAATGCTTTTGATTTTCCCGGATTTGTTCCTGCTTACATCCGCCCGCTTTTTTGTGAAGGAAAAGGGCCCTTTCGTTGGGCGGCGTTAAGCGGCGACCCCGAAGATATTCGCATAACCGACACCGTTATGACGGAATTATTTCCTGAAAATGAGGGAATGATCCGCTGGATAAAAGTGGCGCAGGAAAAAATAAAATTGCAGGGATTGCCGGCGCGCATTTGCTGGATCGGGCAAGGCGAAAGAGAAAAAGCCGGACTTGCTTTTAATGAATTAGTAAGAACCGGAAAAGTAAAAGCGCCGATCGTAATTGGCCGCGATCATTTGGATACAGGATCAGTTGCCAGTCCAAACCGCGAAACAGAAGCTATGCTTGATGGAAGTGATGCAGTCGCCGATTGGCCTATTTTAAATGCATTGGTGAATACGGCAGGTGGTGCAAGTTGGGTAAGCCTTCATCATGGAGGCGGCGTAGGAATGGGTTATAGCATTCATGCGGGAATGGTGATCGTTGCTGATGGAACGGACGATGCCGCAGAAAAATTAAGCCGTGTTTTGCGTAATGATCCGGGGCTTGGCGTTATCCGGCATGCAGATGCAGGATACGATGTGGCAAAGGATTATGCAAGAAAATTTCATCTTGATATTAGAGAAAGATTGGAATAATCTCAGGATAAAAAAATAGATTATTTCCTTGTTTACTGCTTCCTCATCCTTTCTGATTTAAAACACAAAGGTTCGAAATTCCACAAGTGTTTTTGTAACAAAAAGTAAACATAACAGCCATATATATACGAAAATAAAAAGCGGATCTATTTGTCGGTTTACTAAAACTAACCCTCGTGCACTACCGGAAGCTCAAAATAAAAAGTACTTCCCTTTCCTCTTTCGCTTATCAGACCTATTTTTCCCCCATGTTTTTCAATGATCTCTTTGCAAATAAAAAGTCCTAAACCAAGGCCTGGAAATGTATTTAAATTATGGCCGGTGATGCGATAAAATCTTTCAAAAATTTTCTCTTGTTCTTCAGCCACAATTCCTTTTCCAAAATCCTGAACCGAGCAAATTACTTTTCCATCTTCACGATTTAAAGCAATAATTATTTTCTTACCGTCAGGCGCATATTTCATGGCATTGGTCAAAAAATTATTTAGCACCTGCCCTATTCTGTCGCGGTCGGCATTGATATTTGCATCAGCGTTATTTTGAAAGATCAGCTCATTATCGAGTGATGCTGGTTTTAGATGAGCAATCGTTTCTTTCACCAGGTCTTTTAAAGAAAAAACTTCTTTATTATACACCAAATGACCATTTTCTATTTTGGAAGTATCAAGTAAATCATTAATTAACGATGTAAGTTTATTGATCTGGATATCCATTCTTTGCAGCATATTTTTTTGCTGGGAATCACCGCCACCTTCAGCATCCATCAGCAACAATTGTGTATATGCTTTCAAAGAAGTAACAGGAGTTTTTAATTCATGACTTGCGATACTAAAAAACTCATCTCTTCTATAAACAAGGTCTTCAGTTTCTTTTTGAATCTTATCTTTTTGAGATGCATATTGCTGCAAATCCTGCTGCATTTTTTTGATAGAAATTCCAAGAAGATCTTTATCACTTCTGGGTTTTACTACCACATCAAAATTCCCTTTTCCTATTTGACTGGCTGCCTCAGCGAGCACTAAATTATTTTTATCAATATCGCTAATGCGCTCAGCCAGATTTCCAATGATTCCTTCCGGCATATTTTTTAATTGCAACCCTGTCTCACCTTTGGAAATTTTATCCGCAGCTGTTTTTATTTCATTCAACAATCTATTGATATGTCTGACAACATAAGCCACAAAAAGAATCACACACAAAATGAAAATCACCATCAACAGTAAAGCAATATTTTTTGAACTTATTTCCTTGTTATAAATTTTCTTCATTCCGCTGTCCACTTTTTTCCAAAGGTCTCGTTGCTGTGTTCGCAAAACAATCATTGCCTTCGTAGATACATCCCACCATTGATCGGCTGTGTAAGTACTGTCAAATTTAAAAGTAGAAAAAACTTTTTGCAGGTAATCCATGGTTGGCTTAAGTGCGGTTGTCTGCTTATTGTCGTTATAAAGTCTGATGGAAGCAGGTGACGCTTTGATCAAAAACTCTGTTTCATACGTTTTAACAACTTTATAAACTCCCAAAGTTCCAAACAACGTTTCAACCATGTATTTTCTTGTAAATAATACATTGAAAATATTGGTTCTGATAATTCCAAGATCGGTAATCATTTCAGACAGAGCTTTTTGCGCGAGCAAATCCTGGTAAACAGGATCAAGAAATGTATTTCCCGGAATCGCTGCTTTTAAAGTATTGATACGAAAGATGGCATCAGTATAATACTGAATGATCGCATCAGGACTATAATGTTTTGTCGTATCAATCGCCTTGCGTATACTCGCAAGATTATCGAGAAAAGTATATTTAGGAAAATCACGCAATGCAAGATCATTGCTTTTCCTAAGAATCCTGATGATAGAATCTACCTTTTGACGATGCTCTAAAATCTTTTTGTGATTGATCTCTTTGTCAGTGTCTTTGATTGTGAATAAATAACTGTAACGGCGTTCCCTGGTAAGTTCCGCAATCAGTTCCCCAATGTTGGCAGATTGGTCAACATGTTCAATATAATCCCCAATCAATTCCACTTTTCGCATCTTCTCCCGATAAATGACCAATGAGAAGTAAATCAGAAACAAAATAGGAATAATCCCTATCAGCAACAGTTTTGCAGTAAGCGACAAGTTTCGAAATCTAACGAGCATTGCAAAAAAATAGGATGGTCAAAAGGATTTTGAATTTCAAATCGAATATGCTCCACACAAATAATACCAAAGTATTACGGCTAAGATAACGAATGTGCTGGAAAGATGTTGTGCTGTTAACACTTCATATTCCTGTTTTTATAAAAATTAACTCCTGATTTTTTCCACAAAAAGCAGAAAGAGATTTTTATCTGTTTTTATAAATTAAGATTAGACGTCAGAAAAATTTGAAAATAATTTTTCATTCTATTTGCTTATTTACTGATCTTCCTTTACAAAAAAAATCCACTTTATTTAATAGCTTTGATCTTATTAAAATCGTTTTATCTTGGAAATATTTGATTTGCTTCGTCATCCATGGCCCTGGTATGTTGCCGGTCCAATTATCGGATTAACAGTGCCTGTTCTTTTATTGGCCGGAAATAAATTATTAGGAATTTCAGGAACCCTCCGACAGGTTTGCGCGATGTGTTTTCCTGCTAACATTCCTTTTCTCAAATACAATTGGAAAGATCAGTTGTGGAATATTTTTTTTGCTATCGGTCTTTTACTGGGAGGATTTATTGGCGGAGTAATTTTAAAGCCAGTTCACCCAATGCCTTTGTCTTCAGCCACTCTTGCAAATTTGAAAGAGATGGGAATTTCACCACAACCTAATATTCTACCTGTAGAAATTTTTAGCTGGGCGAATTTATTTACCTGGCAACATTTACTCATCGTAGTTGGCGGAGGTTTTCTTGTTGGTTTTGGAACACGTTATGCCGGCGGATGCACAAGCGGCCATGGAATTGCAGGACTGTCAACTTTACAATGGCCATCACTGGTTGCGGTTGTTTTATTTTTTGCAACCGGAATAGTAACAGCCAATTTTTTATTACCCTTACTTTTAAAATAAAATGAAAAAAAGAAACTTTTTATACCTTTTGATTGGAACCATTTTCGGAATTACACTGATGAAAGCAGATGCCGTTTCCTGGTTCAGGATGCAGGAAATGTTTCGCTTCCAGGGTTTCCAGATGTATGGAATTTTTATGACAGCAATTCCAACTGCTGCACTATCTGTTTTTCTCATTCGAAAATTCAATGTAAAAACTTTAGATGGCCAACCTATTGAGGTCAGAAAAAAACAATTTAACTGGGGTTATGTTTACGGCGGCATTTTATTTGGAATCGGATGGGCATTAACAGGTGCTTGTCCCGGTCCCATTTATGTTCAGATTGGTAGTGGTTTAACGATTGCCATTATAGTTTTATTAAGCGCATTAGCCGGAACATGGGTTTACAGTCTTCTAAAACCACATTTACCACATTAAAAAATTGCAAATTTTTTTCGATAAACGAATAAACAATACAATTTTTTCTTTTATTTTTTCCTGAAGAAAATTCTAATCGGTACTCCTGTAAAATCGAAATTTTGGCGCATCTGGTTTTCCAGATAATTTTTATAAGGTGTTTTAATATCAGCCGGATAATTACAAAAAAAAGCGAACGAAGGAACAACGGTTGGAAGTTGAGTAACAAATTTAATTTTCACCGCATGTCCTCTTACAACTGGTGCGTGATACGATTCCAAAGCTTTTTGCATCACTTCGTTTAATTGTGAAGTGGGTATTTTTTGCTGTCGGTTTTCGTAAACTTTCAAAGCCGTTTCCATCGCCTGGAAGATGCGGATCTTTTCAGTTGCAGAAATAAATATAATAGGCACGTCATTAAAAGGTGCCAGTTTTTGTTTCAATACTTTTTCATAATCGCGCGCCGTGTTTGTTTCTTTTTTAATTAAATCCCATTTGTTTACCAGCACAACAATTCCTTTTCCTTTTTTTACTGCCAGAGAAAAAATATTCAGATCCTGTGCTGTAATTCCCTTTTCAGCATCTAACAATAAAATACAAACATCCGATTCATCAACAGCGCTGATTGCGCGAATCACAGAATAAAATTCGAGGTCTTCACTCACTTTTTTCTTCCTGCGAATTCCTGCAGTATCTATGAGAATGAATTCTTTATTAAACAAATTATACGTCGTATGAATAGCATCTCTTGTTGTTCCTGCAATTTCACTTACAATAGTACGTTCCTGTCCTGTCAGGGAATTGAGTAAAGAGGACTTGCCAACATTTGGCTGTCCAATGATCGCAAATTTAGGAAGCGCACCAGGCTCTTCTATTTTTTCTTCAGGAATTCTTGAAACAATTTCATCCAGCAATTCTCCTGTTCCCGCACCACTTATCGAAGAAAGAAAGAATATTTTTTCAAAGCCAAGACTATAAAATTCAGCAGCTTCCAGTTGTCTTTCATGATTGTCAACTTTATTCACAACCAGGTAAACAGGTTTTGGCGAACGGCGCAACAATTCAGCCATGTCCCCGTCAAGATTGGTGATGCCTGTAGTAACATCAACCATAAAAATAATTGCGTTCGATTCTTCAATTGCAGTATAAACCTGTTTGCGGATCTCCCTTTCGAAAATATCATCACTGTCGGCTACAAAACCTCCTGTGTCAATCACATTGAAGGATTTTCCATTCCATTCGGCAACACCGTATTGCCTGTCACGCGTAACGCCGCTAAAATCATCAACAATAGATTTTCGCTCTTCAAGCATACGATTAAAAAAAGTGCTCTTGCCTACATTGGGCCTTCCGGTAATTGCTACGGTATATGACATTTCGAATTAGAGTTGACGGTTTAAAATTTCAGGGTTAAAATTTATCTGCAAAGAACGGAAAGTATTTGCACAAAGTTGCTTTACTGATTTAAATCACACCCTTCTTCTTTGACTCAGAATTTATTTTTATTGCTTTTAAATCTTTATAAAAATCAGGATAAGATTTTTTTACCGCATCTGCATTTTCGATAATTGTATCCCCTTTCGCTGCAAGCGCAGCAACAGCAGTTGCCATCGCTATTCTATGATCATTGTGCGAAGAAACTTTCGCGCCTTTTATTTCATTTCCACCTTTAACTGTCATCCAATCCCCATTCAATTCTACTTCTACATTCATCTTTTTAAATTCATCACGCAAAGAAATTGCGCGATTACTTTCTTTAAATAAAAGCCTGTTTACTCCTTTGATCATTGTTTTTCCCTTGCAATAAGAAGCAAGGGCAACAAGCGGCGGAAATAAGTCAGGGCAATGAGTTGCGTCAAATTCAAATGCTTTTAAAGAAGCTTTTGATACACGGATGTCTTTCCTGGTAAGCTTTACATCAGCGCCGCAATCATACAAAGCCTGCATAATATTTTTATCGCCCTGGGCTGAATTAAGATCGGCGCCTTGCAAAGTAATTTCTCCAGCAATGGCGCCCGCTACTAAAAGAAATGCAGCATTGCTCCAATCCCCTTCAACAGTATATTTTATGCTGTGTGCAGGCAAAGGTTCACGCGGAAAAATGGTAAACACTTCATAATTGCGATGTTCGATCTGAAAACCAAAATGTTTTAAAACAGAAATGGTAAGGTCAATGTAAGGGCGGCTGGACAAAGCTTTTACAGTTATCCGAACATTTTTTTTACAAGCTTTTGCAAACGCAAATAACAATCCGGTCAAAAATTGGGAACTCAAAGAACCGTCAACGGCAATATTTTTTGGTTGAAGAGGCCCACGTAAAGTAACAGGCAACTTTCCATCATTTGAATCTACATTGACATTCAACAAAGGAAGGATCTCATCAAAAAAATTCATCGGTCTTTTCAAAATACTTCCTTCTCCGGTGAAAATAATGTCATAATTAAACAAACCAGCAATTGGTGCAAACATGCGCATTGATAAACCACTTTCGCCAACATTAACGATTACATTTTTTTCAGGAAAAGGGGAATGGAAAATATAATCATTCGATGTAACCGCCATTTTATTGCCTTTTAAATCAATCGTTGCGCCCAATTTGGTGATAATATTCATCGCGGCTTTTTCATCATTACTGTTGCCGAAATTATCAATGATTGTGGTGCCGGGAGTAATCAATGCAGCAGCACATGCGCGTTGCATTGAGCTTTTGGAAGGTGGCACTTTTATTTTTCCTGAAACGGAAGATGGCGTAATGGTTATATTCACAGTTAAAAAGTTATAAGTTATCAGTGGTGAAAAATAATTTCTGCAATTCCGGCAATGCTATTTTTTTGATGGATGCTTTTCCAATTTTATCAAGCACTACAAAATTCATATCGCTTCCGGATTTCTTTTTATCATGCAAGAGGATATTCCATGTTTTTTCTTTATCGAAATCAAAAGCAACAGGCAAATGATATTTTGAAAGAAGTTGTTTTACTTTTTCAGTTCCTTTATGAGAGAAGTCATTTATTTTTTCTGAAATAATACAAGCAGTCACCATTCCAATACTGACGGCACTTCCGTGAGGAAGCTTTGATATATTTTCAATTGCGTGACCAATAGTGTGACCAAAATTTAATAACTTTCTTTCACCGGTTTCAAACTCATCATTCGCCACAACATTATATTTTATATCCACATTCCTTTCAATCAATTTCCCAATCTCATCTTTTGAAGTTTGAAAATCTTTCAAACTTTTTTCTTCCAAAAGATCAAACATTTTTTCATCTTTAATGCACGCATGTTTTACAATTTCTGCAAAGCCATTGACCCATTCTTCATCAGGTAATGTTTCTAAAAATGAATAATCAAACAACAAAAATTCAGGATGCCTGATCATACCAACCAGGTTTTTATAAACACCCACATCGATACCATTTTTCCCACCAACACTCGCATCCACCATTCCTAAAATGCTTGTTGGAACAAAGCCAAATTTAATTCCGCGCATATAAACAGAAGCCGCGAAACCTGCGATATCAGTGACAACACCGCCACCAACACCAACAATAAAACTTTTACGATCAGTATTGAATTGAATCAGCTGATTGATAATTTCATCAACCGTATTTTGATTTTTAAATGGTTCACCTGCTTTTAAAACAATCGTTTTCCATCCTGAAAATTTTTCTTGTTGCTTTTGGAAAATATTTTCATCAGTGACAAGAATTGTAGCTTCTTTATTCACCAAATTTTCAAGTATTGAAAAGTCAGCATCAAAATAAGCATCGACAATCTTTCCTGAGAACTGATATTTTTTAGGAAGCATTTCTTTACTCTTCATTCATTATTTTGTTTTGATGATTGATACTTTCCATGTGCACTGCATCAAAATATTTGGTGATAAATTCTTTGCTGAGGTCTAATTTTTCCGCTTTTACAAAAGCCTTTGCAAGAATTTCATTCCACCGGTTTGTTTGCAAAATCGTGATATTATTTTCTCTTTTGTATTCTCCAATCTTATTGGAAATCTTCATGCGTTGCCCCAGAAGAGAAAACAACTCATCATCGATCTGGTTGATCTGTTCTCTTAATTTTGTCAGTGCATTTACAAATTCCTTTTCATCTGTATTCTCTAAACGCCATTTCAAATTCGATAACATTTCAGCCAATTGTTCTGGTGTAATTTGTTGTTTTGCATCGCTCCAGGCCTTGTCCGGATCAATGTGCGTTTCAATCATCAGGCCGCCAAAATCAAGGTCGATACTTTTTTGCGCCACTTCATGTAATCCAGTTCTGTTGCCGCATATATGCGATGGATCACAAACGATCAGCATGTCCGGAAATCTTCTTTTCATCTCAATGGGCAGGTGCCACATTGGTGCATTTCTGAATTCCGTGTTTCCATAATTTGAAAATCCGCGATGGATCATTCCGATATCTTTCATTCCTACTTTTTGCAAACGTTCAATTCCACCAGACCATAATTCAAGATCGGGATTGATTGGGTTTTTGATAAGAACCGGCACATCCACTCCGCGTAATGCATCACAAACTTCCTGCACACTGAAAGGATTTACGGTAGTTCTTGCACCGATCCAAAGAATGTCCACATCAAATTGCAAAGCCATTTCCACATGCTTTGCTGTAGCCACTTCCACAGCGATTGGAAGACCGGAAAGTTTCTTTGCGTTGGCAAGCCAAGGCAAACCTTTTACCCCAATTCCTTCAAACATTCCCGGCTTGGTTCTTGGCTTCCAGATGCCGGCGCGAAGCGCATCTACTTTTCCTGTTTTTGCAAGCCTGGTGGCTGTTTCAACAACTTGTTCTTCAGTTTCGGCACTGCATGGGCCACTGATGATCAGCGGTCGTTTGTTCCATACTTTTTGAATGGTTTCGTTCATTGTTTTATTTTGTTTTTATTTTTTTTATTACACGAATTTTATCGGTCTGCATGAATTACTTCTTCAGTAAATCAACAAATATTTAAGATTCTTATTTTCAATTTTAATTACTTCAAAATTCTTTTTATCTTATTTGCATTCTCCATTAATTCAATTAAGTAATTCAAATTTTCTTTTTCAAGACTTGCTTTAAATTTTCTTAATTGAGAAATATGTTCATTCAAAACATCCAACACATTTTCTTTGTTCTGCATAAAAATTGGCGCCCACATAGCAGGATTACTTTTTGCCAAACGCACGGTACTTTCAAAACCTCCACCGGCTAATTGAAAGATCGCATCTTCTTCTTTCTCTTTTTCCAAAACTGTATTTGCCAACGCAAAAGAAGTGATATGAGAAATATGACTTACATACGCGGCATGAACATCATGATTTTCAGGGTTCATGTACGTGATATTCATTCCAAGTTTTTCGTAAATATTTTCAATAATCT
>JBQCIM010000089.1:0-5458 GCA_051953735.1 Ginsengibacter sp.
AGAAATAAAATCAGCCTCATATTGATTTGCCAACTCTGATGCTTTTTCATTCGTTCTGTTGGTTAGCGAAATATGTGACAGAGGAAAGTAGTTTTTCAAATTTTTAGCTACGTTCTTTCCAAACTTTCCGGTGCCAACGAGGAGAAACCTTTTTTCCGAAACGTTGGTTATTTTTTCCTTTATTATTTCGATAGCAGCGTAGGAAACTGATACAGTCCCGGAACTTAATTTCGTTTTTGTTTTGATTTCTTTAGATGCCTGGAAAGCATAATTAATTACACGTTGCATTAAATTGTTCATACAGCCATATTCAGTGGCAAATTTGGTTGCCTGCTTTAATTGGGCGAGAATTTCATAATCGCCAATGATCTGCGAATCCAGTCCTGATGCCACTTTGAATAAATGCTCAATAGCATGAAGACCTTGATACATGTAACCATATTCAAAAAAATCGTGCATGTTACTTTGCGTATTACTATCGAGCAAATCCACTAAGTTTTCAGGGTTATTGCAAATGCTATAAACTTCTGTTCGGTTGCATGTAGAAAGTACAAAGCACGGATTCAATCCACTCAAAGCGGCTTCTTTTAAAAATAAAATTTTTTCATTTTCTGAGAAAGAAAATTTACCACGAATGGCTATATCACTTTTGTGATAATTAATCCCTGTTACACAGAAATTATTTAGTTGATTATTAAATGCAGTGCTGGATGGAAGCATCATAATTATTTAAAAAGATATTCAAAGAGTTCGCTAATTAAATTTCCTCAAAAATAAAATTCTTGACTTCAGAATATAATGAGAGCAGTCATCCGCACAACTGATTTCAATCATCAATTAATACTTCGTTTTTAGCAGAATTTTGAAACTACTTGTAAACGTCAACCCAAATAAAATTATGGGAAATGGTTTCTTTAAATATGTGCAGCAGTTGGAGCTTTTCGGTTTCTTTTCCGGCTATTCTTTATTATTTGTGCTGATCTTGTTTTGGGCAGGAGATAAGCATGTGGAAAGTAATTTTAAAAAACGTTTGCTTTCTGTATTACCTTACTCCTATGCACTGATTGGCACTTTATACATTGGGCAGCTGACGAGGAATTTTTTTGAAAGTGATATGGCTGGACATGTGCTCTCAAATATTTACAATCCGTTCCTGACAGCGTGGGCACTACTTTCGATATTATTTTGGATGCGTGCATTCAGCAATAAAAAATATTTAAGCCTGCTGCACAATCTCGTGTTTTTTTTCCTGTTAGTCAGAGATGTCATCATGCAAATCTTTTCATCTGGTTACATCGATATTTTAAAGAATGACATGAAAATATACACGATGAGTCTTCTTTTAAACGCGGGAAGTTTTACTGTTCTGCTTTTATTGTCTTGGGTTGTTTCGGGAAATAAAAAAAGCGATAGTTACTAATTGGCCTTTTTATCTCAAATAAAAAACGCGTTTTTTCTTCGTTTACTGTTACAAATGCCACTTCTATTTTAAAAAATTTCAGTTTGTTATTTCGATGATATGAGTCACTGAAACGGCTGACTATAGTCAGTAAAATTGTGGTGCCGTCACTAATAGTTTTGTGGTGTTAATTAATTGTTTATTTAAAAAAAGTGTTATGAAAATGCTTGATAATAAAACGCTACTATTAATTGCCATCGTATTAATTAGTGGCTATGGCTATGTAGCCAGTTGCACTCATAAAGATCTTATCATGCCTGAACCGGCAACAGGCACTGTTACCATTCATCGTGGCAATGGTATTTTTTTGCCGGGAACAGAAACCCTCGGTGATACCTCTCAATGGAAATTAGACCAGGTTCATTGCAGTGTATTGTGGTCAGGCGATTATCTGCAAACAGGCGCTTTGCTGACAGGACGTTTTAATGACTTCGGATTGAACAGTCTTCCTTCTTCATTAAGGCAACAATATCTTACGAAGGGACAACCCGTGCTGGATACTTCCTGGGCCTTTTATGAGAACGATCCATCAAAAAGTTATTTCAATGGATATGTTCAAATGAATACGTCAAACACAGGCGAGCCTGCAAGAGATGGCGGCTGCTACTTAAGTTTCGTAGGAGCACCCAAAATTATTTCCGGCACACAAAATCTGACTGATTCTAATGTCGCTCTAATTCGAACAACCAAGATTGAGTTAGATCCGAAAAGCCCCGGTTATATTGTTACCATGGTGATGACATGCAAAGGCTTGCTTGCAACACCACATGATACTACTATTAATGGCACACTTTCCTATATAAAAAGATCAACTGTCGGCGAGGGCACAGCTTCTGCTTATGATCAATTTGGATTGCAATTGAATTTTCAGTTCAACAAAAGATCTTTTGGTATCACCACTTCAGAAGTATCTGATATTATTTCTGTGCAGTGCAACATGAATTTCAATAATAAATAATCTACAAAAATTAATTTTTATGAAACGATTATTCATATTTGGCGCGCTGCTTTTGTTTGTAACTGTTGCTCTCACGAGTTGTTACAAAGATGTAATTCTTCCAAAAGTTGCCACCACCAAGCCACCTCAATTCGTAAGTTTTAGCAACGACCTTCAACCTGTTTTTACAACCAATTGCGCTTTGTCCGGCTGCCATGTTAAAGGAGGACAAACTCCGTATCTGACTCCTGATGTTTCTTATCAGCAGCTTTTAGGTGGATACGTCAATACAATAAAACCGGAACAAAGCCAACTGTATATCATGATCAATGGCAACATGCAGGTGCACATTCCGGATGCTGCCGACCGTCAACGAATATATGATTGGATAAGAAATGGTGCTCCTAATAATTAACTGACCCTAAAAATTTAAAAAAAATGAAAGGCATTATTTACAAATCAAAAAGGCAACTAATTTTTTGCTTTTTTCTAATGGGTTCGTTCTTCCTGCTGAATAGCGCTTCTTTTGCCCAAAATGACAGCACTGCTGCTTCAACAGAAACGGAAGTGCCCCTTCCCGTAAAACCAAAACCCGTAAAGAATACGTTTCGAAGTGTATGGATCATTGATGACCAAACAGGGATGGTTCCGATAAAAGGAACACTGGAAGCAGACATTCAACACAGGTTTGGAACGGTTGAAAACGGGCCGAAAGATTTATGGGGAATTTATGCTTCCGCAAATATGCGCATTGGATTAATCTATACGCCGGTTAATAAGCTATCATTAGGCTTTGGCGCAACAAGAAATAATGGCAATATGCTTTTGGATGGAAGCGCCAAGTATGCGCTATTAAAACAAACAAAAGGTGTTTATCCTGTGAGCATTACTTACTATGGAAATATGGCATACGGAACAAAAGCTGATCCTCAACATTTTCTTTATACTTATCAATCAGAACGCTGGTCTTTTTTCAATGAGTTGATAGTGGCAAGAAAAGTTACCGATAAATTTTCTGTGCAGGTAGCTGGTGGCATATCGCATCAAAACTCGGTTCCCGGTTTTTATGCACAAAAAGATACAAGCGTTTACGTGTACAAGAAACAAAAGTTTGATCTCTTTACCGCATCAGTAAGTGCGCGATATGTCTTAAGCGAAGTGACATCACTCATTCTCGATTACGATCAGGCACTTACCAAGTTTTCTACAGATAATCCTCATCCCAACCTGGCTTTTGGCTTTGAGTTTAATACAAGCGGCCATACCTTCCAGTTGTTTGCAGGCAATTATTCATTATTAAGTCCTCAACAGAATAGTCTTTATAATAAGAACAATCCTTTTGAGTATAAACAAGCTGATGGTACGAAAGTGAAGGGTGGGCAATTTTTAATTGGCTTTAATATCACAAGAATCTGGAATTATTAATTAAAGCCGGTTAAACAATTACGGAAGCCTCAATTGAATTTCAATTCAGGCTTCTTTTTTTTCAACTTTGTAAATAAATTTTTTTGTTGAAAATCAAGATTGATGAATCACATCTTTTACCTGGAAAAGAAATTCGTTTTATTCCTTTGTTTACTGCTATTGTCGATTGGTTTCTTGATGCTAGTTGGTTCATGTAATCAGGTGAATAAAGAAAAAAAACAACCACAAGCAACAAGTAAAATGACAAAGACACGGATCATTAAAAAGCCCGGATCAGGTTTTAATGATACGCTGGTAATTAAAAGCAATTCTGCTGTGTTTTATGTTCCTGACAGTGTGCAAATGGAAAAGATAAAAAACGTCAATGAAAAAGAAGTTTTTGATTTGCTTATTCACAATTGCCATTATCAAATGCAAAACGCACGGCAGGTAATTAAAAAAAATTGGCCACAAATAAAGATTATTGAAACTTCCACGCATCGCTATCTGCTGTTTAAGAAAGCAAACAAAGAAAAAAAATGTATTGACCTGAACGACAAGAATGATATATGCGGTTTGTTTTTGTTTGATGGAAAAAAAGATCCGGCATTAGTAGATATGCCGAACATTGATACACAACTTCACTTGTATTTTTCATATTGATACAAAATCGATAAATCATTCAAAGTTTCTACCACTCTGGATTACAAATCTTTCATTTCATATTTCTTCTTCACTTAATCGTAACTTTTTTTGAAGCAAGAAAGGAAAATCTTTAGACTTCTTTGCCCTAATGACATGTATCACTCACGACAATGACTATCGTCATTCATGCGGAAAAGACCCATTTATATCTTGCATCAGAATTTAATATTTACCCGTTGTGAATATTTGAATTTCTACCAAAAATCAAATTTTAATTAAAAAACTAAAACTAAAAAGATGAAAACAACAGTAGTAGGCATAGTTCTTATAATGGGACTAATCATGGTTAGCTTTACTTTCAAAACACTCCAAGAGCAAAAACCATGGCCTGTTCCGGCAGCCGCCAAAGCGAAAAAAAATCCGGTACCAAGCAGCGCTGAATCCATTAAAGCAGGAAAAGAATTGTGGGCCACAAATTGTAAATCATGTCATGGAGCAAAGGGTTTGGGTGACGGTACCAAAGCAGCTCAGCTAAAAACTGAACCCGGCGATTTTTCTTTGGCTTCCTTCCAGGCCCAGACTGATGGGGAAATGTTTTATCGTTTATCAGAAGGACGCGATGATATGCCTGCCTCAAAAAAGAAAGTGCCTGATGAAACTGACAGATGGAACCTGGTCAATTTTATCCGCACTTTAAAAAAATAAGTTGACAAAACCATCAACTGTTTTTTATAGCAATTCAAATCATCAAAGCAATTCAACTCAAGCGTTATGGAAGATTTTAAAAAACTGCAATCAAGGAAAAAATTTCTGGCCTGGGGTGTAACAGCACTTTCCTCAGTTACGGTATTCAGATTTTTGAAACCGTCAAAAAAGAAAAAAAATGCAACCGTAAAAATGCTTACTACCGAAGGAAAATTAGTAGAAGTGGATGCCGCAATTATTCCAAACAGGAAGAAAAAAATAACCAACAGGGAATTGCAAAATTGGATCAAAAAAGACAAAGCCTGATT
>JBQCIM010000090.1:0-54901 GCA_051953735.1 Ginsengibacter sp.
CATCATTAATGAATTGTTTGTCAATTGCGCAGCCGTACTTTCATTTGATCCTTCAAAAGGAACCGTTTCACTCAGATGAAAAGTAGCTCCATGATCATCCGTATAATATCCATGCGCCTGGTAATCTCTCAGTTCGGGTTTGGGATCACCTGAAGAATGATTGGCTGCGACATAAATTCTTCCTTTATATTTTCCTTCATCAAATTGCAATGCATGACCGGGCGTGTTTGCATAAGTACGCCAGTCTTCTTTAAAATTCCAAAGCGGATTTACATCTGGTTGATTGATCCTATTAACCTGCAAAGTAATGTCCGTTGCATCGCTCCATGTTTTTCCATTGTCTGTACTTGTTTTATACAGAACATCACGATGGCCTTTGCCTTTTCTCAGTTCCATTTCATGTCCGTTTCCTGTATTGTAAAATAAAAAAATTCTTCCTTTCGGAAATCGTGGATCCGTATAATCTACTACAGGCGCAGGATTACCGGCTTGCAAACTATCATTGCTTGCAACAATTTGCAGCCTGCTCCACGTTTTCCCATGATCACTACTTCTTTTTAAAACGATTTTAATGTCGCCAAAATCTCCGGCGCCATGTACCCTTCCCTCGCAGAAAGCAAGCAGATCGCCGTTTGGCACTTTTATAATTGCTGGAATGCGAAAAGACTTATAACCTTCAGCGCCGGATATATAAACAGGCACACTTTTGTTCTGTGCATTGATATTTGAAAAACAAAACAGGAGTAGAATTAAGTTGAAACTATTTTTTTTCATGCGAAAAATAATTTGAGTTTAAATGAAAATGTAAATCACTGATATTTGTTTGTTTACTGGAAATGCATTTTTTCTTGAAAATGCAATGAGCGGATTGTTACACTCCCTCCAGCAATTAGGAATACCATTTCTGCATTGGCAATGAAAAGGACCTTTGAATAAATTGCCTTTTGCTGTTGTGATACTATTCCATCTATGCAAATAGCTATTAAATTTCCAATTTTCAAATAATTATGTTATAGACATTCTAAAAAAACCATCTAAGAAAATCTTTTTCAGAATTTTATAGTAAACGAACTTTTGATTGCATTTTTATTTTACAAAAAAGCAATTTATCCTTCCACCAAAAGTCCATTTTATTGAATAATTTTACCCGATTATTTCACTGATCAATTTTCTATCAAATTGCCATTTTCAAAAAAAATTCTGACCGTTCTTCTATTCTTTTTTATGTGCTTATTCTTTTCTGCAAAAACCTTTGCTCAAAACGATTCGTGTCATTGGCAGGTAAGCCTGCTTACAGTGATGCCCGGCGAAGATTTGTATACAACATGGGGGCACAGCGCGATACGTATAACTGACACCGTCACTCACCAGGATATTGTTTATAATTATGGCACCTTTGATTTTAGCGATCCTGACTTCTACACCAAATTCGTTCGTGGCAAATTGATGTATTTTTTATCTACTGATACATTTGATTCTTTTGTTTCGGAAAATCAGCAGGATAACCGCGGCATTACAGAACAAATTTTAAATCTTTCCTGCGAACAAAAAAGAAATATCATTTCGCTGCTGGAACAAAACATGATGGCACAAAACCGGTTTTATAAATACGATTTTTTGTTTGATAATTGCACAACAAGATTGCGCGACCTGATAGAGAATGCGACCGACTCTACTGTGCATTTTGGAAAAGTTCTTGATCAAAAAGTTACGTTTCGAGATCTTATTTATGAATATCTGAATAACGGCGATAAACAATGGAGCAAGCTTGGAATTGATATTTTACTCGGCAGCAAAACTGATGCTGTTGCCACGCCTTACCAGATCATGTTTTTGCCGGATTATCTGATGAAAACCCTTGACAGCTCTACGGTTGGAGCAAAACCTCTTGTTTCAGAAGAACACCAGCTCTTTAAGATCCGTCGCGTTCCTACTGAAAAAGAAAATCTTACACATCCGTTTTTTCTGTTCTTATGTTTATTTGTGATCATCGCTTTTTTAAGTTTTTCCAGGAACATTTTTATTCAAAAATTTCTCGCTTCATTTGATGGTTTTTTGATCTTTATTGTTGGCTTGCTGGGCATTTTAATTTTGTTCATGTGGTTTGGAACGGATCATATTATGTGCCGCAATAATTATAATATTTTATGGGCGTGGCCAATGAACATGGTAGCTGCATTTTATTTTCATTCAAAAAGATCGTGGGCAAGAATTTATTTTCTCGTATATGCAATTTTCCTTGTGTTGTTGATCGCTTTTTGGGGATTTATTCCGCAACATTTTAATTCCGCTTTAATCCCAATTCTTGCCATTTTAATTTTAAGAAGTTTGATCTTTGTAGTAAGGAAAAAATAACATCATGCCCTACCTACAATTTCAAACAAAAAGAATCTTTTACCGGATCGAAGGAGAAGGGAAACCTGTTTTTTTATTACATGGTTTTGCAGAAGATAGAAATATCTGGAATCAGCAAGTTGAGGCGTTGAAAGAAAACAATCTGCTGGTAGTACCCGACCTGCCGGGAAGTGGCAATTCTGAAATGCTTGATTGGGAATGTAATTTAAAAGATTATGCAGATGTGGTGAAATCTATCGCCGATGAAGTTGTTTTTAAAAATAATCTCAGTAAACAGATTTGTTTAATTGGCCACAGCATGGGTGGATATATCACGCTTGCGTTTGCTGAAAAATATCCGGAGCTTTTAAATTCATTGGGACTCTTGCATTCTTCTGCATTTGCCGATACAGAAGAAAAAAAATTAACAAGAAAAAAGGCAATCGACTTTATTAAAAAAAACGGTACTGAATTATTTTTAAAAACTTCAATTCCCAATTTGTTTACTGAAGAAACAAAAAAACAACATCCTCAATTAATTAAACAGTTATTTGAATTAGCCAAAAACATTCCTGCAGAAGCACTAATACAATATTATGAAGCAATGATCCTGCGGCCAGACAGAACTTCCGTTTTATGCAATTTTGACAAACCGGTTCTTTTTATCATTGGTAAATACGACAATTCAGTGCCCTTGCAATCTTCATTGGAACAATGTTATCTTCCCCCTGTTTCTGTTGTACACATTCTGGAAAATTCTGCGCATATGGGCATGTGGGAAGAACCGGAATTATCCAATTTTTTTCTCAAAGATTTTTTGACTAATTTTTTAAAAGCTCAATAAAATCAGTAATTACGGGCATCTTTGCCACACGTTTTTTCGATTATAAAAAGGTAATTTGCAATTTCTTTCTTCATGAAAAAAGCATTACTGATAATAGTTGTTTTGCTCGCGGTTTTTTCATGCGATGCGCATCATATTGTTGGTGGTGAAATGATTTATACTTATCTGGGAAAAGGCTCCAAGCCTAATACCAGCAAGTATTTGATCACACTAAAGATTTTCAGGGACCAGAATGTTCCGCCGAGAACGGCTCCAATGCCTACCATGGTTTATATCGGCATTTTTGATAATGACACACGTCAGCAATTCAGAGGGCCTTATCCTTATTATATTGTATATAAAAAAAGCGAATCACAAGTTCCGGTAAATTCATTTCCTCCCTGCATGTCTAATCCTCCCGATCTTGATTATCATGTGGGCATTTTTGAATTAACAGTAGAATTACCAGACAATAATTCAGGCTATACGGCAGCTTATCAAACCTGTTGCCGTGTAGATGATCTACAAAACGTTGACAATGATCAACCAGGCTCTACATTTTCCTGCAATATTCCTGCAGCAAAATATATGGACAATTCACCGCAATTTTCAACCAGCATTGATGTGATCTGTGCAAACCAACCTTTTCAGTTAAAATATAATGCAACAGATGCCGATAATGATTCATTGGTTTATCAATTTACTCAGGCTTTTGATGGTGGCTTTTTTAAAAGTGATACATTGATCAACCCGTCAGCTCCACCTTATACTTCTCTTTCCTATTCCAACAGTTACACAGCCTCTCAGCCATTAGGATCTCAGGCAACCATTAATTCTTCAACGGGTATTGTCAGCGGAATAGCACCGGATTTGGGAAAATATGTTATTTGTGTAAAAGTTCTTTCTTACAGAAAAGGTGTGTTGATTAATGAACATCAAAAGGATTTTATTGTAAACGTCACCAGTTGCGACTTTGCGGGAGTTCGCCTGAATCCGAAACCGGTATTGTGCGATAGTTTTAATGTCGCTTTTCAAAATGATAATACCTCATCGCTCAATAAAACTTTTGATTGGGATTTTGGCGATCCGAAATCACCCGCTAATACTTCTGATTTAAAAACGCCAACACATGTTTACACAGACACGGGCGAGTATGTTTATAAACTTGTTATTAATCGCGGACAGGCATGTGCTGATTCAACCACTCAAACTTTAAAAATCTATCCTGGATTTAATCCCAACTTTACGGCTGACGGACAATGTATTAATTCATCAATTATTTTCACGGATAAAACAACGTCTAAGTATGGAACTGTAAATAGCTGGTTGTGGAATTTTGGCGATCCATCGACGGCGGCAGATACTTCCAACAAAAAAAACACCTCTTATATTTATTCCCAGGCAGCAAATTATTCCGTACAGCTAAAAGTGGGCGACAGTAAGGGTTGTGTAAAAACTATTTCACAGGTAGTGCCCATAAAAACACAGCCCGATTTATCATTGAACAATGATACATTGATGTGTAATATTGATACTTTACAATTAACTGCGAACGGTCATGGAAATATTTCATGGACGCCGGCTTACAACATCAACGATGTTCACAGTTTTACTCCTTTGATCAGTCCGAAAGCTCCTACCACTTATTATGCCACATTAATTGAAAGCCGCGGGTGCATTGCTACTGATTCTGTTTTTGTAAATGTGGTGAATAAAGTTTCTCTCAACTTAAAACCTGACACAACCATTTGTTTGACGGATACAGCAACGCTACATGTAATTAGCGATGGCCTGCATTATTTGTGGACTCCCGCAGAAACAATTATAAATGATACTGTAAAATATGCGCAGGTAATTCCTGTTCAAAATACAACGTATCATGTTGTAGCAAGCATTGGAAAATGTAGCACCGCTGGAAATATCGTGGTGCGAACTGTTCCCTATCCAAAAGCAGTAGCCTCAAAGGATACAACAATTTGTTTTCCTGCAACTGTGCAGCTTCATGCATCAGGAGGAAGTATTTACAACTGGTCTCCGCCAATATTTTTAAACAATCCAAAAATTGCCGATCCTGTCTCATCTCCACAGGAGTCTATCAGATATGTTGTGCAGGTAAATGATGTTTTGGGATGTCCGAAACCAACGTTTGATACTACACTTATCATCGTTGAAAAAATAGTTGCAGATGCTGGCCCGCGCGATACATCAATTGTGATCAATCAGCCATTGCAACTGAATGGAACAGGTGGACAATTTTATTCGTGGAGTCCTCCAACAGGATTAAACAATCCAAACATTTCAAATCCTGTAGCACTGTTATCAGATGGGCAGCAATATGTTTTAACGGCTACCAGTGCGGCAGGGTGCAGCGGAACAGATACTATACATATCACCGTTTATCAGGTAAAACCTGATTTGTATGTTCCTGATGCATTTACGCCAAATGGAGATGGCAGGAATGATCTTTTCAGGCCAATTCCTATTGGTATGAAATCACTCACTTACTTTAAAGTGTACAACAGGTTAGGTGAGCTTGTTTTTTCTACCAATTCGCAGAAAGATGGATGGGACGGTACTTATAAAGGACAGCCACAGGACGCAGGCGTCTTTGTATGGATCGCAGGTGGAGTAGATTATCTTGGAAAAGTTATATCGAAAAAAGGAAGTGTAACACTGATCCGTTAAAAAACGTTTGTACATCACTGTTATAGTAAACAAAGTTTTATTTACAATTCCTTTTTCTTGTATGCATACTATTATCAAAATAATCATAACCCGTTAAAGCATTGAGAAAAAATTAAGAACAATAATTAATCATGCGCTCCACCTGAGAAATTCTTACACAATAATTTTACTCACAATTTCATTATTTTTACAATTATGAAATGGCAAGACTACATAGTGTCTGATGAAGATGTTTTAGTTGGCAAACCGGCGATAAAAGGAACAAGGATATCTGTTGAATTTATTATTGGACTATTAGCTCAGGGTTGGACAGAAAGTCAAGTGCTCGAGAACTATCCGAGACTAACAAAAGAGTCGCTACAAGCAGTCTTCTCTTACTTAGGTGAATGTATTCATGATGGATTATTGTTCACTCCTGGCAGAAAAACAGCTTAAATTAAATGAAGCTACTTGCAAATGAGAATTTCCCACTCAAGAGTGTTCATTATTTAAAAGAACGAGGCTTTTGACGTTAAAGCAGTGGGAATTGAGAATCCAAGCATAAAAGATAGTGAAGTTATGGATATTGCTATTCGTGAAAAAAGGCTAATTCTAACATTCGACCGTGATTATGGGGAATTAATTTTTAAGCATAACTATAAACCCGAAAAAGGAGTGATTTATCTACGTTTGAATGAATTCCTTCCTGATTATCCTGGTAGACTTATTGAAAATCTTCTTTCAAATGCAGATCTTAATTTTGACACCGCCTTAACTGTTGTTGACAATAGAGGAATCAGGCAACGAAAATATTAATAATCGAAAGTTACTAAGACTTATTTTCATTCTAGAAGAAGAACAATTTATTTTTCACTATTTCGTAGTAAACCAACTTTTATCTTCAATTTCTATTTTCCCTTAACAGTAACTCAAGGCACATAATAACTATCTCTTTCTCTTCTGCTTTTTCCCTGGAATAAGCCAATATTATATCCAGCACGGATCACAGGAGTAGATCTTTTAAATTGATCAACATAAGGAGAATAAGTTTCGCCCAAAACGTCCCAGGCAATGGAAAGATAATAATAAGTGTTGCTACCTTTCACCCTTCCACCGGCATAACCGGCACCAAGCAAAAGACTATTGGCATTTACACTCATCGATTGATTTGGAACAGTGTTGCTAATGTATTTCTGGTGAATCATATTGTATTCATATTGTGCAGTTGCAAACAAAAAATTCACAGGAAATAATCTTACAAATGCGCCCGGTCCGTAAGTAGTTTGCCTGATTTTATCAGTTGAGTAATAATCTCTCTGAGAAATATAATTCAGATTAAAAGTAATTCCTGCATCCAACCAGTTGGTAAGGCTGTAACCCAGTTGTGGCGTAATGCCCAGCATGGTAGCTCCATTTGAAAAGCCCACATTGGCGCTTCCGCCAGTGAATAATCTTTCTTTATGGAAACCATGTTTTTTTATTTCTTTATCCTGATCCTGCGCTTTTGCATGAAAACACAAAGGCAACAATAAAAGAACAATCGCTTTTTTCATTTTAATCAATTTTTGGTACGAATCAATAACGATATTTAAGAAACGAATTTAAGCGAACAGTTCTCTAACAATTCGTTAATATCAGACAGGATTACTATCAAATATTTTACCGGCATTCAGAATATTATTCGGATCGAAAACTTTCTTTATTCCCCGCATCAGCTCAATTTGTTTTTCTGTAAAAACAATATCCATAAAACTTTTTTGTACCAATCCAATTCCATGCTCGCCACTGATAGTGCCCCCAAGATCTTTTACCAAAGTAAATAATGCGCGAAGTGACTTGATAATTTCCGGATCGTCCTGGCTGTTCGCAGTTCCTTCTTTCTTAATCCGAATGTGTAAATTACCATCACCTGCGTGTCCATAGCAAACCGACTTAAAGCCATATTCATTGCCTAGTTTTTTTACACCTTTTATTAATGCAGGAAGCTGGTAACGCGGAACGACGGTATCTTCCTCAATTGTATAGCCATCAAGCTTTACAGCTTCTGCCACACGGCGACGTAATTTCCATAGTTCAGTTTTCTGTGCATTATCGTCTGCAAAATAAATTTCGCCACAATCGTACTGCATCAGCACTTCAGAGATCGCTTCCATTTCGAGCATTAAAGTATCCAAATGATTTCCATCTACTTCAACAATCAAATGCGCCACAACATCGTCTGTTATTGGAACAGAGGAACCGTCTACAAAACGGCTTACAATTTTCAACGCATCAATTTCCATTAATTCCAAAGCGCTCGGCGTATATCCTGCACGGAAGATGGCACTTACTGCTTCGCTGGCTTTTTCAACATCTTTAAAAGGAACCAACATCAGCAAATCATATTTGGGAAGCGGAATCAGGCGCAAAACAATTTTAGTAACAAACGCCAACGTTCCTTCGCTGCCTACAATCAGTTGGGTTAAATTATAACCGGTAGAATTTTTTAAAACATTGGCGCCTGTCCACATGATTTCGCCTGTTGGCAAAACGACTTCAAGATTCAACACATAATCTTTTACAACACCATATTTTACTGCTTTCGGGCCGCCGCTGTTTTCAGAAATATTTCCGCCAATAAAACAGGAGCCACGACTGGCTGGATCCGGCGGGTAAAACAACCCTCTTTCTTTTACAGAATCCTGCAACACTTCAGTAATAACGCCCGGTTCAGTGATCACCTGTAAATTTTTTTCATCAATTTCCAAAATAGAATTCATGCGTTCTGTTGAAATCAAAACACCACCTAAATCGGAAAGAGCGCCACCGCTAAGGCCGGTACCAGCGCCTCTTGGCGTAACAGGGATTTTATCGCGATTGCATATTTTTAAAACTTCACTGATCTCTTCTGCAGCACGAACTTTCAAAACAACCTGTGGAGGAAAATGTAAATTTTCTGTCTGATCGTGCGCATAATTTTTCAGATCTTCTTCATTGGTAAGAACATATTTCTCACCACATATTTTTTTAAATTGCTCAATATGTGAAGAGCTTAAATTGCTATGGCCGGCATTTGTATTCATTCCATTATTTTTTAGAAAAACTAGTTTTTTGTTGGCGCAAAAATATTTATTTGTATTTTGAACCAATGAAAAAATTTATTGCTGCTTTAATTCTTATAACCATTCTATTTTCTTCATGCTCGGTTTCAAAAAAAATAAACCGTCCCGCAAAAGAATTTGTTCTGAACAATGAAGCATTTGTGCATGCGCACACGGGTATTTCGATTTATGAACCTGCTACAGGAAAATATTGGTACAACTATCAGGCAGAAAAATATTTTACTCCGGCAAGCAATACAAAACTCGCTACCTGTTACGCAGCAATGAAATATCTTGGAGATAGTTTGATTGGAATAAAATATCAACAGATCAATGATACAACGGTTTTGATAAAAGGCACTGCAGATCCGTCTTTCCTTCACAGTGATTACACAAATAATCCTGTTTTTAATTTTTTAAAACAATTCAAATTTGTGCAAATTCTTCAGCCGGCTTTTGATGATTATCTTGGTTCCGGATGGGGCTGGGATGATTATATGGAAGATTATATGGCAGAAAGAAGTGCTTTGCCAATTTATGGAAATACACTGAAAGTAAAATGGATCAGTGACAACACTTTGTCTTTTATGCCTTCTTATTTTCAGAAAAGATCATCGGTAAAAGATGATCTGGCAAAAGGTTTTAAAGTAATGAAACCGTGGGGCATCAATGATTTCACATTTACAAACGGAAGATCAACATTCAGAGAAATTCCATTCACACCGGATGAAAAAACATTGCAGGATCTTTTGCAGGACACGCTTCATGCACAAACGGCAACAATAGAAAATTTTTCGGGTGAAATTAAGAACATCATTCATTCTCAACCAACAGATTCATTATTAAAACCGATGATGCACAGAAGCGATAATTTTTTTGCAGAACAAAGTTTGCTAATGGTAAGCGAAAGATTATTAGGTGAAATGAGCGACCGGAAAATCATTGATACTTTATTAAAAACAGATTATAAAGAAATGCCGCAAAAGCCAGGTTGGGTAGATGGTTCAGGTCTTAGCAGGTACGATCTTTTTTCTCCGAAAGATTTTGTTTTCATTCTCAATAAAATGAAAAATGATTTTGGAATGGACAGAATTAAAAATATTTTGCCAACCGGCGGCACTGGCACTATCAGTAATTATTATCTGAAAGACAGGGGTTATATTTTTGTAAAAACCGGCACTTTAAATGGTGTTGTTGCACTGAGCGGATTTCTATATACAAAGAAAAATAAGCTTTTAATTTTTTCTGTTTTAGTCAATAATCATCGCAGCTCTGCAACCGATATCCGTAAAGGAATTGAAAAATTTATACAGGATATCCGGGATAATTATTAATCAATTTTATTCCTTGCAAAACAAGAAAATGATTTTTCCTTAACTTCCGGATTTTGCCGCTTGCAATTAATTTTGTAATTTTATTCGACATGCAAAAAATGCAATCCATAAAAGAAAAGTTCAGAAACGCACATTTTTCTGCTGTTTCAGGGGATTGTATGTTCAATAGAAATGAACGTTCTATTAATTTTTTTTCAAGGTATAAAGTCTTAGAACCTTTAGCCCCGTACTATCTTTAAAAGTTACGGGGATTATTTACATCTTTTTACCACTTATTATTCCTTTTAAATTTCTTCCGACCAAAGAAATTTTTAATTTTTTATCCCGGGAATTATAAACCAAAAAATCACTTTACAAAAACACTAAAAACAAAAGCTATGTTAACAGCAACACTTACAGCAACCGAACCCGTAATCCTTTTAAAGAACGATTTTGAAATGTTGAATGGATATGTAAAAAACCTGCACGGAATGCAGGTGAATGAAAAAGAAAATGTAAGCAAATTATATGGCGAACTACAGAAAGCGCAGGTGGTTGAAGAAATTGATTTTCCATCTGATGTGGTAAGGCTTGATTCAACCGTTGTGATAAAGGATTTGCAAACAAAGCGTGACATGACCATCACAATTGTTTTGCCTCAGAAAGCAGATATCAAACAAAGAAAAGTTTCTGTTTTGGCTCCAATCGGAACTGCATTGATTGGATTCAGAAAAGGCCAGAAAGTAAGCTGGGAAGTACCTTCAGGCAAAAAAGATTTTCTGATCGTGGAAGTAAAAAATTCATTTCCTGAAAAGTAACTAAAAAATACCTCATGAATTCTACCCTGTCTGTTGCGCTTTTTATAATCGTTGCTGTTGTTCTTTTCGGAATGATGCTGACATGGAGGAACAGCAATAACAAGAAAAAAGAAAGGAAAAAATTAATCGCCGGCTTTGATTATTTTGTGATTAAAAATAATCTTACCGTCGATAAGAAGCAGGCCGTTAATAAAAACATGATTGGTATAGACAGGCTGAATTTGAAATTGGTTTTTTTGGATAACAGCAAGGGCTTCCAGGTTTTTCATCTGATCAACCTGGAAGATCTTTCTGCCTGTTATCTTATAAAACAAAAGAATGCATCATCAGGACACATTAGCAAGATTTTTTTACAATGCATTTTTAAAAATAATTCTCCCGAAATAGTTCTTCCTTTTTATGATGAGATGACAGACCAGCTTTTTAAAATGCTACGACTTTCAAAAAAGGCGATTTATTGGCAAAAATGTATCAGTATTTTTAGACAAGCAGCGGTGTTATGTGCTCAAAATGCCGGTTGAAAAGTATTTTTTTACAGCAAAAAGACAAATAATTTTATTTCCTTTTTTCCTTGTTAAACCTTTCGATTCTTCTTCCGGGAATCAAAAAGATAAAAGTAATTTTGTTTCAATTCCTCTTTATTTCAACAAATTTATTTTGAAGAAAGGATTTTTTTTAACCGTTTCCCTTTTGTCAGCATTCATTTCCTTTGCTCAGCAAAAGCACACAATCAGCGGAACGGTAAAAGATGAAAAAACAGGCGAAACGCTGATTGGAGCTACCATTTCTTTGCTGCAATCCGGAACTGTTTTAACCAACAGCTACGGATTTTATTCCATCACCGCTCCTGAAAATAATTATACTTTAATTGCAAGTTTTTCCGGCTACGCAAATGACACTTTTCAAATTTCTCTTTCAAAAGATGTGGTGCTGAATATTGATCTAAAGCCACGTGGAAGCGAGTTGCAGGAAGTGGTGGTAGTGGCAAAAAGAAGCGATAATATTACGCGCACTTTACCCGGAGTTCAAAAACTTTCGATGGATGAAGTGAAAAATGTGCCGGTTCTTTTTGGAGAAAAAGACATTCTGAAAACGATCCAATTATTGCCGGGAATTAAATCCGCCGGAGATGGCTCTGCAGGTTTTTTTGTGCGCGGTGGTGGCGCTGATCAAAACCTGATTTTGCTGGATGAAGCCACTGTTTACAATGCTTCTCATCTGCTTGGATTTTTTTCAACTTTTAATTCTGATGCAATAAAAGATGTAACGATCTATAAAGGCGATATGCCGGCTCAATATGGCGGACGGCTGTCTTCTTTGCTTGATATCAGGATGAACGATGGCAATGATAAAAATTATAAAGTAAGTGGCGGCATTGGACTTATTTCTTCTCGGATAAATGTGGAAGGGCCGATAGTAAAAGACAAAGGATCATTTATGATCAGTGCCAGGCGAACATATGCTGACCTTTTTTTGAAACTTTCAAAAGACAGCGATATCAATAAGAGCATTTTATATTTCTACGACCTGAATGCGAAAGCCAATTACCAGATTGGCAAAAAAGATAAGTTATTTTTATCAGGATATTTTGGACAGGACAACCTCGGCTTTAGCAATCAGTTTGGAATTGATTGGGGAAACGCTACGGCAACGCTGAGATGGAATCATATTTTCAATCACAAATTATTTTCCAACACTTCTTTTATTTACAGCAATTATAAATACAATATCCTTCTTAATCAGACTACCAACCAACTGACGGTGCTTTCAAAGATTACGGATCATAGTTTAAAAGAAGACCTTCAATATTTTGCAGGAAGCAAAAACAAGATCAATTTCGGATTCAATCTTACACATCATATTTTCACGCCGGGAGAATTTCAAACGTCGTTAACTTCTGCTTATAATTCGCTCACTTTACAGGATAAATATACACTTGATGCCGCTGTTTATGTTTCAGATGAATGGGCTTTAAGCAACCAGTTTAAAATAAATGCGGGGTTGCGGCTTTTGTCTTTTGACTTGTTAGGACCAGGAAATTTTTATAGTTACGACAGCACTGGAAAGGTTATCGACACGGCGATTTATTCTTCGGGAAAAATTGCAAAATCTTATGCAAATCTTCAGCCTCGGTTTGCAGCAACGTATCTTTTGAATAAAAATAGTTCTATAAAATGGTCGTATTCGCGAAATGTTCAGAACCTTCATTTGCTTTCTAATTCCACCGGAAGCAATCCAACTGATCTTTGGATTCCGAGTAGCAATAATGTAAAACCTGAAATTGCGGACCAGGTTTCTGCAGGATATTATCATAATATCGATCATAATACTTATGAATTTTCTGCAGAAATTTATTACAAGTTTTTGCAAAACCAGATCGATTATAAAAACGGTGCAGTTTTAATGGCGAATGAAACGGTAGAATCGCAATTGGTTTATGGAAAAGGAAGAGCTTACGGCCTGGAAATTTTTGCGAAGAAAAAATATGGGAAATTAACCGGCTGGATCAGCTATACTCTTTCCCGCACTGAGCGGTTAATAGATGGAATTAATAACAATTCATGGTATCCTGCAACGCATGATCAAACGCATAACGCTGCTATTGTAGCAATATATAATCCGGGCAAAAAATGGACTTTTGCAGCAGATTTTGTTTACAATACCGGAAATGCGGTTTCATGGCCGTCAGGCAAATATGATGTAAACGGAAGAACTATTTTTTATTATACGGAAAGAAATGGTTACAGAATGCCTGCGTATAACCGGCTGGACCTGAGCGCTACATTGCAAGGAAGGAAGACAGCTAAATTTGAAGGAAGCTGGACATTTTCAGTTTACAATGCTTATGGCAGAGAAAACCCATACTTCGTCCAATTTCAGAATGATCCTTCAAATCCCGAAAGAACTGAGGCAGTTCAATATTCATTATTTAGATGGGTTCCGTCTGTTACTTACAATTTTAAATTTTAGGAGATGCAGCATTTAAGAACATATTTTTTCACCGGATTAATGATGCTCTCGCTTTTTGGCTGCAAAAAGGTGATTGATGTAAAATTAAAAAACGCCTCAAGCCAAATCGTTATTACGGGAGAAGTAAATAATAAACGAGGCCCTTATAAGGTAAGCATTTCAAAATCAGTAGATTTTACGGCTAATAACATTTTCCCAGGCGTTTCAGGGGCATTTGTAACCATCAGAGGGAATGGAATTACCGACACATTATCGGAAATGGAACCCGGAAATTATTATACGCATCGCCTGGAAGGAAAGCCAGGAAATAGCTATAGTTTGTTTGTTTCACTAAATGGAAAGCAATACACTGCTACTTCAGTTATGCCGGAGCCGGTACATTTGGATTCCATCACTTTTTTGATTGGAACTAATAATAACATCTACGCTGTGGCGAATTTCCAGGATCCGCCAAATGTTCCCAACTATTATCAGTTCACCGAACTGTCTGATGGCCAAAAGCTTTCTAATGGTCGTGGCAATTCTGTTTTCAGCGATCGCTTGTCAGATGGAAGATATATCAGAGCCGTTTTATACGACGACAGTTCGGATATAAAATCCGGAACCACATTAACTGTGCAAATGAACTGCGTAGATAAAGCGGTTTATAATTATCTGAATGAGCTTTTGCAGGTTTCGACCAATGCTCCAGGGTTTGCAAGCCCTTCTCCCGCAAATCCAACTTCTAACATCACTGGCGGCGCATTAGGTTATTTCAGCGCTAACACTGTAACTGAAAAGAGTGTGGAAATACATTAAAATAGTAAACGAAGGAATAATCGTGTTTCCTATTTTCTTCAAAAATATCTTTCTTTAAAAAGGAGTAAAGCAATAAATAAATGCATTTGCTGTTTTCTTAAAATCATAATTCACACAAAAAAAGGAGCAAGATTTCTCTTACTCCTTTACATTCATTAGCAGATTAGCCAATCAGTAAATTAATTATTCTTCTTCATCAAATGCCATTGCTTCTTTGGTAGTCATCAGCAACTCATATTCTTCTTTGCTACCTACGATCATGTTTTCAAACTCGCGCAATCCTGTACCAGCTGGTATCGGATGGCCGGTGATCACATTTTCTTTCAGACCAAGCATGGTATCGGTTTTACCCTGTATGGCCGCAGATGACAACACTTTGGTTGTTTCCTGGAAGGAAGCTGCAGAGATCCAGCTTTGTGTTCCCAGAGAAGCTTTGGTAATACCAAGCAACAATGGTGAGGAAGTGGCAGGTTTTGCATCACGGAATTCAACCAATTTTTTATCAGCGCGGCGCAGAATAGAATTTTCTTCCCTTACTTCTCTTAAAGTTACAATCCTACCCGGACGCATTTTAGTGCTTTCGCCAGAATCTGTAACTACTTTCTTATCAAATATCCAATCATTTTCGGTGTTAAAATCAAACCTGTCTTCGGTGTCGCCTTCGAGGAATTTGGTATCGCCGGCATCTTCAATAGTTACTTTCCTCATCATCTGCCGAACGATTGTTTCAATGTGTTTATCATTGATCTTCACACCCTGCAAACGATATACTTCCTGGATTTCATTTACCACATATTCCTGAACAGCAAAAGGTCCTTTGATTGCCAAAATATCAGCAGGAGCAATTTGCCCGTCTGATAATGCAGTTCCTGCTTTTACAAAGTCGCCATCCTGTGCAAGGATTTGTCTTGTCAGTGGAACTAAGTATTTCTTTACTACACCATCTCTTGCTTCAACGATGATCTCACGGTTACCACGTTTGATATTTCCAAAAGAAACCACACCATCAATTTCGGAAACCACTGCAGGATTACCCGGATTTCTTGCTTCAAACAATTCTGTTACACGTGGCAAACCACCGGTGATATCTCTCAGTTTTCCTAATACACGTGGTATTTTCACCACTACCTGTCCGGCTTTTACTTCTTCGCCTTCTTCCATAGTAATGTGAGAACCTGCCGGAAGGTTATATGATTTAGATTCTTTCTTGCCTTCGACCACCATTGAAGGAATACGTGTTTTATCTTTTGTTTCGATGATTACTTTTTCACGGTGGCCGGTTTGTTCATCGGCTTCTTCGCGGTAAGTAACACCTTCGATAATATTTTCAAATTTAATAACACCATCAATTTCAGAAACGATAACGTTATTGAACGGATCCCATGTGCAGATCACATCGCCTTTGGAAACCTTTTGCCCATCTTTTACACTAAGAGTGGAACCATAAGGAACGTTGTTATTAATCAGCAAACGATCATTTTTTACATCCATAATTCTCACTTCACCTGTACGTCCGATGACTACTTTTGTTTTTTCGCCGGCATTATTTAATGCATCAACAGTACGTAATCCATCAAAATGAATGGTTCCATCGAAGCGGGCTGTTAAAGTAGATTCTACTGAAGCGGAACCTGCCACACCACCCACGTGGAAAGTACGAAGTGTAAGCTGTGTTCCAGGTTCACCGATTGATTGAGCGGCAATAATTCCTACTGCATCTCCTTTCTGAGCAGTGTAACCTGAGGCAAGGTTTTTACCATAACACTTTACGCAAACACCACGACGGCTTTCGCACGTAAGTACTGAACGGATTTCCATACTTTCTACTCCCGCATCGGTGATAGCACGTGCAACATCTTCGTTGAGGATAGTACCCGCTTCCACTAATAATTCGTCAGAAACCGGGTCATATACATTGTGCAAGGAAGTACGGCCTAAGATTCTGTCGTATAATGGTTCAATAACATCTTCATTATCTTTCAGTGCAGAAACGGTAATACCTCTTAAAGTACCACAATCTTCTTCATTGATCACCACATCCTGTGCAACGTCCACCAATCTTCTTGTAAGATAACCGGCATCGGCTGTTTTTAATGCAGTGTCTGCAAGACCTTTACGCGCGCCATGTGTAGAAATAAAATATTCCAACACGTTCAACCCGTCTTTAAAGTTCGAAAGGATCGGGTTTTCAATGATCTCACTTCCTGTGCTTCCTGATTTACGCGGTTTTGCCATCAATCCCCTGATTCCTGCAAGCTGTTTGATCTGTTGTTTAGATCCACGCGCTCCGGAATCAAGCATCATATAAACTGAGTTGAAGCCTTGCTTATCTGAAGCCAGTTCCTGGATCAAAGTTTCTGTAAGACGTGTATCTACACGACTCCAGATATCGATGATACCATTGTATCTTTCATTGTTGGTAATCAAACCTGCATTGTAATTGTCCCACACCTCATCTACTTCACCTGTTGCATTTTCAATCATTGATACTTTAGTATCCGGAATGATAAGGTCGTTGATATTAAATGACAAACCACCTTTAAATGCCATACGGAAACCAAGCTGCTTGATATCGTCAAGGAATTTGGCTGTTGTTGGAATATTGGTCCATTTAATAATGTCGCCAATAATCTCACGCAAAGATTTTTTGGTAAGTAATGCATTGATAAATCCAACATTTTTAGGTACATGTTGATTAAAAATTACACGACCAACGGTAGTTTCAATCAGTTTATTAGTAAGAGCGCCTTCGCTGTTTCTTACGTTAGCTTTTACTTTGATGCCTGCATGGAGATCTACTTTATGCTCGTTATAAGCAATGATCACCTCTTCAGGAGAATAGAAAACCTTCCCTTCACCTTTTACGGGAGATTCAGGTGTTGATTTTTTCCCTTTGGTAATATAATAAAGACCCAATACCATGTCCTGTGAAGGAAGTGTGATTGGTGTACCATTCTGAGGATTCAAAATGTTATGAGAAGAAAGCATCAGCATTTGAGCTTCCAAAATTGCAGCGCTGCTCAATGGAACGTGTACAGCCATCTGGTCACCGTCAAAGTCAGCGTTGAACGCTGTTGTTACCAATGGATGAAGCTGTATTGCTTTTCCTTCAATTAATTTAGGTTGGAATGCCTGGATAGATAAACGGTGTAATGTTGGAGCACGGTTTAGCATGATCGGATGTCCTTTCAGAATATTTTCCAGAATATCCCAAATCACTGCTTCTTTTTTATCTACTAATTTTCTTGCACTTTTTACTGTTTTTACAATACCTCTTTCGATTAGTTTGCGAATGATAAACGGCTTAAACAATTCAGCGGCCATATCTTTTGGCAAACCGCATTCATGCATTTTCAATTCCGGCCCAACCACAATTACGGAACGGCCTGAATAATCAACACGTTTACCCAAAAGGTTTTGACGGAAACGTCCTTGTTTTCCTTTCAACACATCGCTCAAAGATTTTAATGCACGACCACCTTCTGCTTTTACAGCGTTTGATTTACGTGAATTATCAAACAGTGAATCTATTGCTTCCTGCAGCATACGTTTCTCATTTCTGAGGATCACTTCAGGAGCTTTGATCTCTAATAATCTTTTCAACCGGTTGTTACGGATGATCACACGACGATACAAATCATTCAAATCGGATGAGGCAAAACGACCACCGTCCAATGGAACCAATGGACGAAGTTCCGGCGGAATTACCGGAATATATTGCATCACCATCCATTCCGGACGGTTGTTAATTCTTGTATTAGCATCGCGGAAACCCTCAACCACGCTAAGACGTTTTAACGCATCAGCTTTACGTTGCTGAGAAGTTTCGTTGGCAGCAGAGTTACGAAGGTCAAAAGACAATTGGTCGAGATCGATCCTTTGCAACATGTCATGAACCGCTTCAGCTCCCATTTTTGCGATAAACTTGTCCGGATCTTCATCAGGAAGCATTTGATTATCTTTTGGAAGCGTATCGATGATATCAAGATATTCTTCTTCTGTCAGCAGATCACCATAATTTTGTCCTTTATCTGCGCGAATCCCTGACTGAATCACCACATATCTTTCATAATAAACAATGGTTTCTAATTTCTTGGAACTCATTCCAAGAAGATAACCGATTTTATTAGGAAGTGATTTAAAATACCAGATATGAACCACAGGAACCACCAGTTTGATGTGTCCCATTCTTTCGCGACGTACTTTCTTTTCAGTAACTTCTACACCACAACGGTCGCATACGATTCCTTTATAACGGATACGTTTGTATTTGCCGCAGGCGCATTCATAATCTTTAACAGGGCCAAAGATCCTTTCACAAAACAAACCGTCTCTTTCTGGTTTGTAGGTACGGTAATTGATTGTTTCAGGCTTTAAAACTTCACCATAACTCCTTTCTAGGATAGAATCAGGAGAAGTAAGGCCGATGGTAATTTGAGAAAACGTTGGACGCGGACGATTTTCTTTTTTTTGCATATATTTTTTACTTTAAGCTTTTAGCTTTAAAAGTCTCTAAAAGCGAAATTTTAATTATTTGTTGTTTTACTGTCAGTGATTGACTGAAAATAACTTTTTTATTCAAACTGAAGATCCAATCCCAGACCTCTTAATTCATGAACCAATACGTTGAATGATTCAGGAACGCCCGGTCTTGGAATATTATCGCCTTTCACAATTGCTTCGTATGTTTTTGCCCTTCCGATAATATCATCAGATTTCAATGTCAGCAATTCCTGCAGAATATTGGATGCACCATAAGCTTCCAAAGCCCATACTTCCATTTCACCAAATCTCTGTCCACCAAACTGAGCTTTACCACCCAAAGGTTGCTGTGTGATCAAGCTGTATGGCCCGATTGAACGTGCGTGCATCTTATCATCAACCATGTGGTGCAACTTAATAATATAGATAATTCCAACGGTAGCTTTCTGATCGAAACGCTCGCCGGTTTCGCCATCATATAAGTAAGTATGACCAAATGTTGGAAGACCCGCATTTTCAATCTCCTTTGCAATTTCTTCTACAGAAGCTCCATCAAAAATTGGTGTGCCATAAGTTTTTCCTAACTTCTCTCCTGCCCATCCAAGAACAGTTTCATAAATCTGTCCAAGGTTCATACGGCTTGGTACACCCAACGGATTCAACACGATATCAACCGGAGTTCCATCTTCGAGGAATGGCATATCTTCCTGACGAACAATCTTCGCAACAATTCCTTTATTTCCATGGCGTCCTGCCATTTTATCTCCCACTTTCAATTTACGTTTCACACCGAGATAAACTTTAGCAAGTTTTAGAACACCTGCAGGCAATTCATCGCCTATAGAAATATTGAATTTCTCTCTTTTGTATCTTCCTAATTCTTCATTATACTTGATGTTGTAATTGTGCAACAGAATATTGATATATTCATCAGTTTTCGCATCACCTGTCCATCCCAAAGGATTTACATTCTGGTAATCAATATTTCCAAGATTTTTTGGTGTGAACTTCGCATTCTTACCAATCAGCATTTCACCAAAATTATTGCTTACACCAGCTGAATTTTTATCTTTTAGAAGAATCAAAAGCTTGCTGATCAATAGTTCCAGAAGGTCTGCTTCATTCTTTTCGTGGGTTTTATCGATCTTCTCTAAAATGGTCTTTTCTTTTACTTTACCATTTTTATCTTTTTTGGCGCGTTGGAATAATTTTTTATCAATAACCACACCTTCTGTTCCACTTGGCGCTTTCAGAGAAGCATCTTTTGCATCACCGGCTTTATCACCAAAGATCGCACGCAACAATTTCTCTTCAGGAGTAGGATCGCTTTCTCCTTTTGGAGTGATCTTTCCAATAATAATATCTCCTTCTTTTACATGAGCACCCACTCTGATTACACCATTAGAATCCAGATCTTTGGTAGCTTCCTCACTGATATTCGGAATATCAGGAGTTAATTCTTCCTCACCCAATTTTGTATCTCGAACTTCCAGTTCAAACTCATCAATATGAATAGAAGTAAACAAATCTTCTTTTACCACTTTTTCACTGATCACGATCGCATCTTCAAAGTTGTAACCCTTCCATGGCATGAACGCCACCTTCAGGTTGCGGCCCAAAGCCAGTTCACCATCTTTGGTAGCATATCCTTCAGTTAGAAAATCTCCGGCTTTTACTACTTGTCCTTTTTTCACAGCAGGGCGAAGATTGATACAAGTGCTCTGATTGGTTTTTATAAACTTGGTTAGTTTATAAACGATAAGATCATTTTCAAAACTTACTATTTTCTGAGCATGGCTTCTGTTGTAACGAACATGAATTTCATTTGCATCTACATATTCTACCACACCATCACCATCTGCATGAATCTGAATTCTTGCATCTCTTGCTGCTTTCGCTTCCAAACCGGTTCCTACGATCGGAGCCTGTGGCAGGATCAATGGAACAGCCTGGCGTTGCATGTTGGAACCCATCAAGGCACGGTTAGCATCATCATGCTCAAGGAATGGAATCAATGAAGCGCTCAAACCAACGATCTGGTTCGGAGCCACATCCATGTATTCCACTTCAGATTTATCAAGAATCGGGAAATCACCGGTTTCACGTGATTTCACTTTATCATAAACAAAATCAGAATTATCATCTAATGGAGCGTTTGCCTGTGCAATCTTCGCTGTATCTTCTTCTTCTGCACTCAGGAAATACACTTTCTTCATATCCACATGTCCATTCTGTACTTTACGATATGGAGTTTCGATGAATCCCATTTCATTGATCTTTGCATGAACGCAAAGCGTAGAGATCAAACCAATGTTCGGTCCTTCCGGCGTTTCAATGGTACAAAGACGGCCATAGTGAGAATAGTGTACGTCACGAACCTCAAATCCTGCACGTTCGCGGCTTAAACCACCGGGTCCGAGGGCAGAAATACGACGTTTGTGAGTAATCTCACTCAAAGGATTTGTCTGATCTAAGAACTGCGACAACTGTGAAGTTCCAAAGAATGAATTAATCACAGAAGACAATGTTCGTGCATTGATCAAATCTACCGGAGTAAACACTTCGTTGTCACGAACGTTCATTCTTTCACGGATGGTACGCGCCATACGGGCAAGACCTACACCAAACTGAGCATATAATTGTTCGCCCACTGTACGTACACGACGATTGCTCAAATGATCAATATCATCGATTTCACTTTTAGCATTGGTCAACAATACCAAATATTTAATAATAGCGATGATATCTTCTTTGGTTAAAACTTTTTTAGTGATCGGGTAATCGAGGCCAAGTTTTCTGTTGATCTTATAACGTCCAACTTCTCCAAGATCGTAACGTTTGTCACTGAAAAATAATTTATCAATAATTCCTCTTGCTGTTTCATCATCCGGAGCATCTGCGCCACGCAATTGACGGTAGATGTGCTGAACAGCTTCTATCTCACTGTTGGAAGTATCTTTATTCAGAGTGTTGTAAATGATCGCATAATCTCCACTTACTTCTTCACGCTGGATAAACACGCTTTTTACATCCAAATCAAGGATCATTTGAATATTATCCTCGTCAAGAATGGTATCTCTTTCCAGAACGATCTCGTTTCTTTCAAGGCTTACTACTTCTCCGGTATCTTCATCCACAAAATCTTCTACCCATGTACGCAAAACCCTCGCTGCCAGACGTTTTCCAATGTTGGCATGCAAGGTTTTTTTATCGGCCTTTACTTCTACTGCCATTCCAAAAAGTTCGAGAATGTCTTTATCAGTTTCATATCCGATAGAACGAAGCAAAGTAGTTACAGGGAATTTTTTCTTACGGTCAATGTAAGCATACATTACATTATTAATGTCTGTTGCAAATTCCATCCATGCACCTTTAAAAGGAATTACGCGGGCGGAATAAATTTTTGTTCCGTTCGGATGTGTGCTTTGTCCAAAAAACACACCTGGTGAACGATGCAATTGAGAAACGACCACACGCTCAGCACCATTAATTACGAAAGTACCGCGGGGAGTCATATAAGGAATATTTCCAAGAAACACATCCTGTACGATGGTTTGGAAATCCACGTGTTCTTCGTCATTACAACTAAGGCGTAATTTAGCTTTCAGGGGAACTGCGTAAGTAAGCCCTCTTTCAATACATTCCTCAATAGTATAACGCGGTGGATCAACAAAATAATCCAGGAATTCCAGCATGAAAATATTGCGTGTATCATTGATCGGAAAATTTTCCTTAAATACACGAAACAGCCCTTCGTTGTTACGTTTATCAGGTGTTGTTTCTAACTGGAAAAAGTCTTTAAATGATTGAATTTGAATTCCTAATAGGTCTGGAGTCTCCGCCAAGTGTTCAATTTTTCCGAAACTGATTCTTTGAGCGGGAGTTACTTTAGTTGAAGGCATATTTTAGTTAAAATATTTTAAAATGAGAGAGCCTTTAAATTGTACGTTTTTCACAGCATTCGACACGTACCGAAATTTAAAGGATTGCAAAAGTAAACATTTTTTTGAAATCTGACAGAAGTTTATTAAATCTTAACCAATCTTTTAAAAAAACTGGCATACATCTCCAAAAACTTTTTTCAACATCCGTTATATGTTTATGACCAATCGATTTTCAGCACGTCGGGTTTGAAAAAAATCAACTTATTTATTGCTTTATTATAATTAAAAAGGCAGCACCTTGAGCAGTGCTGCCAAAAGAATCTATCTAAAATTAAAACTTACTTTTCTGCTACGATCTTTCCGTGCATAGTTCCAAAATGTCCCGGGAAAGTACAAATGAAATCGTAAACGCCTGCATCGGGAAGGGTAAAAGTAATTTTATCGCTTTGGCCCGGTCCTAATAACTTAGTATGAGCAATTACATCAGTTTTCATTGCCGGTGGGATGTGTTCTGTTGCTGCTGCCGGAATAGCTGCTTCCCCAAAAGCCTGGACATCGGTTCCCTGTTGTAAAATAACTACGTTATGAGACATAGCGGCAGCTGGTTGTTTACCTACATTTTTGAAATCTAATGTAACCGGCTGGCCTGCTTTTACTTTGAAAAGAGTACGATCATATTTCATTGCATCGTCACCAGTAAGATTGATCTGATCTGTAACTTTAACTGTATCAATACCAGGAATATCTGCACCTGGAGCCTCTGATGCTTGCGCAGAAGCAGAAGTTGTATCACTTGGAGGTGTTGCATTGTTGTTCTCATTCGATCCGTTACCACCACAGGAAGCCAGGAATAAAACCGCGGCTGCTGCTGGTATAAAAAATAGTCTTTTCATGTCTTTGATTTTATATTTGTTTTAGAAAATGCAAAATTACGCTCATCAAAACCTATAACAAAATATTTAGACATATTTGTACAATAAGCGCACCAATAATTCCCGAAATAGAAAAGAGCAATTTGGTTTTCAAACCGGCTTTTTTTGAAACCGCATTCAACCTTTTAAACATTACCTTAAATTGTGTTGTATTTCCAAAAAAATTCTTCCATGAAACAAAAACTACTACTTGCCTTCTTTCTGATTTTGTCATTTGCATTTGCCCAGGCTCAAACAGATTCCGTAAGCACTTACATCAAAAAAAGTTATATGGTTCCCATGCGCGATGGCGTGAAACTGTTTACAGTCGTGCTTTTACCGGTAAATTTTCCTCATGATGTTCCTATTCTGATACAAAGAACTCCTTATGGAGCAGACGTTCCTTTAAAAGATGATTCAACGATAAATGTCGATTTACTGCCAGCCTATTATCGCAACATGGCAAAAGAAGGATACATATTTGTGAGGCAGGATATTCGTGGAAAATTCAAAAGCGAAGGGACATTTGAAATGACGAGGCCACTTTATCATTTGAAAGATCCAAAAAGAACAGATGAAAGCACAGATGCTTACGATGCAGTGGGCTGGCTGGTAAAAAATCTTCCGCACAATAATGGCAAGGCAGGCATCTTTGGCATTTCTTATCTTGGATATACGGCTCTGGATGCCATCAGCGATCCGAATCCGGCATTGAAAGCCAGTTCGCCACAGGCTTCTCCTGCTGATATGTTTTTGGGCGATGATTTCCATCACAACGGCGCTTTCCGGCTCAGCTATGGATTTGAATACAGCTATATGGTTGAAAATGCAAAGGAAGCCAACAGCGATTTTCCTTTTCCACAGTTTGATTTATACAATTGGTATCTGAAACTTGGGCCGCTGAAAAATGTAAATGAAAAGTATTATAAGAACCGGCTTGCCGCATGGAATGATTTTGTGGAACATCCCAATTATGATAATTTATGGAAAAAAGAATCGATGCTTACACAAATTAGTTATCCTTCCATTCCCGTGATGCACGTTGGCGGCTATTACGACCAGGAAGATCTGAACGGTCCCCAGATCATGTACACCCACCTGGAAAAGAAAGATACTTTTAACCGCAATTTTATTGTGCTTGGCCCGTGGTTTCATGGAGAATGGGCATGGCCAAATGGCGATAGCCTGGGCAAAATCAATTTTGAAAGCAACACATCCGCTTATTTTCAGGACATTCAAAAGAAATGGTTTGATCAATGGCTGAAAGGAAAAGATGAAAGCAAATTTCCGGAAGCCACCTGTTTTCAAACCGGCACGAATCAATGGAAAACGTACAACACGTGGCCGCCAAAAGAAGCAGAAATGAAGAAGCTTTATACCCACGCAAATGGAACGTGCGGTTTTGATAAGCCTGCAGAATCAACAGGCGCTGTGAGTTATATAAGCGATCCGGCAAAACCGGTTCCTTATCGTCAATTGCCCATAGAAGCCACTTATGGTTCCGAAAGTCACTGGCGTACGTGGCAGGTACAGGATCAGCGATTTGTAACGACCAGGCCGGATGTGATCAGTTTTGTCGCAGACAGCTTGCAAGAAAATCTAACTGTAACAGGCGATGTGCAGGCACATCTGATCGTAAGTACCACAGGCACCGATGCAGATTTTATTGTAAAACTGATTGATGTTTACCCGAATTTTGATACAGCAAGCTTGTCAATGAGTGGATATGAATTTCCGGTAACGATGGAAGTTTTCAGGGGAAGATTCAGAAAAAGCTTTGAAAAGCCAATTCCTTTTGTGCCCAATAAGCCGGAAGAAATTGTGTTAGATCTTCACCAGATCAATCACACTTTTCTAAAAGGACATAAGATGATGATACAAATCCAGAGCACGTGGTTTCCTTTGATAGACCGGAATCCTCAAAAGTTTGTTCCAAATATTTTTTTAGCAAATCCCGATGATTTTATTAAAGCAACAGAAACAGTTTATTGTAATAAAAATTTGTCAACTTATATTGAATTGCCAGTGATTAAGGATTAATCCGAATCAAAAGCAGTAAACCAATAAATAAAAAGAATTTTTATTTTCTTCCTTTTTTGATTTAACAAATTTTATTGACAATTGACAATAAATATTTTTTAAAAAAACATATAAATAAATTACGCAAACCAATTAATTCAATTATTTTTGTTCTCCTGTCCTAGTAAAAACACCCTTTCCCAACTGTAATATTACCATCCTTTATCCATTAAAAAAGCAACGGCTTATTTTTAATCCTATATATTGTTTTCCCTCTTTTTAAACAGATGATTTGGTCATCCGCATCCAATCTTATTAATTAGCCTGTTGCACCTAAAGTCCCTCCTATTTTCTAAAGTCATCTTTTACTTTTAAAAATAATCAAAATGAAAAAAAATTCACTCTCAGGCAAGTGGCGTCAGCGTCCCTTGCTTTTTCGTTTTTTGGCTACCTTATATTTTATAACATGCGTAGGAAGCCTCTTTTCGCAAACGCTCAACTGTGATAAAACACAATGTACATCAAATGACGTAAGAATTACCAGCGCTTATATTTCGGGACCCGGAAATATTCCAATCGATTGCAGTTCATCTGATCCTTTCAATAATGCTGAATTACATTTGATAGTTAGCTCAAATACACAAAGAGTTGGCGCATCCGTTGTTGCCAATCTCAATATCACCAGCACAAATACTGTTATTCCTATTTCCTATTGTTTTTCAGGGCAAAACCTTAATAACGGTGCGAACAATTTAAGCCTTCCACTTGGCGCTTCTTTATCGGGAACACAATGCCCGGGTGGGTTTACCCTTAGCGATCAGTTTATTTCGTGGGGTACCGGAAATACGAATTTCTGTACCAGTACAGCCGGCCAATGTCCTGCCACTCCATCAAAATGCAGATATAAACCAGGGGAAACAATTCCTGTAACAGTAAAACTTGATGTAGATTTTACGTTCACTCCGGGAGTATGTAATGAAGGAGGTAATTCATTAGCGGTTGATTTTTCACCGGTTATTACCGCAACAAATCTGACAGCTCCTTTTACGTATTCATGGGATTTTGGAGATGGAACACCCACCGGCTCTTTAACTGTTTCAAATCTTACAGACATTACTGATACTATTCATACTTATGCTGCTGCCGGCAATTATACTGCTACTTTAACTATTTCAGATGCCAGTAGCACTGTTATAACGAAGGCGGGTGTCAATTCTTTTACACTTACTTCCTGTTGCAATCTTACTGCTCCAACGGTTGCGGCAGGACCATTCTGCAGTGCTGATAATAAAACGGTCGCTGATCTTCCGCAATCAGATGGAAACGGCGGCACTTATCATTGGTATAGCGGTTCCGATCCAAATAACAGTTATGAACTTGATCCTTCAACAAAACTGGTAACAGGAACTATTTATGTGTCAGTTGCATCAGGAGATTGTGAAAGTCCAAGAACTGCTGTAACGATTGTTGTAAATCAAACACCTGGTGCACCAACTGTTACAGGTCCTCTGTGTGCCGGAGCAACCACAATAAGCGGTACAAGCAGCGAAGCGGACGGAACAACTATTACGATTTATAACGGTGCAAGTAAAATAGGCACTACAACTGTAAACGGCGGTTCATGGAACGCAACTGTAACTGCGGTTTCAGCAGGCGATGTGATCACTGCAACAGCTACTTCATCAGGTTGTTCCAGCACTGCTTCTGCTTCCGTAACTGTTTCTGATAATACAGCAACTCCAACTGTTATTGCTGTTTGTGCAGGGGCTACAACTGTGACAGGTACTAATGAGACTGGTGCCACAGTTGAAGTTTTTGTAAATGGGATTTCAGTGGGTAATGCCACTGTAACTGATGGAAACTGGAGCAAAACCGTTTCTGCACTTTCAGCCGGTGATAAAATTACCGCAACAGCAACCGTCAGTGGCAAGTGTGCCAGTGCAGTTTCTGCAATAAGTATTGTAAATCCATTGCCTGATTGTACAATTAGCAGTTCCGGTTCTCCTACTTCAGCTTCTTTAGGTTCTCAAGTAACCTTTAATGCACCTAATGTTTCAGGCAGTTATTCTTATGCATGGGCATTATTGAACAATACCAGCGGAGCTTCCTTCGTTGGCTCTGCTACTACATCTGATGCATCTGTAACCGTAAAAACTACCACAGTTGGCTCTTATACACTCACGTTAACTGTAACCAACACTGTTACCGGTTGTACCAGTAGCTCAGCATGTAGTTATAGGATGACTGTTACCCCAACAGGTCCATATTATAGCGTTACACAAGGATTTTACGGAAATATTGGCGGCAAAGTTTGTATGGCAGGAACCTATTACACAGCCGGAACCAAATCATCTGTTCCGGGGTTAATAGAAACAAGTATTTCCAATATGCCAAATCAAAAATTAGTTCTCGGCAGTACTTCTAAAAGTTTCACCATGGGTAATACAGCTACTGAGGCTTCTAACCTGATCAAATACATGCCAGGAGGTCAAACACCGGTTAAGTTAGCAGGAATTTATAATATTACTACTTCTCTTCCACCATTGTATAAGGGAAAGATTGCCAATGTTTTTTTAACCCAATCAATTACTTTGGCATTAAACGTTAGCATTCCTAATAACACGCTGTCCGGTTTTGTTTTAAAGAGCGGATATTTAACGACACAAAAAATAAATTCGGCTACTTGTCCATCTACAACACTTCTATCTTGCTCAGCAAGCAACACAGCAATCAGTAGTTTACAAATAACTACCAACAGCAGCCTTATCAACTGGATGAATGGCAAAACTGTTCAGGACCTGCTTAACCTGGCAAGTGCTGTATTAGGTGGAACTGCACCTCCAGCAGGCGTTTCTATTTCTGATATCAACAATGCGATAGATGTAATTAACCGCTCATTTGACGGCGGCGCTGTTTTCTTGGGTTATTACCCAACTCAAAAAACCTGTGCTTCGAGCTTCAACAGGGATATGAACACAGCAACAAATGCCATTAATACTGACGAATCCGTAAACAAACTTTCAGTAACCGCCTATCCAAATCCATTTACTAACAAAGTGAAATTCTCTATTGAATCACCTGTTTCTGGAATGGCTTCCTTGGATGTTTATAACATTGTCGGACAAAAACTGAAAACAGTTTACCAGGGATATTTACAGGCCGGAGCCAAACAGATCATAGAGTACAATGTGCCTTCTCCTTATAAAGGCGCTTTGATTTATACTTTAAAAGTTGGCGATCAGCAGGTAAATGGAAAAGTAGTTCAGATGAAATAACAAACTGTTTTTTAAACGAATGGGGCTGTCTCGAAAGAGCAGCCTCATTTTTTAATAATGGATCACTTCTTCTACCCAGTAAACGAATAAATAAAGCCAATTTTTATTTTGCTTTCATTCCTTCCATCTTCTTTAAAATAGTCTTTTTATCACTGCCGGTTTTTGCTAAAAGATACGCTTGTTGTAGACTGTCGCTTGCTTTTTGAAGATCAACGTTTTTATATAATTCGCCAAGAAGGGTGTAGTAGAAATAATTGTCTTTCATATCTAACTTCTCTGCTTCTGTGATGGCTGCTTCTTTTCCCTTTACTTTGGAAAGTGCATACGTTCTGTTCAAGGCTGCAATCGGTGAATATTCTATTTGCAACAATTGATCAAAGAGCTGCAAAATATTTTCCCATTTTTCTATTGTATCTTCTTTATTGGTATGCCAGTAAGCAATGTTTGCTTCTAAATGATACCTGGAAATAATACTGCCCTGTGATGATTGTTTTAGAAAATAAATTCCTTTAGCAATCAATTCCTGGTTCCAGAGAGTTTCGTCCTGCTCATCATACAAAACGATTTCACCTTCCGCATTTTTCCTTGCTCCAAAACGCGAAGAATGGAAACACATTAAAGCATAAAGCGCATTCACATTTGGTTGGTTGGTTAGTGTATTTTGCAACAATAATTCTGTCAAACGCATCGCTTCCATACAAAGGTCTTCCCTCAAAATACTTTCCTCACTTTCAGAATAATATCCCTCGCTAAAAAGTAAATACAAAGTGGCCAATACCGCTTCCAATCGTATATAAATATCTGATTTGGTTGGAAATTCTATTTGAATTTTCTGTGACCGCAGCTTTTCTTTCGCTCTGAAAAGCCGCTTATTGATCGTTTCTTTATTGGTTAAAAAAGCAGTGGCAATTTCATCAATACCAAAACCACAGAGGATGCGAAGCGCTAAAGCAATTTGCGATTCTATTGAAACACAGGGCTCACAAATGGCAAACAACATTTGCAATTGACTATCTGTAATATTTTTTTCGGAAAGATCTATTTCGATTTCCTGCACGGCGATAGAAGAATTTTTTATTTCTCCTGCAATTTTTCCTTTGAAAAGATGATCGCGCTGAAAGTAGTTTTTCGCCTTGTTTTTTGCAACGGTATAAAGCCATCCGACCGGATTTTCAGGAATTCCTTTAAAAGGCCATGTTTCAACAGCAACCAGAAAAGTATCACCAGCAATGTCCTCTGCAAGTTGGATATGATCAGTGCCAAAACGCTTGCAGAGAACGGCTGTTATTTTACTGAACTCTGTCCTGAATAAATGAGGTATTATTTCTTTCTGTTCCATCGGAAAAGCTATTGTAAAAATACAAATGCTTTTTGAAGAGTTGCAGTGGATTTTATTGCTGGCTTCCTTGAAAAGAGACTCTCCTTTTAATGAGTGCCATCGTTTTTCGCGATCTTACGCACTTCTACGCTATTACCTTCTCCCTGCAAAACCGGGCTTCCTTTTGCAAATTCAACTGCCTCTTCAACAGAATCTGCTTTTACAATGATAAAGCCGCCGATGGTTTCTTTAATGTCGCCAAAAGGGCCATTGGTAACAACATTGTTGTGTTTTACAACTTTCGGATCCTCAAAGAGAAGGCCTGTGCCGCTTACGAATTTATTTTGCGCAGCGATTTTATTGATCCAGTCCATCGTCTGTTTCATCCAGATCTGTAATTGCTCAGGTGAGGCTACCTTTTTGCCATCTTCGTGCCTCATAATTAATGCATACTCGTCCATTTTTTTAAATTTTAATTGTTATTGAATCGGTTTGATATACTTAATAACAAATGAGATTGGAGAAATTGGACATGGTCCAATAATTTTTTAAAAGTATTTTGGAAGAAGCAATGACGATCTGAATCATAAATAATCAGCACAGTAAACAGGCAGTAAACAAAGGAATCATGGTAATTTATAATCTCTTAAAACTTATCCTTGGGTCTTTTACTGACTGCCAAAAGCATCATGATAATTGCAAAAATCAGAAAAGTAACTCCGCAACCACGGTTTACAGCAGCATGTTCTATCGTCGGATTTGTAAAACTGTAAATCAATAACATCAATCCTACCACGAAAAAAAACGCGCCAATCACAAAACGGAGATCAAAAAACTTGTTCATCTTATTTTATTTAGTAGAAAAGAATATTTAAAAATATAGTGATTGCCAAAACGATAACGGCGATCCATAAAGGATTTTTGTACCATATCCTGTTTTTATCCTGTTGCCGTGGAGTCAAACTATAAACCAGACCAACCAATTGATTTTCCGGTTTTTTCTCTGTAAAAAAACTGATAATTGCAGTCACTATAAAACAAACGGTAAAAGAGATCCAGGCAATATTAAATGCCTGGCTGGTGCCGGAATAAAATGTATGAAGATTCGCAATTGAACCACCTTTTCCTTCAGCCATTGTAAGGGAGTAAGTAAGCGCAGCAGTCGCCGTTCCTGACAACAATCCCCAGAAAGCGCCATTGGCCGTCGATTTTTTCCAAAACATTCCTAACAAAAATGTAGCAAACAATGGAGCATTTACAAAACTGAAAACCAGTTGCAGCAAATCCATAATACTGTTGAATCCACGTGCCACATATGCGGTAAGAATGGACAATAAAACCCCTATCACAGTAGTTGCTTTTCCTACATTCAGATAATGCTGTTCACTTGCATGTTTTTTTATGTGGCTCTGATAAATATCAAACGTGAATACCGTATTGAAAGCTGTTACATTTCCTGCCATTCCCGACATGAAAGATGCGATCAGCGCAGTAATTCCAACGCCTAAAATTCCACTTGGGTACAATTTGGATAGCAACAGCGGAAGCACCATATTATAATCCGTTTGCCCGTTTATATTTTTCGGAAGTTCAAATCCTGTAAATTGTTTTTGCAAAGCCAGCAATACAATTCCCGGAACGATCACGATCAAAGGCATGAAAATTTTAGGCAAAGCAGCAATGATCGGTGTGCGCCTGGCATCGTTCAGATTGTGTGAGATCATCGCTCTTTGAACCACCAAAAAATCCGTACACCAATATCCAAAAGCCAAAACAAATCCCAAACCGAAGATCATGCTGAAAGCGTCAGTTCCCATCGGATTGTCTGCAGGGTTGCTCATTCCTTTCCACAAATGCAATTTGGCATTTTCAACGTTGGCCAAAATTCCATGTAATCCGCCTGCCTGTTGCATTCCAATATAAACCAACGGTGCAATTCCTAAAACGATCAAAAAAAATTGTAGCACTTCATTGTAAACAGCGCTCGTTAATCCACCTAAAAATGTGTAAGCCAGAACTATACCGGCTGCCACCCAAATAGATACATTAAAATCCCAGCCCAAAATCGTTTGCATCAGCATCGCCAAAGCATACAAAGAAATACCGGAAGAAAAAATCGTCATTGCGGCAAACGTAAACGCATTAAAGGTCCTTGTCTTTTCATCAAAGCGAAGCTTTAGATATTCAGGAACGCTTCTCGCCTTGCTTCCGTAATAAAACGGCATCATAAAAAGTCCTAAAAAAACCATTGCAAAAACGGCGCCGAGCCAATAAAAATGTGCAGTATACAATCCATATTTAGCACCATTAGCTGCCATTCCCAGCACTTCCTGCGCGCCAAGATTAGCAGAAATAAATGCAAGACTGGTGATCCATAAAGGAATATTGCGCGTGCTCATCAAAAAATCATTGGCCGTTTTTATTCGTCGTTTTAATAAAAATCCAATGCCCAGCACAAACAAAAAATAAAGACCAATAATTCCGTAATCAATAAAATGTAATTGCATAAAAGATGTTCGCTTTTAGTTTTGATTTTTTAGAAATTCATTTTTTATCTGGTCATAAATTTTGATAAAATCGTTGGCATTGCCATTGTGATCAAAAATGGATTCCCATGTATTCAGGGGTTCCCAGATAAACGTTCCTTCCATTTTGTTTCCGGGAATTGAGAAGGCAATTTGATTCACTTCTTTTTTCAATTGAGAGTATTCTGCAACGATCACGGGCTTATGATATTTTTCGTGGAGCAATGTCAGATTGTTTTTTAAATCTTCCAAAGTTCCATGCCATTTTGGATAATATGATTCGCCGATGACATCAAAAGAAACGCCGCGTTTGATCATGTTATCGAGAAAAAATTCCGACTCTGCATTTTGTCCGCCTAAAGCAATATGAAGCAAAGTAATGATCGATGGATCAACCTTTTTTACAGCCGCCATTCCTGCATTTAATAAAATAGCAAGACTGTCCAAATGCTGCACATTTCCGGTTGGCCACAAGATTCCATGATTGATCTCATTTCCGCATTGAACCATATCCGGTAAAGTTCGCTGCGCTTTTAAGGTTTGCAAAACATTGGATGTATAATCAAAAACTTTCTTTGCCAGATCTTTGAAATCAAGATGCTTCCACGCTTCAGGCTTGAATTGTTTTCCCGGATCGGCCCAGGTATCGCTGTAATGAAAATCCAAAAGAAATTTCATGCCGGCATTTTTAATTCGCTTTGCCATTTCCAGAGTGTGTGGCAAATCGCAAAAACCTTTGCCGGGAGAATATCCACTGTCGTTTGCAGGATGAACAAATAATCTCAAACGGATATAATTGAATCCATGATCCTTTAAAATTTCAAATACATCTTTCTGAACTCCGTTGTCAGAAAATTTCATTCCTCTTGCTTCTAACTGGGGAAGAAAAGAAATGTCGGCGCCAAGAATTTTTCCTTCAGCTTTTGCAGTTGAATGAATATGCAGTTTTGAAAAAAGGTAAGGATCTTCCGAAGTGTTTATTTTCTGATTGGGTTTTACGGTGATAATGTCTGTACTTCCGTCCCACAGGCCTTTTGAGCTTGCTTTGAATTTAATATGACCAGCAGTCTTTCCCGCCTGCAAGATCAGGCGGCATGGACCAGTAAATGAAGTTTTTTTGCCATTTTCTTTTGGGACCTGGATGCTTTTTCCTTTGCCGGAATGTCCTTTTTCAATGCGAATAATTCTGGCATCTCCTGTTACAAAAAAACTGATCAGGTTATCAGCATTTGGGATTTCGTTTCCTTGTTTATCTACTATTGTCACTTTAATAATCGCTTCATCTTTTCCATCTGCAAGAAGGGTGGTTTTATAAGGAGTGAGAACCACTTCTGCCGGCGTATTTGAGGTTTGATGAGTTTGATTCTGTGAAAATCCGACAAAAAAAATACTGATAAAAAAGAGAATCAATAGAGCAGATTTGCTAAACATTTTTTTAAAAAGTATTGAAAGAAAAAGGAAAGATAGATAAAAGTAGCGGATTTAGGTTTTGATGATCCATCATTTTTTGCAAGTTGAAATTATAAGTATAGTAAAGCAACAAATAAATCCAATTGATATTTTGCTTTTGTATTGGACATAAAAAAACTGCCCCGGAAATGAGGCAGTTGATAGAAAAATATTGAATGATGCTTATTGTTTTACCAACTTGAATTGGCCTGTAGAACCAGCGGCAAAATTCACAGACAACTTATAAGTTCCTGATGCATCAGGGCCCGGGAAATTTGAAGGCAAATCATAACCAAAATCTCCGCCGGAAGCTAATCCTGCAATCGAATTATCCGCTACTGAGAATTTGTGATCCCAACTTCCGTTTACAGGAAGCAATAAATACTGTTTGCCTCCAACTAAAGGAATGGTGATTGAAAATTCAGAAGAACTTGTCCTGATTAATTGTTGTGAAGGAACCGGTACGGGATTATTCCAGCCTCCGCCGGTAGCATCTCCAACTATATATAAACTATCAGGAATTGCAAATGCAAATGGAGTAACACTAAAAGTTCCGGCCTGGAAATTTAAAACAATTTTGTACCAGCCACTGGTTGCAGGGCCGGGGAAATTCGAAGGCAGATCATAACCAAAATCGCCGCCGCCAGCCAAACCTGCGATGGAATTGTCTGCCACTGAAAATTTATGATCCCAGCTTCCGTTTACAGGTAATACGAGATATTGTTTGCCACCAACCAGGTTGAAAACGCCTGCATAAGTTACTGAATCCAATTTAGAAAATTTCTGGCTTGGAGTCGGAACCGGATTGTTCCAGCCGCCGGCAGTAGCATCACCAACAAGATACAATTCGTTGGATGCAGGCGGAGTTACCTTTGGAGGAGTAACGTAAGGAGTTACTTTTATGGTGATCGTATTGGAATTGATTCTTTCATTATTATTTGCATAAGAGGAGATCAAACGCACATCCATATCCTGGGCAACATTATACGGAAAACCAAAGCCCAAAAGGATATTATTTAAATCTTTTGCAAGAAAATCGGTATGCAAAGAATCCATTACCGTACGCGTATAGGCATTTGAAAAATCACCGCCAGCCTTATCTATCTGGATCAGATACTTTATGTTAGAAGAATCAGTAGCATATTGCGGAAAAGTCCATTTAAGTGTCAATGCCACATTATTTGAATCGCTGGCTGTTGGAGCAATCGTAGTTGTGGAGGCACTCAGGACAGATGCTGTTCCATTTTTATAAAAAGGCAGATCAGGCACTTTTTTCTCACAGGCAAAAAATGAGAGGACCACTGCTAATCCTACAAATAATTTTGATAAATATTTCATGAGCTTTTTTTTACAGAAAATTTTTTAAATATTTTTTCTAACGTTCAATTATTGAGGTGTAACGGTGAATTTTCCTCTTTGAAAATCCAGTGAAATTTTATACTTCCCCGAAGTGGATGGACCAGGAAAATTGTCTGACCAATCATATCCGAAATCGCCTCCTGAAGCTGCCGGCCCGTTTTTCACTGCATATTTATGACTCCAGTCGCCGTTCACCGGAATTGCCAGGTATTGTTTTCCGCCAATCAGATCAATAGTGATCTCATAAAGAGTTGGAGTTACCTGTGTAAATTGTTGGCTTGGAACCGGTACAGGGTTGTTCCATCCGCCAGCAGTTGCATCTCCAACCAAATATAATTCTCCATTAACCGGAAGTTTCACTTTTGGCGGAATGGCATATGGAGTAGCATTTATACTTAAAGTATTAGATGATAAAAGCGCAGCATTTCCACTTAGGAATGCGTCCACACGAATATTCAGCTTATGACTGATTCCGGGTTTCAACTGAAGCTGGTTCAACAGAATATCATTGAACTCTGACTGCGTAAAAGTTTTTGAAAGGTCGGTTCCTACAGAAACAGTTTTCAGATCAGGATTGCTGAAATTATCAGTTGTGTCAATAAGAATATTATAATTTACATCAAGAGAACTAATGCCTGTGTTGAACTTGTATTCAGGATTGGTCCAGTTCAGTGTAAAAGCGGTATTGTCCTTTGTGTCGTTTGATAAAGGGATTGCACTTGTAACTGATGAAGTTAGAACGGGCACGGTGCCTCCTTCAAGAATTACTCTCTTTTCGTCTTTTTTGCATGACCAAACACCTGTCATTACAATAGTGGCAAGAAGAATTTTAAATATATTTTTCATACAAAATTATTTTTAAAAATTAATAACCGGGGTTTTGAACCAGGTTAGGGTTAGCGGTTACGTCCGTGTTTGGCAAAGGATACAGATTACGGTAATCCTGAACGCCGGTTCCTGATTTCACGCCACCTTTCCATGGCCAAACGTAGCTGGATGAAGTGAACTTACCATAGCGGATCAGGTCTGTTCTTCTATATCCTTCCCAATATAATTCCCGGCCTCTTTCGTCGAGAATGAAATCAAGTGTAAGATCGCTGGCAGAAATGTCTCCGGAAGTATTGCCATAAGCTCTTTCGCGCAGCGCATTTATATATTGAAGCGCCAAAGCTTTATCGCCGTTGCCACCACGAAGCGTAGCTTCAGCATAGATCAGGTACATTTCCGGTAAACGGAAGATGGGCATGTCAACATCAGAAAAATCAAGGCTGCTTCCGGGAGCACCGCTACGGGTAACATTTCTGAACTTGGTAACTGCAAAGCCATCATTAAACTGGGTTATATCGTTAATTTCCAAATTCTGGCCATCAGTATAAAACTCAGCCCTTGTATCCTTATCTCCTGTGAAATCGGGGAAAAGATCTGGAAGGTTTTTGGTAGTTCTGGCTCCGGCCCATCCCCCGGTAATTCCGAATTTTGAAGGGGTCATACTGCCGCCAACAGGAGCATGAGTAAGAAAAGTCGTTCCTCCATATCCCTGAGTATGCTGTCCATCGTAATTAATGGTCAGAATAAATTCATTGGTGTTCAGGTTATTATCAGCAAGGAACAACCAGTCATAATTAGGAATTAAAGAATAACCTGCATCGATCACTTTTTTAGCATAAGTAACGGCGTCATCAAAACGTGGAGTACCGGTATAAACCTGTGCATTCAGGTAAATTCTCGCCAGTAATGCCCAATCAGCAGCCTGGTCTGCACGTCCATATTCATTGGTTTTTGGCGCTTTCAATTCCGGTTCTATTGCTTTTAATTCAGATTCCACATAGTTGAAAAGATCTTTACGTTGAATCTGTTTTGGAATATCCCCAATTTTTAAAGAATCAGTTGCGAACGGAGGGTTTCCAAACAGATCCATTAAAACAGAATACTGATAAGCCCTTAGAAAGCGTACTTCAGCCTTAAAAGTTTTGATCACATCCGCATCATTTCCTGTAATCCCACGTGCAGCTAAGTTTGCATCAGAAGCCTGCCGGATGAAATCATTGGCAAGTGTGATCTGGTACATGCTTCTGTAATACAATCCCTGTAAAAAAGGATTACTTGATGACCAGTTCATATTGTGAAAATCCTGGATACCGGCATCGCCCCAACTGATAACCGCTTCATCTGTCGGAAATTCCTGGGCATACCAGTAAAGCCTGAAAAAATCCGAGGTTCCGGGATCAATCCCCTGTATGTCACCACTTCCCGGGCCGTTATTTCCTGTTTGAGCATAGCTGCCATAAACCTTTGCAAAAGCAAGTTTATAACCCAAAGGAGTGCTATAAACCTGTGAAGCAGTCAGATCGTTTGTGGGCAACCGGTTGAGATCCTTGTTACAGGAAACCAGGAATCCTGAAGAAATGATTGCAAATACGATTAAAAAAGATATTTTATTTCTCATTTTGATAAATTTAAAAATTAAAAGCGCAGGTTAAGCCCTAAACTATATGTACGTGGGCGGGGATAAAAATTATTATCAACCCCGCTTGCAATTTCCGGGTCCAGTCCTTTGTAGTTGGTTATTACAAATACATTCTGAACATTGGCATTGATAGTAAGAGTTGCCGCATCCCTAAAAACTTTTCCAACATTGTAACTCAGATAAGCATTATCCATTCTTAAGAAAGAAGCATTCTCAATATAGTAATCAGACAGGAAGAATTTGTCACCTGTTCCTGAAATACCGGACGCGAGCAAATTAGTAGAACCATTATTGATATATCCGATCGGGTTCATAATATTTCTTTGTGTTCCTGTGCTTGAAAAGGTATTATTGTACATATAATTTCCTACACTGGCACGAAGTACAAATCCAACATTAAACTTATCAACTCTTACATTAGTGCTTGCACCAAACAAGTAATCAGGATTTGCATTTTTATACTGATACAAATCTTTTTGGTTGATAACACCATCCCGGTTCAGGTCTGCAAAAACGCCATCAATCGGTTTACCATTTTTATCATAAACCTGCTTATAAACATAGAAAGAAGCTTCCGGCAAGCCAACGGTGTTGATCAGAATCGTATTCCCCGTTCCGCCAGAAATTCCATAATACGTATTACCCGGGAAATTTGGATTAGGGATCGTAAGCAGGTTGGTTACTTTGTTTTCATTGTAGGTGCCGTTCAGATTCAAATCCCAAACCACTTTAGATGTTCTGACGGGCTGCAGATTTAAACTAACTTCCACACCTTTATTTTCTACATTACCCACATTGGCAACAATCCGGTTAGAGAAATTACTTCCCGCAGGCTGAGCTATATTATTTAAGAGATTGGAAGTCTTTTTATAATAAACATCTACACTACCATTGATACGGTTGTCCAGGAATCCATAATCCAAACCGGCATTGTAGGTAGCTGTTTGTTCCCAGGTTCTTTGCGGATAAAAACCACCCGGAGCATACATATGATAGAAGGAGTCTCCCAACTGGTATTCAGAGGTGGCATCACTATACCCATAAAATGAGTTGTAATCATAATAGCCAATTCCGCTTTGCTGCCCTGTTAAACCGTATCCAAGTCTCAGTTTCAATGAAGAGAAGGTTTTTGAGTTTTCCATGAAGCTTTCATTCTTGATATTCCAGGCAAAGGCACCGGCGGGAAAAACGCCCCAACGCTGATTCGCAGCAAACCTGGATGAACCATCTGTACGGATAGAGCCTGTCAGCAAATACCTGTCTTTATAAGAAAAATTACCCCTCGCATAATAAGAGATTAGGGTATATTCCGGTTTGTCAAATGGAAAGCTTGGAGAAGTAACAACGGTACGATCTGTAGTCAGATCAGGAAAATTATAATTGGTAGTAAGGAAATCATAATAACCATAACCGGCTACCACATCTACTTTAAATCCGCTTAAATTTTTGGTATAATTCAGATAAGCTTCCAGGGTTTTATTGTTCCTCTTTTGAAGATACCTGTTATAGCGTCCCCCATGCAAAATATTATCGGCTGTTTTGTACCTTAAATTATCCTGTGCAGCAGTAGAATCAACAGTTATAGTTCCCTGCCCGGTCGCTACATCATAGCCTAAGTTTACAAAAGCGTGAAGATCCGGCAAGAAATGAACTTTATAATCGATCAGTGCACTTCCCACACTACGGCGTGCTTCGCCAACATCATGTCTGTCCATTAATAATCCAACCGGGTTTCTTGGAGCCAGTTGTGTTAAACCATTTGCGGAACCCGGATCAAGCCATTCCCAATATCCGTTATAGGCAGTTTTTCCTGAATAGACCGGTTTGGTAGGATCAAAAACAACCGCAGTCCCGATAGCGCCCTGGTTCGCAAAACGCGTTTCTTCTATCGAGCTATTTACATTGATATCAATTTTTAAATGATCATCAAAAAAGCGCGGGCTTAAGTTTACGCCAAGAGAATAACGGTCTAATTTGTCTGTTTTTAAAATTCCCTGCTGGTTTAAATATCCTACAGAAAAACGGTAAGGCATATTCTTATATCCTCCGCTCACACTCAGGTTGTTGTCTGAAGTAAGGGCAGTGTGATAAATTTCTTTTTGCCAATCTGTATTGGCAGTTCCTAATAATTTTTTGAAGGCATCACTTCCATATTGATTTACGTAAGCACGTATTTGACTGGCACTTAAAACACTTACTTCTTTGATAAGCTTTGAAACAGAAAAAGTAGTGTTGAAATCAATCACAGGCTTTGCTCCCAGCCTCCCTTTTTTAGTAGTAATAATAATGACACCGTTAGAAGCTCTTGAACCATAGATAGCTGTTGCAGAAGCGTCTTTTAAAATGGTGAAAGATTCAATATCGTTTGGATTGATAAGACCTAAGGAACTTGCGGTTCCGGCCACACCACTATTGTCTAATGGAACACCATCCACTACGATCAACGGATCGTTGCTCGCATTCAAAGAAGCACCGCCCCTGATCCTGATAGTGCTACCTGCCCCGGGAGCGCCACCATTTGAAATAATGGAAACGCCGGGAACCTTACCAGCGATCAATCCTTCAGGGGAAGTAATTTGTCCGGATTGAAAATCCTTGGCATTGATCTGTGAAACAGAGCCTGTCAGATCTTTTTTCTGGCTGGTACCATAACCAATCACCACCACATCAGTAAGCGCCTGGGCTGTATTGGTCATCACAACGGTAACATTGGAAGTGGAACTGATGTCAACTGTCTGTGTTACCGAACCAACATAGCTTACCTGCAACTGTTTGGCACCGGCAGGAACTGAAATAGAAAAAGTTCCATCACCTGACGTGCTTACACCGGTTTTTTGACCAACCACTATTACAGAGGCATTGGCCAATGGAGTTCCGTCTTTTGAAATTACAGTTCCGGTGATCGTCCGGTTTTGTGCATTGGCACCAATAGCTACAAGAATAAAAAATAACAAAACAGTTATTTGTTTTGACATTTTGGAAATGCTTTTTCTCATGAGCAAAATTTGAATTTTTGAAGTAATTTATTATTCTGATTTAATAACCCGGGAAAAATAATGTGTATTTCGTACACAATTTATATCAATTTTTCACATTCCAAAATTTTTTTCAGTAAAATTTTTTTTACGGATGCTTTTTTCTAAAAATTCGGGAATAAAATTAGGGATGGGAACTCTCTTCTCTTTATCTGCTTACCTTCAAGACAAGAATTTTTATTCAAATGCTGCTCCAATGGAAAATAGAAAAAAATGAAATTAGTCAGAAGAGGAGGTATTAGGAGTTGCTACTCCTCAATTAAATTCATAAATTCAATTCCCGCAATGCTGCCATTGGTGTAAACATCCAGGACAATAAATCCAAAGCGCTGGTGCTGAAGAATGATATTTTCTTTGAACCTCAAAGGAAATCTGCCTGGCTCCTTTGATGGTAAATAAAATTTATAATAGCCAGTACTTGTCCATCTGCCACAGGAGCATTTTTTCAATGCCTTTATAATATCTGTTCGTTCCGGCTCCTGTTCCGCGACAAGGTTGATGATTTCGTTAATCCTTGAGAATTTGTGTTTCGTAAGTTGCATAATAATATTTTTTAAAAGAATGAAAGAACACTTTTGACAGGTAACAGCCGTGGTTTGTGTCCTTAGAGCCTTGGATTGTGTCCTCACAAACCAACTAGAGCCGTGGTTTGTGTCCTCACAAACCAACAACATGATCTGTTCCTTCTTTACCTTCCTGAATTTATTTCTAAAAAATAAGAGCCGTCTTAAGCCGGCCCTTATAAGTGCTTGTGCAATAGCACAGCGAATAACTTAACTCACAGTTACCTCACCGGTATAATTGCTGTTGGCAATCAACCGCCCTGTTTCAGAAATAAATCCAATCCAGGTTTGTACGGCCAGTCCTGAAAAAGGAAGCACATTCAGCTCTCCTGTAAGATCGCTTCTCAAACCGCCGGTCATGGTGTAAATCGCCTGTCTCAATTCAGGGCAATAAGCAACCAGGATCGCCTGGTCAGTGGCTTTGGCAATACCCGCACCTGAATTGTCCGTCCAGCTAAAGGTGAGCACACCTCCTGCACCGGAAACGACTGCCGGGGCCAATACATTTGGAAGCTTGCCGCGGCTGACCAGCGTGCGGGAGTAATCGATCGTAAATGATGGATATACTCCTGTCACTGCATTTTTGAGGTTGTAGGCAAAGGCATTGTTGATGCCCGTCATTTTGATTGCAAAATCATGAAAGCTGATTTCCAGCAAGCTTGCCATCGGCTGTACGAAGCGCATGACAAGTGCAAACTTTAGCTGCTGTGAGTGTTGTGTTTCTGTAGGTTTCCTGTTACCGTTGTTACCCTTACTGCGCATATAATCAATGCCTTTCCAGGTTCCGCCAATAACTGTCCCTACTTTTCCTGAGAATCCTCCAAGGATTCCTTTGATAATTGTTCCCATAATTTTTTGTTTTTTGGGGTGATGAAATATAAGATTCTGTCGCTTCCCGGTTGTTTGCAAACGGTGTGTACACGGCCGGAAAGCGAATCAATAACGGAGGCTGTTTCCGTGGAATTGTCTGATGGAATTTTATGCCGCCGTATTCCATAAAATACTCTTTATGTCCTTTCTCTTCCGCCGTTAAAAGGCATTTTCCACTTTTTGCTTTGCTTGAATAGCGGGATATTGATTAAAAAAAGCGCTGGAAATATTACGTTCTTCCGGAAAAGACAGCCGATGTTAAATGAATGCAAGAAAATAATTGAAAAACCCGTAAATAATTGCACCGTATTATTACGAAAATTTCGACGGACAATACCGCCTTTTTGGCGGATCATACACTATTAGCTTTCAAAAAGAATTTCCAATTTTACAAATGATAATCTTATTTTTTATTCAACCCAAAACACAGCAAACATGAAAACTAATCCTAAGAACCCAAAAAAGGAAGAAGCCATACCTCAACAGGATAAAAAAGGCTTTTTAAAGACTGCTCCTCTTTTACTATTCCCTTCAGGAACAAAATTTAATGATATTTACATGGACGCATCTGATGTGGCCATTGAATTGAAGATCAGTAAACGCCTGGTACGAAATATGCGTGCCAGTGGAAAGCTGTCTTATACCAATCCATTTGGTAAAATCTGGTATTTCAGGCAGGAAATTGCTGAAATTCTTGAAGCAAACAAAAAGCAAAGAAGGATGTAAATATTGCCCAGAGGGAAATTACAATTAGCAGTGGCATCGGTATACCACTGCTTTTATTTTTTAAGGCATGTCATCATCTGGAATCTCATAAATTTTACATTTAACTGCATAGATCGCCATTGCAGCCGACGTCTTTACACCCATTTTTTTGAATATCTGGCTTCGTAGCCGTTCCACTTTTCTGATACCTAAAAAAAGCTCTTTAGCGATTTCTTTATTAACCTTGTCATCACATAACAAGCGGATGATATCAATTTCTTCATCAGAGAACGCGGGTATGATGGTTCTCGTAAAACGGTCGTTGTTTATTTTTGCAAGACGCAACGCCATCTTTATGGTTATAGACTCACAATAATAATCCTCATACCTGTAAACCGTTTTTACCGCATCAATAATATCATCATTGTCTGCATTTTTTTTAATAAAGCCAAGAGCTCCTGCTTCCTTCGCTTCATAGATAAGGCCCTCGCTTTCAAAAGAAGACAGGGCAATGATCCTCGTAAATCCATTGCTTACCATTTCTTTAATGGCCTTTACTCCATCTCCCGGCATAAGCAGATCTGTGATAACTACATCAGGTTTAAATTTATTTACCTGTTTAATTAATTCAGGTGCATTCGCCGCTTGTGACAGAACCTGTATCCCTTCTGTAATCAAAAGATCCACCAATCCACGACGGTAAAGATCATGATCGTCTGCTATTATAACTCTTATTTTATCAGGCATGCCAGGGGATTTGAATGAGATAATCCACTCCTTTTCCAGGCTGAGTGGTCAGATAAATGGTGCCCCTTAGAAGATCTGCCCGCGAGGTAATATTTTCAAGGCCTAATCCCCTCCTTTTTTCGACAGCCTCCTTTTTATTAAAACCGGTACCATTATCTTTAATGTGAAGCTCAATTATATTTTTATTCCGTGTTACAGTGAAATATACGAAAGAAGCTTTCGAATGCTTCACAATATTGTTTAAAATTTCCTGGGCCATTCTATAGATATGCGTTCCCATTTGCTCGTTGACCACACCGGCATCATATCTGTATTTTACTTTAATGCCAGTAGAATCTGACATAATATTAACCAGTTCCTTTAATGCATCATTCAAACCCTGTCGCTGAAGGGTTCGGGGAATCATACTAAAAGAGATACGTTTAAGACGTACGATTACATCATCAAAATGACTCTTACAAAAATCAATGATCTTCCTGGCTTCATTATCAGCAGTTTTTAATTGCCCCAGTTTCATCTTCAGTAACGATAAACTCGGACCAAGATCATCGTGCAGATCAATTCCTATTCTTTCTCTTACAGAATCCAGGTAATTGAATTGTGCCAGGAGTCTTTTCTCTTCAAAGTCTATTTTCCTGCGTTGGTAGCGGATAATAGTAATCACAAAGAAAGCTAACACTACAATATGTACAACTACTCCGGTTAATAAGGCAATATAAATTTTACTTTCGTTGGTATCCATAATACAGCTAAAGCATATAGTAAATTGGCAATTCCGTTGACAAAATAAAGAATTATCCACAGATCACGTAATAGGGCCTTGCTTAACCCCAGATGAAACATATTATACGACTCTACAAAAGCCTTGAACCCATAATACAAAAGAAAAGTAATACAAATAATAAACATGGGATTTTTCAACAAAGGACCTCTTTCATAAATGATCAGTTTGTTAACCTGGTCAATGCTAAAAAATACAATTAGAAAAGAATAAAAAGCCCTGAATAACGAATTGTTATGGTGAATCGAATTCAGTATCAGGTTGTCTGCTGACCATACCGCTAATCCCAGCAAGGCAAGGATCACATATTTTTTAAGGCCCTTATCATTCCATTTGTAAAACTGGTACACAACAAGGAGGTACTCTAATAAAACAAAAATATTTGAATTGACAGTGTTGCTGCCAAGGGTGAAGATGAAAATAAGGCTAAGCGTTTCATTGATCACACCAAGCCAGATGATAAATATAAAGGGATAATAATCCCTGATAATCGATTGAAAGCGAATGATGCCAATAATAGCTGCACCAATTATTGAATAGTTCAATGCTATTTCAAGTAAAAAAGAGCTCATCTTTTTTTATAATTTATTTAAATCAAAAGTTTGGTTCCTGATCTTTCCGAAAGACACGTTATGCGCTTCAAATTGCCCCTTAATTACCAGGAACCAAACCCTCTTGTTTTAATGACCTAATGGAGAGTCGCCCGGGCAAAATTCAGGGCACCTATATCCGTCTTCAAGGATAACCGGCTCATCTGTTGATACTGATACGGCAGTTGCTGATGGCAAAATATCTTCACCCTCAGCATTCACTGCTACCAGGATTGCGTCTACCTCCTGGTTTTCTTTCATTCCATAATACACGCGTACAAAAGCTGCTCCTTCGGTTGACAGAAGCTTTTGTATGGCGCTGATTTCAAATGATTCGCTTAGCGGAAAATTCGCAGGACGGTTAGCCCTGTAAAGCCTTGTCATCTCAATTGCAGTCTGCAATGAAATTTCATGATTTCTGTTCTGGTTCATATTGAATAGATTTAGGATTGCAAGCTATCGTTTTCAAAAGTATCCCACCTGTGTAATAACCGTCAATTTTTCGGTAATTACCGCCATTATTTACGTAATTACCACATACCCCGTGTGTAATAACCGTCAATCTTTCGGTAATAGCCGTCAATCTTCCAAACGAAGCTTTTAAATGAAATGAGTTTACCTATAATTGTATCCATCGAATTCTTTTTTCATAAAAACTACTTCGAATTCCCTATTTTAATTAAAGAATACGGATGGATTTTAAAGATAATATACTCAATGAACGAAATGAACCATACGGAGAATACAACCGTGTAGATCAGGTGAAGAAATATATTGCTCAAAACATTGCCACTGATTTAAGAGCTTCCGTCGTTGCTAAAAAATTTGAATTAAGTGTTTCCTCTCTGCAGCGTCTTTTTAAAAAATACCAGGGACAGGCTTATCACCGCTATGTGAAAGATGTTAGGATGGAAATCGCCTTGTACCTCATCACAAAAGAAGGTAAAAGAATTAGTGAGGCAATGTATGCTTCCGGGTATAACAACAGAGCGACTTTTAATGCGGCATTCAAAAAGAAGTTTAAACATCACCCGGGCTATTTCAGAAAATGACTACTGGCACAAAAGCTTACAATCTGGTATAAAATCAAACAAAATAGTACAAAACCTGACGCCTTTTTCCTTGACTTCGGCTTCAATCCACCGGAACTTTGAGGTATCAAAACGATAGAAGTTTCCCAGCCTTAATACAAGTCTTCAAGATAGTTTCCAGACAACCAGTTTTTAATCTAAAAAGCTTCGCAATGAAAAGGGCAATCGATCATATCAATATTGAAGAGCATCCGAAAAAAACTCGCCGGCAGATACTGTTTGCGGATATGATCAGCGGTTTGGTTCTGTTACTTTTCCTGTACACCTCCATCAGTAAATTAACCGACAATGAACTTTTTAAAAATGTATTGACAGCTTCACCATTATTAAAACCGTATGCAGGAATCATATCATGGTTGATACCATCAATAGAAATCGCAATTGCTATCCTGCTCTTTATTCCCCGCTTTAGAATAAAAGGCTTAATTGCTTCTGTCATCCTCATCACTTTGTTTACCATTTACCTGCTTTATATGGTTGCCTTTACTCCCAATCTGCCCTGCAGTTGCGGCGGTGTCATCAAATTGCTGACCTGGCCGCAACACATTGCCTTTAATGTATTCTTTGTTTTTTTATCACTTACCGGAATTATTTTATACCGGCGGCCCAAAAGCCTGGAAAGCAGCTCTCCTCCATAAGTTCCTCCGGGAACAAATCAATTAAAGGATGGTGATCATTCTTAACAGAGTTAAGAAGACAGCCGGATGAAAGAACGGCAGCAAATTCTCATTAATAAAATTTAAATTTATAACTATGCTACGTTATTTAAGCGGCATCGCCGCAACAATCATCGCAATTAGCCTCGTTGCTTTTACATCACCCGACAAAAAGCCTTTAAGTACTTTTACTTTCCACTATACTCCCGCTACTTATACCCAACCATTGGTTCAAACCAACAGCAATTGGGTGTCAGGGTCGCAATTATGTGGAGGCACAGCGAATAAAGCCTGCCAAATGGAAGTGACCGATACTTATACACACCTGGATGCTAACAATAACAGGGTTTTAAATACCACAGGAAATGTTATTGTAATTAAAGCAAAGACAGGGGCAAATGGAACTGATTATGTTCCTGATCCTTCCACCTCAACAGGAATATCAAGTCCGGTTGATAAACCATAGATGGTAAATTCAAAAGCTGGTTCATACTTTTATTAGTTTGAACCAGCTTTTTTTTATTATTCATTTTGTTGCATGCCGGTTATTCTAATTATATCATCAGGCAAAGGAAGCGCATAATAATTACTGTTTGGAGGAAGCGTATAAATCTGGCTTCCAATTTTTCTAACAGGAGTAATCTGATAATTTTCTTTGTTCAATCTTTTAATATCAATCCACCTTAATCCACGCATCAGCAATTCTTTTCTCCTTTCCAATAATATTCTTGCAAGTACCTCTTCTTTATTGGTTATTGAAGGGGGAACATACATTCCGGTTCTGTATCTTCTTATTAGGAGTGTATTCAAATCTGCCATTGCCTCTGATACCTGACCTTGCCTGGCATAGCATTCAGCTCTTATAAGGTACATTTCGTCTGTAGCTATGCCTGAAAAGGAAGGATATAAAGCGCCTGCATAATTCCCTTTGAAACCATAATAACCATTATAAGGAAAGAAAAAAACGGTTGTACGCAAATCATTTGAATCATAGGTAGCTAATAAATTACTATCTATGGAAGCATAAAAATACAAAGTACATGTGTGGGTTCCAGATTCGGTGCTGTAGAAAATGATCTCTTTATTAAAAGGAGTAAATGGGACGTAAGAAGAAGGATCTACATTAGTGCTATTATAGTCAAGTAATTCATTTCTCATTTGCAAAGTCAGATCCGCATATTTAAAAGCACTGTCATACTTCCTCATTGATAAGAAGGTGCGCGCGAGAGCACCAAAAGCAGCAGGCTTAGAAGGCCTCATAGGGTGAGAAGAATTATCAGGAAGATAATCAGATGCTTCTCTGAGATCGCTGATTATCTGGTTATAACTTTCTGCAACAGATGCACGCTTTGAGGGGACATTAAAATCGGAGGTCTTTCTCAAAACGATGCCAGGATCAGTTATTGAACTATCCTCATCATATGCTTTTCCATAGTCCCATATTAATCCCAGGAAATAGTAACCTCTGTAAAAAAGAGCTGCTCCTTTGATTGCGTTCCATTGATCAGAGTTTGAGGGAGTCTTTTCTATCGATTTAAGTTGATCAAGACAATAATTTGCATTATAGATTACATTATAATCGGCGCCCCAGTCGTTTGGATCATTATAAATTCTTAAATTCCAAACGTATTCTTTTTGTGAAATTGGGTCGAAGGAATTATAAATATCGGTTTGTAAAAAAATATCGTCAGCCGAAGCTTCTCCAAAACCGGTTGTGTTTGAATTCATGATGGTGTTGTCATCAAGCATTCCCTGCAAATCATCAAGGGTATTTGGAGTAATTAATGAGTTATCAGACTTTTTATCTAAATATTTCTTACAGGAGCTTAACTGGAGGCAAGAAACTGTTAGAAGTATTGTAATTATAACAAGATAGGGTTGTTTAATTTTGTGTTTCATTTGTTTAAATTTTAAAAGTTTGCTCTGATACCGAAAGCATAAGCTTTTTCCGGTTTTAAAGTAGCAGGATAGTCGGGGTCAAGGTTTTCTTTATTTGCGCGCCAGATGATGCCAAGATTGGAAGCATTTAGATATAGTTCAATATTTCCCAAAACCTTATTTTTAAAGGGTAGTAGCCATGAAAGGTTGATATACTGAATCCTTATATTGTCAGCTTTAAGAACGTTGATTTCGGCAAGTTGATAGAAGTTATCCCTGTTGTCGTCATTTGGGTAAATAAAAGAGGGCACATTTGTTTTGAATTCATCCCCTGGTTTCATCCATCTTTTTACAAAATCTTTATTGCCTGCACCATAATTAATTAAAGCCGAATATGACAGAGGCGGCTTTTGAAAATAGTACCCTAGTTTATAGGATAAATTTATTGAAAGCGTTACTCTTTTATAAGAAAATGAGTTGATAAGTGAGCCAAAAACAACCGGACTTGATGGGCCAATATAAACGATATTGCCATCTATTCCCTTTGTTAACCCTTCATGGAATATTGAATCATAACTTATACTTTTCTTTCCATTTAAATATCCCTGTGGATTACCATTCTCATCAAGTCCGCCCCATTTATAAGCGGAGATAGAATACAACGGCTTTCCGATTAGCGGAATGATTCCTACCCCTGATCCTAATTTTGATACGATCTGATTGGATTGTGGAAGATCGTATTTTGTAGTCTTATTGTTGTTGTAATTAAAGAAAAAAGTGGTGTTCCATTTGAATTTTTTATCAATGTTGAGGCTGTTTAAAACAATATCAACTCCTTTCTCACTGATAGCGGCGACATTTTTAGTAATGTAAGGAGAGGCGCCCCAAGTAGTGTAATCATAAAGCGTTTGCCCATATAGGTCGGCTCCTTTTTTGTGATAATATTCAATGCTGCCTGAAACACTTCCGCTTTTTAAAGCATAATCCACCCCAATATTCAACATGCCTGTTTTCTCCCATCGTAGATTCGGATTATTTAAGGCTCTTATCCGCACCATAGGGTAACCAGTTCCGGGAGCATCGGTAAAATAATTTGCAACAGCGGCAGCGGTTTTACTTAAGTCAACATTACCGCTATAACCATAGGTAGCTCTGATTCCAAGTGTTGACAAAAAAGCGAGCCGGTAGAAAGATTCTTTAGACAATTTCCAGTTTAGGCCAGCCGACCATAATGGTTTCCATTTATCATTAGCATTAGCGCCAAAAATATTAGAGCCATCCTGCCTCGCACTTGCAGAAACGATATACTTACTATTGTATGCATACGAAGCATTTCCGTAAATGGAAACGAACCGGTTGGTTGTTTTAGTAAGGGAAAGATTACCTGGAATTTGCTGGTAGCTTCCATCCACATAAGTTGGATAATAATTTACCAGGTCCACGTTTGAATATTTTAAGGGATCTTCATTGAACCCATAAATTACATTCTGGTCACTTCCGGATTGAACCTGCCTTACTTCTGATCCAGCTATAGCTGCAACATTATTTTTACCCCAGGTATTATTAAAATTCAATTGCACCCTGGCCGTAGATGAGCCGGTATTGGAGTTATACACATTCTTTATGCCGCCTTTTGGAATTATATTAATTACTGTGCCTGAAGAGTTATCTATTTGGGTGAACTGATTGATAAGACTCCTTGTGCTGAAGCTATTGATATCAGCTACCTGCGAAGTCTTTAATTCCTGGCTTTGATACTGATATTTAATTTCTGCATTAAGATATTTGCTTATCCTGTATTGTATGCCAATATTAGTATAGAGTTCAGTAAGGGCCATTTTTGAAACATTATGCGTGTAGTCATCCAAAGGATAATATTTCCAGTCAAGTAATTTGCCTCCCCCTGCAGTATCAGTGTATTGGGTTTTGTAAGCGGTGGCAACCGGCAATGGATTTCCTCCTGCATCAGCAAACTTCAGATAGGGAACCTGCCTTCCTGAAACTGTAATACTGTTATAGGGAGGAAGACCTGATGTGCTGTTGCTATTCGTATAATATGCTTCTATTGTTACTAATAGATTCTTTAGCGGTCGTAAAGTATTTTCAACATGTACATTTATTTTATCGGAAAGTGATTTCAATTCTCCGAGGTTTTTATTATAATCCATTGATAAGGTAAATGCATTGATTGTACTGCCTCCACTGATATTTACACCATATTGCTGAATTACATTGTTTGTCAGAAAGTATTTTTGATACTGCTTGCGGCTATCGATAGCCTTTAATGAATTCACCTGTTTTGCAGAATCTTCAGCTGTGATTAAGCCAAGACGCCGATTATTAAAGATCTGAACAGCCGGCGTTAAAGCCTGCGTCGGACTGCTGATTGCTGCATCAAAATAACCTTGGTTAAAAAGAGTTTGCTCCAGGTTTATATAGTCCGAGGAAGAAAGCTGTGGCAAATAATTGAGATCAGGTCTTTCATTTACGATCACATTTGTGTTGAATCCTACTTTTAATTTTTGGTTGAATTTTCCTTTTTTGGTATTAATGACTATAACTCCATTTCCTGCCCGGGCACCCCATATAGAAGTGGCAGCAGCATCTTTAAGGATAGTAATACTTTCAATGTCATTCGGATTGATGTTATTAATGTCACCTTCATAGATAAATCCGTCCAGCACAACTAATACAGCCGTCGATGCATTGATAGTATTCAATCCCCTGATGCTGATATTATCATTTTTTATTTGGCCGTTTACCAGTTTATTATTGTCAAATAAAACACCGCTTGAAACACCTTCTATCCTTTTTAAAATATTAGTGCCAACCTGCTGATTTAAAGTTTTATTATCTATAAAGTCAAAGCTTCCGGTAGCCCGCTCTTTCGGAATAGCCTGGTAGCCTGTGTTCACGATTTCCACATCCTTCAGTTTTTTTGATTCCTGTTTCAGGGTTATTCTTAAAAAAGATGTGTTCGAGCTGATTGGCTGTTCGATTGTTACATAGCCAATGCTGCTAATGGTGAGGGTGTCACCGGTTTTGACGCTGGTAAGTTCGAAGGTGCCGTCGCTACCTGAGATGACAATTTTTTTGGTTCTTTTGACAGAAATAGTAACAGACGAAAGAGTTTGCCGTGATTCATTGGTGATTTTGCCTTTTATCATGAATGACTGGCTAAACCCATAAGAGGAGAGAAGTAGTTGAATGAATAATATACTTATGATTTGCTTTTTATAAAGCAAAAAGTTATTTAAGAGATATTTATGTTTGTTATTAAAGGTGCTCATAATTGTTTGTTTTTGCGGTTTATTTATCAGTGATTACGGAAACCCAGATGGGTCTTTGCTCTTCTGTTGCCGTCAATCCATTTTTCTCAAAAAAGGATTTTATTGAAGCAGGAGAGAGGTGATAGAGATCGGCAGGTAACTCCACGTCTATGTTTCCTGAAATGCCGGTTTCATCAATCAAGGGGATAGAAGTATGGCTGTTTAGAATAAACATGAGATCCCTGAAGGGTTGGTTGGTCATAAATTTTCGGATACTCGTCGAGTCATAATCCATACCTGATTCTCCGCCTTTAGAAGCTATTAGATTGACAGCATTTTTTTTAGTGATGACGATACAATTCATATTTATTGTACGCTGCACAACCTTTACACCCAGATACCTTTTCATATCCTCTTTCATATAGTCTTGCAATTCGGATATTGATGAGGGCGGAATCGTCAGATCATAGCAGAACAGATTTTGGTAATAAGTACTATCATGGATTGGATGCTTGAACATTTTTTTATTACTGCATTCGATTATTATCCTGTTATAAGGCTGGTTCAGTTCATTGGGATAGGCGCTTTCCAAAAACATAAGCGGAGAGCTATTAAACATACAGAACCTGGTAATCTTACCGCTGTTATCCTTGATTACGTTTTCAGAATATCTTATCCCTTCAATATATTTGGTGAACAGGGAGCGGTAGAGAAAATCACTGTCATTGCCTCCATTACCGTTTACGAGCAATGGTATATCAGCAGAAAAGTTCATTAAATCTATTTTGTTATGAATGCCATTTACATTGCCTTTTAATGCATTTGTTATATTGATAGAAGTGATTTCATTTTGCGAGGTGATGGCAATTATCTTTCCTTTATTAATCCACACATAATGAGGAATGGATCTAAAAGGAAAGTAGGGCGCTATTGTTGTTTGCAACAAACTGTATGGAAGGTTGAGATGATCGCCGGTTCTTTCTTTTCTCCTGGCAAAAAGGGTGTGAACTTTCTTTAGATCGTCGTGTTGGAAAACATTCACTAAAATAATTTGTATTTTATGACCGAATTCCGTTTGCAGTTTTTCGGATTCAGGAAATGCAGCGATACATGAGGTACAATATGTTCCCCAGAAATCAAGGATCACCAGTTTCCCTTTGAGATCAGATAATCTTATTTTTGAGGAAGGGTAATTATAAACGTGGGTTAGGGTGATATCCGGTACCGTATCGCCGATATGGAGAGGCGTTACTGTCTGCCCTTTGCTTGCAAAAGGCCATAGAATTATCATTAAGCAATAAATTGGTTTCATTGCAATTGTTTTTAAAATGAAAAAATGATTGAAAATAATATGGTAGCTACTATCCTATGTAGGGCATTTTGGCTTTGGCTCAAAAACACTTTTAAGCCATTTTATTGAATTTGTTTTGTTATAGTTCCTCATAGAAAAAATTATTTTGCAGTTTGATCTGTTAGAATAATTGTTTTCAAGTCTAACGGATGTGGCTCGCGTATCAATCGTTTATCAAAAATCAATGATTGAATATGGTAATAACATTGATTCAAAACATCCGTTTTTAATACCTGCCGTAAATGTTTGGAGGGCACTAAGGAGTTTATATTATATTGACTCTGCAACACATCCCTTACAATTTTTTCTGCAAGAATCTCATCCTGCACAAATCTCCTCGCATACCTTTGCAAAAGCAGTTGATAATAAGAAACCGTTTTTCTTAAATGCGGCTGATAGTTTTCCATTTATAAATTTTTAAAAAACAGAAATAAATAAAACAACACCGGCAGTGGCTGCCAAAAAGCATACTGCGCCCGGCAGCCGTGCTTTTTTTAAACTACACATGAGAATGAACATAAAAAGCTCTGCCAGTGATTATACCGTAATGCGCATACGAAAATTAAGTATAACAGTCCTGCGTATACGCAGTTTTAATTCTTATTCGGGGTTACGCTTTTTCTTTGCGTATTGCGATTGTATCAATGAAAGCGCATTGCCTCTTAGTTTCGTAGCTAATTGAAAGTTTTTGTGATACTGAAAAAGATAAAAGTTATGTCGTTTGTAAAAAAATGAAAAATCGGAGTTGCGCTTGTTATTTTTTAATTCGTGGGAAAGGAGGTTGCGAAGAATGGTGTATACATCTTCTATAGGGATGCGTGATAGAAACAGCTGAAAATCTATTCCCTCATATGAAGAATAGTTGTCAACATCTTT
>JBQCIM010000091.1:0-4012 GCA_051953735.1 Ginsengibacter sp.
TCAAAAGTATTTTGTTGTTTTCCTTTGGAATTTATATTTAATGAATCTTGAGGCATAAAAATTTCAATCTCTAATTAATAGAGCGTTTAAAGTTAGTGGATTTTTTATCTCTTGGTTTGTTGATAACACAAAAAGATTTAGAATAAATAGCGTAAAGATTTTTATAAAATACTATCGATTAAAATATACTAATGTCAATGTCAAATAAAGAAATCAATAAGTACCTTAATCACTACTGCCGGTATCCATTAATAACTTTCTCCTATTTTTATTTATTTGTCAAAACAACAATGCTATTTTCTTTTTTAGTTAATAATAGTAATCCTGAATCAGCCAGAACAATTGGTTTACCATTGACAATATATTGAAAATGGTTATCCGGCTTTAGCCTAAACCGGATTTTCCAGTCACTATCTTTTGACACGACCATGTATTTTTTTCCGCCTTTAACCGGCTGATACGACATCGAAATTTGATTATCCGCCACTAGAAGTGCACTGAGACTTAAACTATCTTTACTCCATGAATCGGGAATATGAGGCGCTATTTCTATCTCTTTTTGTGACGCATCCGGATTTATACCAAAGATGTGACTGATTAAAGGAAGAACTATTCCATAATTTGTCCACGATTGTGTAAAGCATCCATAGTCAGGCATCATTTCCGAAATAGAACCCGGCAAAACCCGGCTAAAGGTTCTAACAATTTAGTTTACATAAAAAAGAGATTTATCGGTCCTGCCATACTTGTATTCTGAAACCGCCTGAACTCCTGTGGCTATTGTCATCATATGTTTTCCATATACTGCTGACAAGTACGGACCGTATTCGTCTAAATTGTTGTCATGAATATTATCTAAAGCGCGGATGGCTTTATCATATAGAGCTATGCCTGTCTCAAGCGGCGTATTAATTACCCAGTTTTTATTTATTATCCATCCACGGCTCGTGTCGGGTGTTTGCGATACGCGCTTACGTAGGTCTTCAAAATACTTGATTTTATCCTCCTCAACCGGCGCGTCGTTTTGAGTTAGTTGCCTTATATTGCCACTAATCGCTGAAAGTGCCTGAGCCTTCGTGCCATAAAAATCACAATATGAACTGGCCTTATCATCCCAGAAGTCTTTATTGATTTTATCTTTTAACAGGGTAGCTAACTTCTTATATTTTTCTGATGCCGGCTTGTCGTTAAGAATTTCAGCAATTTTGGAACCGGCAACCAGGGCTTGCTGTGTATAAACGGCAACATCAATTAATTCAGCATTCAAACCGGATATTTCTATGATGCCATAACCTTCCGGAAATAAGTCCCGATTCGTATCCTGATCGGTTAATAGCCAGTGCAATCCTTTTTTTATGGTGGGATACATTTCACGAAGAAACTCTTTGTCGTCTGTCCACCGGTACAATTTTTCAACACACATAATAAGGTGAGCGGTTTCCTGCGTATTACCAGGATTAGCCACAGCGCCATTTGTAGAAATTTCGTGGGGGATTCGGCCGTTGCCATTCTTTTCAATGGACTTATTTTTTAGTAACCTCAATGTTTCTTTCGCCAGTTTAAAATCCCCGATTTCCATAACACCCTGCAAAGCATAAGTGTTGTCGCAGCCAAACCACCAAGGATATTCCATAACGCCGGCACTGAGTCCCCGCCCAATGCCCGGCACATCTCTGACAAGCCATTGGGTATTCACTTTTACCCAATTATACACCTTTAATAAGGAGGTATCAGGAATAGAGATTTTCGCGCGGTCATAAATTGTATTGTAGAGCGCTTTCTTTTTACGCAACAATTCAACGTAATTCTTTAGAATAAATTTATAGGACTCTATCGCTTCTTTTGAGCTTTTGGTCGATCCGGCTACAACAAACACAATTTTTTTATTGGTATGAGCACCAATGGTTACGTGATACACAGATGAACAGGCAATACCCTGGCCCCTGGATTTACTTTTTGAATTGTTGACCCCTACTTCTTGCCCGGATGATGGCAGGGCGGTGCCCCATACCGCGAACCACTTATTAAGACTATCGGCCGCAACAAAACAATTTTCCTGTTTTAACCAAACAGCCTGATCGGGAGAGTCCAGAATTCCTATTTCTTTTGAAAACCAAACGGGACTTAAATCTGTCTTAGCCAAAAACACAACATTCAGATCTTTGAGCTGGTTACTGGTATTTGATAATTCATATTGTATGACAACACCCTGTTGGCCATCCGGGCAAAACTGCTTCCTTTGAACAGCTAATCCTTGAATATCCGGTTTATATTTAAAGGTATTTCCAAATGGGTAATTAATAAATTCTTCTGCATCAGATAACCAATGATCCGCTTTTAGGTCTAAATCGCTAATTTTAAGATAATAACCATCCAATAATTTAATGGGATGCATCCATATTCCACCCATTTCTCCTTCCACATGATCCCCTATATCAGGAAAATCTCCATTCGTTGTTCCTATAATGTAAGACCGGTCTCCAGCAGTTACATACGATTTTTCTTTATTCAGTCCGTTGTTACTGATGCCCGTTAGCAGTGAATTGTAAGGATGAGCGGCGGTTTGTCCCTGTGCGTTAGCAGAGCATACCCCTAAAATAGAACATATTAGTACAACATAAATTTTCTGTTTCATATCATGATATTAGAGTTGGAACAAAGCTAAGAGCATAATTAAATTGATTGTCTGATTTACTTACTAATCGAATTATCGGTTTTCAAATGAACTTAAGCTTTCTCACTCATTTATAAAAAAAATCAAAAGGTTAACAGATTAAAAAATCATCAACGATTTGATTATTTGATTATGAAAAAATTACTGATTGTCATGCCGCTATTCCGCGAGATAATTAATCTTGGGAATAGCATTTCAATTACTATGAATCACTTTTCTTCATACTCCCTGTAAGCTCCAAAATGCGCTAACCTGTCCTCTCCCAATTGTTCAGGTATCGGTAAAAAGGGAATGTTTAGTTTTTTAGTTATTTGCTCCCACAGGTCAGTACGGGTATAAGTTTGATGAACCTTTTGAAAAGGAACTGATAAGAGTAAATCTTTCGCCTGCTGAGCTTTATCTTCATCAATTAATAGTTGCACCCTTCGCTCCATAACCCATTCATCTTTCAACGCATCTACCTTCGTTAACCATTTTTCACGTTCTGACAGGGTACTTTTTATCCCTGAACGACGAAGGATCTGATCCCGTTCTACAACCAATTGCGGATGAAGCTGAAGCCAGGGCTCATGAATGCTGCGAAGCGAGTTTACAGCAGCCGCGACATTGCCGGTAAAATTGAGCAATCTGGCTAACAATGCCTTTGCTACATCTATGTTACATTCTGAAAGAATCTGTATTGACTGTTGCTTTTCATTCCTTCCAGCTAGCCATGTTCCATAATAAAACTTCCACAAATCGGCCGTATGGCCGTTCGTTTGTTTTATGGCCCACTTAAAAGCGGCATCCAGGTTTTCCATACCTGAGGGAGCCCAAAGCCTTTGATCAATTTCAGGAGGTGCTGGTAAGCCTTGTTTTTGCTGATAAGCTTTTGAAAGATTCAGCCAAACTTTTACTTCCCCTGATCTTGCCCATTGAAAAAGTGGAACATTTTTCAGTGGCCTTAATTTAATTTCAGGAACTTTTAATGAATAAATATCCAGCGGTTTATCTGTGGGAAACCAATATTCCGTATGCCATCTCGTTTCTTCCGGTTTTAGTTCCAGCTTTATGGATTGATCTCCAATCGGCCCACCCTGGATTTCCAGATAAGTTTGGTGTTTGGCAGTACTTAAAACCGCCATTCCTCCTGCATACTGGAACAAAAAAAGACTATGTATCTCTAATGATCTTCCTGAAATCTATGGAAACTTTCAGATTTTAAATTCAGAACTGAATCGAATAATGCGCATAGCTGAAGACCTGATTTATTTTGCTATTGAAACGACCTATCAACCCCTTCACCTCCATCTTTACCTGGTAGTTATCCATCACCTTCTGTTGAGTAACATTGGATAA
>JBQCIM010000092.1:0-15392 GCA_051953735.1 Ginsengibacter sp.
GATTTGACAACTTCAATGCTTCATTGATACTCATAATTTCATGGACATCATTTACTTTTATTTTATTAATAGATATATTTCGATTCTCTCTAATGATTTGATCAACAATTTCTTCAGATTTGTCAGTACATCCATCTAAAACTGGATAAATAAAACTATTTGCATTACAACATTTGATTACTGAGTTTAGAACATCTTCTATCAGGTCTTCTTTATTATGGATCGTTATGATGTAATTGAAAATTGGATTCATTTGTAAAACTGCTTACGTCGATAGTGAATTTAAAGGTTTCTTATTAAACTTCTTTGAAATCTCCAGTTTATTATTTAGGTAATTAAAAGCTAGTCTATAACTAGGCACTATATAAAAAATACCATAACCAATCACTGTCGCCCAAATGATTCCACTGACGCCAAACTTAAAAGATAAAAATATTTTTAATAATACTGAACTAACACTAGCAAATCCTATCATCCTTAATTGTTTCGAAAGTAAAGGTCCACTATTTAAGAATGTTGACATCACGCCACCATAATTTGCAACAAGTACAAATATATAAAAGCCAAGTAATAATGACCAGGAAGGTATATATTGCGGACTTACCCAAATCATAATTATTTGCTTTCCAAAAAGGAATAAGGGAAAGGAGATAATGAAAGCAAAAAAGATACTGCCATATAAGGCCTTCCTTACCGTTTTTCGTGCCCAGGTAAAATCTCCACTTTCCATCGCTTCACCAAAAGCCGGCCATAATGGCTGAATAAGGTATTGAGTAACCATTGAAAATAAAAACATCTTCTTAACTATCTCATATCCTGCCACTGCCGAAGGGCTTAAGATTTGCGATATAATGATGTCATCAGAAGTATTAGCAATCAAAGTGAAAAGGCCGAGGAAAAAAAAAATTATTCCAGATTTGATTAGGACTTTTCCCGTCGCCCAATGAAAATATTTTAGTTTTGGCCTCAGATATTTTCTTTTTTTACCAAAGAGGTAAATTCCATTTAAAATTATTGCAATTAATTGTCCTCCGGAATAACAAAGCACCAGCCAAGTGAGTCCACTTTTAAAATAAATGCAAACAAGAATCCCTGCAAAACTTAATAAAGAGCCGAGAATTAGCCAAAGCTGAAATCTATAGCCTTCCTGATAGCCTGATTGTATTCGTTCAATAATTCCTAATGGCATATTGATCAACAAAATAATAACAAGTGCCATCATTGTTGGGCCTGATTCTTTTATTGCCAATGCAGATTTTACATTGAAGACATGCTGCCATGAAATGAAAGGAAAAACTGTAATAAAAATCAGGAATAGTAAGGCTGAGATACCTGCTAAAATAAAAAAAGTGCTAGAAACTGCAATTTGTGCCTCTTCACTATTTTTAAGGGCATTCGCTTTTGATACAGCATTTAGCAATCCGTTTCCCAAACCTAAATCAGCAAACCCCATAAGTGCTATAATTGAGGAAATTGCCATCCATAATCCATAACGCTCAGCTCCAAGATAATTAACTGTTAGTGGTACAGTAATTAAATTAATAGAAACCGAAAACATTTTGACAATAGCAGTGCTTCCACCTGTTAATAGGATACGCCTGTATCTTTCGTACGATTTGCCTTGTGCATTTGAGGTATCGTGTGGTGTAAACCGTAATATTTTTTTTAGTTTAAGCCAGTTTAAAGCGACAAAACCGGTTATTCTATTCATAATTATTTGCAGAATTAAAAACGGAGAAGGAAGAACACGTATTAAAAGGTTTACCTTTGTTCGAATTAATAAACATATAATATACACTTATTCAATTCTCTTTTTTAAAAACAACCTCATAAGAAGTTAACGACAAAAATAATTGATTATCATTTAAAAAATGGAACTTTAAATATTAATTTTGGAAGCCCTGTCTGTAGTAAATAGATTTAACTTTATATGGAAGCATCAGTGATACGGATGTCAATTTTGACAGTTTGCAAAAACAGTGCACAATTTCTTGATGAAACGATCACAAGCGTATTAAACCAGAACTATCCTAACATCGAATATATAATTATTGATGGCAACTCAACCGATAACACATTAGATATTATTAAGCAATACTCTGAAAAAATTGCTATATGGATCAGCGAAGACGATGAAGGAATGTATCATGCTATTAATAAGGGGTTAAAACTTGCTACTGGTGATTATATATTAATTCTTAATTCAGATGATACATTGGCAGATAGAAATGTAATTAAAAACGTAGTAAAAGAAATTTCAAACAAGAGATTAAGTTATTATTATGGAAATATAATGAAACGAAAGGAAGGAAAAGTTAAAAAAGTAAAATTATTCCCTGTTTCATATAAAAAACTACTGTACTCGACTCATGGAACATTTGTTCCGCATCCTTGCTTTTTCATTTCCTCAAAAATGAATTCAATATTAGAAGGTTACGATTCTGAATATAAATATGCCTCAGATTATGATTATATATTAAGGGCGTTGAAAAATGATGATAGAAAAGGACTGCACTTAAATATATTTACAACTATATTTAGAATGCATGAAAATAGTATTACTGCCAGTGGAAAAATAAATGATGAAAGAAAAAGAATATTACAGAAACATGGCTATTATTTACTACCTCGCATTAGTCGCTTATTTTTTTATTACATCCTATGGATATATTACAAAATAATCAACCTGCCTTACTACTACAAAGACGCATGAGTTTAGACTATTGGAGCAATCTTTTTTTATTGCTTTATATTCTTACGATGCCCTTCGTTTCGGCATTTGCCTTTACCGGCACCATCTCCTGGCCGTTAATTTTTGCTGTTTTTTTATTTCTGATTATGATGGCAAAAATTATTCAATCTAAGGCATTGCTAACCGGCTTTCTTGAATTTGACTTGGTAATTATTTTTTTATTTCTATTTATTGTTGTTTTTTCTTATTTGATAAATGGATGGGGTAATTCTAAATCTTTGAATCATGCGATCGGTTATCTTTCTACATTTTTGCTCTTTTATGTGGCTATAAAATTTACCTTGTTTAGCTACCCTGACAAAAAGCTGGTTCTTAAGCGTACACTCCAATTTATTACTTATACCACCATCATAAGCGCCTTATATGGTAACATCGAATTTATTTCAGCCAATGTTTTTGGTGTTAACCTAAATAATTACATACCAAGGCCAACTGAAGCTGAAGCATGGTATGACGCTACTGTACTTGGTATCTTTTATAGAGCAAGAGGATTTGCTCCTGAGTCCGGACACTTTGCGTTTATGATGGAATTATTTAGTCCAGTTGCTATCTATTACATGTATTTTTCACGCTTTTGTACATGGCGCAAATTTCTAAAGGCATTAATAGTTGTCCTCATCGTTTTTAGCTTCATCTTTGCTGTAAGTACAGCTTCATTTGCAATACTTCCACTTGCGGTGCTTTTTGCATCCATTATTTATTCAAAAAGCATTGTTTTATACATAAAAAAGAAACCAGGTAAATTTATTATTACGACCGCAGTAGTTTCAGCGATTGTTTTTTTATTTAATTATTTTCTTTCTGTTTATGCTCTCATTATATTGAGTATAAGTGACAAAATGGATTCATTTTCTCTTTATGATCGGCAAGAGAGAATTGAATTTTTCAACGATAAGTTTTCACACCTTCCGTTCATCAATAATTTGGTAGGAACCGGTCCTGCAGGATATAATATTCTGGGGTATGATGAATCCAAAGCTATTCTTTCTCTGTATTATTCAATTACTTTTGAATTAGGTTATCTTGGTCTTTTTTTGCTCTTGTTATTTTTTCTTTATATTATTTTTCAAGCACTTAAAATAAAATCCTCATTAGGTTTTTTTTTGCTAATCTCACTTATTTCTGGGATCATGCACTATTATTTTATATCAAATTTTTGGTATCCATGGTTTTGGACTATTGCGGCTTTTATTACTTTTTGCAACAAACAAAAGAATGTTTTATTTAAATCCCACACATCAGTTGAGAAGATTTCAATAATTTAATTAAACCTCTAGAATAATACATTAAATCAAGTTGAAGATAAATATTCATTTGGCTGAAATCTAATGTTGGTTGTTGTTAATCCTACTATTGATTTTTCTTATTTAACCTTTGAAAAATTTGGCAATACCAGTTAATTACATTTTTTTTGGCCATAATTAAAAAAGTTGAAAATCCCTTTGAGAATTCTTCATGTGATTTATACCTCGGGAATTTATGGCGCCGAAAAGCATTTACTTGACCTTTTGCCAGAACTAAAAAGGAATAATATCCAATGTGAGCTTTTATTCATTTGCCCTAAAAAAAGCACCTCTTCCTTACAGGAATACTGTAATAAAATGAATGAGAAAGGAATAAAAACTACTTTAATACCAACTATTTCAAAATTATCAATTTTACTTACCGCCAAAAGAGTTTTCAGATACTTAAAATTGAATGACATTCGAATCGTACACTCTCATTTATTTCGTGCTGATCTCATAGCGGTTCTTGTTAAGATGTTCTATTTTAAAAAATTGATTATCTTATCTACAAAACATGGATATGAAGAAAAATACCTGATGCAATATGGTCTTGGAAATAAAAAAATCAGATACAACCCGTATTATTTCATTTCTCGTGAGGTTATAAAAAGAACAGATCATAATCTTGCTGTTTCAAGATCACTCTCAGAAATGTATGTTTCTTTGAAACTGATAAAAGATAGAATGAAGTTTATCCATCATGGTATCAACATGAAAGTGTTGCCTGAAAAACAGGTTCAACTAACTGGGAATCCCAAAATCATGATTGTTGGAAGGTTATCGCCGATTAAAGGTCATACATATCTTATTCGGGCTCTTCCAGAAATAATCAAAAAATTTCCGGAATTGAAACTTATAGTTTTGGGAGAGGGACCATTGCGAAGTAAATTAATAAAACAAGCGTCAAGTTTAAACGTAGTAGAGCATATTGAATTCCTTGGTTTTGCAAACCCTAATAGCTATACTCCACACTGCCAATTAATGGTTTTACCATCTTTATATGAGTCTTTTGGGTTGGTTTATATTGAAGCTTTTTCTTTAAAGATTCCTGTTATCGCTTTTGATGCAGAAGCGGGGAATGAAATCATTGAAAATAATGTAACGGGAATTTTAGTGGAAAAAGAAAACACTAAAGCTCTTGCTGAAAAAATTATTTATTTATTGGAAAATCCTAACGAAAGTGAAAAAATCGCTGCAAAAGCTTATGAAAATTTTTTAAAATGCTACACTGTCGATAGAATGGCTAAAGACACACTTGAGTGGTATCGACATGTTTTAGAATTCTGAAAAACATCTACAATTATTATTATTTCGACAGTAAACTCACAAATAATTACAATTTTTCTTTTTCTCAAATTTTTTCCCCTCCAAAATATTTCCACAAAACTTCCGGCAATAAAATTGAATCTTCTGCCTGATTATTTTCCAATAATGCTGCTACTATTCTTGGCAATGCAAGAGAAGAACCGTTTAATGAATGAACTAATTGTGTTTTGCCATCGGCTTTAAAACGAATCTTCATCCTGTTGGTTTGAAAGGATTCAAAGTTGCTGACAGAGCTTACTTCCAGCCATTTTTGCTGTGCAGCACTGTACACTTCAAAATCGTAAGTTAATGCAGAAGTAAAGCTCATATCACCACCACACAATCGCAAAATGCGATAAGGAAGAGTTAAAGATTGTAATAATTTCTCCACATGCAAAAGCATTTCTTCCAACACCTGATAGCTTTTTTCAGGATGCACCAGTTGAACCAATTCCACTTTATCGAACTGATGCACGCGATTCAATCCGCGAACATCTTTTCCATAACTTCCGGCTTCTCTGCGAAAGCATGGAGTGTAGGCGGTCATCTTCACCGGCAACTCATTTTCTTTCAAAATATCATCACGATATATGTTGGTAAGCGGCACTTCTGCAGTCGGAATCAAAAATAAATTATCTGCTGTTACATGGTACATTTGTCCTTCTTTGTCGGGCAATTGTCCGGTACCATAAGCGCTGACTTCGTTCACCATAAATGGCGGTTCATATTCTGTGTAGCCTGCAGCAGTATTGAAATCCAGAAAATATTGAATTAACGCGCGTTGCAATTTTGCTCCCTGATTTTTATAAAAAGGAAATCCTGCGCCGGTAACCTTATTTCCTAATTCAAAATTGATGAGATCATATTTTTTTGCCAGATCCCAATGAGGCAAAGCATTTTTTGGAAGCGTTGGTTTTTCTCCGCCTTCTCTTACGACTTCATTTTCTTCAGGTGTTTTTCCTTCGGGAACAGAGGCATGTGGAAGATTAGGCAATTTTATCAAATTCAGATGAAGCGAATTTTCAACTGCATTTAATTTTTCGCTAACCGGTTCTAAAAAACTTTTCAAACTTGCTACTTCCAGTTTTTTTTCTTCAGCCAAACCTTTCTCCCCTTTTGCCATCAGTTGTCCAATCTCTTTTGAAAAAGCATTTATTTTTGATTGTCTTTCATCCAGCTCAAATTGTAATTTTTTCCTTTCGTCATCCAAAAAAATAATCTCGTCAACTAAAGAAATTTCTGCAAAATGTTTTTTCTTCAATCCTTTTAAAACTGCTTCCCTGTTTGCTTTTATAAAAGTTACCTGTAACATTCTCTTGAATTATTTTGTTTGCAAATATAGCAAATGGCATCACGGCTAATCATCATCGGAATTTTTTAAAGCAGTAAAAAAAGAAATAAATCAAATTTATAATTTACTTTTCGATAAAGTCACTAAAATGATCAAACCTTCTTCTAAACAATGATCTAAACTATCTTTGCCTAATGGAAACACAAGATGATCTGCAAGTTCGTTGGTGGAAATTAGAAGAACATTTTTTAAAGAAATTTGGTAAAAAGCCAGACGTAGAAGCGATCTTATTTTTAATCGGAATACAGGAAATTGGCAATTTCAATCCAAGAAAAAAATTCAATAAAGAACAGAAACAGGATTTGATGCATGTGGCTGTGTGTACGCTTTTGAGCCAAAGTGGTTATTATGAATTAGAAAGTTATGATGCTGAGAAATGGCCACATTTTAAACAGCTCAAAGAACTTCCGCAATACAATATGATGGAGCAGGAAAATTTTTTAAAAGACCACATTTTACTTTACTTTGAAAACATGGGTCAACCTTTTAAAAATTTTTAGATGAAAAAATTATGTTACCTCGCTTTTTTTGCTTTTCTCATTTCGTGTAGCGCTACAAAAAATTCACAAAAAAATACAGAGCCAGTTCATTTCGTGAAAATTGAAACTGATTCCGGAACGATGATCGCAAAGCTTTCGAACAAAACTCCTCAAACCACAGCCAATTTTATAAAATTAGTGAAGCAACATCTTTATGATGGTCTTTTATTTCATCGTGTCATCAAAGGATTTATGATCCAGGGCGGAGATCCGGATAGCAAAAATGCGAAGCCAGGAGAGCAGCTTGGAAATGGCGGTTTAAAATACACAGTTCCTGCAGAATTTGATACTTCTTTCTTTCATCAAAAAGGTGCGCTGGCAATGGCAAGAGAAAGTGATGACGTAAACCCTCAAAAAGCGAGCAGTTCCACGCAATTTTATATTGTTGAAGGAAGAACTTTTACTGATCGGGAAATGGATAAAATTGAAGAGAAATTCAAAATAAAAATTCCTGAAGATCATCGTAAAGTTTATCGCACGATTGGCGGCGCCCCTTTCCTTGATATGAATTACACGGTGTTTGGACAAGTGGTGAGTGGACTTGATGTTATTGATAAAATTGCGTCGGCAGCAAAAGATGAAAACAACAGGCCGCTGAACGATATTAGAATGAAGATCACTTTATTAAAAAAGAAGGACTACAGGAAGTATCAATAAAAATCTTATTTTGCGAGTCAATTTTAAGAATAAAAAATAAACCGATGAATTTTCCAGCAGATTTAAAATATACAAAAGACCACGAATGGCTTTCTCTTGATGGAGACGTTGCAACCATTGGTATCACTGATTTTGCGCAAAAAGAATTGGGTGATATTGTTTATGTGGAAATAGAAACCAAAGACAAACATTTGGCTGCCGAAACTGTTTTTGGAACAGTGGAAGCTGTGAAAACGGTGAGTGATCTTTTCTTACCGGTTTCCGGCACGGTTACAGAAGTTAATCCATTGTTGGAAAGTGAGCCGGAAAAAGTAAATACCGATCCTTATGGACAAGGCTGGATGGTAAAAATGAAAGTAGATAATCCTGAAGATGTTAACCAGTTGCTTGACGCAGAAGCTTATCAGAAGCTGGTTTCATAGATATTTCAAAAATGGAAAATAAAAGAATTCCTTTTAAATATTTTTTGCCAGGCATAGCCTGGTTTTTTATTGGCGCCATCTTAACACTGATGCCTGGAAGAGATGTCCCTCAAGTTGGATGGCTGGATAGAATTACCGGCTTTGATAAAGTGGTTCATGCTAGTTTATTTGGCGGACTGGTTTTGCTATTTACTCTTCCTTTAATAAAAATGCATTTGTACTTTCAACAAAAAATTCATTTTCTTATCCGCCTTTCGCTCGCTACAATTGTTTGGGGAATTACGGTTGAATTTTTGCAAAAATTTTTTATTCCCGGTCGCGATTTTGATTTGCTGGATTGGGCCGCAGATGCTCTCGGAGTATTTATTGCTTTATGGTTGAGCATTAAAATTCTGAAGCGTTTTGAAAAGAAAAATTTTCAGTGAATGAAGTTTTATTCACCATTCTTATTTTGCTTACTATTTTTTAAAAAATTATCTAAAGAAAAAATTCAAAATACTTAAACAACTATTCCTACATTCACTAAAAACTTTTCTATTTTTATTCGATGCAGCAATCCTTTTCCTTTTCTCAAAATGCATGGCGCAGGCTCAAAAAAAATAAAGGCGCGATGGCAGGATTGGTCGTCATTTTCATCGCAGTTTTCGTTGGGATTTTTGCTTATTATCTTGGCACCGATTCTACTCCAAATGCCGACAGGCAGGTAGTTGAAATAATGGCTTCAAAGCCTGGTTTTACTCAATTGTTTCTCCGAGTAAAAAAAGAAAAACAAATTCCCAACACACGATTTTTTCAAAGATTATTGTTCGGAAAAGAGGATAAATATTTGTACGTGCCGATCAATAGTTTTAAAGAAACCAACGATTCAATTTATGTCGAAAAATTTATTGATGAAGGTTTGCAGGAAAAGCGCGCTTATTCAAAAAATGATGTAGCTGATAAAAATTATATTGAATCAAAAACTTTCTGGCTCGGCACCGACACGTTTGGAAGAGATATTTTGAGCCGATTGTTGGTTGGTGTTCGTGTAAGTCTTGCAGTTGGATTGATCACGGTTATTATCTCACTTTCTATCGGAATTATTTTAGGAGCGCTTGCCGGATATTATGGAGGAAAAACAGACAACATGATCATGTGGTTTATCAATGTGATCTGGAGCATGCCCACATTGCTTTTGGTTTTTGGACTCACACTTACTTTAGGAAAGGGTTTTTGGCAAATATTTATTGCAGTTGGATTAACGATGTGGGTGAGTGTGGCGCGCGTAGTTCGTGGGCAGGTTTTTGCGCTTCGCGAAATGGAATATATTCAGGCGGCAAAAGCTTTGGGATTAAAAAATATTCGAATTATCATTCGCCATATTCTTCCCAATGTTTTAGGTCCGGTGATCGTAATTGCTGCGGCAAATTTTGCCAGCGCCATTATTATTGAAGCAGGTTTAAGTTTTCTCGGAGTTGGAATTCAACCGCCAACACCAAGCTGGGGATTAATGCTGAAAGAGAATTATAATTTTATTATCACTCACAATCCTGCATTGGCTCTGGCTCCCGGCGTAGCGATAATGATTTTGGTTTTGGCTTTCAACCTTTTGGGAAATGGTTTAAGAGACGCGATGGATGTAAGAGCATCTTCCTAAATTTTTATTGTTGATTTTTGGGATAATCGAAAAATAAAAATTCTTTTTCCGCCTGACGGAAATCTTTCCAATCTTTTGTTTTTATTTTCACTGCAAAGACACCGCAGGTGGGCATTTCATAAATCGGCGAACAATCGAGCGAGTTAGTAAATTCTGTAATTCCCGGATTGTGTGCAAACAAAGCAACCACATTTTCTTTGTGAGGCAAATTTTCAACTGCATCATAAAAATCATGAACGCTACCTTCATACAAAGATGGAATCAGTTGTAAATTTTTCTCTTTTGCATCTAATTCCTTCATAAAAATTTTTGCAGTTTTCTTTGCTCTTTTTGCCGGGCTTGAAACAAAAAGATCAATATCAATTTCTTTTTCTTTTATTCTTTTTGCCATCATTTTAGCATCTGATTTTCCGCGATCATTTAATTTTCTTTCAAAGTCTAAAAGTGATGGATCATCCCACGAACTTTTTGCGTGGCGCACCAATAAAAGAGTTTTCATAATTATTTCTTTGTTTACTGTTCAAAATTAATGGAAACATCTATTGCAAATCTGTTGCCTGTTTGCTGATTCTATTTAATAGAAAATTATTTTTTATGCATTCGCTTTTTAATTTCTATTATCTTTAAAAACTCTTTATTCACGCTCCGCAAAGGATTAATATTTTTTTATGCCTTTACTGCTTTGCATTGCAGCAATTTTGTTGCTGATATTGTTAGTCGTTTATTTTAAAATTGACACATTCATTTCTTTCCTTCTTGTCAGCATCGGGTTGGGCGTCGCAGTCGGAATGAATATTCACCAGATTTCTTCCGCAATTACAAAAGGAATTGGTAATACATTAGGACCGCTGGTCATCATTCTTGGATTTGGTGCAATGCTCGGCAAATTAGTTGCGGACAGTGGTGCAGCACAACAAATCACTTCTTCATTGACAAAAATTTTTGGAACAAAATATATTCAATGGGGAATGGCTTTGGCAGGATTAATTATTGGCATTCCGTTGTTTTATACTGCCGGTTTTATCGTTGTGGTTCCATTGATTTTTGCAATTGCTGCTACAACACGTTTGCCCTTATTGTATGTTGGAATTCCAATGCTGGCGGCCCTTTCAGTCGCACACGGTTTTTTGCCGCCACATCCCTCGCCTACAGCAATTGCAGAACAACTTCATGCCAACATGAGCAAAACTTTGATCTATGGAATCATCATTGCCATTCCAACTATTTCTCTTGCCGGTCCGCTTTTTGCAAAAACATTACGGAGATATCATCCAAAACCTTCCAACAATATTTTGCAGATCGAGCCAATGCCTGAAAGTGAAATGCCGCGGATTGGAATCAGCCTGATCACTGCTTTGATGCCTGTGATTTTATTAGCTGTTACTGCTATCATTTTATTTTCTGTTTCAACAAAAAGTATGTTGGGAAAAATAATGGAATTTATTGGTGATCCCAATATCGCAATGCTGTTATCCGTTTTAGTTGCTGTTTATTTTTTGGGAATAAAAAGAGGAAAGAAAATTCCTTTCATCATGAAACAATTGGAAGAAGCTTTCAAAAGTATTTCTGTAATTCTTCTGATAATCGCTGGATCAGGGATTTTTATGCAAGTGATGAGTGACGGAGGTGTCAGCGTTTATATTGGTGAGATTTTAAAAGACATGCAATTATCGCCTTTGATTCTCGGCTGGCTGATTGCCGCTATAATCCGTGTCTGTATTGGTTCTGCAACTGTCGCTGGATTAACGACGGTAGGAATCATGATGCCGATCCTGGGAATAAATCAACACATTCGTCCGGAACTGATGGTGCTTTCAATCGGAGCGGGAAGCCTGATGTTTTCTCATGTAAACGACGGAGGATTCTGGCTGTTCAAAGAATATTTTAATCTTACCATCAAACAAACTTTTTTAACATGGACAATTATGGAAACGATTGTTTCAGTAACCGGTTTGATTGGAGTTTTAATTCTGAGTCATTTTGTTTAATTCCAAATTTAAAAGCAGAGATTTTACTCTTTCTATTACTTCCTGAAACTTTAAAAGATCTTGCCCACCTGCGGAAGCCAAAGTTTTTTGTCCGCCGCCACCACCTTTTATTAATGGAGCAATTTGTTCTTTGATAATTTTTATTGCATCCAGCTTTTTCGTTGAAACCAAATTTTCACCAATAGCAACAACTACGCTCGCTTTATCTTCTACATTTGCGCACAACACAATTACAAAATCTTTTAAATTTTCTCTTGTCATCAAAACAAGCTTCTTCAAAGCTTCAGCATTTGAAACAGAAACAACCTCACCAATAAAATTGATGCCATTGATCAAAATAGAATTCGCAATTATTTCTTTGCTTACTGTTGAAAGAATTTGTGATTCTAATTGATCCACTTGTTTATTTAATTTTTCTTTTTCTGTTAAAAGTAATTCGAATGCTTTGCTTACATCTTTAGGGTTTTTTAATTGTTCTTTAATCGATTGGAATTCTTTCAATTCTTTATTGATAAAACCTTCTGCAGCTTTTCCACTCATCGCTTCAACTCTCCTCAAACCTGCACCAACAGCGGTTTCATTGATAATTTTAAAAAATCCTAATTCACCGGTATTTCCAACATGCGTTCCGCCACAAAGTTCAATTGAATAGTTTGGATCCATCATTACCACACGGACCACATCACCATATTTCTCGCCGAAAAGTGCCATAGCACCGGTTTTCAAAGCTTCCTCTTTTGGCAGTTGTTTTATTACAACCGGAATATTTTCTCTTATTTTTTCATTTACAATTGACTCAACTTTTTCAATTTCTTCTTTCGTCATTTTACTGAAATGCGAAAAGTCGAAACGCAAATATTCTTCATTCACCAAACTTCCTTTTTGCTGAACATGCGTTCCCAAAACTTTTCTTAAAGCTGCATGCATCAAATGCGTAGCACTGTGATGAACAGCGGTTTTTCTTCTCTTTTCAACATCCACTTTTGCGCTCACATTTGCTTCAATATTTTTTGGAAGTTTTTCAGTAAAATGAAGAATCAATTCATTTTCTTTTTTTGTATTTACAACCGGAATTATTTCTTCTTCAAAAATCAATTCGCCTGTATCCCCTACCTGTCCACCACTTTCTGCATAAAAAGGGGTTGTATCTAAAACGATCTGAAAAAATTCTTTCCCTTTCGTTTTTGTTTTTCGATATTTTAAAACTTTACTTTCTGTTTCCAAATTTTCATATCCCACAAAACCATTTCCTTCATCTTCATTTACAACAATCCAATCTTCTGTGTCCATAACCGATGCGGCACGGCTACGATTTTTTTGTTGCTGCATTTCTTTTTCAAAACCAGTTTCATCAACATTTAAATTATTTTCTGCGGCGATTAATCTTGTAAGATCGACTGGAAATCCGTAAGTGTCATACAATTCAAATGCAGTTTTTCCATCAATATCTTTTTTGTCTTCCAACAAGATTTGTAACCGTTTTAATCCTGCATCCAATGTTCTCAAAAAATTATTTTCTTCTTCATGAATCACTTTCGCAACAAAATCTTTTTGCTCATCGAGATTCGGAAAAACATTTTTGAATTGCTCAGCAATCAGCGGAACGAGTTTAAAAAGCAACGGTTCTTTTACATCTAGGTAAGAAAAATAATATCGAACAGCCCTGCGCAAAATTCTTCTTATAACGTAGCCTGCGCCTGTGTTTGAAGGAAATTGCCCATCAGCAATTGGAAAAGCAATCGCACGAATATGGTCTGCTATTACACGAAACGCAATCGCTTCTTTCGAATCAGAATAATCATATTTTTTCCCTGAAATTTTTTCTATCGCTTCAATTGTTCCTGTAAAAATATCAGTGTCGTAATTGCTTTTTTTATTTTGAAGAACACGTACCAATCTTTCAAAACCCATTCCTGTATCTACGTGTTTTGCAGGAAGCAATTCAAGCGTTCCATCTTTTTTCCGGTTGTATTGAATGAACACAATATTCCAGATTTCAATTACCTGCGGATTGTCTTTGTTCACTAAATCTTTTCCAGGAATTATTTTTTTCTCTTCTTCACTTCTGCAATCAACATGAATTTCTGTGCACGGTCCACATGGGCCCGTATCGCCCATTTCCCAAAAATTATCTTTTTTATTTCCATAAATAATCCTGTCTTCAGCGATCCAGTTTTTCCAGAAATTCAACGATTCTTCATCTGCCGGCAAACCTTCTTTTTCATCTCCTTCAAAAACAGTAACATATAAATTTTCGACAGGAATTTTATAAATTTTTGTAAGCAATTCCCAACTCCATTCAATCGCTTCTTTTTTAAAGTAAGGCGGAGGAGGCGTAACGGCATTTCCAAAACTCCAGTTACCAAGCATTTCAAACATTGTATGATGATATGTGTCCACGCCAACTTCTTCCAGGTCATTATGCTTACCGCTTACGCGCAAACATTTTTGTGTGTCGGCAACACGGGAATAAGGAGGAATTTTATTTCCCAGAAAATATTCTTTAAACTGGTTCATGCCGGCATTGGTAAAAAGCAATGTCGGATCATTTTTTATCACAATTTGTGCAGAATGAAAAATTTAGTGTTATTTGCTTTTAAAAAAATCAAGAAAAAGTTGCCGTATTTCTGCACTTTGCATCATAAAGTTTTACCGTTAAGAAGTTATCTTTGTTTAGAAAAAAAATATTTTGGCGCAAAGGTATTTGCTTTGAACGCATTTACAAACACAACTGTTTTTTAAAATCTTAAAAATGCAGTTTTATTTTTACAAATTTTATCCAATAAAATATGCCACTTACACAAATAAATTTTGATTTCGAGCAGGAACCAATCAAAGAAAGCAAGACCAAAGAATTGGTTTCCCAGCAAATAAAACCAAAATCAACCCGCGGAAGAAAAAGTTTGAAACAAACCACTGTTGCAGCAGGAATGATCAATATTCCGGAAGATGAGATTCTTTTTCAAAAGCTTTATTATTCCATCGGCGATGTAGCTACTATGTTTAACGAGAATACTTCGCTTATTCGTTATTGGGAAAATGAGTTTTCAATTTTAAAGCCAAAGAAAAATAAAAAAGGCGATCGTTTTTTCAGGCCGGAAGACATCAAAAATTTGAAAATGATTTATCATTTATTGCGCGAAAGAAAATATACAATTGAAGGCGCAAAGGAATTTTTAAAAAACAATAAAGCTGCAGGCGAGAAACATGAAATGATCGAATCGCTTGAAAAAATAAAAATGTTTTTGATCGAATTAAAAAATAATCTCTGAAAACGCGTTATAAATTTCCTTATTTCACAATTCGTATACGTTAACATCGCCTTGTATGTAGTAACTTTGATGCCCTAATTTTTTAAGATGAATGACACAGCTATCGCTCCGCAAAAACTAACTTCAAAAGACTTCGTTACAGACCAGGAAGTGCGCTGGTGCCCCGGTTGCGGCGATTATTCAA
>JBQCIM010000093.1:0-26582 GCA_051953735.1 Ginsengibacter sp.
AACTTTTTCCGACATCAAAAAACAATATAAATTTTAATTCTTGGCTGGTATTTATATCCATATTCCCTTTTGTAAACAAGCTTGCTATTATTGTAATTTTCATTTCTCCACATCTCTTGTTAATAAAGAAGAAATGGTGGAGGCATTGATAAAAGAAATTGAATTAAGAAGTTTTATTTCAAAAGAAAATCCCGAAAATGATCTGGCGATAGTCTCAGCAGAAGATGAAACCATTGAAACCATTTATTTTGGCGGAGGCACGCCAAGTTTGCTTTCAGAAAAGGAAATTTCTTCCATTCTTTCTTCCGTAGAAAAAAATTATTCCGTCGCGGTTGATGCAGAAGTCACACTGGAAGCTAATCCCGACGACATTACTTTCGAAAAATTAATGGAATGGAAAAATGCCGGTATCAATCGTCTAAGCATAGGCATACAATCGTTTCTTGAAAGAGATCTATTATGGATGAACCGCGCGCATAATGCAGCACAGGCTTTGAATTCAATCAATCTTACCCGTGAAGCAGGATTTCATAATTTTTCCATCGATCTTATTTTTGGAACTCCTCGTTTAACAGATGAAGAATGGGAAAAAAATATTGAAACCGTAATTGATTTTGATATTCCTCATGTCTCTTCGTATGCCTTAACGGTTGAACCAAAAACGGCTTTGCAGAAAATGATCGAATTAAAAAAGAAAGAAAATATCAACGGCGACGTTCAATCGAAACAATATTTAATGCTAATGGAAACCTTGCATAGCGCCGGTTATGAACATTATGAGATTTCCAATTTTGCCAAACCAGGTTTCAGAAGCAAACACAACAGCAGTTATTGGCAATTCAAAAAATACGTTGGCATTGGTCCTTCGGCCCATTCTTTTAATGGAAAAATCAGAACATGGAACAAAGCCAATAATATGATTTACATGACATCCTTAAGAGAAAATATGATTCCTTTTGAAAAAGAAATTCTTTCCGAAACTCAAAAGCTGAATGAATATGTGATGACCTCTTTACGAACGATTGAAGGATTGGATTTGAATTTTATTGAGACCAATTTTTCAAAAAAAGAAAGAAGCAGAATCGAAAGTTTATTAAACAAAAAAAGAAAAAAAGAAAATTATTTTTTCAAAAATAATAAAATCATTTTGACAGATGAAGGGAAATTATTTGCAGATGCAGTTGCTGTTGAATTTTTTGTTTAAATTTTGTTTTCAATAGTCAATCACCTGTTCTTCCATCAGTTGCGGCATTTCCCTGAACTCATATTGCTGATTTCTTAATTGCGGCTCGAAACCGGCTTCACGGATAGCTTCCTGAATGCCTTTGCTGGTAAAGCGATGTGGTGCACCGGCCGCGCTCACTACATTTTCTTCGATCATAATGCTTCCAAAATCGTTAGCGCCTGCATGAAGACAAACCTGTGCTATTTGTTTGCCCACTGTAAGCCAGCTTGCCTGAATGTTTTTTATATTGGGCAACATGATCCTGCTCATCGCAATCATCCGTATATATTCTTCGGGAGTTGTAAGATTATGAACACCACGAATTTTTGCCAGCAATGTATCGACATCCTGGAAAGTCCATGGGATAAAATTTAAAAATCCTACAGCGCCTTTAGGTTTTTTTGCCTGAACATCTCTCAGCTTTACCAAATGCTCAAATCTTTCTTCAATGGTTTCCACATGTCCAAACATCATTGTAGCAGAAGTTGTTAAACCGATTTTATGTGCTTCCACCATAATATCGAGCCATTCCTGCGCGCCACATTTTCCTTTACTGATCAGCCTTCTCACCCTATCAGTTAATATTTCTGCTCCGGGGCCCGGCATCGAATCAAGGCCGGCTTCTTTCAAAGCAATTAAAACTTCCCGGTAAGTAGACTTTGAAATTTTAGTAATGTGCGCCACTTCAGGAGGGCCGAGCGCGTGAAGTTTTAAACGTGGAAATAATTTTTTTAATTCGCGGAAAAGATTCACGTAATAATTCAAATCCAAATCGGGATGATGACCGCCTTGCAGCAATAATTGTTCGCCGCCATACCTGAAAGTTTCTTCAATTTTTCGTTTGTACGTTTCGATATCCGTCACATAAGCCTCTTTGTGGCCTGGGATTCTGTAAAAATTGCAAAATTTACAGTTGGCAATACAAACGTTGGTAGTGTTTACATTTCTGTCGATGATCCACGTAACTTTTCCATGTGGCACCTGTATTTTTCTGAGTTCATCTGCCACCAGCATCAGTTCAGACAAAGCAGCATTTTTAAATAAAAAAGTGCCTTCCTCTACAGAAAGAAATTCAAAACGTAATGCTTTTTGTAATAATTCTGATGTATTCATGATCCTGATTTTCTGGTCGTCGCGATAAAATTTTCAAAAAGAATTTGAGCAAAAGTACAGTCATAAATCTTAAATTTAGTTTTTGATGATTATGAGGCTTTTATTTTGCTTCTTATTTTTCTTTACAACTACCAGCTTATATGGCCAGGAAATGTATTGGGAAAGGCCGGCAAAACTGATCACGGAATTTCATTTTAAGCAATTAAATGGGGGCGTAATTCTTTTAAAAGCGAGATTTAACAATATCGCTGACACTTTCAATTTCATTTTAGACACAGGTAGCGGCGGCATTTCATTAGATTCTACAACAACAGCAAAATATTCCATTGCCCACAAACCTTCAGGAAGATATATTTATGGAATTGCTGGCGTTAGAAAAGTAGATTTTTCACAACACAATTCACTTTCCTTTCCTGGATTAAAAGTAGATAGTCTCGATTTTTACATTAATGACTATGATGTGCTGACCAGCGTTTACGGAGTAAAAATAGATGGAATAATTGGGTACAGCTTTTTGAAAAGATACCTGGTAAAAATCAATTTCGACAGTTTAACTGTCAGCGTTTACCATCCCGGGTATATTCGCTATCCGCCTCATGGAATACTATTGCATCCTGATTTTCGTGGATTGCCTGTGGTCCCCGTGCTGATAAAAGATTCCAGAACGGTCACTACCAATTATTTTTATGATACCGGAGCGGGATTATGTTTTTTAATAAGCAAGCAACTTAAAGACGACAGTTCTGTTTTATTAAAAAGAAGAAAACCCGTGGTGATCGAAGTTCAGGGTTTGGGGGGCAAAAGAAGAATGAAATTAACGCTGATCAAAGAAGTACAAATTGGCCCTTATAAATTCAGAAAAATACCTACCTACATTTTGGATGATGAAAATAATATTCTCGGATATCCTTCAGGTGGTGGCCTGATTGGCAATGATCTGTTGCGTCGTTTTAATATGATCATCAACTATCCTCAAAAAGAAATTCACCTCGTTCCCAACTCGCATTTTCGTGATCCATTCGACTATTCTTATACAGGAATGACGATGTATAGTTTTGATGGCGAAGTTTTTATTGATGATATTATCAAAGGTTCTCCGGCTGATAAAAGCGGCCTGCTTAACGGAGATGTTATCATGTCTATCAATAATAATTTTAGCGGCGACCTGGAAGCGTATAAAAATTTATTGCAAAAAACAGCCGGCAAAGCTGATATGCTGATTATGAGAAACGGATCTCCTAAAATTATAACCTTGAAAATCGGTCGGATCCGCTAAGTCTCTATGTTAAGTAAACAAAGAAATAACTTCTTTTGCTATTTTTTTAATTCTAAAAAAACTCCCTCTTCCGTTTCTTTTACCTCGAAAATTTTCAAAAAATATCCTTCATTATTAGTATCTCTTCCACTAATCAAATTGAAACGATAATTATGAACCGGGCAGATAATATTGTCTCTTTTATCCAAAAAACCTTCTGACAAATCGCTGCCGGCATGAGGACATTTTGAAGAACAGGCACGTAAACCAGTGGCAGTTTTTATAATACAAATTGATTTTTCCTCAATATTTATGGAAGCAATATTATTTTCTCCAAAATGAATTTCATCAATGGAATTGGCAATTTTGATGCGGTTTTGATTTATGTCCATCAATAAAAAAATTCAGCTTTGTAAGGATATTTTTGCTGGTAAAGTTTTCTGACTTGGTTCAAAACTACTTGTCTTAATTCATCAATATTAATCTTTTCTGTAGCAGAAATAAACACACAATTTCCGTTGGTTTGCTTTTGCCAGCGCAATTTCAATTCTTCCAATAATTGTTGCTTTACTGCCGGATCAAGCCATTGATCAAACGTGTTTTTCTCATATTGATCCATCTTGTTAAACACAGTAATAATCGGCTTTTCAAAGCTTTTTAATTCCTGCAAAGTTTTGTTGACCACCGCGAGTTGCTCTTCATATTTTGGATGAGAAATATCTACTACATGCAATAAAATATCCGCTTCGCGAACTTCGTCCAACGTGCTTTTAAAACTTTCAATCAAATGATGAGGAAGTTTTCGAATAAAACCAACTGTGTCGCTCAAAAGAAATGGCGTATGCCCGAGAACTACCTTTCTTGTAGTAGTATCTAATGTGGCGAATAATTTATTTTCTGCAAAAACATCGCTTTTGCTCAGCAGATTCATGATCGTTGATTTGCCAACGTTGGTATAGCCGACCAGCGCAACTCTTATAAATTCGCCCCGTTCTTTTCTTTGGGTAAAAGATTGTTTGTCGATTTCTGATAACCTTTTGCGAAGCAGGCTGATCTTGTCTTTTACAATACGGCGGTCAGTTTCAATTTCTGTTTCTCCCGGTCCGCGGCTTCCGATGCCACCGCCTTGTCTTTCCAGGTGTTTCCACATTCCTTTTAATCTCGGTAAAATATATTGATATTGAGCCAATTCCACCTGAACCTTTGCCTGTGCAGTTTTGGCTCTTGAGGCAAAAATGTCCAGGATTAGATCACTGCGATCAATCGTAGTTACTTTTAATTCTTTTTCAATATTGGAAATCTGTGAACCGGTAAGTTCATCATCAAAAATCACCAAATCAACTTTTTTTCTTCCGACAAAATTTTTGATCTCTTCCAGTTTGCCTTTTCCAACAAATGTTCGACTGTCCGGATGATCGAGTTTTTGAGTGAAAGTTTTTATCGTTTCAGCACCAGCAGTTTTTGCCAAAAATTGTAATTCGTCAAGATATTCTTTTACAACCGGCTCTGTTTGCCCGTTCTGAATCACTGCTACCAATACAGCATTTATGGGATTATTATAATTGGTTTTTTTTTCGATCAATATAAAACGATTTATTCCGGCAAAAATAATTCATCGGTTTTCAAATGATCAATTAAAAATAACGAAGAGGGAAGCGATTTTTAAAATCCGCTGATAGTAAGGCCAACCTGGTATAATTTCAGGTCAGGGCCGGCTCCATCTTTTAAAAATTTGTTTAGCTGGTAAGAACCAAAGAGGGAAACTATTCCATAACCAACACGCGCAGTTGCCATAAAATGCGTGCTGTTAATAAAACGCTTGCTGTTTTCTTTTTGAATATATCCATTCAAAGTTTGATTGTCTTTATTAACCCAGGTTTTGCCTTTGGTGTGCGAATTCACCAAAGTTCCGATTTTTAAGCCAAGTGCAGCTTTGAAACTTTTGTTGGATTGATTTGGCTTGGCAGTAAACCTGAATTCCAATGGAACATCAAGATAAGTGGTGGCTAGTTTATACTTCTTAAAATGATCAGCAGAATCCAATGGCGTAAACGGAAGCGGGCCGGGAGGCGCTGTCAGGTCAATATTCATTCTTTTAAAAAAAATATTATCGGTGCTAACGCCAAGGCCAAGGCCCAAACTGAATTTTGGAGCTGTTTTGAAAGGTTTATTCAACATTACATATGCGCTAAAACCACGTGAAAAGCCTTTTTGATGGCTGCTGATGCTGTCAGGCATTTGCGCGAGGTGATCTGAAGAAAGCTGAAACATAAAGTGATCGCCTGAACGATTGGTAAAATTGATCTTGCTGTTATCTGTAGAAGGCTGTTTTTCCTGCGAAAAAGCCATTGAAAAAAACAAACAAGCAGTAACTACAAAAACAATTTTCTTCATAAAGATTATTAAGTTCGCAAATGTATTTGTTACAGGGTTAAAGAAAGGTTAAATAGAATCCCTGATTCAAGTGCAATAATATTAAATTTGCACCCAATTATGACAGAATCAATTATAAACATTAAGGTTCAGCTCGATTCGCAAAAAGTTCCGCATCATATTTCATGGAGCGCTTCAGAAACCAGCATAGATTGTCCTCAAAATGCAAAGGCAATGTTTTTGGCTTTTTGGGACGGACTTGAAAAAACCGCTTTGCGTATCGATCTTTGGACAAAGGATATGACAACCGATGAAATGGCAGATTTTTATTACCAGTTATTTGTAACGCTCGCTGATACTTTTGATCGCGCTACCAAACGAGCTGATCTCACAAAGGAAATTAAAAATTTTGCTGTTGAATTTCATAAGAAATACGTGGAGAAGGAAGGCAGGTAAATTAGCAAATCCGGTGTATTTGTCGGTTTACTGTTTTTCGATTTTAATTATTCATCATTTATCTGATATATTATGTCTTTAGAACAAAAAGTAATGGCAGATTTGAAAACTGCTATGCTGACAAAAGATGAAAAAGCTTTACGGGCTTTGCGTGCGATTAAATCTGCCATCATTCTTGCAAAAACTGCAGAAGGCGCGGGAGGAGAAATAAAAGAAGAAGATGAGATTAAACTTCTTCAAAAACTCGTAAAACAAAGGAAAGATTCATTGGAAATTTACGAAAAGCAAAACCGGGAAGATCTTGCTTCAAAAGAAAAAGAAGAAATTGAAGTGATCGAAAAATTCTTACCAAAACAAATGGATGCAGCAGAACTAAAACCGGTTATTGAAAAAATAATTGCAGAAACCGAGGCTTCTTCTCCTTCGGACATGGGAAAAGTAATGGGAATTGCCAATAAACAACTGGCGGGAAAAGCAGAAGGAAAAACGATCGCGGGCGTTGTAAAAGAATTGCTGAATAAATAATGTGCACAGGCAATAATCAATAATTAATTTTCAACTAAATGCTGATAGATATTGCCTTTCTTTTAGTAATGATCATTGCGGTTTTTAAAGGATTTACGAAAGGTTTGATCGTAGGTATTTTTTCGTTCATTGCTTTTATCATCGGCCTGGCTGCCGCTTTAAAACTTTCCGCTGTTGTTGCGCAACATTTTGAAAAATCGGCAGGAGCGTTTACAAAATGGTTACCGGTTCTTTCCTTTGCATTGGTTTTTGTCGTGGTAGTTTTGCTGGTAAATATTGGCGCGAGAATTATAAAAAAAACTTTAAGCCTTGCGATGCTTGGCTGGCTCGACCGGATTGGAGGTATTGTTCTTTATGTGATTATTTATACCGTCATTTTCAGTATTATTTTATTTTTTGCAGAAAAAATGTTTTTGATAAAACCTGCTACTGTGGCTGCTTCCACGGTTCATGATTTTGTTGCTCCATGGGGACCAAAACTGATTGACAATCTTGGAAAGATCATTCCTGTTTTAAAAGGTTTATTTGGCCAGCTTCAAAGTTTTTTTGAAACATTGGGACATAAATTAGCGTCGTAAAAATTCTTCCAAATATTATTTACCTGTTTTTTTTCAATAGAAACATTTATTTTAGCAATAATTAAACAGCATAAAATCATGCTGTATTTAGTCGAAAATGGAATATCAATTAATACAAGAAGGGAAATTTAAGTTTATAGAAGAAGGCGAGGGAGAACCATTAGTGTTGCTGCATGGACTGTTTGGAGCGTTAAGCAATTTTTCACATCTGGTTGAGCATTTTAGAAAATCATACAAAGTAGTAGTGCCGATGCTTCCGCTTTTTGATCTGGATCTTTTGCATACAACTGTTGGGGGTTTGCAAAAATTTGTGAAAAGGTTCATTGAATTCCGCAATTATGATCAGATCCATTTGCTGGGAAATTCTTTGGGCGGTCACGTGGCGCTGGTTTATGTTTTGAAAAATCCGGAAAGGGTAAAATCACTGATTCTCACAGGAAGTTCCGGTTTGTTTGAAAACGGAATGGGCGACAGCTATCCAAAACGCGGCGATAAAGAATACATCCGCAAAAAAACACAGCTTACTTTTTATGATCCTGCGATGGCAACCGATGAGTTGGTGGATGAATGTTTTGAAATCACGAATAACAGGCTTAAAGTGATAAAAATTATTTCACTGGCCAAATCGGCGATCCGGAATAATTTAGGCGACGAACTGAGCCAGATAAAACAACCAACCTGTTTAATTTGGGGAAATAATGATACAATCACTCCTCCTTTTGTAGCAAGAGAATTTAATAAACTGATCCCGAACAGCGAACTTCATTTTATTGATAAATGCGGCCACGCGCCAATGATGGAAGTTCCGCACGAGTTCAATAAGATACTTGGCACATTTCTTTCGAAATTAAAAGTATCTGCTGCAACAATTATTTAATTTTTGTTGTCTTTGTATTAAATGTTATTGCAGTTAAAAATTTAAAAAACAAAAAATGACAACACTGCAGCTTGCTGATAATATTTATCCGTCATTGCATTTAGATGATTCAGTGGCGACAGCATTACAATTAATGGATGAATTGAAAGTAACTCATCTGCCGGTTGTTTCAGAAGAAAAATTTTTGGGTCTTATTGCCGAGGAAGATATTTCTGAAGAAGCGAATCACGATACAACTCTTGAAGTTTTCCAGTCAAATTTTATTCCTGCTGCTGTTAATAGCAACAATCATTTTTTAAAAGCTGCCTCAGTTTATAATCTTTACCAAACCAATGTAATTCCGGTGGTAAATGAAAGTCACGAAATGGCGGGAACGATTTCATCAACTGCTTTGATAAGCGCCATGGGAAATTTTTGTGGCTCTTCAGAATTTGGAGCCGTTGTTGTTTTAGAAATGCCGAGAACCCGCTTTGCGATTTCTGAAATTAACAGCATTATCGAAAGCGACGGGGCAACAATTTTGCATTTGAATGTTTCTTCGCATGCTTTGCCTGATTTTTTAGAAGTTACTTTGCAGATCAATAAAAAAGAAGTTTCTACGATCATCGCAACTTTCGAAAGATATGAATACTCTGTTTCTTTTTATTCTGGCGAAGAGTTATTTGAAAACGAGCTGAGCAGTAACTACAACAACCTGATGAATTATCTTCAGATCTGAAAAAATATTTCCGGTTTTACAGTAAACGAATCAATAAATTGATTTTCTTTTTCCCTTTCATGTAATTTTAATAAATACTTCCTTTTCGTCATTTCCCTTCCCGCTTATTTTTTCAGGTAAATAAAAAATATAGTCGCTTATTTTATGTAAAACGAATTATTTTTACAAACTTTAATATTTCCTGGCAAAACCTCAACGAAAACCATTATGCGAATAGCAATCTATAGTCGCGGATTAGAGTCTGAACAACTGGAGGGCCTGAAGGTTTTACTGAAAGAATTTTCTCACTACAATATTGAACCAGTTATTTACCAGGATTTTTTTAACCAGTTTTATTCCTCTATTCATATCACTGACAAATATTCCACTTTCAATTGTTCGAATGATTTAGATGAAATTGATTTCATCATTAGTCTTGGTGGCGATGGCACTTTACTGGACGCTATCACATTTGTGGGTGACAAGGGAATTCCGGTTTTGGGAATTAATTATGGAAGATTGGGATTTTTAGCGAGTATCGGCAAAGACGAAATCCATTCTGCTTTGGAAGCTTTGGTAAAACGAACCTTCAAAGTCGACAAAAGGTCTTTGGTTCATTTGGATGCCAACATGCCTCTGTTTAGAGGATTGAATTTCGGTCTCAATGAATTTACGATTCATAAAAAAGACACTTCGCCGATGATCAAGATCCATACATATCTAAACGGAGAATTTCTAAACACCTATTGGGCAGATGGCCTGATAGTTGCTACTCCTACAGGATCAACCGGTTATTCATTGAGTTGCAACGGGCCTGTGGTTTTCCCGAATTCAGCAAGCTTTGTAATTACGCCCGTTTCACCACATAATTTAAATATCAGGCCTTTGGTAATTCCTGACGATTCGATCATCTCATTTGAAATAGAAGGCAGAACCGATGGATTTTTGTGCACGCTTGACAGCCGAAGAGAAATTGCTACAAAAGAAGTTTTACTAGCGATCAGAAAAGAAGTTTTCAGCATCAATCTGGTTCGTTTAAATGAAAATAACTTTCTGCAAACCATCAGGAACAAATTATCATGGGGATTGGACAAGAGGAATTATTAATTTTAACTTTCTAAATAATTAAATCTTACTTATTTCGTACTCTCAAGGCTCCGTAATATGAAAAAAGTTTTTGCAGTTGTATCATTAATGCTTGCGTTCAACCTCCACAGCCGTGCACAGATGAACGAATATGTGCAGGAAGGCGAGTTTGGAATTACTGCCGGAGCAGCTCACTATTTTGGAGATCTGAATAACCGCGATTACATCAATCGCCCAAAAATTGCATTAGGGGCTTTTGTGAGAAAACAATTTGGAAATTACACTTCTGTGCGGCTTTCAGGACATTTTGCTCAATTAGGTTACAGCGATATTTATAGTAGAAATGAATACCAGCAAAGAAGAAACCTGAGTTTCAATACAGATATTTTTGAGCTGGCTTTGCAGGGAGATTTTAATTTTTTAAAGTTCCTGCCTTCCGATCCAGCTCATGCTTTTACGCCTTATGCGACCCTTGGAATTGGTTTTTTTAGTTATGATCCCTATGCTTATTATCAAAATAAAAAAGTGTATTTGCGTCCATTACATACAGAAGGTGAAGGTTTTTATAAAGGAAGAAAACCTTATGGAAGCATGGCTCTTTGTTTCCCGATCGGATTTGGTGCAAAGTATGCAATCAACGACCGGATCAATCTTTCTTTTGAAATTACACAACGCTTTACCACTACTGATTATATTGATGATGTAAGCACTACTTATATCGGAGCTGATAAATTTCCGTCTCCGGCAGGAGGAAAATCTTTAGCCGCCGTCATGCAGGATCGTTCGTTTGAAGTAGGGCCGCCAATTGGTATTGAAGGACGCCAGCGCGGTTTCAGCAAGCAAAATGATCAATATATTATAGCAGAGTTTGGCGTTTCGTTCAATATCACTTCTTATCATTGTCCGACAGCAAAACCTTAAATATTTTAGTAAATACTGTTTCACAATTCCTTACTTTTGTTTTGGTCAGGCTGCTGAATGCCTGACTTCCTTTTTTAAATACAATGAGTTTAAAAGAAAAATTGATCGCCGAAAAACTTCCGCGCCACATTGCTATTATTATGGATGGCAATGGACGCTGGGCAAAAGAAAAAGGCAAAGACCGGCTTTTTGGACATTATAGCGGGGTGGAAAGTGTAAGAAATATTGTAGAAGGCTGCGCCGAGCTTCAAATCGGATATTTGACTCTTTACGCTTTTAGCACAGAAAACTGGGAACGGCCAAAAGACGAAGTAACCGGCTTAATGGAATTGTTGGTAAAAACCATTCGGACAGAAGTTTCAACGCTTAACAAAAACAACATTCGTTTGCATGTCATTGGCAATCTGGGTATGCTTCCGGAAAATGCGCGAAAAGAACTGGAAGAAGCTTGTGAAGAAACAAAAAATAATACAGGATTGAACCTGATCATGGCATTGAGCTACAGTAGCCGATGGGAAATTCTTCATGCTGTAAAAAATATCGCTTCAGAAATTGAAGAGGGGAAAATAAAATCAGATGAAATAAACGAAGAAGTTTTTAAACAACATTTATGCACTGCTGATTTTCCGGATCCGGAACTGATGATCCGCACAAGCGGCGAATATCGCATCAGTAATTTTTTGTTGTACCAGCTTGCTTATTCAGAACTTTATTTTACAGAAACACTTTGGCCGGATTTCAGAAAAGAAAATCTATATGAAGCGTTGCTTGATTATCAAAACCGTGAAAGAAGATTTGGCAAAACCAGTGAACAATTATAATCTCTTTTTTAAACTTGTTTCTTATTTACAAAACCTGAATTAGTTGTAAACCTTATCCCTGCTGATTTAACAAAAACTTTTAATAATTGAAATTAACTTGCCGCCCTATTAAAATCGATTTAATGCGCAAGATCTACAAGATTTTCTTCTTGATAGCTATCACTTTTACTGCCCGAACTATTGTATCCGCTCAAACTTTGAACGATTCTGTGGTTTCTGTAAAAACAGATACTCTTCCAAAGACTTTGAAACCAGATTCGATCCCTCATGTTGCTTCAGATACAACACCATCTTCTGTAAATGTAGAACTTGAGAATATTTTCAATTCCAAACAACCGAAACAATACGTCATTTCTCATATCACTGTTACCGGAACTTCCTTCGATCCAAACCTGATCATTTCGATTTCAGGGCTTGCAGTTGGAGATAAATTAGTGCTTCCCGGCAGTGATGCTTTTGCCAACGCAATTACTAATTTGTGGAAACAAAATCTTGTTTCTAATGTTGATATTTATCTTACCCAATTAACAGGAAATGATCTTGCCATAGAAATTCATGTTACAGACCGGCCCGTTCTTTCTAACTTTAAATTTAAAGGCGTTAGTAAAACAGAATCTGATGATCTTACCAAAAAACTTGACCTTCAAAAAGGAAGAGTGACAAGGGTTACAGAAGGTTTTAAAGTTTCTTCCATTGCAACCATAAAGAAATTTTTTGTTGACAAAGGATTTAGAAATGTAGATGTAACCATTGAGCAATCGAAAGATTCAAAACAATCGAATGCAGTAAATATTCTTTTTGTAGTTGATAAAAACGGAAAAGTACGGATCAACAATATTTATTTCGCCGGAAACAATAAAGTTCCGGATATGAAATTGAAAAAACAGATGAAGGGAACTCATGAAAAAAGCCGTTTGACTTTATTTCCGGGAGAGGATTATAATGTGTATGATTCTACCAAAAACAATCGCCTTTCTTTTGATGAATACATGCATCAAAACGGATTTTTGTATCCTACAAAAACAAAAGAACTGATTGATCCTTATGTCAGAATTAAATTGCTCACTTCAGCAAAATTCAATGAAAAGAAATACCTCGACGACAAGAATAAAATTTTAGACTATTATAATTCTCTTGGCTTCCGGGATGCAACTATTGTTGCTGACACAACGTACAATGATCATGGAGATTTAGACGTTGCCATCAAACTTACGGAAGGACCGCGCTATTATTTTGGAAATATTACCTGGAAGGGAAATACAAAATATTCTGATTCATTGTTAAACACGTTGTTGGGAATTAAAAAAGGTGACATTTATAATGCAGAAACTTTAAATAAAAGATTGGGTGTAACTCCTTCTCCTGAAGGAGGAGATATTTCAAGTTTGTATATGGATGATGGGTATCTGTTTTTCACGATTACTCCTGTAGAAACTGCTGTGTATAACGACACTATCGATCATGAGATCAGAATTGTGGAAGGCCCGCAGGCAACCATCGGAAAAGTAGAGATCAGCGGAAATGATAAAACGAAGGAATATGTGATTCGCCGTGAGCTTCGTACCGTTCCGGGGCAGAAATTCAGCAGACAGGATATTATCAGAACCCAGCGTGAACTTTCTCAATTAGGATATTTTGATGCTGAAAAAATCTCTCCGGGTATCGTACCTAACCAGGGAGACGGAACGGTAGATATTACATGGAACCTGGTTGAAAAATCTTCTGACCAACTGGAACTTTCTGCCGGATTTGGCGGAGGAATCGGGCTTACAGGAACGCTTGGTGTTACTTTTAATAACTTTTCAATCTATAATATTTTTAAGAAAAAAGCCTGGGATCCTTTGCCTGTTGGCGATGGGCAAAAGCTTAGTTTAAGAGCGCAAAGTAATGGAAGACAATTCCGTTCTTACAACTTCTCATTTACAGAGCCATGGCTTGGTGGTAAAAAAAGAAATCCATTTACCATTGGATATTATGATACCAAATATGCTAATGCCTACGATCCTAGAACAGGTTATTATAATGGATCTTACGCCGATTCTTCCTACATAAAAAATACCGGTTTCAGTATTTCTTTAGGAAAACAATTGAGATGGCCTGACGACTATTTTTCCTTGGTTTATCAGCTGAATTACCAGCGCTACAAACTGAAGAATTATAATATTTTTCCAGGATTGCTGAACGGTGTTTCCAACAATATCAGTTTTAAAATCACTTTGGCAAGAAGCTCTGCGGGTCCAAATCCAATCTTCCCTACAAGTGGTTCTAACTTTATTTTGAGCACAGAATTAACGCCACCATATTCTTTGTTCAGAGGCGGTGCTCCATTATCTGTTGCTGATCAATATAAATGGATCGAATATCACAAAGAACGTTTTACCGCTCAATGGTATGTGCCTATTGGCCAGGGACGCGGAGAAAATAAAGACAAACAATTTATTTTATATGCCGCGGCCAAATACGGTTTCCTTGGAAGATACGATCAGAGCGCTCCAGTTTCTCCATTCGGACGTTTCCAGTTGGGAGATGCAGGATTAAGTAATAACTACGGACTTTTAGGATATGATATCATCGCTCACAGAGGATACCCGGTTTATGATAATTCTAATCCAAAAATTAACCCTGATCTGAGCCAGGCAACTAACTTTTTTACTATCTTCAACAAATATACTTTGGAGATGAGGTATCCGTTCAGTACTAGCGCCAGCAGCACTATTTACGGACTTGCATTTTTCGAAGCTGCAAACGGTTGGTATAGTTTTAAAGATTACAATCCTTTCCAATTGCGCAGATCAGTAGGAGTCGGAATGCGTTTCTTCCTGCCAATGTTTGGATTGCTTGGATTTGATTATGGAATCGGGCTCGATAGAATCACGCCGGGGACCGGATTAAAAGGTGCCGCCAAATTTACCTTTATGCTCGGACAGGAGCCGGAATAGTGAATTTAAAAAATAAGATTTGAGATTATTTGTTGATCTACTGTTCAAATAAAAATCAGGATAAAAAAGAAAAATTATCATGAAAAAATTACTTTTTATTTTAATTACCTGCTTTGCATTAAGTGCCGGAAGTTTTGCGCAGCGGTATGCAGTCATTGATTCCAAATACATTTTAAACAAGCTGCCCGAATATAAAGACGCTCAGCAAAAACTTGATCAGTTTAGCCAGATGTGGCAACAGGAAATTGATCAAAAATCTGCTGATCTTGATAAAATGTACAAAGATTATGATGCAGAAAAAGTGATGCTCAGCGATGAACTGAAAAAGAAAAGAGAGGATGAAATTTACAATAAAGAAAAAGAATTAAGAGATCTTCAAAGAAAAAGATTTGGCTACCAGGGCGACCTTTTCAAAAAAAGGGAAGAACTGATCAAACCAATACAGGACAAGGTTTATAACGCCATCCAAAAATTAGCTGTGGCAAAATTATATGATTTTATTTTGGATAAAAGTGATGGAATTACCGTTATATTTGCCGACCCCAAACTTGATAAGAGCGATGATGTGCTGAAAGAATTGGGTGTTAAATAATTGCGAAACCAAAAAAAACGTGCAGCCAAAAAGATATTTTTAAACACTTTATAAAAACAAACCTAAAAACAAAAATGAAACAACTCCTCACTGTCCTTCTTATTTCCGCAGGAATATTTGGATTTTCTACAACAACGAACGCACAAAAGATCGGTTATATAAGCGCTGATGAAATCATACAGCTGATGCCTGAAGCCGCAACCGTACAGCAACAGTTGGATCAATACCAGCAATCATTGTATCAGAACGCCCAGGATAAACAGACTGCATTAAACGAAGCGGTTGCAAAGTTTATTAAAGATTCAGCAACCATGAGCCCAAGCCTTAAAGAAGTAAAAAGAAGCGATCTTCAGAAACAAAACCAGGAACTGGCTGGCGAACAACAAAAAATTCAAAACGATTTTGAACAAAAAAGACAAGAGCTTTCCGCACCTATTCAAAAGAAATTGCAAAACGCAATTGAAGAAGTAGCGAAAGAAAATGGTTACACTTACGTGATGCCAAGAGAAGCGCTTATTGTAGTTCCACCCGCAAATGATTTAGGACCATTGGTTATTAAAAAGCTTGGTTTGAAACAACCATCGACATCAACCAATAATACCTCTCCCGCAAAAAAATAATTAAAAAATTTATTTCTTTTAAAAGCCACTCCTTAAACCGGGTGGCTTCTTTATTCTTGGCAAATGAACAAAGCTCCCATTGGCGTTTTTGATTCCGGTTACGGCGGACTTACCATTTTGAAAGAAATCAGGAAAATTTTGCCTGATTATGACTTTATTTATCTGGGAGACAATGCTCGGGCGCCTTATGGAACCAGGTCTTTTGATACCGTTTATGAATATACTTTACAATCCGTGAAATGGTTGTTTTCAAACGGATGCCCATTGATCATTCTTGCCTGCAATACCGCTTCAGCAAAGGCTTTAAGAACGATACAACAAAAATATCTTCCGGAATTTGATACAGAAAAACGAGTGTTGGGAGTAATAAGACCAACAGCAGAAATTATTGCAAATTATTCTGATTCAAAAAATATCGGAATCCTCGGAACGAAGGGAACTGTAAAATCAGAGTCATACCTGATTGAGATTAAAAAGTTTTTTCCGGAAACAAATGTTTATCAGCATGCTTGTCCCATTTGGGTTCCGTTGGTAGAAAATAATGAATACGATTCCGAAGGAGCAGATTATTTTATCAGGAAAGACATCATTCAATTGCTTCGGCAAGCCCCTGAAATTGATACGATCTTATTGGCTTGTACACACTACCCTTTGCTTTTACAAAAAATAAAAAAACATTTACCTGAAAATATAAAAGTGATTTCTCAGGGTATGATCGTAGCTAAAAGCCTGGAAGATTATTTGCTCCGACATCCGGAAATTGAAACAAAATGTAGTAAAAATGGCGATTTGCAATTTTTCACAACAGATTCCACTTCTGATTTCGACAAACATTCTGAAATATTTTTTGGAGAAAAAGTACGATCAAAGCACGTAGACCTACAATGACGTATACGCTTTTCAAATTATGCTTCTTACTTTAATTTGTTTATAAAAATTTCAAATTGTGTTAATTTGTTTGTTTACTGCAAAAAAATTAAGATCTGCTCAAAAAAATCTGAAATCTTTTCTTACTTTTGCTGCCCTTTCACAAGCAGCAGGGATGGTGCCCGGCTGAGAAGCGAAACAATTTTTTAAAAGGAAAAACATAAAACAATGCCAGGGAAAAAACGTACTTACCAGCCACATAAGCGTCGCCGTAAAAGTGTACATGGTTTCAGAGAGCGAATGTCAACCGCAAATGGCCGTAAAGTTTTGGCAAGCCGTAGAAAAAAAGGGCGCCATAAACTGACCGTTTCTGATGAACACGGAAGTAAAAAATAAAATTCATCCGGAAAATATTTTTAAAATAGCCTCTTTTAGCGAGGCTATTTTTTATTTTATCTTTAGACATTTTTTATTCTAATCCTATTTTTATCACTGAAAGATTTACTTTAAAAGCTCATGAAAGATTAAAAAGCCGGAAGTTGATCCAACAGCTTTTTAAAGAAGGGAAATCGTTTTCGGTTTTCCCTTTGCGCATTATTTATCTTCAAACTGAAAACCACCAATTTCCTCTTCAGGCTGGGTTTACAGTCAATTCAAGAAATTTTAAAAAAGCAGTTGATCGCAACAGGATTAAAAGACTGATGCGAGAAACATATCGTTTGCAAAAAAATAAACTGCTCAATCACTTAATTAAGAATCAAAAATGCCTTGCAGTTTTTTTTGTTTATACAGGAAAAGAGTTACCGGAGTATCATCATCTTTTTGAGAAGATGGGATTGGGGGTGGAGAGATTGGAGCGAGAGTTAATTGATACTCACAAAAACAAATCTGTATAAAGCTTTGCTCCTGGCGTTACCGCATATTTTTCAAAATCAGTAATTCCTTCTTCGGCCAAAACTTCTTCATCAATAAATGAATTGCCTGTGCATTGGGAAGATGATCTTTGCAAAATATAAAACGCAGCGTCTGCAACAATTTCAGCAGTTCGGCTCATTTGAATAAGCGTCTCACCGCCTAATAAATTTCTGACTGCTGCGGTGGCGATGGTTGTGCGTGGCCATAATGTGTTGGCAGCAATATTGTATTTCTTTAATTCTCCAGCCAGGCCCAAAGCGATCATAGACATATTATATTTACTCATCGTGTAAGCAGTATGATTGCTCAGCCATTTTCTGTCTAAATTGATGGGAGGAGAAAGATTTAAAATATGCGGATTGTTTCCTTTTTTTAAAAATGGAATACATTCTTTGCTTACAAAAAAAGTTCCTTTTACATTAATGTCATGCATCAATGCAAATGCCTTTAATGTTGTTTGTTCAATCGGCGTTAATGAAATCGCTGAAGCATTATTGACCAGAATATCAATTCCACCAAAAGTTTTTACTGCTTTTTCTACGGCATTTTTTATCTGATCTTCAAAACGAATATCGCACTGAACCGCTAAAGCTTTTCCATCAACTGCTTCTATTTCATTTGCTGCGCTAAAAATAGTTCCGCCCAACTTTGGATTGTCTTCAACTGATTTTGCTACTACTACAATATTTGCTCCTTCTCTTGCAAGCCGAAGTGCTATTGCTTTTCCAATTCCGCGCGAAGCTCCGGTGATAAAAACCGTTTTATTTTTAAAACTCATTAGGAATAAAATTTTTCAATTATTTTTTAAATATAATCTAATCTCCTCTCACTGTAGTCAAGGAATAAATACCACCATTTTTTATTTTCCATCCATTTCAACAGGCATGCTCTTTGATGCTGCTTTTGCATTATTGAATTTCTATAACACTACAATTTCTTTTCAAAGAAATGTTGCTATCAGGAAACTATAATTGAATTCTTACAATTATTTGCGCAGCAAAACTTTTAAAACTTTCGTCTGTCAATGTTTGGATCGCTACTATATTTTTCACAAATGATTCTCCTGCAATCAGTGGAAAATCCTGCATCTCAACAAGCAGAAAAGATCAACCGGTTGTTTAATTTTTTCAACATCGCAGCGCTTGGAATGCTTTTGCTGGTTTGTTTTCTGGTGGTTTTTATTTGCATCAAATTCAAAGAAAAAAAAGAAGATACAACAGAACCGAAACAAATTACAGGCAACAAAAGAATAGAGACTTTGATGATTGGCATTCCGGCTTTGTTGCTCATTTGGTTTTTTTACCAAGCCGTGACAACGATGAACGCTGTTGCTGCACCTCTTCATCCGACAAAAGAACCGGATGTTATTATCACAGGTCATCAATGGTGGTGGGAAGTAAATTATCCAAAAGCAAATGTGGTTACTGCAAATGAGGTGCATCTTCCTGTCGGAAAACCTTTGTTACTGGAAATGCGCTCTGCTGATGTAATTCATGATTGGTGGGTTCCGGAGCTTGGCAACAAAATGGATCTTGTGCCGAAGATCAATAATTATTTAAGCCTTGATATTAATAAACCCGGAAAATACATTGGCGCGTGCAGCGAATTCTGTGGCGCTCAACACGCGTGGATGCGCATTAATGTAATTGCTGAAAATGAAAATAAGTTTCAAAACTGGCTGGCGGAAAATGCAACACCGGCTGCCGCTCCTACAGATTCTTTAGCAATAAAAGGAGCGGAAATTTTTCAAACAGAAACTTGTGCGAACTGCCATCGAATTGTGGGAACGGCTTCCACTTCAAATGTTGGCCCCGACCTCACACATCTTGCCAGCAGGAATGAACTTTTAACCGGATTAATGAAAAATAATGAAGCGAATTTGTATCAATGGATCAGCCATCCGCAAGAAATAAAACCTGGCGCTCATATGCCGGATTTTATTTTTAGCAAGGATACCGTGGAAGCAATTGTTCATTACCTGGCGCAATTAAAATAACATGAGCGAAACCATTCAGATACCGGAACCCGCCACATCTTTCCCTGGCATAGGAGTAAGCACGGATCAGGGTTTGCTGCAATGGATCTCTTCTGTTGATCATAAAATGATCGGCATTATGTACCTCTTGCTCGCGTTGTTATTTTTTCTTATTGGTGGCGTGGAAGCTTTGCTCATGCGGATTCAATTAGCGGAACCGGTAAATCATTTTTTAAGTCCCGAAGCCTACGATCAGATTTTTACGATGCATGGCACCACAATGATTTTTTTAGTAGCCATGCCGGCGGTTTTTGGCTTCGCCGTTTATTTTACACCGCTGATGATCGGGGCAAACGAAATGGCATTTCCGCGATTGAATTCGTTCAGCTTGTGGATCACTTTTTTTGGAGGACTACTTTTGTATTTTAGTTTCGTTGCCGGTGGTGGACCTGATGCCGGTTGGTTTAATTATGCGCCATTGAATGAAAAAAATTATTCGAGCAGCAATGGCATTGACTATTATGCAATGGGATTATTGCTTTCCGGAATTGGAAGCGTTACCACTTCCATCAATCTCATAGTTACAATTTTGCATTATCGTGTAAAAGGAATGAAGCTTAACAAATTGCCACTTTTTGTATGGATGGTTTTTGTGAATTCATTTTTATTAATTGCAGCGTTTCCATCCCTGAATGCAGCGCTGGCAATGCTTTTGCTCGATCGTCAATTTGATGCCCACTTTTTCAATACCACCAATGGCGGCTCTGCATTATTGTGGCAGCATTTATTTTGGATTTTTGGGCATCCTGAAGTTTACATAGTTATCCTTCCTCCATTTGGAATTTTATCAGAGGTCTTTCCGGTGTTTTCGCGCAAGCCAATTTTCGGTTATGCATTTGTTGCGGCTTCTTCTGTCGCCATAGCATTGCTTGCGTTCGGCGTTTGGGCGCATCACATGTTTGCTGTGGGGATGGGAAATACTGTCGATGCATTTTTCTCCGCAAGCAGCATGCTGATTGGTATTCCAACTGGCGTAAAGATTTTTAACTGGCTTGCGACAATGTATGGAGGCAAAATAAGATTTACTGTTTCCATGCTTTTTGCAGTTGCATTTTTAATTGAATTTACAATCGGTGGATTAACAGGAATTGCATTTTCAATTGTTCCAATTGATTGGCAATTGACAGATACTTATTATGTCGTTGCTCATCTCCATTATGTTTTTATTGGTGGAACTATTTTCGGTTTGCTGGCAGGATTATTTTATTGGTTTCCGAAAATGACAGGAAAAATGCTGGATGAAAAATTAGGCCGATGGTTTTTCTGGCTGTTTGTAATTGGCTTCAATGGAACTTTTTTGGTGCAACATTTATTGGGCATTTTAGGAATGCCGCGAAGAGTTTTTACTTATCCTGATCTGCCATGGTACGGAGTTTTGAACATGATTTCTACCATTGGTGCATTCATCATGGGAGGTTCAGTTTTGCTTCTCCTCTACATAGTTTTTAAAAGTATCAGAAGCGGAAAAGATGCCGGCAAAGATCCGTGGGATGGATTTACATTGGAATGGCTAACCACTTCTCCGCCACAATTAAAAAATTTTGATGAGGTGCCCGTAGTTCAGGGAAGGCGACCTTTATGGGATTGGAAACATCCTGAAAATCCGGATCAATAAATTTAAAAAGAATGAACAAAACAATGATGAAACTGATAGTTGGAACAGAAGCAATGTTTTTTATTTGCCTCATTCTTGCATTTGTTTACATGGCATACAATGCAGGATTTGAGCCACATGAACTAAAAGCGCTCGACATCAAAAAAACGGGAATTTTTACCATCGTTCTTCTAGCCAGCAGTTTTACTTTTTGGCTTGCAGAAAAAAATTATGATAAAGGAAAAATTAAAAGTTTGAAAGTCTGGCTGATGATCACGATTTTATTTGGAGCCATTTTTTTGATCGGGCAAGGAGAAGAATATTGGCGTTTGATCAATGATCATATTACTTTAAGTGGAAGTGTTTTTGGCACCAGCTTTTATGCGCTTACCGGTTTTCATGGTTTTCACGTTTTTGCTGGAATTATCATTTTGCTGATCATTCTTCTGATGGCCTTTTTAGGAGATTTTAACCGGTCAAACTCAAATCTGATAAGCACTGTAGGAATCTACTGGCATTTTGTGGACATCGTTTGGATTGCGGTTTTTACCGTGGTTTATGTGTTGCCACATTTTACAAATATTTAAAAAGAAAAAAAATGAAATCAATTTTTTTTGAATGGCATTTTGATCCTCCGACAATATTGTTTTTGATTGCATTGTGTGTTATTTATTTATATGCAATTGGTTTCAAATTAATAAAACGATCGCTTTATTTTTTCGCAGCAATTTTTTTATTGATCGTCTGCATCGATTCTCCATTGCATTTTTTGGCAGAAAGTTATTTGTTCAGTGCTCACATGCTTTCTCATGTGTTGATTATTTTAATAGCAGCGCCATTGATCGTTGCAGGAATTCCTGCAGAAAATAAATTCAAAAAGTCATTTCATTTCTTTTCGCGGAAAATAAAAAATCCAATTATTTGTTGGTTCACTGGCGTAAGCATTATGTGGTTCTGGCACATTCCCTACATTTTTAATCTCCTTTTTTCAATGAATGAAATGTGGTTGATGAATCTCGAAATGTTGAGTTTATTGCTTGCAGGAATTATTTTTTGCCTGCCGATTATGAATCCTTATAAAGAAAACAGGATTGCTCCAATTGCAGGCGTACTCTATCTTTCAACAGCTTGTGTTTTTTGTTCCCTGCTTGGTTTGATGATCACTTTTGCTCCGGGTGGAATGTATTCTCACATGAACATGGTTGCTAATGAAAGGTATTTATCCATCATTCGAAATGAATGGAATATTTCTGCTTCTGTTGATCAGCAAATCGCTGGATTGATCATGTGGGTTCCCGGATGTTTTATTTATTTATCCGCATCAATGTTTCTTTTGATAAAATGGTTTAATAATTACACGAATTACTCAGGTACGAATTACTCAAGCACGAATTATACGAATTAAAAAGATTTTTGCCTTCGTGTAATTCAAAAAAACTCGTGTCTTAAAAAAATAAAAATGAATTTAGATCAAATGGAAAAAGTAAAAGCAAAGCCGGAAGAATTACCACGTCCAACTTACTGGCCGTTTTTTCTTGCGTTAGGATTAATGTTTTTAGGCTGGGGATTGTTAACAACCTGGTTGATTTCTGTCGCCGGCCTTATCGTGTTTGTAATATCTCTCATTGGTTGGATAAATATTTTGCGTCATGAATGATCAGGAAAACGAAGAAATAAGCAGGAGAAAATTTTTTATGAAAATCAGCCTTGGCTTAGCAGGCCTCAGCGCTGCAGTTGCTGCTGTCCCCGTTATCAGCGCGTTGATAGCGCCATTATTGGAATCAAAACAGGAAAAATGGAGAACAGTTGGAAAAGTAAATGATTTTGCGGCAGGAACTACAACTTTGGTAAACTTTATCAATGCCGATCCTGAACCTTACGCCGGAATAACGGCAAGATCTGCTGCATGGTTACGAAGAAATAATCAAACTGATTTTATTGCTTTTGCAGCGAATTGTACTCATTTAGGTTGCCCGGTAAGATGGGAAAAAGATGCTCATTTATTTATGTGCCCTTGTCATGGCGGCGTTTATTATGCTAATGGAACTGTGGCTGCCGGTCCGCCACCAAAACCATTAACACGTTATCAGGTAAGAATTTTTAAGGAAGATGTTCAGATAAAAACAGCGCCACTTCCGATCACAGGTATTTCTGCATCAAGATCAGTATGAATGTTTTAAAAAAAATATGGAAATGGATTGATGACAGAAGCGGTTTTTCTGAAAGCATTCTTCCTGTTATAACTCACCCGGTACCTCCAAGAGCCAAATGGAGTTATGTTTTTGGAAGCGCTACTCTGTTTTGCTTTTTGTTGCAGGTGATTACAGGAATTGCTTTATCGCTTTTGTATCAACCTTCTTCGAAAGAAGCGTATCAATCGCTTCAATTCATTACGGATCAGGCAAAGTTTGGAAATGTGCTCAGAGGAATTCATTATTTCGGAGCATCAGCGATGATCATTTTGGTTGGCCTTCACATGATGCGCACTTACATTACCGCTTCCTATAAATTTCCCCGCGAAATGAACTGGATCAGTGGCGTTTTCCTTTTGATTTTCACGATTTTTATGGGGTTTACGGGGCAATTATTGCGCTGGGATTCCAATGGAGTTTGGTCTTCAGTAGTTGCTGCTCAGCAATTAGGAAGAGTTCCTTTTGTTGGAAAATATTTAGCGCGTTTGCTTCTTGGCGGAAACACAATTGGCGGCCAAACGCTGAGCCGGTTTTATTCTTACCATGTATTTATCGTTCCTGCTTTCATTTTTGTTTTTATCGCTTTTCATTTATTTCTTGTCATAAGAAATGGAATTTCAGAACCGCCAAAAGCCGGTTGTTTGATCGATCCAAAAACTTATCGCCGATGGTATCAGGAAATGCTAAAACAAAAAGGTGTTCCTTTTTGGCCAGATGCGGCATGGCGTGATATTATTGTAAGTGCGTTGATCATCATTTCTATCATTGTTCTTGCAGCCGTTTTTGGTGCTCCTGCACTAACTACTCCCCCCGATCCTTCCATGGTTCAAACTTCGCCAAACCCTGACTGGTATATGGTTCCGTTCTTTGCTTTATTTGCTCTAATGCCACACAATATTGAATCAGTAGCGATGTTACTTGGTCCGTTGATCACGATCATTTTATTATTTTCAATTCCATTTATTTCTCACAAAGGCGAAAGGAGTCCTTTAAAAAGGCCATGGGCAATGTTTGGTGTGATCTGCGTTTTTGTTTTTGTGATCAGTTTGCTCGTCATCGGAATTCAGGCATCATGGTCGCCGAATTTTAATACAAAGCCTTTGCCTTTGACAGCAATCAAAGCGACAAATCCTGACTCGACAGTGATACAAGGTGTTCATTTGTTTTATGCAAAAGGTTGCCAGTATTGCCACACCATCAATCATTATGGCGGAAAAGCCGGGCCAAATTTAACGACAGTCGGAAATCGCTTGTCTACCCAGGAATTGAAGATCCGCATTGTAAATGGTGGAAAAAATATGCCTTCATTTGGCGGAATTCTTACCAAAGATGAACTTGACAGAATCGTTGCTTTTTTATCGACACAGAAATAAACGGATTCAGCTAGGGCATGACTTTTGAGTGACAAACATTTTACAAAGTACTGTTACGGGATTTTCAATAATCAAATTTTTTTAGATGCCTGACACGACAAGCAATGAACAGTCTGAACCTAAAACTTTCCAAAAAAAAGTATGGATAGTAGGTGGAATTGCAGCTTTGATTATTGTTGGCATTCTGCTTATTAATATGTGGCTCCGGGTGCTTTTTCTTGTTCTCGCAGGAATTTTAGTGGCTATTTATTTTCACAGTTGTGCAGATATTTTGAAAAAATATTTGCATTGGCCTTCAAAGCTGAGTGTTGCTGTATCCGTTATTGTAAACATTCTTTTACTCGTAGCATTTTTTTGGTTTGTAGGAGCAAGATTGCAGGATCAGGTGGCACAATTATCAGATACATTGCCGGAAACGATTCAAAATGCCAAAGATCAATTGAACCAAAGCGTTTTAGGAAGCAAGATGGTAGATTTTTTAAACAGATCCGGAAGTTCTAAAAAAACAAACGATGTTGCCAGGCAATTTTTTTCATCCAGTTTTGGAGTTCTCAGCGATATTTATATTGTCTTTCTTCTCGCTTTATTTTTCACCGCCGCACCTTCTCAATATAAAAAAGGAATTATTTCATTGTTTACTGGAAAAGCAAAACAAAAAGTGAGCGACCTTATTGAAGAGTTACGAATTATTTTAAGAAAATGGATCGAAGGACAAATTATCGGGTTTCTTTTTATTGCAGTTTTAACCGGGATTGGATTATTAATTCTTGGAATGCCTCTCGTTCTCACTCTTGCGCTGGTAGCGGGTTTGCTCAATATGATTCCCAATTTCGGGCCACTGATTGCATTAGTTCCTGCGGTTCTCATCGCTTTAATGCAAGGTCCCACAATGGCCATTATTATTATTTGCATGTACACTTTTATACAAATCATTCAAACTGCAGTCACGCAACCGGTGATTCAAAAAAAGATGGTGAATATCCCTCCGGCGCTTACAGTTTTTGGGCAAGTTGCTTTGGGCATGTTAGCGGGGTTCTGGGGAGTTTTGCTTGCCGTACCGGTTGTTGTTATTTTCATGACTATTATCAATAAACTTTATGTTGAAAAACAACCTGCTTCATAAATCAGAATATTAAATATGCATTATTTTTGGAATAATGATTGCTCTTGTTTTCATTTCAAACTTGCGCATTTATTCAGAAAATATTGAAATAACAATTTTTAAAAAAGGTTGTAGCCCTGGTTTCAACCGACTTCTGTAAATTTAAAACAACAAACATGAAACGCAGTATCAAAAGCCTTTTGGGCTATACAATGAAGGAAACTGATGGAGAGATCGGCGAAGTTGAAGAATTTTATTTTGATGATAAAACGTGGACAATACGGTATCTGATCGTAAAAACAGGCGACTGGCTTTCCAGCAGAAAAGTACTTATTTCTCCGACTGCTTTAAAACAGCCTGATTGGGAAAATAAAGTATTCCCGGTAAATCTTACGAAAAGTCAGATTGAAAACAGTCCGGATATTG
>JBQCIM010000094.1:0-27942 GCA_051953735.1 Ginsengibacter sp.
TACTCCGTTTACAAGTTTTCTCGCACCGCATAATGGCACAGCCGGAACCACCTTACCAAAGGCCTACCTGAATATTGTTTTCTTTGATGAACAATTTAAATTTGTAAGCCAGAACAGTGAGGCAGTACAAGTAACTACGGAAGGCAGCGGGCAAACGATATACAGGCTTGGAGGAACTGCAAAGACAGCAACTAAAAATGGATTTGTTTATATTTATGTAAGCAACGAGAGCAATAACCTGGTTTATTTTGATAACTTGCAGATCACCCATGAGCATGGGCCGCTGGTGCAGGAAGACCACTATTATCCGTATGGACTGGGAATGGCAGGCATCAGCAGCAGTGCTATTCAGGAATTGTTGCCAATGCATATAAAGCCAATGGAGGTACAGAACTTGGAAGTGGTGAATGGGCAGATGGAAAGGGGTTAGAATTGTATGAAACGACTTTTAGAAGTTTTGATGCGCAGATAGGACGATTTATGCAGATAGATCCAGAGGTGGAGAGTACTGTAGATTTTAATGGTTATGCTTTTGGAGGAGATAATCCTGCAAAGTTTGACGATCCCTCAGGATTGAGATTGAATTATAACATACCTGCACCACCAAATTCAGGCACAGGAGACAATTCAGATCCCGATGGAATATGGGATGATGGTGAAGTCGGAAATAGAGGAAATGGAGGCGGCGGCGGTGGTGCAGGAGGTGGATTCTTTAGTTATATGGACAGGAACGGCAATAAGTGGCACCATGCCGACCCGTTAGCAGGTACAATAAGCGCGGGAATTCCCTACCAGGAAGGGTTTGGTTGGGATGGTTTTGGAAACTCCGGTAATAGCGGATTTACAACACATGTAAAACAGGGAACACAACATGGCGTTCAGGGATATTACTACTCTTATTCAGTACAAGGAGCGGCAGGAGATGGTCATCATCTATTAGCTGAGGTAAAGATTGATATTGGATTCGTTGCATTTAATAATAGTTCTGAAGAAAGTAATACGTGGGAAACTGCCCATACCATTCTTGAAGCTGGAAGTTTAAGCTATGAAACTACAATTGAAAGTATCAAAGGAGCCCAAATATTGGCTAATAGGATAGGAGGAACAAGCTCAGAAATACTAACTGGAGGCGAACTCGCAGAGGGAGTAGGAAAAGGGTTGGCAATAGTTGGAGCAGGATTGACAATTGCTGATGGCGTTGCAAATGGGTGGAAACCTCATCATACTGCCGATTTAGTTATTGATGCAACAATTTACACTGTTTCAGCCTCTGTCCCAGTGGCCGGATGGATTGTAGGTGGTGCTTGGTTTTTTGGCGATATCATAACTAAAGAAATAACCGGTAAAAGCATAACCGAAAATATATTTGACGATGGAGATTGATTAAGGAAATGAAACATTTAAACAAAGGTCTAATCTGTATAAACAAAGGTCAAACTTAAAAATATTCAATATTAAATGTACGATTTTATTTATTACATCATTTATAAGCAACAAATAGAAAAAGGGCGAAGCGTAGGCTTTGCAAGGTACAATGGATGTCTGATTGTAGGAATAACAATAATTATTCATTTAATGTTTTTCTTGTCAGTTCTAAAGACTATTTTTTTGGATTGGTTTAAAAATCATATTGGGAAAGTTAATGAAGGGATGATATTTTTGTTTGTTTTTCTGGTATTTTGTTCAGTTTTTTACTATTATAATGCTAGGATAACAGAGGGAATTTTGAATAGATATTCTGGGGACATTAAATCAACGAGGATAATTAGCTATGTCAAAATAATGATCATTATTTTGTTTCCTTTAATTATAGCAATAATCTTAGCAAGAAAATATTAACTTCTTACAGCCCGACTACCATCTGAAGACCCAATTAACTGGAAAACCGGAGTTAAAAACGATGAATATCCTCCAGATTGAGAAAGGTCCTGTAAAATGGCTTTTAATTGGCACCGCTGCTTACGATATTTATGAACATTTTAAAGATAGAATGCATGATTATTCAATCCTGATGTTCCTGTAATACCTATTCACAATCCCGACGAATTTTCCTCACCAAATTATTAGATTTGCAAGAATGAATTCATTAAAAGATAAACAATTTCAAAAATTAAATTTTTGGAATATAATCTCCACTATAGCATTAATCCTGTGTGCCATTGGGATTACGTGCTCACATTTTTTTAATAAATATTTTATCGGTAAAAGTTTATGGACCATAGTTCTTATCGAAATCATTGGTGTTGTTTTATTTTTACTTTCAAGAGTAATAATTTTTATTGTTAAAAAAAGTATGAAAAAAGATAGCGTTTGGAAGCGGCTTTTATTTTACGAAAAGGCCATTTCTTATTTCTTTGTTGCAAACTTAATTTTCATTATTGTTAATCAGGAATTTCAATTGAGATTTCCAAGGGATATTCAAAGTGGTTTATTTTTTCTTAGCCTGGGATTGTATTTAGGGTTTCTAATTTGCAAAAATGAGTACACCAGATCTCAAAAAAAAAGAAATTCTAACTATCTCCAAAACTAACAATATTAGCTGAGGTAAGGATTGATACATCGTTCATTGGGTACGTATTCCCTTAACTGTTCGAATGAGAAATAACAAGGAAATATCAGGTGGTATAATAAAAATTATTTTTGATTTTCCGTATCATACCTATGGAAGAATTCTTAATTACGGTGATATAGCTTTCTACGATTTCAAAACAAAGCAAGACGGTTGGCCTTCTCAAGAAATAATCAAATCTCCTATTTTATTTAGATCAATAGTGAATATAGGAGGAGTAAAAGCAGGTAGATGGCCTATACTTGATGCTATTCCATTAGAAGAAAATTTGGCTCATTCAAAATACTGGCTCCCTGAATTTGGCCATGATGATTTTTGTAAAATTTTTGAAGATGGGAAAGTTAGATTTATGGTGCCTTTAAAAGAAGCTGAAGGATTAAATGAAGGTTCAATATGGTCTCCCGAACAAATAGAAGAAAGATTGAGAGACTATTATTATCGAAAAGGCAATCCGTTGAATAAGCAAAATGACCATTTAGATTTAGATAGCAAGCTCTCTTTTAGTAAAAGTATTAAAGTTGAGCAGGAAATGAAAATAGAGAATAATTGGCAAAATGAATTAAAGGAGATTAATTTATTTATAGATGTTTTTTTAAATTTCTTAAAGAAGAATACTAAAACAAATAAAATGGTTTCTGAAATGAGATTATTAATAACAGATGCACAAATAAGGAATGATATTGTAGGATTGCGGATGGTAAAAAAAGATTTAATAGAGATGGCAGAAGGTTTTCCTTCAGATAAAGTTAAGGAGTTAGATAGTGATTTGATTGAAAAGATGAATAAACGAATGGTAGATATAAAAAGGAATTGAATGGCAATCTCTCACCGCTGAGCAGCAGCAGGATGTATATCCGGTAGTGTTTTTCCTCCGAGGCCGTGTCTCTACTCCAAGCCAAGCAGCTGAGCAGGACACGGACGACGAAATGTAGGATAAAATTATTAGTTTAGAGTATGGCAGTTAGAATTCCGATAGACGAGACAGAAGGGCTTTATTTTATCACATTTACTTGTTGTGATTGGCTTCCCTTATTTGAAATTACTGATGGATATGATATAGTATATAAGTGGTTTAATTATCCTCTGTTTGGCGCAAGAATGAGGCGTAAGAAGAGAGTGAGGGCTTCTTGTGCCATGTAACAGAGTGTTGAGATATTTATATGATCAAACGTGCTTTATTTTGAATAATGAAAGAGAATTGTAGATTTACCTGTATATGAGTAGAAAATATAAATCCCCCCAATCCTCCGAGTATTCGAACGCCAACGCTGACGCCTCATTGGCGCAAGGTTGAGTTTTATTTGTTAGCGCAAGCGTCCGCTTGTGCTATTGTGAAAAAGAGTTTACATTTACTTTATGAGTCGGAAGTATAAATTTCATGATCAGGACAAGTTGTATTTTATTTCGTTTGCTACTGTCCATTGGATAGATGTTTTTATAAGAGAAGACTACATGAAAATTATTACAGATTGCTGGAAATTTTGCCAGGAAAAGAAAGGGCTTGAAATTTATGGATGGTGTATAATGCCAAGCCATATACACATGATTATAGGTAGCAATAAAAATAAAATGGAAGACATAGTGCGGGACATGAAAAGCCATATTTCAACAACCATGAGAAAAGCGCTCAATAATAATCCACAGGAAAGCAGGAAAGAATGGATAATTTGGATGTGCGAAAGGGCCGGTAAGAAGAATGGCAATAATAATGGATGGCAGTTTTGGCAACAACACAACAAACCATTAGAGATAAAAGATCAGGAAATGTTTGATAAAACTCTGGAGTATATTCATTTGAATCCTGTAATGGCTGGTTTTGTAATTAATCCGGAAGACTGGAAGTATAGTAGTGCAAGAGATTTTTCAGGTGTGAAAGGACTGATTGAATTGAATTTTAGTTAGCAGGATAATAGCACAAGCGGACGCTTGCGCTAACGAAAACACAACCTTGCGCCAAGTAGGGGAATCACATCTTAGAGATGTTCCCAACATAATTCAATATAATTTGAATGCTTACGATTCTGCTTCTATTGCTACCTCTGCAACAGTTATTGGAACTAGTCCTGAAGGAAATTGGTTGGGGGCATTGCAAATGGGGCCCGACAATAAAATATATTGCATAATAGAACAACTGGATACGTTGGCGGTTATTAATACTCCTGACATTCAGGGATCCGGTTGCGGATTTAGATATGACCAGGTAAGTTTAAGCGGCAGACAGGGGATTCGCGGCCTGCCGGTTTTCTTTCCTAGTCTGATTACCAATCAGAATGTAGATTTTACGTTTTCGATTGCCAAAAACTGTTCAAATGTAAATTTTGCAGGAATGAGCTCAGTTTCGGGGCGATTAACATGGAACTGGGATTTTGGTGACGGTTCGACGGCAATTGGACAAAATGTTTCTCATGCATATGTAGATGGAGCAAATACCGATACGGTCAGGCTTGTCGTAACAGCCCCTTCGGACTGTGGTATTGCAACTGTAAAAGCGACAAAAGTGATCAATTTGACTAGAACAATTCCGTTGGCCAAATTTGGGTATTCACTTCAATGTGGAAATCCATCAGTAACATTTTCAGACTCTACGACCCTCACTGGAAGTACGATTCAGGGATGGCTATGGAATTTTGGTGATGGTACAACTTCGACATTGCAAAACCCGGTACACACCTTCAATGGCTACGGCAATTATGTTGTGAAATTAAGTGTAACTTCAAATGGCAATTGCAACGGAACAGACATCGCAACCACTACTCTTCCGATCGAGGCAAAACCTGTAGCCGATTATTCAGATTCCAAAACATGTGTGAACACGCCTGCAAATTTCACAGATCTTTCTTCAATTGCTTTCGGTAGTATAAACACCTGGTATTGGGATTTTGGAGACGGGACGAATTCAATATCCCGAAACCCTTCAAAAATTTATGCTCTGGCAGGACCTTATGATGTAAAATTAGTTGTTAAGTCTGCAAGCGGTTGTATATCCGACACTGTTTCAAAAGTCATTCTTGCAGGCGATATTCCATCCGCTGTATTTTCGGTTACGGATACTTGTTTCGGTACGTCAACCAAATTTGCAGCCAATGCTAACTTAAAAAGCGGTTCGATTGCAGGCTGGTGGTGGAATTTTGGTAACGGTAATTATGCTACCGTGCAAAATGTATCCGATTCGTTTGCAAATCCGGGAAAATATTTCGTACAAATGGTAGCAACTGCAAACACGGGCTGCCAGTCAGACACAGTTTCCAGAATTGTGACCATTGGCTCGAAGCCGGTGCCTGATTTTTTATTTACCGGGGAGTGCGGACAACCTAATGTTTCTTTTATCGATCAATCGAAAAACAAAAATGAGGCGATCACTAAATGGCATTGGAATTTTGGAGATGGTAGCCACGCCGATTTGCAAAATCCCGCTTACACCTACCGGAATTTCGGTACTTACAATGTTGCCCTTGTGGTAACATCTTCTTTAGGCTGCTCATCGGATACTGTGACTAAAAGTGTTGGTGTTTACGCAAAGCCGCTTGCGAAATTTAGTTTTAACAATGGTTGTACCGATCAGCTTATGACGTTCACGGATAGCTCCGGAGCAGAGGACGGATCATCTATTGTGAAATGGTACTGGGATTTTGGAAATGGGAAAACCAGCAATAGGCAATTTCCTTCGGAAGCCTACACATCTTATGGAAACTACCAAGTAAGACTTGCGGTATCATCTGATAAGGGTTGCTTATCTGATACAGTTTCTCAGATCCTGTCTATCGACTCTAAGCCAATTGCATCTTTTTCCGTAAATAATGGCTGCACGAATAGGACTCTGGCAATTATAAACAGCAGTTCCATTGCTAATGGCTCAATTGAAAAATATCATTGGGATTTTGGCGACGGTAATATTTCTAACCTGATGCAACCAGTCTATTCATACAGCCACAACGGCGATTATTTTATCAAGCAAGTGGTGATCTCAAAAAATGGTTGCATTTCAGACACTGCTTTTCAGCAAGTAAGTATAGAAACTGTACCAAATTTAGACTTTGGTTTCGGGAATACCTGTGCCGGTAAACAAATTGATTTTGCAAATCTTTCCAATAATTTTCCGGTTTCAACCTCCTGGACATGGAATTTTGGTGACGGTCAAATATCGCACTTATTCCAGCCTTCTTACAGTTATGAGCAGTTCGGCACTTATACGATTTCCCTGACTGCTTACACACAAAACAAATGCGATACAACCGTTTCGAAATCTATTGTTGTTTCTAAGGTTGATGTTTCAGCAGGTAATGATACCACCATTGCTATTGAGCAACCTCTTCAACTGGTTGCTTCCGGAGCTAAAGAGTATTTTTGGTCTCCGTCATTCGGTTTAAGTGATGCTAAAAGTAATCATCCTATCGCTATCTTGTCTGGTGATATGACGTATTACCTGACAGGTATAACTGCAGAGGGATGTTTAGGTTATGATACCGTTCACGTCAAAGTTTATAAAGGGCCTAACATCTACTGCCCGAATGCATTTACACCAAACAATGATGGCCTCAATGATATTCTTAAGCCAACTTACGCAGGTATCTCTGAACTTTATTTCTTCTCAGTGTATAATCGGTGGGGTCAGCTTGTTTTTACAACAAACAAGATCGGCGATGGATGGAATGGGAAATCAAGAGGGTTCGAACAACCATCTGACACCTACGTTTGGATATTGAAAGCAAAAGATTATTTAGGCCAATTGATAATTAAAAAAGGCACAGTAATTTTAATAAGATGAAGTGTTGGTGCTAATGGCAGTGAGGAGAGGAGACTGTGAAAAGAATTTTTCAGGATCGACGATGCGAAAATTACCGTTGAAACTTCCGTACCATCCTGGGAGCACGGAAACGGTTGCCAATACCAAGCTGTATTATAACAACAACGGAACCGCCGCCAATACCAATGACCCTGCGGGATGTACTCCTTTGCCAACAGATGGCAGCGCGGAACTTTATAAATTGAGTGGAACTGCCAATCAACCGGACTGGAATTTATGATAAAAGTGATGGCCGGAGATCATATTGAGAGTAGCAAACCGAAAGGTAAGAGTTCGATAAACTTTTACAGAAGAGGTTGATTATGTTCATTTGAAACCAGTAAAATAAATTCCAAACAGTGAAATCTATTTAATCTAAATAATTGCTTACCCCGGATGGGAGTGAAGTTGAACACCTATATTTTTTTTAAAAGGAAATCACAATTGTACGATTTTTCAAAAAAGAGGTGGACTCTATAAGAAGCCAAAAATTCTTTTTTTAAAACCGCTTGTAGTCTATTAGAAGACAAAGACGGCTTTTTTAAAAAGGTAAAGCGCGCAAGTACAAACCCAGCGATAGCCCAAATAGCATTAGAGAGGAGGTTAATAAAAATATCTTTAATAAAATCCATTATAGCAAAAATACAAAAAAAGAAGTCAACTCTCACACTTACAAAAACGCCAGGGGCAAGCCTTCGGTGTATTGATTGTGTAGAGTCACTCCTATAAATAACCGCTTATTATTACCAGAACAGTAAATGGTAAATATTGCTTTGACCCTATACTAAAAATCATTGGTCAAATACATAATAGTTCAATTATTAGCACATGACAGTCATTAAATTGACCATGACGAAACTTGTCCTTTTACAACTTAAAGCTGCTAAATACCTTTGTTTAAAGCGACAAAAAAATGTTGAAAACTTTATAGTAAGAATTGCGAAAATATATGTCCTTTTCAAATCAAAAGTAGTCATCTACCTTAGGTTGCAAAAAAAGGAACGCGGTAGATTTCTGATAGAGGAGGTTGCAAAAAGTAAAAAAATAAAAAATTTTTTTAAACATGAAACCTTTAGCTTATAAGGAACTATAATATAACAATATTTAAAAAATAAAATTAAAGATGACGAAAATCAAGAAACAACCTCTTACCTATAAAAGAGAAAAAAATAAAATTGAAATCACAGGTGCGCCTGAAGATATAAAAGGCCCTATGTGGGCTGATTTAATACTGTCACATCTATTATGGATAGGTACTGTTATAATATTATTATTTATTATACCGAAGGTGGCCTTTATTCCCGCCGTGATACAATGGTTTAGGAAATATGTGTTGTTATTCATACATATAGTAGCTTTAATGAATTACCTGCACTTGTTTTTGTCTGGATAGTATTATAAGAAATCTCCGCTGAAAAATATTCTTCAGCTTCCCTTAGAACTGAAAGAGATAATTGCTTGTTTATTTATTCACTATTGGATCTGCTTGCGCCAGTCGACGTATCCTCCTCAAGGAGAAGCGATGACATTTTAGCTGGCTCCAGATTACCTTCAGATTTTTTATTTTATTTCCACAAAGCAGCTTCTTTATTCTAGATACCTAAAAAAGAAGAAGCTGAAAGGATGAAACATCGCTGCGAAAAAAGGAGAAGCCAAATTAATTAGAATTTAGAAGTTTTTCTATTAAAAACATAATTTATGGGAGAAGAAATTATATTGTATATTTATTGATTACTAAAAACTAAATTTCTTAAAATTATTATAGACATTTTTGAGATTGCTAGTCATATCAAAACTCCTTTAGGATTAACAGGAGTAGTTGGATTATTATTTCTTATTTTGATAAAAGTAATTTTCAACAAAAAAGGGAAATCGGTTAACAATAAAACTATTCTCAAAATTATTAATTACTGGGGGGGCGGTTTTATAATGTGCTTGATTTTAATTGGTATCGACTTATTTTTTCAATATAATCAAAAAGGTCAGAAGAAAATTTCTATTCAAGGGATTGTTTTTATGGATAATAAACCCAAGGCAAATGTTTCTGTAAAGGCGTTAGAGGTTGAAAAAGAGGTGGAGACAAATCTTTTTGGTAAGTATGTCATTCAGTTTTATGAAATTGATACCAATAACGTATATCAAATTGAATTTTATGAGCCAGAATCTAAAATAGATACAATCATAAAGCTCAAAAATAGCAAAATAAAAAATAACTTTAACCTCTATCTCTTTTCAACTTCAAAAAATAAAACACTCCCCCAAAAAAAAACTCCCCGTGATAACACTTTTCAGATTAATCCCTTTGGGCTCCAAAAGTTGCAAGATTTACTGACGAAAGATGGATTCTTAAAGACACATAACTCCCCTAAATACAATATTGATATTAAGTACACAGGCCATATTGAACGGGTCGGTAAAGACCTTTACAGGTATAACGGAGGTTTTGTTTCTATTTATGTAAATGGAAGTGAATGTACAATTATTGAAGAAATCAAACTTAGTAGTACTTTTTTTGGTGGAAATAGCTTAGGTTTTGTAAATTCTGAAATTAAAGAAGAAATAAATCAAGAGGTTTTAAGGAATGCTTTAATCGTTTGTCAAAAAATAAAAGAATGTCTAAATTGAAAATTGTGATATTCGTTTTTCTAATTCTAACAATTGAAAAAAGTACCTATTGCCAAAAGTGGAACGATGGTCAAAGACTTTTGATTTATTCTAATAAAAACGATTTTTTAATTCCATACGTTCAAAGTGTACTAACCGATCTTCAATTATACTCGGGAAGTAATGAACATTATTTCTCAAAAGTTACCAATCTAAACCTACTACTACTTAATACAAAAGCTGATAAAGCCGTTAGGGAAAGCTTGAACCTTTACTTTCCCAATGCCAACTTTTCAAATAATCATATAAGTGATTCGGTATTAAAAATTTTTACACAGAACGACTTGTTTCTACTGATTAATGAAAATACTCTACAAGATAAAATAGAATTCCAGTTCACCTTATACGATATACTTAATGATAAAATAGTTGAAAGATCATTAAATGAATATCCTCTGAGAAATATTATAAAACCAAGTAACTCAAAGATTGATTTTTTCATTGATGTAACCCAAAAGGATTATCTAACCATATTAAAAAATAAAATTAAGCAGCTCTTTCCTACAACAAATTTTTTAACCAAATTTAAACCTGTCTTAGATGGAAATTTTGCTTCTATTTCGAATGATTCTTTTAAAGTAGCAAAAAACGATACCTTAGGACTTGATATTTTAGACATCTATGATGAAGACACACCAATTGATCAGATTAATTTTAATATCCAAATAAGAGAATTAAATGATAATAACGAAACATTTTATTTAACCGGAAAAGGATCGCATTTCAAAATGCTTTTTAAAAATACCGGTGAATATACCGTTATTGTAAACGCAAATGATGGTTCTGAGATACCTAACTTAAAACGGCTTTTTATAAAAGTTTTAAATATTCCCAAGCTTGTGGTCCTTGAAAATAACTTTACGTACCACGTTCCCCCGAAAGGCAACATTATTCGGTCGCACAATTACTATTATACCATTAAAGTGCCTGTTTACTTATTAAATGACTCAACAAATAAAATAGATTTTCGTTTGGGTACAGATAAAAGTTTTGCAAACTCTGATCAGAATATGTTAGATTCTATAATCAGAGAATATAAAATGATAAAATATTATAATTTCAAGTATTCGGATATTCTACCAAGAAATGACAGTTTTTATATTAAAAAAATTGATAAAGTAAATAGACACTTATATTTACTTACGGTAAATACTCATACCAACCAAAGGATAAGTTCGTTTTATATTTACGGTATACAGAATAACTTAAAGACGAATTCTCAACCAATAAATATTAAAGCAATTTACAATAGAATTGCTATTCTTGAAACTGGTTTAAGTCAAGATTTTCTAAAAATACAAAATATAAAAAATGATAATATCGAAACTGTTAATTATACTCAGTTTTATCCTTTTGAAATTCAGTTTGCTGGGATAACATATAAGTCAATTTCAGTCGGTGCTTCATTTAAATATTCGTTAGTGTTATCAAAGAATATCAATTTTGACAAAAACCCAATACTAAGAGATTTCAATAACACGATAGGTTTCGGATATTTTATTCAGTCTAAAATAAATTGCCCTTCTGTATCCTATGTTTTGCAGTTCGGCTATAACATTGAAAATACTTTCAGTGGATTTGACACTACTTTAAGAGAGTTAAGTGGATATAATATTATGCTCTCGGGATTTTATTTTAATACAAGTATTTTTTTCGTTAAACACTCTAATCTCGGTTTGTGTTTTGGAGTTGAAAACGTTGATGATAGATTTAAATATTTAAGGTTTAAAAAACTAGGTTTTAATATTGGGTTTAGGTTCAATTTAGGTACTGACAATTTTTACTGATTATATTTGCTACTATAAATTATTTTCGTCCGTATTCGTCTTTAGGAACCTGATGTTTGACAAGCTACCTGGAGATGTCACTGGTTGGCCGTGTTAAGAATTTACACAGATAATGTGCAATGGTTGAATAGAAGTCAGGTCCTTACGGTTGGTGAGCTAAACGGTACTCAAAGAAATAACCGGATTTAAGCAAAGGAGCAAAGGCAATCTCGTTTGCTAAATAAATCCTTGGCCTAGCGAAACTGCTCCAGGATCTTCTTTTTTATGTTTCATAATCTGAGATGGATTAATGTAATAGCAAAAACACCACTGCTGATAATAGATGACTTTGGACTGCAACCTTTGAACCATGATATGCGCTTAACCTTGTTACAAATATTGGAAGATCGCTTCGATTGTAACAAGTCAACTACCTGTCAACAAGTGGTACGAATATATTACAGAGCCAACAATGGCCGATGCGATATGTGACAGGCTGACATCTAATGCTCATAAAATAGAATTAAAAGGAGAATCCTTACGAAAGAAAAATAAAAACTAAATTTACATCGCTACAACAGATCTTTAAAAGTGGTAAACCTTTCTACTGAAATGCTGGTAAACTTTGACCGTAATCTACAATAGATGTTTTTACCCGGGATATTTACTGTAATATCCTTTTGGATAGTTTTAGGTTTTGTCAAAAGAATCAGAATTTGCAATTACAGGCATGGGCACTGATGCCTAATCATTTACATTTGATTTGGTCATTCATCAATAATGCAAATCGGGGTACGGTAATAAAAAATATCAAAAGTTTTACTGCCATGAAATAATTGATGCCGTTATCAACAATAAGCAGGAAAGCAGAAAGGAATGGATGCTGGACTTATTTGAAAAGAATGGGCAAAGAATGAAAAGTAATTTCCGGTTTATAAAAAAATACTTTACTTTTACTTTTCAATGGCGTTGATCAGAACGCAATACGTTCAGCCGGTTGGCCTACTGAATCGCTTAAAAGGCAACAATACATTTCTTATTCTCAAATTAACACATGAACAATTTTGTTCGGGCTTTAGAGGCCATTGCTGTTGTATTGCTGTCATTTGCATTATTGTTAATGATGGTTACGATTATACTATTAATTAAGTAACCCAAGCAAATTTTGAAAACAATTCTAACGTCCTCATACAATAGAGGACGTTTTACTTTTTTAAAAAACAGGAATAAAGTGTATTGAGAGAAGTATTAGATACTTTCGTAGAAATTTTGAACGATTATATTCTTTCTTTTTCTAAGAATTTCTTATTTAAAAGGTCTTATATTGTTACTATGCATTTTGTTACTTGAAGCGAACAATCCACAGCAATCGTTCAACATCTTACAACCGGAGCATTCTTCAAGATAAATATTTTTCCAATCTGAAATTGATTTTTTAGAGAATTTCCAAAGGGGCTGAGGCATTAAACAAAGTTGTGAATTATAAATTGAAACATTCATTCTTCTACTTGATAGAAATTCGACAGCTTCAGTAAGTTCGCTCATATATTCTGTCGGATCTATCCAAAGTTTGTCAATATTATGTGGAGTATAGCCCTGATACTCCAAACCCATAAATGCAATATGTTCAACAAAAGGAAGATTTTTGTAAACATATTTTGCGAGCTTTACTAATCGTGGGATAGATTGCCTGTGAAGGACTATGCGTATTTCAATTCTCTGATTATTGCTTGCCAAATTATAAAGCCCTTGCATTGTTTGATTAAATGCATTTTTTGCCTGAACAATATAATCGTGTGTTTGATAAAAATCAGAATACAACGGGATGCCCAACATTAATCTTTTGAAATTCATTTCTCCTAACTTAGTAGCGATATTATTCCATGCAAATGTTCTTCCATTAGTAAGACAATGTACTTCAGTGTCCGGAAGTTGAGTCTTGATAAATTCGAGAAGTTGAAAAAATAATCCTCCTAGTAAAGTTGGCTCGCCTCCGGTAATTCCAATTTCAAAACAATCTTTAGGAATCAGGGGAATAAGTTGTTTATAGATGCTAAACAGGAAAGGAATGTCATTCCTATCTTTTGGAGGCTGTGAGCACATCAAACAGTTACTGTTGCACCTCTCTGTTACCAACAAAAAATTTTGATGCGAATGAATACGATAAAGAGTATTAATTATTCCATTTGAATTTACAGCTATTATATCTCCTTCACACAAATGATCAAAAGTTTCGACAGAATAAACGGCAGGAGTATCAGCTATATAATTTACTATACTAAGTTTTGTAAGGATTGCTTTGTATGGATTATTAGTAGAAATTTCATTTTCAGAAATTAAAATTTCATCCGGATCTTTGGATAAAGGATTTCGTGTAACTCTTCCAACGATCGGCTCATTTATTTTATAAGGTATCCCCTTTGTTTTTAATAACATTAATTTGTCCAGTTTCTGAAAATATTTCCAATTTTTTTATCACTTTCCATTAATTCAAAAAGATAACGAATAATCTCCATATTCTTTTGGCAGAAGGAACTTGTTGGTCTATAGCCGAACATGTCCCCTTGTGTTGTATGGTTAAAAACAGGATCAGCGCCGCAATAACTTTGAAAGGCACATTCAGAACAGCCTGGTGATGATTCATTTAAAAACGCTTCTGAAAATTTAATTGCTTTTTCGCCGTAAAATATCTCCTCATATGAATTGATTTCAAGGTCGCCAATTTGAAATGTATAATCATTTGTCTCAGCAAGCATTCTTGCCTCATCCGTAGCATACACCTTACCATCATAATTGAAGACTATTACATTATTTATCATTCCTGCAGGTGATTGTAAGTCAACATAGCCTACCGGAAAAGGTGTTAAAATCTTTTTTAGTATTATAGTTGCATACTCCTCCCTAAAGAAGTGCCCTTGCAAGTTATAATTGATTATTCTGCTTAAAGCAGCTTTATAAAATTCTAAAAATCGCGAAGTCTGGTATTTATTTTTCTTTTCATTATGTAGAGCAAAACCATATGGGCTTATCGGACGTAAAAAAATATTTTTAAAGCTTAAATTAAAATACTCATCTACAATTTCATTTGGATGATCAAGGGATAATGTTGTTGTAGTTAATAAAGCGGAAACTCTGTCACTTCCTAGAATTTCCCTGCTTCTCTTGATTCCTTTGACAGCAAGTTCGTAACTATTTTTTTGAGGACGGTGTCTGTTTTGGTTATGAATAAAAGCTGGGCCGTCCAAGGATGCTGAAATAAGAATATTCTTGTCTTTACAATAATCCAAAATTTCATCAGTTATGAGTGCGAGATTGGTACAAATAACATACGTAACATTCTTATTGTTTTTTGCCGCTTCAATTGAAGTTCTTTCCACAGCATAAATAATTTTTTCAAAAGCTAATAATGCTTCCCCACCTTGGAATTCCATAGTAACATTCTTGTTTGGCGAACGCATCATAAATTCAATGCCTTTATCAATATGATTGCATTTCATATCAAAAGCATTTTTATCCTGACTAACCCTTGACACCTGGCAATAATGACAAGTATGTTCACATCGCAAAGAAATTACAAAAATGTGCAAAGAGGTAAAATTGTCAAGGAATGACTTTTTTGTTCGATATCTTGTTGCAATTATATCGAGAAGCGAGGGAACTCTTTCTTCGCTTATAAAGAAATTGGCTATCAAATCTTCATACAGTTCTTTATCAACCACCGAATCGAGAGTTCTTGAAATAATTTTTTCTGTCGTTCCATTTGGAATAATTAGAAAATCTCCCACTTCATTTACGATGATTTCTTTATATTCATTAAGCCTGTGAAATCTAAATGGAAGTAAGTAATACTTTTCATCCGAGCCTTGGCGATAAAATTCTTGTCCTTTAAATTTCCTGATTTTCTTATCGTTGGTCTTTATCAAATTAGTCAAAATTATTATTAAAAAGTTATTTCCTTTTACCTTTATTTTTCCCAATTAAATAACCTCCTGTTGCAATAACAGCACCTGCAACTATCAAAGGCAGGGCGTTCGTGTTGTCTCCTCCTGTCGACGACTTGTCTGAATAGCCGGTTGAACTTGAAAAGTGCGAAGAATGCGATGAATGTGAAGCATGAGAACTATGAGAACTATGTTGTGCTATCAACATTCTTTCAGGATTATTTGGATTAAGTTTTAATATCAGTTTTGATTTGGAATTACGATTTTTCAAACTTTCATAATTTAAATTGCTCAAGCTTCTATCCGTCTCTTGATGAAATGATTGCGCAGAATTGTTTGATAATAATCCCAAGGAGGCAATGATGACAGTTGTCGTTTTTTGAATGAGGGTTATAAATCCCAGCTTTTTTGCGTTGCAGTTCATTGTATTTCTTTAGGATTAAATCCAACGGGATCGGATACTTGTGTTTCCGGATCATTATCGAAATCGTAATATGCAAATGCTTTCGCTATAATAAGTTCACGAATTGTTTTTGTCTCTTTCGCTACAATATCACGAAGTTTAAAATCAATTAAATCGCGTTTAATTTTTTGCAGTGTATTTTCTAAATCTGTTGCTGCAGAATTTGGTTGAAGTTTTACTAAAAACAGGGTATCAGAATAAATACTGATATCTATAGTGAAATTGCCTCCATACCAATAAAAGCATTTATGCAGCACATCTTCATTATAAAGTTCTTTTTCAATAAAAAGTAATAACTCATTATTTAAAATCTCAGTTTTCATCTATTTACTTTGTAAAATAATTAAAGTAGTTCGGCCCACCTTTCCATCAACCTTTAGTTGATTTATATTTTGAAAATTTTTAACTGCTAGTTCTGTTTTATTATCAAAATAGCCGGAAGCTGGAACATCATATCCCAAATTAATAAGAAGAATCTGAAGTTCCTTAACATCGGTTCCTCTACAACCTTTGTATAGAACTCTTGATCCAAGAGAATAAACATCAAGTACATCTCCGTTATGAATTGAGCTTTCTGTATAATTATTATCTATTACCTCATCAGATTTATATATAGGAACTTTCGGAGTATATATAGGTGTACTATTCGAAGGTGCATAAGAAGGTGATGATGATATATGTGATGAATGGGAAGCATGTCCTGGTGAGGGAGAATATGATGCATGTGATGCATGGGAAGCGTGAGAGCTATGTGAAGCATGCATTGATGAGTAGCTTTTCTCCGGATTTGCGACATTTAATTTTAAAATAAGCTTTGGCTTTAAAAGTCTCTTTTGAAAACTCTCTTGACTCAAGTTTTTATTTTTATTTTTTAAATTTAAGGTAAGAGGTGTTGCGTTGCTTTGATTAATTACCACAGCAGTTAACGATGCAGACAATATTGCGAATGACTTTGTGACTAAATTGCTAATTCCAAACTTATCTTTTCTTCCCATTGTTAGTTTTTTATCAGGTCGTCTCTGAAGGTTAGTTCAATGCCCTCTATAAATTTTTAAAGAAAGTTAGTTACCTAATTGGTATTTCAAAGTAGTTTATTTATTTTTAATAGCAAAAATTTATTTTACTATTTACAAAGTTTATTTTATCCTACCTCTTTATATAATTAAAAGGTCAGAGAGATAAAATTAACATCCTACATTAAACTTATTTGTAACTGATCCTGAGTAAGCCTTCATTGAAAAAGATCAGGAAATAAAAAGCCGCTCCAAAAAAAGTGCGTTCCTCCGAGGCCGTGTCTCTACTCCAAGCCAAGCAGCTGAGCAGGACACAGACCATAAGAAGTTTTTAAATTAATTACCGCTTTAGTTTCATAAGTAAAATAATCGGTAGGATTAGCTTGTGCATTATTCCAAGCATCATTCAACAAACAAGAAATTGAAGTGCCCCCTTTACTAAGCAATTCGGGGTGTGAAGCCAAATCTGCATTTTGGTAGAAATCAAAAAGCTCATCAACAATGTGCTGTAATATTTTTTGAGGATAGAGAAGGGAATAATCATTTGGCTTGAAAACTTCTGTGTCTTTTAGAAATACTTTCCAAGCTGCTTCTACTCGATTTTTATCATCAGCTAAGCCTAACTTTTCAAGCATCAAAATAATTATTCTCATTCTTGCTTCGTCTGCGGGATGTGATTGTGAATACTCAAATATTTTTGTTGATCCGTGCCCAGTTGTAAGCAATTTTAAATTTGTCCAAGCATACGAAGCACCAGTCATGTATGTTCCAACTAAATCACAATTGAATTCTTCTAACCAAGATGCTTGCCACAAGTATTTGGCTTTTTCCAATTTTTCTTGAAAATGTGCTGCTGTTCCATCATCTTGCACTCTTACTATTTCTTTTGCAAAATGCTTATCAATTATTATTCCTGATGCTTCACAACTTTTGCCGCCGAACATTGAGTGAAGCAAATGCCCAATTTCGTGATACATATCAGGAAGGTTCAACAAACTGTGTTCTTCACCTGAAGGCAAAGCAATTATTTCAAAATAAGGAACAGCCCAATAATAATAGTCATGGTTGCTGATTGTTGAAACTATTGGTGGCAATGCGTTTATACGATGCTCTGTGTAAATTTGAGTTATTAATTGATAGAAAAATACTTCTGGTTCTTTATAATTTTTAATTGCTAAATAACGATAAGAATGAATTGCTTTGAACTCTCTATGAACTCTATTGTATTTATAAAGATTATTCTCAGCGAGGCTTTCTATTTCTAAAACACCGGTATCTAAAGCACTTTGCAGTTCGTTACGAATTATTGAAAATTGATTTAAAGTATCATTAATAAATCTATCCTTAATATCCTTATGATGCACCATTCCTTTGATGTCGGAAACAACAACATCAATGCGGTGTAAAAGATCTGCATAAAGTGCTTTTATAAAATTGTTCATCCTCTGCTTGTTCGTAATTTTCTAAAAAGCACTGCTGCTTCGTTGTCAAGGATGGAAATAAATTTATCAATGTTTAATAAGTCCTTTGTGGCCATCTTTTTATTGGATTTAAGTTTTTCCAACACATTTATTATTTCACTTTTGAATACTACATTCTTTAAAATCTGATTTTGAAACAATGCATTATCCATCAATTCATATAACTCACTCTTTGTGTCTTGATGATTGTAAAATTTCACCAGTACAGAAAGAATTTCAACCAATAAAATATTGGCTTTAGTTACTTCGTCAGAAGTAACGACGAGCCCAGGATGCTTTTCTCTCAATTCTTTATTGGAAGAAGCATCTCTCCGTTTTAAAGTAATTACAGAGTTGTTCAAATCATTTGTGAGATTTGAAACTGAATTGTATTTTTTGTATAGCAAACTAAAGTCACTCATGGTTATTAATTTAATGATGATTCAAGCGTTTTAATTTCTTTGTCCTGTGTAAATGCAAAATCATATTCGTGTGCTATATCTCTAATCAGAGTATCAATTAGCTTCAAAGGCAAAGGTAATGATGTAGGTCTGTCTGGTGATGAAAATGTGATTTGCGTTAATCTAAAAATATCTTCCAATGCTTTTTCAAAATCAATATTTCCACAAGTATAGGAAACGTGAATTGCTTTTGAAGAACCGCGCACACTATAAGGTTTTCCTGTATTAAAAATGAAAGCATCTTTTTTATTCATCATAAAATAAGTGCCGCAATCAGGATTTTCAAGGGAACGATAATTACCATTAAAAGCAGCAGCCCTAACAGGAACGGCAGTAGATTTTGCTACATCAAAAACACCTGTTTTAACTGTTTCTTTGTCCAACATATTTGCATCTGTTAACCTTTGCATTGCATCACACAAAGCCTTTTCTTCTTCACCATAGCTTACTCCATCTCTAAGAATTACAATGCTTTTCGGCTTTTCATCTGCTACTGATAAATGCCTTGAAAGCACTGTGTAAATTTTATTTGCAATTACTTTGTAATTGATTTTTTCGTTTCGGAATGTGCCCGTGCCCTTTGAAACTTTATCTACTTCAAAAACTATTTTTTCACCATTGCCAAAGAAAAAACAAAAGCCAACATAAAATTCATGTGCATCAATACCAATGTATAAATCGTGATTTAGATTTTCTGCTAATGCAAATGGCCATTTCTTGTTAATGATAAGATGCTCAAACAAAGTATTCGATTGATAAGAAACAAAGTTTCGCATTAAACCATCAGGTACTGAATAGCCAGTTGGGTATTTTTCGTTTACACCTAATTTTAAATAGCGTTTTAAGCTACTTGCACTCACACATTTTATTTTAATCGTGTCAAAAAATTCCTTCTTAATAATCTTGTGTAAATTCCTAACGTATGAACCATCATCACCAATGTTTTCAGGCAAAACAAAAATTGCGTTGCCTCCTGCCATTCGGTTATCCTCAACATATTTTTTTAAGTCTGAAAAAACTTTGTGTGCAAAAGGAGAATTTTTTGTTGAATATTCGTGAATGATAAAGCCAGGGAAATGCGGTGCAATGGTTTTCATTCCTTTATCCAAATAATATTTTAATGCCTTGCCAAAGTACAATGATATTTTGTCCGGAATAAACAAATATTGATTTGCAAAAGGCGTATCAGATAAAATACCATTCTTAAACACAAATTCTCTTCTGCGTTTCGGAAAAAAGTCAATTGGCTTTCCATATTTCACGATTCCTTCATAAGGCTTGAGAATTGCATTTTTGCCGTATTTTAGTGAAGGCAAAGCAAAAATTTTACAGTCCTTTTTGTAAGGTTTGGTACTTATTCTCAAATCAATACTATTGACTTTAAGATGTTGAAAATAGTTTGTGATAAATTGTTCTGCTCTGAAAAACCTTTTGTTAGGGTCATTGATAGAATGATTGTGTAATTCATCTTCAGCAAAACGAATTCGTTTTGCCAGACAAGCAGCACTTGCAAAAGTGTTTGTTCCATTTGTTGTGTAGGTATAAAAAAGAGTTTCAGAATTTTTCGTTAATGGCTCTTTGAATTTTGCATTCGCATACTTTCCATCTTTTGCGATATAATCAAACACAGAAATATTTTTTTGATTTATATACAGCATGTGTTCTGAAATAGGTCCGCCAATTGACTTGCCTTTTACAGTATACCAGTCATCGCCATTGAGATAAAGAAAGTTTCTGTTATTGACGAAATCATTATGCCTTTCTTTAGGTAACAATTTTAAACTTTCTGAAAGTGTTTTCTTGTCAGCATAACGATATGCCAAATCAAGACAGATGAAAACATTGTTTTTATCCTCGGCAATTATTTTGAATTTAAAGCCTTGATAAATATCTGTTTCCATTTCTATTGAAAGCGGAAGTGGAACTTTTTTCAAAAAGGTGTTTATACCGGCATCCCACAAGTTTCGGTTTTTATTGAGTTGCCAATTAATTGCACTGTCTAAAAATTTCAAAGCTAAGTCGAGGTTTTGTTCACCCATTGTTTTAGCTTTTAATTCAAACAGGCCCTCGATTGGTGTAAGTATTACATTCATTGGGCTCCCGGCAATTGTTTCCGGTTTTAATTCTGCATCAGCTTTAACTGCTATATATCTTTTGTTTTCGTGGTAGGCAGTAGCTACTACTCCTTTAGTAGAATAGGCAAGGTGGTTCAAAGCATTGTAAAATGCTTTGTTCAACATTTTTGTGTCCTTACCAACTCCGTCAATTTTCACATCAACTAAGCGATACTGAAAGTTAAATTCCTGCCAGTTGTTGAGCCGAAACCAATTTATAATATTCGTTTTCATTGTATTTGAAATTGTTTTTAATTAAATGAATGCACATAGGTTTAAACTTGCAGAACATGCAAGTTTCCCTTTTGTCTGTTGTGATATAATCTTCAATATTTAGTTCATTCCATTTCTTGCCGTATGAAAGCTGTTCTTGTTCATCTTTGAACTGGTACACATAATCTAATGCACCTGCTGCACTTTCTTTGGTGAATGGATGTTCCCTACGGTTTCCATTCATTAAATTTATTTCAAACAATGAAACATCTTGCAACTTTGGTACTGTCCATTGTTTCTCAATATTACTTTTCTTAACATTGTGAAAAGTAACTATACCAGCAAGGTATAGTTGCTTCGAGTAATCGCTTGTATTACTATCAGAAACTTTCCAGTCAATTACATGAATTGCTTTGCCCTTATGCCGGACTAAGTCAATTTGAGGATTTAGTTTTATCCCTTCAAACTCATAGCTCCAATATTTTATGTCAGGCTGTAAATAGTTGGATGAAAGTAGATACTCATGCAATTTTTTTCCTTCTTCCGGACTTGGATATTCAGGAATTTGCAAAATGATTTCTTTGATAGTTGAATACACATTTAAAATATCTTGTTCGTCGTATGGAACGCCACATTCGTGAATATCCAAAATCTGAAAGGCATCACCTGCTTTTGTTTTTGTAACTGATTTGTCTCTATAAAGATGCTGCTCCGAAAATGTAAATTGTCTTTTTGCTATTTCTACTAATTCATCAGCCAGTACCTTAAAATCAGGCTCCCGTTTATCCTTATAGATTGAAATAATTTTTTTACTGAAAAAATTATCAATCAATGTGCCTTGCCACATTTTAAGGTTTTTGGATTGCGCTAATTCAAAAGTCCTGCGTCTGATAGGATGCGTAAAATGGAAATCAGATAACTCATACTGGAAGTAAAACTTCCTATGACATTGCCTAAGTGCAGATAATTTTGATATGCTCCATTCCATTTTACTATACTGTTTTAAAGTTCGGTGTATAATTCGCCAAGACGTTTTGTGTATTTATCCAAAGCTTCTTTGTTTTGATACAAATAACTTTCATCAGATTTCAATCGCATCATATCAAAACCACCATAGTTGTTTGATACTCCTTTTCTGAAAGATGGCTGTGCTTTAACCGGAACGGTTAAAAACATTTTGCTTTCCGTGCTTAGTCTTTCAAAAGTTGCATTAATTGCAGATTGTGCTTTTTCTAAAGAAATATTTAGCAACTTTAATAATTTCACCAATGATTTTACCGGAACACTATTAGTAAAAACCATATCAGTTTTTATATCTTCTAAAAGCGAAGGGGTTAAACCTGTATTGGTTTGCAAATCAGCAACACTTGTATTGCTGGTTGACAACGCTTTTTGAACCAATGAACCCAATGTGTCTTTTGATAAAGATTGTGCTAAAGATGAAAGCAAAGCATTTGCTTTCTCTTGTGTCAACGCAGCACCAAATTGTTTTGCAAAAACAATTTCTGCCTCTTTGTCTGAACTAACAGAAACAAAGTTTCCCTGGCCTTCTTTGGTGAGGTATCGCATCAGCAAATTGTCAAACGGCTTTATGTTTTTATCTGGTTTCATTGTATGTATCTTTTAGTAGTTCTAATGTTTTCTTTTGAAGTTTGGCTTTTGCTCGGTTGAATTTTACTTTCAATTGATTATTTTCAATACTTATCATTGTTGCAATTTCATCATAGGTGTAATTATTCATTCTTAGCAAAAGCAACTCTCTTTCCACTTCACTTAAATGCTGTAATGATTTTTGCATTGCCAAAAACACCTTGCTGCTTTTTGGAGAATTTTCGTAAAGATTTATAGATGAAATTTGTTCAATTACAGGTTTGAAAATGTCAAGTTTCAAATCTTCATCCTCTAACTCTTTTGCTTCGTTTTCCCAATCATTAAAATCAACTATTTGAATGTCTTGTTCTTTACTTTTCTTGCTTCTCAGTAATTGCAGAATATTGTTTTTATGAATTTTGAAAAGCCAATTTGCAAAGTGGTTTTCCGAACTGAATTCATATCTTGTAATTACTTTTCCTACAGTTTCCATTGTTTTGTAAAGCACATCGTAGCCTTCATCTTCATCTAAATGAAAATGGGTTACAGAAAAGCCAAAAAGCTTTTGACCATAATCTTCAAAAAGGGCTGTAAGCCCATCATTGAGGTTGGTCTGAAATCCTGATATTACTTTTTGATATTTCACTTTTAATTTACTTCTCTAATAACATATATGCTTTGAGGTTACAAGTCTCACTAATTGAAAATTAATTCATGCGGTGCGTGAACCCACGAACGTTGGAAGAGGTTTCTTTTGCAGGTTACTTCTGGCTAGCTTATGTTAGGTGATCTGCTCTTTACTTAATGAACTCTAAAACTTGTTTGTCAAAGCTGATACCTGAATAATCGAGTCTTTTAATAAGTTCATATTTCCAATAATCTTCGTTTTTGTTTATAAAATACATACCAGCCAAGTCACTCGGAATTTTTGAGTTAGAATCGGTTAAAAGAAATATTTTATCTCTTCCCAATTTTCCAAAAAGGTATCCAAGTTCAAAAAGCTGATTACTATTGAACGTTTTTGGTTCTATATTATTGATAAAAAAGATTGCTAATGAAACGATTGAAATTGACTCAATGAAATCTAAAATTGGAAGATTATAAGATATGTTCCTCCATTCAATTGTGTCAATTTTTGCAACTTCTAAGAGTTTCCTAAGCTCAAGGACACTTTCGTCTACTTGGTAGTACGAGATGAATATCTTTTTTGAATAGTTATAATTATATGTTTTGATGTCATAATTATGAACAGATTCATTCCTCCATTTTTTTAAAATATTTATTTCTTTTTTCGTCGATGTTTTCAAATATGGCTTACTTCTTTTATCTAGATAATTGGAAAGTTCAAAAATATATTTATCTCTAATACTTGAATTGAACTCAGTTAACAACTTGCCCTCCTTATCTATTATCAAGGAGATAATTTGTAAACCAAGGTCCTTCTCTTTAAGCAATTTTTCCGATTCCAACGCTCCAACTTCAATGTTTTTAAGATGTCTCAAAGTCCTTATTGCATAATAGATCGCAGATGTAGCTTGTTCAATTGTATAATTATTTAAATAGTCAAACATAAATTTCAAATTTCGATTACATCAAATAAATTTCTAGGAAGTTCTTCAATAACAAACTCCACAGAGAGAGGATGAGCCCTGTCTGCCACTGGAACATTTTTTAATAAATGTGAAACCTTGTCATAAGGCATAACATATAAAAGAGGCTTGAAGTCTCTTATTTCAGCATTTTCAACTATTGCTTTTATTTCGTCTTCTTGATCATCGTTTATAACCCCGAGACTTTTTTTTATTGTGATTCCTCTTAATAGTCCCACTTTATTTTCTTTAATTTTTGCACTGTGTCTATCTCCTCTATTAACTTCTTCAAGCAAATTTTTGAAAATCTCAATCGGAGTCGATGTTGGAGGCGTTGTCCTATCAATGTGATTTTGATTATTCGTCTGAGCACTTGGTGTGCACCAGATGTAATGGAGTCCACCATAATATTTCTCTGATATTATGTATGATAGCCAAGTATTAGTCGAATATAAAATTAATCCCATTCTATCTTAATTGTTGTCAATTCCATATCGCAAAGGATGTATTGAGCTAAAATGCGGTACTTTTTTATAAAACATCTTTAGGGTCCTTTTCATTTTGGTTTTTTGTGAAAAAACGCGATTTAAAACTTATATTGCCAATACAACCGGTTCCTTCAGCGGTTCATGATAATATATTGCGGTAAACTAACAAATTTCAAAATCTCTTCGGTTCACTGCTTTTCCTGTTAGCAAATCATTTTTTAATTTGACAAAATTGTTAATCTTCTTCGACTCCAGCATTAGTTGAAATTCCTGGACAATTACATTGTAGGAATCTTTGCTTTTCGCTTCATCGATTTTTTTTAAGTTGCCTGAATTTCTCATTTTATTATGTGTTGAATAAAGCTAAGGTGCTATCCAATCAAAGTCTAAAAGATGACCTAAATTATCCGTCAGTTTATTGTCCGGATCTGAGCGCAAGTATTTCCCATTGAGGCCATTAACAACTTCTACATTTTCTCCTACATTCCACTTTGCTTGATTATAATTCCATTCCCATGTAGTAGCGGTGTTACCGGAAGTTTCTAAAAGTGCAATCGCCTGCGCTTTTGATTTTTTTATTGCTCTAGAAACTGAATTTTCACCAACTGTGTGAAAAGCATAATAAGTGATTACATTATTGGCGTTTTTCCAAACGCCAGAAATCCTATAGAGTGCCATAAATAGTATAGTTTTATAATTGTTTAATCAATGAATAATTTTCAGAAACTTATTTCTTTGCTCATCTTCATTTAAATTATTTACAACTGCATGTTTTGAAGTAACGAAATAAATTAGTTCATCTTTTTTTATAAAAATCCTGTCCCTTATCTTCCTTGTACTTTTGTTACACGATTTTGTATATTTAATAACTGTACTTTCAAAAAGCAAGTTACTAAATTGTGCTAAAGAATCGGTTGAAGAAAATGATCTAAATCTCCTAAGAGTGTTGTAGTGTCCTAAGAGTGTTGTAGTCTAAGTGGTAATATGCTTCTACATAAAAGGCGTCTATCTGATATAATAGTATTTTATGCTCACTATCTCTTCTATCTCCAAGAAAAACACCATTCCAGACAGCCTCTGCTTGCTCCATTTCATCGAGCACGTTAAATTGATAAAGTGTCATTGTAGCAATTTAAAACTAATCCTTGTAGCACAATCCTGTAACAGGTGCCATTATTAAAATTATACATTTATTTTTACATAATGAAATCTTCTCTTAGCCACCTTCCAAAAGTTAATGAAGAGCAAATACTTCAGATAGTAGATATCATTAGGGAAGTAATTGTACCTGAAAAAATTATTCTGTTTGGAAGTTACGCAAAGGGAAAACAGGTAGAACATAAATACCAAATAAAAGATGGAACAACAATTGAATATACGAGCGATTATGATATTTTGGTAGTATTGAAAGAAATTCCTGAAAGGCTTTCTAACCTCGAAAGCACCATCATGAATAAAACAGCAATATATAATACCCCTCTAAATCTGGAAATTCATGAGATCGATTATATCAATAAAGGATTGGATATTGGAGAATATTTCTTTGTCGATATTATAAAAGAAGGAGTATCGCTTTACGACACCGGTTTACTTGAATTTTCAACACCACGGCAATTGACTCTAATTGAGAGAAAAGAAAAGGCCTTACGTTATTTTAACACTTGGTTTCCGGGTGCAGAAAAAATGATAAAAGGAAGCAAATTCTTTTGTGCTGAAAGTGATTTAAAAGAAAGTGTATTTTTGTTACATCAAGCAACTGAAAGCTTATATTATACAGTGTTATTGGTTTTTACGGATTACAAACCCAAATTGCACAATCTATGGAAATTGCGTAAAAAAGCAAAGCCATATTCCGAAGAATTATTTTTAGTCTTTCGTACAGAAATAGATCCGTATGATAATCACTTATTTGATTTGCTAAAGCGTGGTTACATAGATGCTCGTTACAGAGAAGATTATACAATTACAGAAAATGAACTTAAGGATTTAATTGATAAAGTAGCTTTAATAGTGCCTATTGTAGAAAAAATTTGTAAAGAGGAGATTGCCTCTTTGGTTCTACATGACTGTTAATTGTTATAGAAACCCTTTAGGATTAAAATTATTTCTTCGGTAATTTTTCCTCAATTGAAAAATTATATTTTTCTAGTAATTCATAATATTTATCCTTCCAATAATTGATTTCTGATATTGCGTCTTCCAGGTTTAAAGGTTTTTTATTTGTGAAACTTTCAATGTGTTTGAGTTGAGGAAAATTAACTGAGAAGTCGATTCCTAATGCTTTACCGTATTGAACAAGAATGTCAAGTGGCAAATCTTTATTATCAATATGATTGTAATAAGTAGTCCTACTGAAGTGAACTCTCTTAATAAGAGTTGTTACAGGAATTCCACTATCTTTAACCGCTTTTTTTAGTAATTGACCTCTATGCACCAATCATTAGATTTTAGTTTGTAGTTGTAAAATTGTGAAGATTAATGTGCATAAATATTTACATACTTGTTCACTTTGTGTAAATATTGTTATATCTTTATAAAATATTGAACTCATTATTGCGAGCGTGAGATACTAGCAATGTAATGAGACAAGAAAATTATTCATACAATTCTTTAAAGTGCAGTGGCTTTTTTTTAAGAAAAGAGCACATCTCACGCTCTAATTTTGGAGTATTAAGCCCTGCACTTTTGAAAGATGTTGACAACTATTTTTCATATGAGAGAATAGATTTTCAGCTGTTTTTATCAGGCATACCTACAGGAGATCTGTACCTCATTCTTCGCGACCTCCTTTCCCAAAAATTAAAAAATAACAAACACAACTCCGATTT
>JBQCIM010000095.1:0-7074 GCA_051953735.1 Ginsengibacter sp.
TAGTTAATTTTTTTGTCGCGGGGTCGAACTTTTTTAATCCTTTTTCCCAGGTTCCCATCCACAATTTTCCTTCATGATCTGTCATAACTGTTGTTAATAATCCTGAAAAGTCAGGATCATTTATTTTGCTCACTTCGTGAATTATTTTTTGCGAATGAAGGTTATAACTCCACAAGCCATTATAAGTGATGATCCATAAGATTCCTGCCGGGCTTATTGTTAGTCCCGTTACCCAATTATTTTTTTGAAGATCGTTTTTATTAGCCGGTAAAATAACAGAAGTTATTTTTTTATTCTTAAAATAAAATAACCCCTTCGGTGTTCCGATGAAAATGGTATTATTTTTATCTGCTGTTATGCAATTAATAAATTGTTCATTTCCCAAAATATTTTTCGGAAGATGGTATAATGAAAATTTTTCTGTAGAAGGATCCAACGAATTAAGCCCATCCTGGGTTCCTATCCATATTAATCCACTGGCATCTCCTGTTAGGGACGTAACATTATTATTACTGATTGAATTTTTATTTTCTTCATCGTGCTTGAAGGAGATGATGGTGGAACCATCCATCCTGTTAAGCCCCGTTAATGTTCCAATCCATACCACATCATTTTTATCTTTATAAATACATCGCACGTGATTATCGCTCAAACCATTTTCTTCGGTGATACGATGAAGCATCAATGGTTGCACACGTTGCCCCATGCATAAAAATGATGCGAAGCAAAAAAAGATACCTGCAGATAGAAAAATTTTAAATTTAAATTTCATCTCCATAAATGTAATACACATTAAGCTAAAAAAGGAGGCAGCTGCCTGCACTTGTACTTGTATAAAACACGCAAAAGAAAAAATCAGTGTATTTATTGTTTTACCTGCACAAGGCGCTTTCGGCAGGTAATTGCAAGGCCCATGCTGAACCATTTATCGTTTGCTGAGCTCATCTGGCATGCATAAGGGTTAATCATGATTTTTGCAATTGCGATACAAGAATAGGTGGGTATTTTTATCCGGAGAAATGTGGGCTGCCGTAATTGCAGCCTTTTGCTGAAAAGAACGGGTCTTTACTATTTTATGCAGAATTTGACCAAAAGGATACCGAAGCGTATCATTCGCTGCCCCTTTTATTCCAAGCCCTTCGGCCATTAAATGCGAATCCTCCCCCGATTCCCGCGGATTTGCAGTACAATTCCGTACGAGTTCTGTATGAGTTTCGTATGAAAAGAGTATGAGGAGAGTATGAGGAGAGTATGAAGAGAGTATGAAGAGAGTATAAGGCAAGTATGAGAAGAGTATAGGAAAGCCTAAGGAAAGATATGGCAAAGGTATCAGGTACGTATGCGAAAGGTATCCTGCACCTATGACCCTGACCCTTCCTAAAATTACTTGACAGATTTTGAGGTTAATATTGCCAGGCTCGCCTTTTATAATTTTTTAAACAACCGCATTAATAAAATTTGTAAACTTGCTGCCATAAACAACCTCAGAAACATGTCTATATCCAGGATTTGTTTTTTCTTTTTTTGCATGATAACTTCCTTTTTCTTTTCGTGTGTTTCCAAAAAGATCAGTTCCACTTCAAAAAATGATTCTCAGAACACTGAAATCATTTACCATGTTTTTCAAAGAAGTTTTTATGACAGCAATGGCGATGAGGTCGGCGACCTGAACGGGCTTCGCGAGAAATTAGATTATTTACAGGACCTCGGAATTACTTCTATTCAATTGCTTCCTTTGTATCAATCACCTTTTTATCATAATTATTTTTCTGATGATTTTTATAAAATTGATTCCACATTAGGAACGTTTGATGATTATATTTCTCTGCTAAAAGAAGTGCATCGCCGCGGCATGAAAATTTACATGGACATGGAAACTCAGTACGTTACAGAAGATCATCCATGGTATAAAGATTCTTACAACAATCTGAAATCTCCTTACAGCAATTATCTGGTTTGGGCTGATCCGGCGCATACGCAAACAGAAAAGATTGTGATGAACCTAACCGAATTAAAAGGATATAATGGTGTTGTAAAAAAACTGATCATGGTGAATTTGAATAATCCGGCAATTCTTACTTACAATATCAAATTGTATTCTTACTGGCTCGATCCAAATAAAGACGGAAAATTTGATGATGGTGTGGATGGATTTCGGTTCGATCACATGATGGATGATTTGGATAACAAAGGACGTGTCACCAACACATTCAAAACTTTTTGGAAACCATTGATCATTGCGATAAAAAAAGTAAATCCAAAAATTACGAGTGTTGCCGAGCAAGCTGATTGGAATTCATGGCCCGCTGATTATATCACCAAAGCCCGTGTTGACAGGGTTTATTCTTTTAAATTAATGGGCGGCATTCGTTCTTTTAATAAAAAATATCTGACGCTGATGGCTGATTCTGCTTTTCATGTTTTCCCAGAAGGAAATCACCAAATTATTTTTATTGAAAACCACGATCTGCCAAGATTTGACAACCAGGTAAATGGATTTCTTCCGAAATTAAAAATTGCTGCTGCTTTAAATCTATTACTTGGTCAAACGCCTTCCATTTATTACGGCCAGGAATTGGGAATGAACGGAAAAGGCGAATGGCAAAAATGGGGCATGACAGACGCCAATGAAATCCCGGATCGGGAAGCTTTTGAATGGTACAAATCCGACACAGGAAAAGGCATGGCTTTATGGTATAAAAATTCAGGACCTTGGTGGGACAATCGTTTTGCAAAACCAAATGACGGAATTTCTCTGGAAGAAGAAAAGCCTGATTCAAATTCGATTTATAATTTTTATAAAAAGATGATCCGCATCAGAAAAGATAACCCGGTGACTACAACAGGGAGCTATCAAACTCTTGTCAATACTAATGATCAAGTGTTTGCATATCAGCGGTATGATTCATTAAACAGGATCATCGTTTTAGTAAATTTTTCTGATTCGCAACAAAATACAGAAGTAGATTTTGCGGGAGAAAATTCAAAAAACAAAAATGTTCATCTCTTAAACGGAAACGTTTTTCCTGTTTTTTCTGACAATAAATTTTCAATGAAAATGCCACCTTATGGAATTGAAGTGATTAAAATAGCTGCTAACTAAGAACTACAAATTAAAATGCAACAATCAAAATTTCTCAATCATCCTCTTGACATTATGGATGATTTTTACGAATTGGAAAATGAATATTTTGTTTCAGGTGAAGTAAAAAATTTCAATTCAAAAAAAGGTGAAGGAAAAATTCAATGGAATTATCATCGCTGGCAGATGGATTGGTTTTTCAATAAAATTGATATGCATCTTCAAAAAGCAAATCAAAAGGAAGCGCCTTTCCAGGATTATGAATCACATCCCGTTTGTGATTTTTCTTTGTCGTTTATCAATTCTAAAACGATCAGGCTTCGCATGAAAACCACGTCTGCGCTGCAACAGGAGCATCCTTCATTAATGCTTAACGGTGAACCTGAAGTAAAAGGCGGCTGGAAAATAAAAGAGGATTCTGAAGAAAAAGCCATTTATAAAAGTGAATCCGGTTCATTGATCCTAAATAAAAAAAATTTCAAGATCAAATTATTCGATGCGAATGAAAAATGGTTGACATCGACGAATAGTTGCGAAGAATTGGAAGGAATGCACTCAAAAAAATATCCATTTCTTTTTATAAAAAGATCAACAGATTATTCAAGAAGTATTGCTGCATCCTTTTCTTTAATGCCTGATGAAAAAATTTTTGGTTGCGGCGAATCTTTTACCGGTTTTAATAAACGCGGACAAAAAATGGTGCTTTGGACATGCGATACACAAAGCACTGCCAGTAAACAAATGTATAAGCCGGTTCCTTTTTTTATGAGCAGCAGAGGCTATGGAATGTTTGTCCACACTACATCTCCAATTACAATGGATTTTGGTTACACACATGAAGGCAGTAAAACTTTATTTGTCGGTGATGATCAATTAGATGTTTTTTTCTTCATTGGGTCACCGAAAGAAATTCTTACAGAGTACACAAACATAACCGGGAAAAGTTCGATGCCACCGCTTTGGAGTTTTGGTTTATGGATGAGCCGCTTCACTTATCGTTCTCAAAAAGAGGTAATGATGGTTGCAGAAAAATTACGGAAACATAAAGTGCCATGTGATGTGATTCACATTGATGCGGGATGGTTTAAAAGCGGCATCAATTGCGACTTTGAGTTTGATCAAAAAAACTTTTCTGATCCTAAAAAAATGGCTGCGGGATTAAGAGAAAAAGGATTTAAAACATCGCTTTGGCAAATTCCATATTTCACTCCGCTAAATCCAATCTTTAATGAAGTAGTGAAAAAGAAATTGTACATCAAAGATGGCAATGGCAATGTAGCAACAGAAGATGCGATTTTAGATTTTTCAAATGAGGAAACAATTGACTGGTATTCCAAAAAAATAAAAGCGCTTTTACGTTTAGGCATTGCCGTTATAAAGACTGATTTTGGTGAAGCGGCGCCTTTGAAAGGTTTATATGCATCGGGCAAAAGTGGTTTTTATGAACACAATAATTATTCTTTGCGGTACACACAATTGGTCAGCAAGATAACTCAGGAAATCAATCATGAAAACCTGATCTGGTCAAGAAGCTCATGGGCAGGAGGACAAAGAAATCCGGTTCATTGGGGCGGTGACGCTGAAGTGTCGGATACGGGAATGGCGGGCAGTTTGAGAGGTGGACTATCTTTAGGCTTGAGTGGGTTTTCATTCTGGAGTCATGATATTGGTGGATTTTCAGGAGCGCCGAAAGAAGAGCTTTTTAAACGCTGGACTTTCTTCGGAATGTTTACCTCGCACAGCCGCGTTCATGGCTTTCCTCCACGTGAGCCCTGGGAATTCAGTGATGAATTTTTAAAAATTTTCCGAAAGATGGTGGAGATGCGTTACAAACTGATGCCTTATATTTTTACGCAAGCTTACATAGCTTCACAGAACGGCTGGCCGATGCTGAAGGCGATGTTTTTGAATTACCCGCATGATCCAACCACGTGGAACCTGGAAGATCAATTTATGTTTGGAGATGATCTTCTGATTGCGTCAATTATGGAAGAAAATACGATCGAAAGAAATGTTTATTTGCCAAAAGGAAAATGGATCAATTATTTTACAAACGAAGTGTATGTAGGCTCACAATGGATTAAAATAAGAGCGACTGAATTTCCAGGAATCGTTTTGGTCAAAAGCGGTTCCGTCATTCCTCATATTGCTTTAGCACAATCGACCGAATTTATGGATTGGAAAAATATAGAACTGGTGGTTTTTGATGAAGAAAATAAAAGTCAGACAGCACTTTTTTATTTTCCAAACGAAAAGACAATTGAAGTTCAATTTAATTTTGAAGAGAAAAAATGGAAAGTGAATTCTTTGCAAAAAAGTAAAATTAAATTTAGCGTAAGAAGGTTTGATGAAATAAATTGAGCAAAAAATAAAATGAATTTATTTGTTCGTTTACTGTAAAAATGTTTAATTCAATAATTGGTTTGCAAAAAGCTTCCTTTCGTTAATCAAAATTTCAGCTCGTTCAATTGCTTTTTCAAAGCCTGGAAGTACGTTTCCCTTTCCAATTGAAAATAACAATCTTGATTCTTTCAATTCTTTGAAGACCTGTACAGACCTTACTTCTGATAAAATAATTTTTGTACGATTCTTTTCCAAATCTTTAAAAATTTCTCTTAAAGTCTGAATTCCTGTAGCGTCGATAATTGGAACATGCGCCATTCGAATAATTAAAATTTTAGGATGTTTCTTCAGGTATTTCATTGCGTCTTTAAATTTGTAAGCCGCACCAAAAAATAACGGTCCTGTAATTTCAAATACTTCAACACCCTGTGGAATCAAGTATTTGCCTTCTGCAAACTCATCGGTAAAATCCTCATCCTCTTTTTCCCCAGTGAGAATACTAACGTCGCTTGATTTGATCATATTTCTCATGAACAAAAATGCAGCTAATACAATTCCCACTTCAATTGCAACAGTAAGGTCAATTAGTACGGTTAGAAAAAATGTAATCAATAAAACGCCTACATCTCCCTTTGGTCCTTTCAAAATGGATTTAAAATTTTTACACTCGCTCATGTTATAAGCAACGATCACTAATATGCCTGCAAGATTGGCTATCGGAATCAATGATGCCCATTTTCCCGCAACCAGCAGGATCAGCAAAAGCGTAAGAGCATGAACCATTCCTGCAACCGGAGTTCGTCCACCATTTTTTATATTCGTCGCGGTTCGTGCAATGGCCCCCGTTGCAGGTATTCCACCAAAAATTGATGAAGAAATATTGGCGCCTCCCTGTGCAATCAATTCCATATTCGAGCGATGATTTCCACCAATCATTCCATCAGCAACAACAGCTGATAATAAAGATTCAATCGCTCCAAGGATAGCGATGGTAAAGGCTGGTTGAATCAAATGTTTGAAAGTGGCAAAATCAACTAATGGAATTACGGGTTTTGGAAAAGAAGAAGAAATATTTCCAAAGCGGCTGCCAATCGTTTCTACAGGCAAATGAAAAAGTTGAACAACGGTTGTAGTGAGCAGAATGGCAATCAAAGAACCGGGAATTTTTTGATTGATTTTTGGCCAGAGTAAAATGATAGCAATTGTTACAACTGCAATTGCCAAAGCGTACCAATTCACGCTATTTAAATTATGAAAATAAGCACTCCATTTTTGCAAAAAGTCTGCAGGAACACTATTCATTTTCAAACCTAAAAAATCTTTAACCTGGGATGAAAAAATAACAAGTGCAATACCACTCGTAAAGCCAACAATCAAAGGATGCGGAATAAATTTGATCACGGATCCTAATCTTGCAAGGCCCATAAATATCAACATTATTCCTGCAATAAAAGTTGCTACAATCAATCCACTGATTCCATAAGTCTGAACTATGCCGTAAACAATCACAATAAAAGCACCTGTTGGTCCCCCGATTTGAACGCGGCTTCCTCCAAATGCAGCAATGATGAAACCAGCCACGACTGCTGTTATCAGTCCTTTTTCGGGAGTCACGCCAGAAGCGATGGCAAATGCAATTGCCAACGGCA
>JBQCIM010000096.1:0-63015 GCA_051953735.1 Ginsengibacter sp.
AATAATATTTGTATTGACTCTTTAAATTTTATTGAAACAGAAGAATCTGTTTCTGATGAAATAAAAAATCAGATTATTAAATTATCTGAACAAGACATTACTGCAATTTTTACCAGTTCTAATGCAGTAAAAGCAGTTGGAAAAATAGTTAAAGAACAAACTAATTGGAGAATATTTTGCATCGAACCTTCGACAAGAAAAACGGTTGAGGATATTTTTATTAATTCTTATGTTGCAGCTGCAGCAAAGAATGCAGAAGAATTATCACAAAAAATAATTGAAGATAAATCTGTAAAACAAGTCGTTTTCTTTTGCGGCAATCAAAGAAGAGATTTGTTGCCATCAGAATTAAACAAGAATGAAATTCATGTTGAAGAATTGATAGTTTACAACACAATTGAAAAGCGGCAGATTATTTTAAAAACATATGATGGCATTTTATTTTTTAGTCCGAGCGCAGTAAGAAGTTTTTTTTCAAATAATAATTTGAAAACAGAAACAACCGTTTTTGCCATTGGAAAAACGACTGCAGCGGAAGTAAAAAAGTTCTCAAATAATACGATCGTAATTTCTGATATCCCTGATTCGGAAAAATTAATTAACGAGGTGATACAATATTTTAATGCCATAAAAACTGTTTAAATGAGTGTATTAAAAAATGATCTTTTATTAAAAGCTTTAAGAGGCGAAAAGGTACAACGGCCGCCGGTTTGGATGATGCGCCAGGCGGGAAGATATTTGCCTGAATACATAGTGCTTCGTGAGAAATACGATTTCTTTACCCGCGTTCAAACACCGGAACTTGCAGCTGAAATTACTTTGCAACCCGTCAGAAGAATTGGCGTAGATGCCGCAATTATTTTTTCTGATATTTTGGTAATTCCACAAGCGATGGGTGTAGAGGTTTTGATGGAAGAAGGAAAAGGCCCTTTGTTGCCGAAGGTTATCAAAACAGAAAAGGACATTATTTCTTTGTTTACTGATGGAGTGGAAGAAAAGTTGAATTATGTAATGAAAGCTTTGTCACTTACCAAAAAGGAATTAGATAATGAAATTCCATTGATTGGTTTTGCAGGAGCGCCATGGACAATTTTGTGTTATATGGTAGAAGGTAAAGGAAGTAAAACATGGGAAAAGGCAAAAGAATTTTGTTTCACTCAGCCCGAACTTGCACATCAATTATTACAAAAAATTACCGAGACAACGATTCATTATTTAAAAGGGCAAACAAAGGCTGGCGCTGATGTTGTGCAGGTTTTTGATAGTTGGGCAGGTTCTCTAAGCCCTGAAGATTTTAAGCGATTTGCTCAACCTTATTTAATTCAGATCGCAGATGCTTTAAAAGACGATGCGCCGGTAATTTTATTTCCAAAAGGAAGCTGGTATGCTTTAAAAGATTTAAGCGAAAGCAGTGCTTCCGGTGTGGGAATTGATTGGTGCATTTCTCCCAAAATGGCAAGAGAACTAACTTCTGATAAAATAACTTTGCAGGGAAATTTTGATCCGGCAAAATTATTATTGCCTGTTCCGGAAATTAAAAAAGAAGTGAAAAAAATGATCCGTGAATTTGGTGCTCAAAAATATATTGCCAACCTGGGGCACGGAATTACGCCGAACATTCCTGTAGATCATGCAAGGGCTTTTGTGGATGCGGTGAAAGGGATGAGTAGTGAATTGTGAATAAGAAATATTTTTTTAATGAATATTAAAGAAGACTGGATAGAATATATTGAATCTCTTCAAAACCGCATCTGCAGTGCGTTAGAAGCTTGTGATGGAAAAGCAAGGTTTATCGAAGACCAATGGCGAAGATCAGAAGGTGGTGGTGGAAAAACAAGAGTAATCAGTGATGGAAATGTTTTTGAAAAAGGAGGTGTAAATACTTCAGTTGTTTTTGGAAATGTTTCGGAAGCGATGAAAATACAATTGAAAATTGAGGGAGATAGATGGTTTGCATGCGGATTGAGTTTGGTGTTGCATCCTGTAAATCCTTTTGTTCCGACAGTTCATTGCAATTATAGAATGTTTGAGTTATACAATGAAAAAGATGAAGTGATTGATCGTTGGTTTGGTGGCGGCACAGATCTTACCCCTTATTATTTATTTGAAGAAGATGCGAAACATTTTCATCAAACGTATAAAAATGTTTGCGACAAATTTGATCTTTCTTTTTATCCAGCCTTCAAAAAAAATTGTGATGATTATTTTGTAAACCCACACAGAAATAATGAACGCAGAGGCATTGGTGGAATTTTTTATGATTATCAAAAACCATCTGAAAATAAAGACGTCAATTTCTGGATGAACTTCAGCAAAGCCTGTGGTGATGCATTTCTTCCCGCTTATCTTCCTATTGTAGAAAAACGTAAAAATTCTTCGTTTACTGCTGAACAAAAACATTGGCAGGAGATTCGAAGAGGAAGATATGTTGAATTTAATCTCATCCATGACCGTGGTACTTTATTTGGATTAAAAACCAATGGCAGGACAGAAAGTATTTTAATGAGTTTGCCGCCAACTGTGCGTTTTGAGTATAATTTTCAACCAGAAAAAGGAAGTGAAGAGGAGAAGTTGCAGGAGGTTTGTTTGATTCCTCAGGAATGGACTTGATTCAAGGAAAAGAATATTATTTAAATTAATTTTATAAAAATCATAAGATGTTTTTACAAAAAAGACCTCGAATTTTAAGAAAAAATCCTGCAATCAGAAGCCTGGTTGCAGAAACTACGCTTACACCCAGCGATTTTATTTTACCCATGTTCATTGATGAAGGTGAAAATATTCAGTTTGAAATTCCTTCTATGCCGGGGTATTATCGCCGTTCAATTGATGGCGCCATAAAAGAAGTAAAAGAATTGTGGAGCATGGGAATTAAAAGTGTTTTATTGTTTGTAAAAGCGCCGGATGAACTGAAAGACAATACCGGAAAAGAAGCGTGGAATCCAGATGGTTTAATGCAAAGAAGTATTAAAGCAATTAAAGAGGCAGTGCCTGAAATGATTGTTATGACTGATGTTGCGCTGGATCCTTATTCCATTTACGGCCACGATGGAATTGTAGAAAATGGAGAAATTGTAAATGATCCGACGGTGGAAGCTTTGGTAAAAATGAGTCACAGTCATGCGCAAGCAGGCGCTGATTTTGTGGCTCCCAGCGACATGATGGACGGAAGAATTTTTGCGATCAGAAAAGCTTTGGAAGAAAATAATTTTACCAAAACAGGCATCATGGCTTACAGCGCAAAATATGCTTCCTGTTTTTATGGTCCGTTCAGAGATGCGTTGGATTCTGCTCCCGGATTTGGAGATAAAAAAACTTACCAGATGGATTATGCAAATCGGATTGAAGCAGTGAAAGAAGCGCTAATGGATGAAGAGGAAGGAGCAGATATTGTTATGGTAAAACCGGCAATGGCGTATCTTGATATTATTCGTGAAGTAAAAAACCAGGTACACATTCCGGTGAGTGCCTACCATGTAAGCGGCGAATATGCGCTTATCAAAGCAGCTGCAAAAATGGGTTGGATCAATGAAGAAAAAGCGATTTTAGAAAGCCTTACTTCTATCAAAAGAGCCGGCGCAGATTTGATTGCCACTTATTTCGCAAAAGACGCTGTGAAGCTGATTTCATAAATTATGATGGGCTTTTTCATAACTGCAATTATTTTTTCATCTTTAATTGGTATAACAGTTTCCATAATTTTTTACCTGATTAAAAAACATATTTTTAACAGGCTAGCAACTTTTAAAAAACATATTTGGATCGCTGTTATTGTCGCTTTAGTTTGTTTTTTATTGTCTTTAATATTTCTTAATGGAATGGATAAAATAATTGTATGAATTTTAATAAAAGCAAAACCCTTTTCTCCCGTGCGCAGCAATCAATTCCGGGAGGTGTTAATTCTCCCGTTCGCGCTTTCAGAAGTGTCGGCGGAACACCGGTATTTATCAAGTCTGCAAAAGGTTCCTACCTTTTTGATGAAGATGGAAACCAATTTATTGATTACATCAACTCCTGGGGGCCGATGATCCTTGGTCATGCTTACGAGCCTGTTGTAAAAGCAATCCAGGAAAAGGCGGCTGACTCAACTTCTTTTGGTGCGCCAACAGAATTGGAAATCGAAATGGCAGAGTTGATAAAAAGCATGTGTCCAAATGTTGATCTTATCAGAATGGTAAGCAGCGGCACAGAAGCGTGCATGAGCGCCATTCGACTGGCAAGAGGCTACACGGGCAAAAATAAATTTATCAAATTTGAAGGTTGCTATCACGGCCATGCTGATTGCTTTTTGGTAAAAGCGGGAAGTGGAGTTGCTACTTTAAATATTCAAACTGTTCCCGGTGTAACTGCTGGAGTTGCAAAAGATACTTTGACTGCCCCTTACAATAATTTAGCAGCGGTTGAAAAATTAATTGAAGAAAATAAAGGAGACATTGCTGCGATCATTTTGGAACCGGTTGTTGGCAACATGGGCTGTGTTCCGCCACAGAATGGATTTTTGGAAGGTTTGCGCAAAATATGCGATAAAGAAGATATTGTTTTAATTTTTGATGAAGTGATGACAGGTTTTCGCTTGGCTGCAGGTGGCGCACAGGAAAAATTTAAGATTAATGCTGATCTGGTTACATATGGAAAAGTAATTGGCGGTGGTTTGCCAGTCGGTGCTTTTGGTGGTAAAAAAGAAATTATGGAACATATTGCTCCGCTTGGAAACGTTTACCAGGCGGGGACTTTGAGCGGAAATCCCATTGCAATGATCGCAGGATATACGATGCTGAATGAATTAAAAAATAACCCTTCCATTTATACTGAATTAGATCAAAAAGGTGCTCGTCTCGAAAAAACTTTGAATGATATTATGGCTGCTAAAAATATCCCTCATCAAATTAATCGTATGGGAAGTATGATCAGCATTTTCTTTACAAGTGATCAGGTGATTGATTTTGAATCTGCTTCCACCACTGACATAAAAATGTTCAATAAATTCTTTCATCACTTGCTTGATAATGGAATTTATTTACCTCCGTCAGCTTTTGAAAGCTGGTTCTTTAGTTATGCTCTTTCAGATGAGGATCTGGAAAAAACATTTGCTGCTGTTGAAAGTTTTATTGTTTAAAAATACTTCTCTATATTGTTATCCTAAATCCTAACAATATGAAAAAAGCTTTCCTCTTAATTTTTCTTTGTCAATCCGCCTTTGCATTTTCTCAAACTAACAATCCACCTGCCGTAATGTCTCCTAAAATGTTTGGGTATTTTCAGGGAGTAAGGTTAGATAGTGTTGATGCAGAATATGGACAGTTGCGGATTTTAGGCGAATCGTTCACTTTTGATGTGGAAGAATCATCAACAAGAAAAACGAGAACAATCACTGACAGAAACGGATCGCCTTTAGTTTTTCCAAATAATAATTTACCGTTTGCACTTAACTTTTTTTACTTCAACGGTTGGGAATTAGCGCCTTCTCAATTAAGTGATATTCTTATTTTGAAAAAAAGATCTCTTCCAATTGTTTATAAACAGTAAAGAAAGAAATAATTGTTTTTTTATTTTTTGAACAATGCAGATTTCGACTTAAAATGATCGTTTCATCCTTTGAAGAAGTTTAGCATTGAATTTGCATTTATAAAATGAAACCACATTTTCTAAAACAAATTTAATCTATGAAAAAGCTTTTTGTTTGCTTGTCTGCATTGGTGTTATTTTATGTATCAAACGCTCAATTAAAAACAACAGTTAAGTGTCCGGAATTTCAAGTTGACATTCTTAAAGGATATGTCAATCATCAATTGCTTCCTACTTCAACGAATGGCGAAATCAAAAGGATATTTCCATGTTTTACCAGTGCCGATGAAGTTGGAACAACCGCAAAATGTGGTGCAGCAGTGTATTACAAAGAAAAAGACATTTCCTTTTATACTGACCGCGATTATATCGAAATAGGTCCAAACTTCAAAGGAAAACTTAGTCTTCCTTTAATGAATGCGGCAAGAAATGGTTTGTTCAAATGGCTGGGAGCACCACAAGTTAAAGAGGCAACATGGGATGCTTTTCAAACTCAATATGGGTTACTAATTCTTTATTATAATAAAGCCAATCGTGTTGATAAAATTCAATTCAGCACACAAAACGCGGGCAACATCAGGCTTTGCCAATAAGTTATTTTGATGGGTGTTTTTGATAAAAAAGAAATAGCAACTATTTGTTGCTTTACTATCTATTGCGTGAAGTAAATCATGAAAGATAGTTTATTATCCGTTGGCTATAAGTATATATATTTGAAAATTATTTCGGAATAAATAATACTTTACAATTTTCTGCAAATAAAATTCTTAGCCCTTCATGCAAATTCTTTCGCAATTCAAACTGATCAAAACTTTTGCATTTGATATGGACGGTGTTCTTACTGATGGAAATATTATTGTCGATGAAAAAAACAATTGGCTTCGCAAGATGAATATTCGTGATGGTTACGCGCTTCAACTTGCAGCCAGGAGCGGTTTTCAGATCGTTGTGATCTCCGGAAGCAAATCTATATTTGTTCATGAGCGTTTGAACCGGCTCGGGGTGAATCAGGTTTTTATGGATGTAAAAAACAAAGAGAACTTTTTAAAAAATTATGTTCAGGAAAAAAATATTTCATTGAATGAATTGCTTTTTATGGGCGATGATATTCCTGATTATTTTTGTATGAAAATGGCCGGAATTGCTGCCTGTCCGGCAGATGCAGCTTTTGAGATCAAAGAAATTGCTTCTTATATTTCTCCTTTTAATGGCGGATGTGGTTGCGTACGAGACGTGATAGAAAAAGTTTTGAAACTGAATCACAAATGGAGTTTAGAAAATAATATTCCTTCAACCTGAACCATTTTTTATGAAGGAAAGTACAGCATTTTTCAAATTGATCCGATTACCCAATCTTCTTTTTATTGTGCTAACGCAAGTGCTTTTCAGATATTTTATTTTGCCCTTTGTTTACAGTCAGCCAAATACAGAACATGAAACGATCAAACTTTCCCAAAATTTATTTTGGTTGCTGGTTATCGCTTCGGTTTGCATTGCTGCCGCAGGTTATATCATCAATGATTATTTTGATGTGAATATTGACCAGGTAAATAAATCATCGAAAGTTATCATTGGAAAATTTATCAACAGGCGTGCTGCGATTTTATTGCATGCATTTCTTTCTTTCATCGGTCTTGTAATCAGCGCTTACCTTGGTTATCAGCTACACAATATTTTTATACCTGTTTTCAATTTTGTTGCTATCAATATTCTTTGGTTTTATTCCAGCACTTTCAAAAAGAAAATTCTTATTGGCAACATTTTAATTTCGTTGTTAACGGCATGGGTCATTTTAGTTCTCACGCTTGCTGAATATCGTTTTAGGATTTCTCCACATGATGTCATTTGGCAAAGGTTGCTGAAAATGTCTTTTATCTATGCAGGTTTTGCTTTCATTATTTCTTTAATCCGCGAAGTGATCAAAGACATGGAAGACGTTGAAGGTGATATGAAATACGGTTGTAAAACAATGCCGATCGTTTGGGGAATACCGGTCGCAAAAGTTTTTACAGCCGTGTGGATTGTAGTTCTGATAGGTATTTTGGCCGGAATTCAGATTTATGTGATACAATTTGGGTGGTGGTTCTCTGCATTATATTCTATTATTGCTATCATCATTCCACTGATCTGGATTTTGAAAAAATTATACGAGGCGAACACATCTGCAGATTTTCATGGATTAAGTTCTGCGATAAAATTGATCATGCTTGCAGGAATTATTTCTATGATATTCTTTTAAAAATTTTTCAGTAATAAATGAATAAAATTATTTTGGCTTCAGGTTCTCCACGAAGAAAGCAACTGTTGGAGCTGGCAGAAATTCCGTTTGAAGTAATGGTTTCTGGAACTGATGAAACTTATCCTGAAAATTTATCTCTTTCTGAAATAGCGATTCATATTGCAGAAAATAAAGCGCTTGCGGTGCAATCCAGTTTGCACTCGCAACATAACAATGATGATCAAAAAATTCTCTCTGCTGATACCATTGTAGTTTTAGAAAATAAAATTATCGGCAAACCAAAAGACCGTGAAGACGCAATTCAAATTCTATCAGATCTTTCTGGAAAAAAACATAAAGTCATAACTGGTGTTTGCATTTTGTCACGAAAGGAAAAAAAATCTTTTGCAGAAGAAACAGAAGTTGAATTTCATGCGCTTTCTCTTTCGCAAATTGTACATTATGTTGATCATTATAAACCTTATGATAAAGCCGGTGCTTATGCCATCCAGGAATGGATTGGAGCGATAGGAATCAAATCTATTAAAGGTGATTTTTATAACGTGATGGGATTGCCCGTGGGCAGGGTAGCGAATGAGCTCTGGAAAATGAAGTGATCATGGTAAATGTTTGATATTATTATCAGTAAAGCAACAAATAATCTTTAATTGTATTTTTTGTAATTTTATTTTCATCATAAATTTTACGACATGAACATTCCCGAAAGTTATCAAACAGTAATGCCATATTTGATTCTGAATAATGCCGCACAATTTCTTTCATTTACGGAAAAGGTTTTTGGTGCAAAAGAAAAATTAAAATATATGCGTGACGAAAAAACGATCATGCATGCTGAAATAACCATTGGGGACGATAGTACGATCATGTTTGCAGATGCCACCGAAGAGTTTAAAGTTTCTACAGCAGGATTATTTATTTATGTGCCTAATGCTGATGAAACTTTTCAAAAAGCAATTAATGAAGGAGCAACAATTGTAAGAGAAGTTACCGATGAAGAGTACGGCCGAGGCGGCGGAATCAAAGATCCGTTTGGAAATGTTTGGTGGATTACTACGCCAAAATAATTTGGTGGATTACTATGCCAAAATAAGCTTACATTAAAAAATAAAGCCTGCATCTAATTGAAATATCCTGTTGAATCCTGATGTGCTATAACCATGTCCGCTGTTATCATAAATAAAAAATTGTCTCTGTACTTTAGAAAGGCCATAATTATATCTCGCTTCGAGTTTTATTTTTTTTGATAACGAATATCTAACCCCTGCATCAATCCCTACATCATATTTTTGATAAAAATTGGTGATTATTCTTTTACCAGTTTTATTTTTCTGGACACCTTTTGTCAAATAATTGAATTCTGAGCCGAGCAAAAATTCTATTCTTTTATCTGCTCTCCATCCCAGCAAAACGGGTAAGGACAAGTAATTCAGGCGATTTGCCGTTGTTCCTGTTGGTATCATTATTCCATTATATCCTTTTACAGAATACAAAAGTTCTACATCAAAAAAGCATTGTGGCGAAAGATAAAAGTTTGAAAAAATTCCTGTATTAAAAGAACGTAATACATTGTTGTCATTGTCAACGGTTCTCTTAATATTGCTGAAATTCATTCCTGCTTTGTAACCGATTTTAATTTGTGCAGAAATCGAAGAAACAATAATAGTGACAAGTAAAAAGAGAAAGGTTTTTTTCATAAAAGTTAATGTCTAAAGATGACAATCAGTTTATAAAAATGTTGCATCAATGGAAAAAGAATTATTTTATTCACCCCATGCTGTAACAATTACATCTCTTGCTCCTCCGCGATTTCGATGTTCACATAAATAATACCTTGCCAGTTGCCAAGCGCCAGGTGACCGTTTTGAATCGGAATCGTTACAGAACTGCCGACGATAGCGGATTTCAGATGAGCAGGCATATCGTCATCACCTTCATAATTGTGAATATAATGCGGATCGTCTTCCGGAACAAGCTTATTAAAAAAATACTCAAAATCTTTTCTTACAGTTGGATCAGAATTCTCATTGATGGCAAGTGAAGCAGATGTATGTTGAATAAAAACGTGGCAAATTCCTTTTGAGAATTCGCGGATATATGGAAATGATTGTTCGATTTCAGAAGTGATCAAATGAAAACCTCTTTTTCTTTCTTTGAGCCGGATTTGTTGCTGATGAATTTTCATAAATTTTGAAATAGGTTGTTTCAAAGGTAGAGATTTTCAACGCTGACGATAAAAAATGAAATCAAATTTTGACTGAATATAAAGAGCAGTAGAAGAAGAAATATCGAAGATTTTATATTTGGAGGAAATCATTTTCAATTTTTTATAGACTGATCCATTTATAGAAAAATCCATCTTCAATAGACAATTTAATCTGATCAGTAAATTTGAAAATTCCAAAAACGGTGCTTCCTGTTCCGGTCATTGAAGCATACGCCGCATTATGATCGTAAAGATTTTCTTTGATTTTTTTTATTTGTGGATGTTGGGTAAAAACGATTTTTTCAAAATCATTTACTAATTCATTTTTCCATGTTTCAACAGGCTGTTGAATAATTTCATAAATACTTTTTTCTGGGATAATAGGAAAAATTTTTTGAAACATTTCTTTCGTGTTAATGTGAAGGCCTGGATTAATGATGATAATTTTATAACCAGAAAGTGATAAATTAATTTCCTTCATTTTCTCTCCGCGCCCGGTTGCAAAAACCGGTTTATTCAAAATAAAAAATGGACAATCGCTGCCTAACAGTAATGCATATTCGAGAAGTTTTTGCGAAGAAATATTGAGATCATATTTTTCATTCAGTAATGATAACGTGAACGCTGCATCAGCAGAACCGCCGCCCAGTCCGGCTCCCATCGGAATACTTTTATGCAAATGCATTTTTATTTCCGGTAATTGAGGAAAATCTTTTTTCAGTAAATGAAAAGATTTAAGGCATAAATTATTTTCAATTTTTCCTGCATAAACGCCGGTGTTTCTCAAATCAGTTTTATCTGAAGAAATAATTTCTAAAACATCAAAAAAGGGGAGAGGAAAAAAAACGGTTTCAAGATCATGATATCCGTCTTCACGCTTTTGCAGAATATTAAGCCCGAGATTTATTTTACAATTGGGAAATATTACCATCTCAATGAAGGTTGAATATTCAATCTTGAAGGTACTTCAACGTTGAACCTTCAACCTTGAACCTTGAACTATTAGCTTCCTTTTCTTCTGTTGATCTCGTCTCTGATGGACGCAGCTTTTATATAATCTTCATGAACAAGAACTTCATTTAGCAGCGCTTCCAATTCTAACAAAGACATTTTTTTAAGATCTTCGGTGCCTTCATCATTGTGTGAAACAACCACTTTTTTCTTCTTGTCATCTTCTTCCATCAGGATGCCAGCGCTTTCCAGAATATTATCATAAGTATAAATTGGGCAACCAAATCTTACTGCCAATGCAACTGCATCGGAAGTTCGTGAATCAATTTCAACAGTGTCTTTATCAGAAGAGCAAATTAATTTGGAATAAAAAATTCCTTCCTGCAAATCATTAATAATTATTTCGTGAAGCTCAATATTAAAAGCCATCATGAAATTTTTCATGAGATCGTGAGTAAGTGGCCGGCTTGGTTGCATTCTTTCCAGCGCCACTGCAATCGCCTGCGCTTCAAACCCCCCGATAACTATTGGCAGTCTGCGTAATCCATTTACTTCACCCAAAACAACCGCATAAGAATGGGTTTGAGTAATACTATGAGAAAGTGCAACAATTTCCAATTCTATTTTCTTCATATCAACTCAATCCGCTCCGAGCGGAATCTTTTTTGTGAACAACAAATATAAAAATAAATGCCTTTTTGTGAAAGTTTCATTCTTACGCTCCTAACTTGTACCTTTTAATTTTTTAACAGCTTCAGTGATTTTTGGAACTACTTCAAACGCATCGCCTACAATTCCATAATCTGCTGCTTTAAAAAATGGAGCTTCAGGGTCTTTATTAATAACAACAATTGTTTTGCTTCTGTTTACCCCGGCAAGATGCTGAATAGCGCCGGAAATACCAATTGCAAAATATAAATTCGGAGCAATAGTTAAGCCCGTTTGGCCAACGTGTTCATGATGAGGCCTCCAATCACTATCGCTTACCGGGCGGCTGCATGAAGTGGCGGCTCCAAGCGCTTTTGCGAGATCCGTAACAATGTTCCAGTTTTCCGGCCCTTTCAAACCACGTCCACCGCTTACTACCAATTCTGCTTCTGCCAATGGAATTTCTCCTGACACTTTATTTACCTCTTTGATTTTTACTTTTGGTGCAGGAATGTCAACATTCAATTCCTCAACTTCTGCTGTTCCTTCCGATTCTGTTGCTTTGTATGCATTGGCATTTAAGGAAATAATTTTGATGTCGGTTTTGATCGCAACATTTGCAAAAGCTTTTCCGCTGAAAACATTTTTTTTCACTACAAAGCCGTTCGTGGTTTGCGGCAGAGCAACAACACCTGTAACCAATCCTGCTTTTAATCTAACTGACAAACGCGGAGCAACCGCCTTGCCATTAAAATTGTTAGAAAATACGATCACTTTTGAATCGGTTTTTTTTGCCGCTTCAGCAATTACATGAGTAAAAACTTCATCATCAAAATTATTGAGCGCTTCATCCTTTATTGTATAGATTTTTTTCAAACCATATTTTCCTAATAAAGCCAGATCATCATTTATAGCTCCTAAAACGATTCCTTCTGCAGAAGTTCCAAGATTTTCTGCAAGTTTTACTCCATAAGATGCGGCTTCAAAAGAATTCTTTTTAATATGCCCTTCTGATTGATCTAAAAAAATTAAAACGCTCATTTTATTAATTAAAAATTATCAGTTAAAAATTTCCATTTACAGTAAACAAAAAAATATTTTTGATTTTTTTTTGCTTTAAATCACTTTCGCTTCTTCATGAAGCAATCTCACCAATTCTTCCGGCTGATCAGCAGGAATTAATTTTACACCAGCTTTTGCAGGTGGCAATTCAAAGGAAGAAATTTCTGTAAAAGTGTCTGCCTGAATGGGTTCCAGCACTTTTAAAGGCTTTGTTCTTGCGCCCATAATTCCTCTCATGTTAGGAATGCGTTGTTCAGCAACTCCTTTTTGACAGCTTACAACCGCAGGAAGATTTACAATATCTACTTCTTCTCCTCCTTCAATTTCCCGATCAACTGTTGCTACATTTCCTTCCAAAGAAAATTTAGTAGCCAAAGAAATAAAAGGAAAATGTAATAATTCAGCAACCATTCCGCCAATCGAAGAACCGTTATAATCTATCGTTTCTTTTCCTGTGAAAATAAGATCATAATTATTTTGTTTCGCCACTTCTGCAATTTGCGAAGCGATATAAAAATCATCGTGGCTGTTACTGTTCACTCTTATTGCTTCGTCACCGCCAAGAGCCAGCGCTTTACGAATAATAGGATCATTTTCAGCTCCGCCGACATTGATCAAATGCAGCACAGTTGCGGGATCTGCTTCTTTTAATTCGATCGCTCTTATCAATGCATACCATTCATCATAAGGATTTAAAATGAACTGAACACCGGTTTCTGCAAATTTCGTATTGTTATCAGTGAAGGCTATTTTTGCTGTTGTATCGGGCGTTTTGCTGATGCAAACAAGTATCTTCATTATTCTTCTTTTTTTCGAGGTGCGAAGATACTAAGTAAAAAAAAAGTAAAAAATTATTTGATGGACAGGATCAGTAAGTTGAAAGAATATTTAGAAGATTCGGGGAAGGATAGCTTTCTGCAACATGCTCTGGCATTGGAATATATCAAGATCGGAAATGACCAGGAAGCAAAAAAGTTGTTCAATGAGATTCTGACAAGAGAGCCTCGGTATATTGGTTCTTATTATCATCTTGGAAAATTATTAGAACGAATTGGAGATACAAAAAAAGCGATACATATTTATAAAAAAGGAATGGAGGTAGCAAAAGAAATAAATGATCGCCACTCTTTCAATGAATTGCAGGCAGCTTATGAGGACGCAGAAGAGGATTTGGAAGGATAAAAATAATAGAATGTCTTTATTATACCGATTTACAAATTATATTCAGCTAAAAAAACTTTTTGAAAAAAAAGATCATCTGATCCTTGCTGTCAGTGGTGGCGCAGATTCTGTTGCGTTATGTGAATTATGTTTCCAGGCAGGATTTGATTTTGAAATAGCACATTGTAATTTTCAATTAAGAGCAGAGGAGAGTGAAAGAGACGAAAAGTTTGTAATTCAGCTTGGAGAAAAATATGATAAAAAAGTTTCTGTAAAAGAGTTTGACACCACAGAATATGCTGAAGAAAATAAAGTTTCCATCCAGGTTGCTGCAAGAGAATTGCGTTATAAATGGTTCGATGAATTGTTACAGGAAAAATTAATTACGAGAGATCAGAAAACATACCTTCTCACTGCTCATCATGCTAATGACAATATCGAAACCTTATTGATGAATTTCTTCAAAGGCGCTGGAATAAAGGGTTTGCAGGGAATTTTGCCTAAACAGGGAAAAATTATCAGGCCATTATTGTTTGCAAAAAGAGAAGAAATATTATTGTTTTTAAAAGAAAATAATTTGCATTTTGTTGAGGATTCTTCCAACGCTTCTGATAAATATACACGCAATTATTTTCGGCATCAATTGATTCCATCTGTAGAAAAAGTTTTTCCGAAGGCGGAAGATAATCTGATAAATAATTTGGAAAGATTTCGTGAAATAGAAATGTTATATCAGCAATCAATTGATCTTCATAAGAAAAAATTATTGCAACAAAAAGGAAATGAAATTCATATTCCTGTTTTGAAATTGTTGAAAACTGAACCCCAAAAAACAATTGTCTATGAGATCATCAAAGATTTTGGTTTTAGAGCGCATCAAGCAGATGAAGTTATTCATTTGTTGAAAAGCGAAAGTGGAAAATATATTTCATCCGCAACACACAAAATCCTTAAAAACCGTAACTGGGTTATCATTTCGCCAATAGATAATCAAATTGTCCAGCATATTTTAATTAATGAAAATGACAAAGAAATTGATTTTCAATCAGGAAGATTAATGATTAAAAAAGAAGAAATGCGAGATGGAAAAATTCCATCTTCTAATTCTATTGCAATGCTTGATATGGAAAATATTTCTTTTCCATTACTACTTCGCAAATGGAAACAAGGAGATTATTTTTATCCACTTGGTATGCAAAAGAAAAAGAAATTGAGCAAGTTTTTTATTGATCAAAAAATGTCTTTAACGGAGAAAGAAAATATCTGGGTTATTGAAAGTAACAAAAGAATTATGTGGATTATCGGAAAGAGGATTGATGATCGTTTTAAAATTAAAGAAAAGACAAAAAAAGTTCTTTTACTGGAAATTAATAAGTCGTAAAAATGTGATGCAGATCAAGGCTTTTTACTGAGTTCATAAAATTTTGCAGCAAAGGAAAATCAGAAAATAATTTGCTGAAAACGATCAGAAAAACAATGCCAAATATTGCTCCCCAAATGTGTGCAGAATGATTAATCCTTGATCCTCCTTTTTTTCCTAAGAAATAAGAAATAATTAAAAATAGAATTCCAAATAAGAATCCGGGAATAAAAATCGGGATAAACAATAAGCCAATTCCCTGGAGAGGCTGAAATAAAATATACGCGAAAACCACTGTGGATACGGCTCCTGACGCACCAAGACTTCTGTAATTCGGATTTCGATTATGTTTTATGAAATCAGGAATCACACAAACGATCAACGCCAAAAAATACATGAGAATATAAAATGTCTTTCCGGAGGCGCCGAAAATATTGATGAAAGAATTTTCACATGCGCCTCCGAATAAGTAAAATGCATACATATTGAAAAACAAATGTGCAAGATCAGCGTGAATAAATCCGTAAGTGATAAAACGATAATATTGATTTTTTTGTGTGATAGCAGTTGGGTAAAAAATAAGATCATCCATTATTTTATGCGAACCAAAAGCAGACAGAGATACAATAACAGTAACAATAATGATAAGAATCGTAACAGACATTTTATTTCTTTAATTAAATCAAACCTACAGAAAAACTAAGAATGATGGTATTTTTCATTTCGAATGATCGTGCATGCACGATAAATTTGTTCAGCAAGAATCAAGCGCACCAACTGATGAGGAAAAATCAATTTTGACAAACTCCATTTGAAATTGCTTCGTTTTAAAACGCTTTCATGAATTCCATAAGCACCACCTATTAAAAAAACAATATTCCTCGAACCCGCATTTGCTTTCTGTTGAATAAATCCTGCTAATTCAATTGACGTAAATTGCTTTCCATTCTCATCCAAAGCAATCAGAACATCATCATTTTGCAAAGCATTCAAAACAGTAACAGCTTCATTTTTTTTAATTTGTTCTTCAGAAAAAGAAGCAGCATTTTTTGCGGCCGGAAAAATTTTCCATTCAACAGGAAAGTAATGTGAGATGCGTTTTGTAAACAATTCGATGCCTTCTTTTACATAAAATTCATGCGATTTCCCGACAGACCAGAAATAAATTTTCATTTTGATGATTTGGTGCAATATGCAAAAATATAGAGCGTTATTATAAAGGAAAATATTCTACTAAAATTGACTCAATTTAATTACAAAAAAATTCAATGAACCTGAAAAAAGCATTTGGTTTTATTTCTCTGTTTACTGCGTTTTTTATTTCGCAATCTCTCTTTGCCCAATCATCGGATGATCTTTTTAAAGAGGCCCGCAACGCGGCTTTTGAGAAAAAAGATTACGCTCTTGCAACTCAGCTAAGTTATAAGGCTTTAGGTATAAGTCCTGACTATTCTGATATTCGGATCTTTTTAGGCCGGATTTATACCTGGAACAGTAAGAAGGACAGCGCACGAAATTGTTTTGAACAGGTTTTGAATCAGCATCCCGATAACGAAGACGCTTCCGCGGCTTATACCGATCTTGAATATTGGAATGATAATTCTTCAAAGGCTTTATTAGTTTGTGAAGATGGTTTAAAATTTCATCCGGAATCAAAAATCCTTTTGATGAAAAAGGCAAAATGCCTTATTGATTTAAAACGATTTTCGCAGGCAAGTGAAGTTTTAAATGAATTATTAAAAAAAGATTCAAAAAATACTGAAGCCCGAACTGAATTGGAAAATTTAAAAGAGCAACAGGTAAAAAATAAAATCGGTGTTAGTTATGATTTTGTAAGTTTTGATAAACAATATAATGATCCCTGGCATCTGGTAAGTGTTGATTACACAAGAAGCACAAAGATTGGTTCCATCACCGGCAGAATCAATTATGCGAATCGTTTTAAAACAAATGGAACGCAATTTGAAATCGATGCATATCCAAGAATTTCAAAAACATTTTACAGCTATATGAACGCCGGCATCTCCGATAAAAACGGTGTCTTCCCGCAATATCGCGCAGGGTTTTCATTGTATGCAAATCTTCCAAATAGTTTTGAAGCAGAAGGAGGTTTTCGTTATTTATATTTTGATGATGCAACGTGGATTTACACCGCATCTCTAGGAAAATATTTTAAAAATTATTGGTTTAATTTCAGAACATATCTTACACCATCAAGCAATGCCGTCTCCAATTCTTATTCATTCACAACGCGCTATTACTTTAAAGGAACAGATTATTTTGCTTTAGGGTTAGGTACCGGAATCTCGCCTGATGAAACTGCTAATAATATTCAACTTCACAATTTATATAAGTTGAAATCGTATCGCATTTCTGCAGATTATAGGAAGACATTCAATAGAATGAACATTATTTTATTCTGCTGCTCAATTTTACAACAGGAATACCTGCCGAAAGAAATTGGAAACCAATATCTGCTTAGTCTAACTTATCAAAGAAGATTTTAATTTTTATGGCAATAAAGAAAAAACAAGTAAGTATTCTATTATTTGCTCTCTTGTCAATTCCTTTCTGGATGTGGCTTTCATGGCTTTTGACTTCCAAGAAGAAACTTGTTGCCATCATTGTTGATAAAACGGTTGAGAAGCCTGTTGGTGAACAGCATGCATCATTTACCTGGGTGCTGAATCATGATCGTTTTTCGAAAACAAAAACAAGCCTTTATAAAAACAGTCGTGATTATTTTGGATTCTTCCCGCTTAAAAATGAAAAATTTCGAGTGAAAGGATTAGAACGTTTTTCAACGGATTTGTTGGATAAATTGAGCGATGATGCGGACATGGTTTATTTCACAGACACTTATGGTGTTTATAAAAACGATTGGTATCAAAACAATAAGGAAGGACAGGGAATTTTGTATGGAGGAATGAGTGATCAGGATATTCAATTGCTTCAGATGATGAAATCAAAACATAAACTGATCGTTTCTGAATTCAATACCATCGGCTCGCCAACTTCTGAAAAAGTGCGCACGGATTTTGAAAATCTTTTTGGTTTAAAATGGACTGGTTGGATCGGTTGTTATTTCGTGTCTCTTGATCCTTCAATAAATGCTGATTTGCCCCAATGGATAGTAAACAATTATAAAAAAAATTATCATATCCAGTGGTTGTTTCATAATGCGGGAATAGTATTTTTAAACACCTCAGGCTCGTTGGTTGTTTTGGAAGAAGGAAAAGATTTGACAGAAGCATTACCAGTGATTCAAACAAGCGAAGCGAATCAAAAAATATTTGAACTGCCAGCTGAAAGCGGTTATCCCTTTTGGTTTGACGTGATGCAATACGACAATTCTCTAAATCATGTTGTTTCGGAATTTAAAATAAAAACCAACCCTACCGGTCAGAAAATATTGGATCAAAATAATATTCCGCGAAACTTTCCAGCCATATTAACGCATAAAAATAAAGACTATCAGTTCTATTATTTTTCAGGAAATTTTTGCAACAATCCTGTTTCAATGAGCAGTTCTTATTTTAAAGGTATCAGTTTTTTTAAAAGATTATTTTATACAAATGAAGACGCTGACAGACGCAGCTTTTTCTGGAATTTCTATCTTCCTCTTATGAGCCATATCACCAATAATTATTTTGAAACTACAGTGAAAAAATGATCAGGGAAATGGGAGAGACTTCTCCCTGACTTTGATCTCTGCTTTGCTCAAATTTGTGGAATACAAAAAGTAATTTGTCATAAAAATCAATTCAACTCTCGAATCAAACGATTTTTTTAGAAAACAAAGCTGTCTTAGTTTTCTAAAATTTACTATCAGAAAAAATTTAATGTCAAAAACTAAAACTAGCGTGGATAATATTTCTGATAAATAGAATCAGGAATTAATTGGGCGCCATCAATAAACTTTTGATTTCTACTTTTGAAAAGATCAAATGCATGTTGCAATTCTTTAGCTTTGATTTTATCATTCGTTGGTTCTTCATCCATATTTTGTTCAATTAAAAAAGTATTTTGGCCATTCAGATGTGATGTTCCCTGCACAAAATCTATTACTTCATTTTTTGTTTGCATTAACGGATATTGATGAATGTTCCTAAATGCGCGCGTAGTGTCTAATCCGCTTCCAATCCAGCTTGCAAGCGTTGGCTTTCCAAAAGAATAAGAGTTATTTAAGAAAGCAAGAAGGCTTGGAGTAATATCAAAATGGGAAGATATTGATGAAAAAGTAGCAGTACGTTTTAGCAATGGAGAATAAATGATCAAGGGAACATGATAACGATCCATTTTTGAGATCATCGGTATTTCCGGCATGCGATGGTCGCCGGTAATGATGAAAATCGTATTCTTAAATTCACTTCTTTGCTTATATTTTTCAATAAAATTTTTAATGGATTCATCAAGAAATAATATACTTGCATATTGGGCTTTATATTGTTGGTAAGCCGCTTTTTTTTCTGCTGAGAATTCCAGTTCATTCATTCTTTCTTCAAAAAGCGCATTGTATTTTTCCTGGTTATTCAATAAAAAAGGACTATGAGTTGCCACGGTAAACATCACATTTAATTCCGGTTGACTGTCTTGCTGTGGCAATAATTCCAAATATCTTCTGAACAATTCATTATCGCCGTAACCCCATGTAAATCCGTTTTCAGAAGGAAGTTTAGTGTAACCTGAAGGAAAAGTAAATTCATCATAAATACTATTCACGTCATTTTTTTTCATGTAAAGATTCATGTTGTCAAATCTTGAATCACCGCCATAAAAAAATGCGGTTCTATATCCATTGTAACGTGCAAGACTAATTAAAGAAAGATGCGCTGGCATCTGATCTCCTAATTCATTAAACCCGTTTTTTGCAAACGGCAAAGAGCCGAGCACAGAGGGCAAAACGGCAAAGCTTCTTCCACCTGAACTCAAAAAGTTTTTCCAATATAAACTTTGTTTGGAAAGCGAATCAAGATAAGGCGTGAAATTTCCAAGAACTGCGCCTTCATTGGTAAAAGCCCGTCCAAGTCCTTCTACAAGAATGATAACGATGTTTGGTAAATGATCGGCTTTATTAAAAAACGGAGATAATACATCGGGCGTTTCATCTTTATGCAAAAAAGGAAATTTGCTTTCGTCTATATAAACAAAATCTTTGAACGATGCTGCAGAATTATCACCAAAATCTCCGGAGTAAGTGTCAGAGTAAATATCATTTTCAACGGGCTTCGGAAAAAAATATTGATAAGATTGTTTGATAAAAAAATCAGATTTATTGATTACAGCAGTTCTCGTATATTCTGTTTTAAGTGTACCTGAATTTGATAAAGTAAAACCGGTTGTAATTATAATAATTGACAGAGCAAGAATGGCAGTAGTTAAATATTTTCCTGCTTTAACTTTCTTCGGAAAATAAATAAAAATAAAAATAAAAACAGCAATCAAAAGCAGCGCGAATATGAAAATTGATAAATGAATACTTCCCGATGCACCAATGGTTTGCCGGATATCTGAAAGCGAGTATGCATAAAGGTCAGAGCCGAGAGGAACCATTGTTTTATTAAAATATTGAACCAGCGACAATTGAATCAGCAGAAGAAAAATTGCGAAAAAAGCGTACACAAAATGGGCAGCCTTTTTTGAAAAAAAATAAATAAGAAGAAATGGAATTAAAAGAAATAAATAAACTTTTAGACAATAAAAAACATAATTGATCAGAGTAGTGGTGGCGACAGTAAACAAAGAAATATTTGCATTTTCTAATTTGTGATTGAGACATATTTCATAAATACCTATCAACAACATCAGGATCAAAAAGATTAGTGATCGTACGGAGTAGGAATTCAATGCATTCACGATAAAATTCGATCGTGATTGATCATTCGATTTGGGTTGATTCATTTAAAATTCTGGTTTAGTTTTTTACATTGAAGCCGTGTCTTGTCATTTCTCCCCATGAATTCTTTTTTTGCAAATAATCCAGGTTTCCACGAACAGCAAACCATACAACGAAAGGATGGAAAATGAATGGTTCCATGAACGCTGTCAGGATAAGTTTGAACATATAAGACCGTTTTTTGTACTGATTGTATGTAGTCACTTCGATAAGGATTGCAAAGATGGAATATAAAAATCCGAAACCGAGAATACATCCGAGAAGTAACAAGAATATTTTTAAAGACACAAGACCAAATAAAGCTGTGATGAATAAAAAAATAAGTCCTGTGAATTCTATAACCGGCGCTAATGATTCAAACATGAGCCAATATGGATAGCTTAAGATTCCTAAAATTCCATAACGTTTGTTAAGAAACATTTTCTTATGGATCTTCAAAGTTTCGATGGTTCCACGTGCCCAGCGATTACGTTGTCTTCCAAGGATCTTGTAAGAAGATGGTGCCTCTGTCCAGCACAAAGGATCAGGAATATAACACACTTTATAAGCCAATTTCATTTCATGCATATACCTTCTCATACGAACGATCAATTCCATGTCTTCGCCTACTGTTGCTGCGTTGTAGCCTCCTGCTTTTATTACAATTTCTCTGTCGAAAGCACCAAATGCGCCCGAGATGATTAACAATCCATTCATCCGGCTCCATGCCATTCTTCCTAATAAAAAGGCTCTGATATATTCCAGTGTTTGTATTCTTGGCAATAGTTTTTTTGGCAGATGAACATTTACTAATTTGCCATTTACTATTTCACATGAATTAGCAATACGAACAACGCCACCTGTCGCAATAACGCGCTCGTTAGTTTCTTCTAAAAACGGTTTGATAAGTTTTAGCATGGCGTCTTGTTCTAAAACACAATCCACATCAATGCAAACGATGTATTTATTAGTTGCTACATTAATTCCGGTATTTAACGCATCTGCTTTGCCACCATTTTCTTTATCAATAACAATCAGTTTGTGGTAAAGAGGATTGGTGCTTTTATAAATATTTTTAACCGGTTTTGTTTTAATTTTTTCATTTATTAAATAAGGAACTTTGATCAAATGATATGCGTCAATCAGTTTGTTCAATGTCTGATCTTTGCTGCCATCATTGATCAGGATCAGTTCAATATTGTTATAATGAACGGCCAGCAGTGAACGAACATTTTCGATGATATTTGCTTCTTCATTATAAGCCGGTGCGATGATGCTAATCGTAGGCGCATATTCAGAGGAAGCTAAAAGATCGTAATCAGTGAAACTGCTTTTTCGCATGTAAAGTTTTATTTCTGCAATTGAATAAGCAACTATCAACAGATAAAACAATAGCAGTGCGATGGAATAAATAAAAATTCCGTAAGTTAATATTTCGAATAAAACGTGAATAACTTTCATGCGATACTTTCCATTTTAAGTTGAGGTAAAATCACATTCCAGGGATGAGAAGATTTTTCAACTGATGCTTCAATTTTTTCCATACTTGCTTTGCGTATTTTGCGAATGGCAGCAGCAGCGGCCATTTTAAAAGAATCGTCAGGATGATGAAGCAATGAAAGCAGAAATTCAAGATGATTTTCTGAGCCTTCGTTTTGTAGTATTTTCAAAATTTCCAGTTGAGTGGCTGAGTCATAATCGTGATAATGAGCAATCAATAAATCAGCAGTTGTTTCATTGCTGATATAGCTTAATGTTACAACAGCGGTTCTGCAAATTTCAGCAGATGAATGAGAAAGGCAAGCCACAACATTATCATAATATTTGTATTGGCGATATATTTCTACCAGACGTAATGCAAAATGAATAACACTTTCATTTGTTGATTTCAACCATTCGTTAAGCTTTACTTTTTCTTCCAGGGCTTGCCCGGAAAGTTCTTCGATCAATCTTAATTGCTGCCACTCAGAAATTGGATGATGGATTGAGTTTAAAAAGTCTAATCCTTCAAAACCAGTAAGTTTTACGATGGCAATCTGAGCTTCCATCCTCAAAAGATTGTTATCATGATTGGTAAGCGCAAAAATTTCCTGGACGCTCCAATCTTGTCTTAGCCATGCCAGTTGTTGAACTGCTTTGGCTTTTATATACCATTCTTTACTGTTTAAATTATTTCGCAATTCATTTTTTAATTGCATCTTTTGAAACAGCCATTGAATATTTTTAAGTGTTGATCCTCTGAATTTTTTGGAAGTTTTCGCTAATTCAGAAATCAGTAATTTTTTTTGAAATCTTTCTTTTTGAAATTGTTGAATAATTCTTTGTGCATCTGGCTGCGAGTAGACTTCATTTAGTTCATCTTCAGATTCACAAATGGCAATCTCGCTGATAAAATCATTGAACATATTTTGAAGAAAAGCCTTGCGTTTTCCACGTTTTGATCTTCTCAAAAGATAGTAGAGAATAAATGAGATTAAAACAAGGATTAAAAGAGAGAAAAGTAAGATTGTCTTTAATAAAAGTTGTTCTTTGAAAACACTGTAACGCAAATAGCTTACAAGTTCATTAATTGGATCAGTGAATAAAAATTGTAAGGATTTCATGATTCTTTATTGAGCAATTAGAAAAACAGCCTTCTGATATTGTTTGATTATTTTTTCAATTTGAACTTATTGAGGCTGCAAGCCTTTTTACCCGCATCGACAGTTCATTGGGACTAAATGGTTTTGTGATATAATCATCAGCACCAAGATTAAATGCTTCAAGAACAACATTTTCCTGGCCCATAGCGGAAAGAATAATGATAGGAACTTTACGATGAAGATGATTTTGTTTTACCATACTTACAATTTCCAAACCTGACGTAAACGGCATCATTATATCGGCGATAATCATATCAGGATCATGAAGTTTAATTTGCTCTATTGCTTCTTTTCCATTCGAGGTTACAATCACTTCATGCCCATCTTTTTTCAAGCGTAGCTCAATAATTTTTAGCATAATGATTTCATCATCAGAAATTAGTATTTTCATTTTGTGGTGTTTTTGTTTTTAGTTTTTTTGAACGACAGCTAATGCAGACGCAAGTTCTACTTCTATCATTGGATTTATTTTTTCAAAAAGTTCTTCTGCTTTTTCAAAGTTGGAAAGTATTTCGTCCAGGTTCTTTCTTTCTTTTGCATCTAATTCAACTTTGCTAATCAATGACATCAATTTCCCCATTTGTAAAATGCCGATACTACTTTTTACCTTATGACTTTTCTTATAAACATCTTCCCATCTTTCTTCAATAATCGCTTCCTTTATTTCAATCATAGTCATCGGTACAGAATCTAAAAACAGTTGCAGAACCTCGCAGAGACAATCCATGTCATCCATCTCGATCAAATGGTTCAGGCTATACAATTTTTTTGATTCATTTTTAGGAATTATTGGAGTTTCTTCAATCTCGGTCTCTTCTGATTTTAATAAAAAACGTCGTAACTCCCTGAAAAGATCTGATGGAACAAAGGGCTTATTCATATATTCGTTCATTCCAATTTCGAGACATTTTATTTTTTCGTTTCTCAACGCACTTGCTGTCATTGCTATAATTGGAATGCTAAGGTTCAGTTTTTGACGGATGTAAACAGTTGTTTCAAAACCATCCATTTCAGGCATCTGCAGATCCATTATGATAAGATCATATTCAAAGCTATCTTCTAATAATTGAATTGCTACTTTTCCGTTGTCAGCCAGATCAGGTTCTATTCCTGCATTATGCAGCATGTGATAAATAACCTTTTGATTGGCTTCATTATCCTCTACGATCAGAATTCTTTTTCCTGATAAGCCGTCCTGTTTTAATGTATCTTGTTTTACATTACCATATTGTTTAGCAACTGTGTTGTTCGCTATTGCATATTTTATATTAAATGTAAATGTTGTTCCTTCACCTGGCGTACTTGAAACATCAATACTTCCATTTTGAAGTTCAATTAATTTTTTAGTGATAGACAATCCTAACCCGCTTCCTCCAAATTTTCTTGAAGTTTCCGTTTCTGCCTGAGAAAAAGTTTCAAAAATTGTTTTAAGTTTTTCCTTTGCAATTCCAATCCCCGTATCTGCCACGCAGAACAAAAGATTAACTTCTTTATTCTCCTGTTGTATTGCTTTAATTTCCAGGTTTATTTCTCCTTTTACTGTAAATTTTATCGAATTGCTGATAAGGTTATTTAAAATTTGATTCAACCGATGCGGGTCGCCGGTTAAAGAATCTGGCACATCCAGATCTACAGAAATTCTTAGTGTCAATCCCTTTTCTTTGATCAAACACCTGAAAGTATTTATGGAATGTTCAAGGGTTTCACGAAGACGAAAATCAATTTTTTCAATGCGGAGTTTGCCAGCTTTTATTTTAGAAAGATCCAGAATATCATTGATCAACACGAGAAGATTGTCTGAAGATTTTTTAATTACTTTGAGAAAATCTTTTTGCTCGTCGGTCATGGAAGTGTTTAATAAAATATTCGTCATGCCGATAATTCCATTCATCGGAGTTCTTATTTCATGACTCATGTTGGCAAGAAATTCTTCCTGCAATTGCTCGGCCATTTCCGCTTTGCTCTTGGATTCTATCAGGTGCATTCCATATAAATATCTTTCGGTAATATCAGTAGCAATTCCTCCAATGCCATAGATATTGTTGTCCTTGTCAAACAATGGAAATTTCACGATCAACAGGTTGGTTGTTACGTTATCAATCTGAACAGTTTCTTCCACTTCTGTATTCTTTTGTTCGCGGATAACATATTCGTCGATCTCTTTATAACGTTTCGCATTTTCTTCGGGCACCAGATCCAAATCGGTTTTCCCGATGATCTGTTCACGTGTAAGATTAAAAGCATCTCTGTAACTTTTGTTAGCCAGCAGATATTTACCTTCGAGATCTTTAATAAAAACGATCAATGGAGTATTATCAAGAATTGATTGTAATCTGAACTGGTATTCTTCTCTTTGCTGCTCAATCTTTTTTAATTCTTCTTCTACCTTTTTTTTATCGGTGATTTCCTTAACCAGACACTGAAAACCTTTTGGTTCTCCTTCTTCAGATAAAATAACACTTGTTTGCTCTACCCAGATAATATTGCCGGATTTAACTCTTAAAGGGAATTCAAGACAACACTCAGATTTACGAACCAGAAATTGCTTTTTAAATTTTTCATTGATAATATTTACCCATTCTGGGTCTACAAGAGAAGAATAATTTTTCCCAACAATTTCATTAGGTTCAAATCCGGTAAATGAGGTAATTCTTTTATTAATGAAAGTTATATTTCCGTTAAGGTCTGTTGTTAATAAACCGGCGCCACAATTTTCAACAAGATTTTTATATTTTATTTCGATCTCACGCGAATCTGTTTCAGCTACTTTTCTCAGGCGTTTATTTTTAAAGATGTTAAACAAAGTAAGAAGAATCAAAACTATGGAGCCAAGGATAATAGCAATTGAAATTTTAAAATTTAAAATATCAATGGCTTTTACTTCTTCATTCAAAACATTTATTTGCTGAAGATAATTTTCTTTTAAAGTACTTAGGGATTGATAAAGAAATGTTGTGATGTCTTTATTTTCCTGGTTGGACAAAATTTCGACGGCATCTTTATTGGATACTTTACTAGCGGAGAGCAACTTTTGCTCAAGATTTAATTTTTTGTATAGCAACGGAGTAAAAAGATATTCAGGACGATATGATTTTTCTGAATCAAATTTTTGCGCCATTTGGTTCAAATCTTTTATTTTTCCTAAAGCTTCTTTTTCAAAAAGCGGATCACCGGTAATAATAAATCTTTGAGTATTTAATTGCAGCTCATTGATTTTGTAAACGGTAGCGTCTATGCTTTTTATATTTTGCCTGATTGTTTGTTTTTGTATCGAATTCTGTGTAATTTTTTTATGATTGCCATTAATAAAGACAAACAGGCACATGGAGGCAAGAAAGACAATGCCGGCAGTAAGCAGTCCTTTTTTCGAAATTCTCATAATTCGGTATTGGATTATAACTTTTTGATTTTTACGGATATAATTAACGAATAAGAGAATCTTTTATTGCAGATTACAAAATTGATTTTCTAAACAAATAAAAACTGGAAATAATTGCAAAAGAAGAACTGCAGTTGCGAAATAATTTATTATTTTTGCGCCTCTTTGAAAATAATTAGAAGAAGATTTTACAAACAACGGGCCCCGTAGCTCAATTGAATAGAGCATTTGACTACGGATCAAAAGGTTTCAGGTTTGAATCCTGACGGGGTCACTAATTAGCAGGCTTTCATATTTGAAAGCCTTTTTTAATTTTGCATTTTGAATGTTCACAAAAGGGAATTAATTTAGGCTTTAGAAAAAAAATATTTTTTCAATAGATGATGTTTTTTAAATCAAGCCCTCTGAATTTTTAAGAATTGTTTATGAGAATTTTACCAATAATACCCAACGACGACTTTATGGCAAACTTTTTGTCTTTGCAAAATTAATTCCTCATTATACTATTATCTACATTGTAAATTAAAGATCATGAAAACAAGAAACTACTTACTTCTATTGGTACCGCTTTTTTTATTTGCCTCATGTAAAAAAGATCCGGTAACCAAACCAGTTCATTTTACTTCCACAACTTATGAAAATTTATCAAGTTACAATCCAACAACCGGTACACCTGATGTCTTATTAAAAGACACGATTTCCCCCGCATTAATTACTTTCATTGATACTACTCTTCCTGATAGAGTAAATTTAGTGAAAAGACGGCCTGATTTATTTAATAATTCTGCCATTGGTGATGTTACGATTTCAAGCAAATCGCAAGTATTTATAACTTTTGTTTCCACAAACAGTCTAAATTCTAATTCGCTTGCTTTTTATACCTATCCAACTGGCCAACCTCCTGTCAGCGCTCAGGACGTAAAAACAATCACTTATGTTTTTCCAAATGCAGGTCACCTTACTGGTTTAAAACCAGGAGATAAAGTTAGTTTAGGAACTTTTGATGTTGGTACGTCTCTTGGTTTTGTATTGATGCAAAATGCATGGGATACCACTAATCATACACTTAACAATGATGCTGTTCATTTTTGTACAAATGATGCTTTAAATCCTGAAATTGATCCAAATCTGAAAAAGCATGCCGTATTAATTAATTACGCACCTGAAAATAAAATTTTAATTGGTTTCGAAGATACGGATAGAACCAGCTCTGCATGCGATGACGACTTTAATGATGTAGTAGTTTACTGTACTGTGGTACCAGAATAGAAGATTCAATCTAATTAAAAAAAGTTCCTGTTCTTCAAAAAATAGGAACTTTTTTATACTAAATACAGACCAATAGTAAACAAATAAATAAGGCAGATTTTTCTTTTATGGAATTCCTGCTGTTTCTTTCATGCCTGCAAAAATGGTTTTCCACACAAGATTGAAAAATGATTTGTAAATGTTGCGTTGATATTTTGCATTTACTTTTCTGAGGCCGGAAGAACCAGGATTATTATTTTGAACGAGGAAATTCGCTGCTAAACTCAGAAAGTGTCTTTTCTTTACTTTGGTGGTGTTTTTATCACGCTTTAAAACTTCCAGCTTAAGATCATTGTATTTCATTACGAAATCTCCGCCAGCGCTGGTGTTGTTTCCATTAAAATGAAAATCTACTGAATTAATTTTCCCTGAATTAATTTTAATTAATGTCATTGGAATAGAAACTTTATTGAGTAATAATGCGTCAAAACCCCCGACATGGCCATTTACAACGAAACCGCCGTCATTGCTGTTCATGATGAATTTAAAATTGCCCGTCAACGGGATCTCGCTTAATACTTTTGTATCAAAAGAAATATTCAGTTCATTATTTTTCTGAATCGCAGAAGGAATGTTGGTAATATTCGAAATATTTAATTTTGAATTTAGAAAAGTAACGACACCGATACTATCACTTACAAACTCATTTTCTCTATATTGAATAAATGCATTCGAGATCGTGGCTTTTGAAATATTTAAGGGTTCATCAATTTTTTCTAAAAGCTGAGAAAGATAATTGCCCACACGACTTTTTTTCTCCAAAGGTTTATGAAGATCGCGATAGATCTTTGCATTCGCATTACTGATCAAAAGATCAGAAGCGACCAATTGCTTATCGAGCAAGCTGTTCATATTGATGTTCTTTAAAGAAATTCCTGTAAAAGTGATGTCAAATCTATCTCGCTGAAACCGAAACTTATTCGCGAAAACTTTTTCTGATGCAAATGGATCCACATTGAATGAACCTATTTTTAATTCTTTTGTCAAAGAATTCAATGACATGTTCTTAAAATTAAATTGATAAGATTTATCTTTTGAAGAAGTAGAAAAACTGGCAAGTGTGACTTCTGCTTCTTTCGTAAAATTCATTGGGTGCATTTGCAAATCATTGAGCTGATTTGCTTTTACATCATTCACTTTTATTGTGATGTTGCCTAAAGAATAATTGCTTTTTGCAAAAGGAACAAAAGTAACTTTTGGAAAATCCAGATGTTTCATATAAACACCATACACATTCATGAAACCCGTGCTATCAGCAGATTTACTGATTTTAGCAGTTGATATCTTCAGATTCTCAACTGGCAATTCGTAGAGAGTGATCTCATTACATAAGATTGTGTCAACAACAAGATTTTTATTTTTTACAATTTCATTTGTGTTGACACCATTGAGGGTTAATTTATTGGCATCTAAAAGGCGAATTCCTTTCGAATGATTATCCGGAAACCGATTAACTGAAATCTGATCAAACAAAAGCTGTTTTTGTTTTCCCATAAAATGAATCTTCGTCACAGATAGTTCCCTGCGGTTATGGTTATACGAAAAAAATGAATCAACAGTAAAAGCAGCTTGTTTACAAAATAGAATTCTATTGGTGTCAAGATTATGCGCACTGTCAATCAGCACATCCTCGAGCAATATTTTTCCATTGATAAAATCAAAGTTCTTTTCTTTCGAATAAAAATCAATGCTGTTTACATTAACGTTATTGATAAAAACAAAGCCAACTTTTATAAAATCCAATTTTCCCAAAATCTGTTGATAGAGCGACTTTGCTTCGTTTTGAAGTATCGTATTCCGTTGCAGTGGCTTTAAGGAATATAAAGTAATCTTTGGATAATCGATAATCACCGAATCGCCTTGAATCTTATTTCCATGTAATGCTTCTGCGGTTTTTACTCCTGTAACAGTAACAGATTGGATTGTCGCATTTAATATAATATCGGGCAAATTTTCCACAGCCATTCTTTTTAAACGATTGGTATCTGCTGTTATTCTCACGTTTTTTAAAAAAGCATATCCCTTTTCCTGATCAAAATTTAACGAGTCGTATTTAATCGAATAAAGACTATCTGTCTGCTGTGAAACGGTAGATTCTACGGTGCTTTTAATGATTTTGTATTTATATTTTTCCCAGATAAAATAACCGGCTGCTGCAAGCAGTAACAGAGAAAGAGCAATGAATAATAATTTCTTTGACAATCGTAAATAGTTATGCGATCATAAAGCAAATGAAGTTCCAATTTAAAGCAATTAAAGTTTTAGATTTGACGAGAATAAGAAAGCTATGAATATAGAAATGAATAAAAATGAAGACGCCAACAAAACCGCATGGAGGGGTATAAAAAACTTATTGGAAAAAATAGAAGAAGGCGGAGGGAAAAAAGCAATTCAAAAACAAAAGGAAAGGAACAAATTAACAGCCAGGGAACGTATCGAATATCTTTTAGATAAAGAAAAAAGTTTTATTGAAATTGGCGCTTTTGCAGGTTATGAAATGTATAAAGAATTTGGTGGATGTCCGGCTGGAGGTGTTGTTGCAGGAATTGGATATGTCAGTGGAAAGCAATGCGTGATTGTAGCAAACGATCAGACCGTAAAAGCCGGCGCGTGGTTTCCAATAACAGGAAAGAAGAATTTGAGAATGCAGGAAATCGCAATGGAAAATAATTTGCCGGTTATTTATCTTGTTGATAGCGCAGGGGTTTTTCTTCCAATGCAGGATGAAATTTTTCCTGATAAAGAACACTTCGGCAGAATTTTTAGAAATAACGCGAAAATGAGTGCAATGGGAATCACCCAAATTGCGGCAGTGATGGGCCCATGTGTTGCCGGAGGCGCTTATCTTCCTATTATGAGTGATGAAACAATTATGGTAGAAGGACATGGTTCTATTTTTTTAGCGGGCCCTTATTTGGTAAAAGCAGCGATAGGAGAGAATACAGATAATGAAACTCTAGGCGGAGCGGCAACTCATACCGAGATTAGCGGCATAGCAGATTATAAATTTGGAACAGAAGAAGAATGTCTTGATTGTGTGAAAGATATTGTTTCAAAAATTGGTGAATCGGCAAAAGCTGGATTCAACAGGGGCGCTGCTGTTCCTCCTGCAAAAGATCCTTCTGCTGTTTACGGCATTTTTCCTGAAGGAAATCAGAAGCCATACGATATGCATGAAATTATTGAAACCATTGTAGATGCAAATTCCTTTGTTGAATTTAAAAAAGATTATGGTAAAACCCTTATTTGTGGCTATGCAAGGGTGGACGGCTGGGCTGTTGGAATTGTAGCGAACCAAAGATTGAACATTAAAAATAAAAAGGGTGAATTGCAAATTGGAGGCGTGATTTATAATGACAGCGCAGATAAAGGAGCACGGTTTATTATGAATTGTAATCAGAAAAAAATTCCGTTAATTTTTCTACAGGATATCACAGGTTTTATGGTTGGCACCAGAAGTGAACACGCAGGAATCATTAAAGATGGTGCGAAGATGGTGAATGCTGTAGCAAATTCCGTGGTTCCAAAAATCACTTTTATTCTTGGAAATTCTTATGGTGCAGGAAATTATGCAATGTGCGGAAAAGCTTATGACCCAAGATTTATTTATGCATGGCCATCAGCAAAGATAGCAGTGATGGGTGGAGAGCAGGCAGCAAAAACTTTGTTGCAAATTGAAGTAGCGTCTTTAAAGGCAAAAGGCGAGGAAATAACTTCTAAAAAAGAAGAGAAATTGTTGAAAGAAATGATGGATAAATATGCTTTGCAAACAACTGCCGTTTATGCCGCAGCACGCTTATGGGTAGATGCTATTATTGACCCAAAGCAAACCCGAAAGATCATTTCAGAAAATTTATCTGCTGCCAATCACAATCCAAAAATTGAAGAATTCAAAACCGGCGTTTTGCAGGTGTGATTTTTTTATAAAATTTTGGTATAATTTATTTAAAACCTTCTTCATTTCTAAATTCTGTGCAATCAAATTTAATTGAAATATATACTGATGGCTCTTCGCGTGGAAACCCCGGCCCTGGTGGTTATGGCGTTATTTTGATCTGGGGAGAGATACAAAAAGAATTATCACAGGGATACCGGCTGACTACAAATAATCGCATGGAATTAATGGCTGTAATCAAAGCTTTGGAGGCCTTAAAAAAAACAGATCTTGATCTTGTGATCCATTCCGATAGCAACTATGTGGTGAAGGCTGTGATGCAAGGCTGGCTGAACAAATGGATCAAAACCAACTTCAAAGGAGGCATCAAAAACAGCGATCTTTGGTTGAGATATTATGAACTTTCCAGACAACATCGCATTCATTTTAAATGGGTAAAAGGTCATGCAGAAAATGTTATGAATAATCGTTGTGATCAGCTTGCTACACAGGCGGCCGATGGAAAAAATTTATTGATAGATGAAGGATATGAAGCAAAGTGATTTTATATTTTGCACATTGCTTTTTTAGAAATTTTTCTTCAAACAAGAAAAAAGATTTCAACATAAAACTTTGTTTACTGTCAATTTTTCTGCGGGTTTCTGCATGACTAAAAGTTGTTAATAAATTTCTACCAACAAAACGTTTGTCATCTTTAATTTCAACCGGATAAAAACTTTTAATCCTTATTTTTGCTAAAAATACAGAACATGAAAATCTCGAAACAACTTGTAGGTAGTTTTATTTTATTAATTGTGATTGCTTCCTTATACAGAATTATGCCTGGCCGTCCTTATGGATTTGCGCCGATGATTGCAATGGCAATTTTTGGTGGAGCAGTTATTAAAGACAAAAAATTCGCATTCCTTCTTCCCCTGATAGCAATGTTTGTTTCGGATGCTTTGTATCAATTATTATACATTAACGGCGTTGGAAGTATTCCTGGTTTTTATGATGGTCAGGTTGTAAATTATATTTTATTTGCGGGAATGACTGTGTTTGGTTTTTTCATTAAAAACTTTAATGTAAAAAGAATTGCAATTGCCGCTATCTCTGCTCCAACTTTTTATTTTTTAATTTCTAATTTTTTAGTTTGGGCCAGTTCTTCTCCACTTGCTGGCTTGGGAAGACCGAAAACTTTTAGCGGACTAATGATGTGTTATTCTGATGGCTTACCATTTTATCCCTGGAGTGTTGCTTCTACTTTTATCTTCTCTGCAATTTTATTTGGTACTTACTATTTCATTGCACGTAATGCTGCAAAACCAATCGGTGTAACTGACTAAATTTAGATACTATTCCGGATTTCTGATTTGATACCTTCACTATGGCGCATCACAACGATACAGGATTGCTCGGCGAAAGGATGGCAATAGAATATTTGGAACAAAAAGGTTTTTCTATTCTGTATCAAAACTGGCGTCACAGTCATTGGGAAGTTGATATCATTGCATCTCTCAATGATATTTTACATTTTATTGAAGTAAAAACAAGAAGGACAAAAAAATTCGGTTATCCCGAAGATGATGTTTCCAAAAAGAAAATAGAAAATCTGATCAATGCTTCTGAAGAGTTTCTTTTCTTAAATCCTCAATGGAAACTAATCCAGTTTGATGTTCTTTCAATTACAATTCAGAAAAATAAACCTGTAGAATATTTTTTTATTGAGGATGTTTATATTCCTAAATAAGCAAAAAAAATTGATAATATTTGTTCGTTTACTATTCTTTTACAGCTTTATGTTTCTTTAATTAAATCCGCCAAAACCATTGCTGTTACTGCTTCTAACACAACAGGAACTCTCAATGCGATACAAAGATCATGTCTTCCTTTTACAGAGAAAGCTTCTACATTTCCAGTTTCGACATTTAATGTTTCCTGAATTTTTGGAGTAGAAGAAGTTGGCTTTACAACAATCCGAAAAATCAGTTCATTGCCATTGGTTATTCCTCCTACAATTCCTCCTGCATGATTGGTGGCGGTTGTTCCATCTTCATTAATAATCGCATCATTGTGCTCGCTTCCAAACATTTTTGCCGCAGCGAATCCGGCGCCAAATTCAATTCCTTTTACTGCAGGGATTGAAAAAACGGCATGACTGATCAAAGATTCAGCAGAATCAAAAAAAGGTTCTCCTAATCCTATCGGTAAATTCGAAACTTTGCATTCCACAATTCCTCCAACCGAATCTTTTGCATTGATAGCTTTTTGCAAACCTTTCTCAACATCTTTTTCTCCTCCAATTTCTAAAATCGTGGAATGAATTTCTATTTTTTTGTCTGGCGAAAAAGAAGCAATTACTTTTTTTGCCACAACTCCTGCAGCAACCAATGCAACGGTTAACCTTCCACTGAAATGTCCCCCACCACGATAATCTTCGAAACCTTTAAATTTTTTATGAGCGACAAAATCTGCATGCCCCGGTCTGGGGACAGCCCTTTGTTTTTCATAATCTCCACTTCGGGTATTGCTGTTTTTGAACAAGATCGTCATAGGAGCACCTGAAGTTTTACCATTAAAAACGCCACTGATAATTTCCGGAATATCATCTTCTTTTCTTGGCGTAGTTCCTTTTGCTCCGGGTTTTCTTCTTTCGATATCTTCTTTGAAATCTTCCGGAGAAATTTCAATTCCTACCGGACAACCGTCAATGACGACACCAACGTATTCGCCATGTGATTGACCAAAAATTTCAACCCGAAAATTTTTTCCAAATGAATTCATTATTTTATTTTTTTTACTCAAACTATTAATATCCATATTCCCTCAAATGCATTTCACTGTCGCGCCATTTTGGACGCACTTTCACATACAGTTGAAGAAAAACTTTTCCCCCGATAAATTCTTCAATGTCTTTCCTGGCAAGCGTTCCCAGTTTCTTTATCATTTTTCCACCTTCTCCTAAAACGATTGCTTTTTGAGTTTCTCTTTGTAAAATGATATCAGCAGTAATTTTTGTGAGCGTTGTTTTTTCTTTAAATTCCTGCACAAGAACCGCAGCATGATATGGAATTTCTTCCTGGTACAAATAAAAAATTTTTTCACGAATTAATTCTCCAACAAAAAATTTCATTGGAAGATCACTTAAATTATCATCACTATAAAAAGGTTGTCCTTCCGGAAGCATTGCAACAATTGCATCAATCAATTTGCTGATCCCTTTATTTTGCAAGGCTGAAATTTCAATCACCTTTTTGCAATATTTTTTTGAAGAGAAAAAAGCAACTGCTTTTTCAACTGCTTCTTTTGGAACAAGGTCAGTTTTGTTCAAAACCACTATTGCAGGCGCTTTCAGGGCAAGCGAAGAGAAGATCGCATCCACTTCTTCGGGGTTGTCTTTTATGTCTGCAATTAATAAAGCGACATCCGCATCTTCCAGGCTTCCTTTTACAGCCTGCATCATTTTTTCATGCAGCTTGTATTTCGGTTCGATTATTCCGGGCGTATCAGAGAAGATAATCTGGTAGTCTTTGTCGTTCAGAATTCCTTTGATCCTGTGCCTTGTTGTCTGAACTTTTGGAGAAACAATTGCAAGTTTTTCACCTATCAAAGCATTCAGCAGCGTGCTTTTGCCGGCATTTGGCTTTCCAAAAATATTTACGAATCCTGACTTCATTATCCTGCGAAATTAATTGAAAATTAAGTTTATAAATGCTTCTAAATTTTCAGGTACAAATATTGATATTGCAAAAACATGAAGCTTCCATCAACATTTACAAAGAACGAAAAATTTATTCATGCCGTCATTGAAACACCGAAAGGGTCTGCGGCCAAGTACGATTTTGATAAAGATTTACAAATGTTTAAACTGAAAAAAATTCTTCCAAAAGGCCAGGTCTTTCCATTTCATTTTGGCTTTATCCCATATACAAAAGCAGAAGATGGAGATCCACTGGATGTATTGGTTTTATTGGATGAATTATCATGGCCGGGATGCATCATCAAATGCAAATTGGTTGGTGTAATGGAAGCCACTGAAACCGAAAATAATAAAACAAGAAGAAACGATCGTTTGATTGCTACAGCAAACGCCTCTGATAAATACAACAAAATAAAAGATCTTGAGGCAATGGATCCATATCTTGTCGAGGAGATTGAAAACTTCTTCAACACTTATAATAATCTGCAAAAAAAAGAATTTAAAGTCATTGCTATAAAAGGGCCTGATGTGGCAAAAGACCTGATCAAAAAGCAACTTGTACATGGAAACAGTTAATGACCTTTTAGGACATGGAACAGATCTGACGTCTTTGCAGATGAGCCTTCGTGCATTCATCCTTTTTTTTGTGGCGCTGATACTGATTCGTTTTACAGGAATGCGTGTTTTTGGAATCAAATCTGCATTTGATACTACCATAATAATCATGCTGGGCGCGGTTCTCAGCAGAGCTGTTGTTGGCGCTTCACCTTTTGTTCCGACTATTGTTGCATCGGCAGTGCTGGTGGTTATTCATAAAATTATTGCAACGATAAGTGTGAGCAATCGAACGGTCAGTCACTTGGTAAAAGGCAAACATTTATTGCTCTATAAAGATGGAACGCTTAATGAAAAGAATATGAGAAAATGTTCATTAAGTTTTGGAGATGTAATGGAAGAAGTACGATTAACTCTTAATCAAAATGACCTTAACAATATTGAAGAGATCTATATGGAAAGAACCGGAAAAATAAGTGTGATCGAAAAAAGTAAAAGTGTTGAGACTTAAAAAGTGTTTATTTTTTTTAATTACTTTTTCCCAAAACCCCATTTTAAAAAAGCAGGAAATGCGCGTCCCCACGTAATTACGTCATGCTTACCATCTTCCAGTTGCAGGTAAAAAATGTCTTTTTCCCGATTATAACCTTTGCAGACCAATTCATCAATTAGTGAAATAGTATCGTCGATTGAATCAATAATTCCATTATGATTTCTGTCGGCCACTTCATCAAGTTCACCGGCTTCAAAAAAGAATTTCAATCCTGGGGAAAAAAATCCGTTCCTGATTTCATTATGCATAATTCGATGTTCTTCTTCTACAAATTCAGGAGCGTCCTGTGAAACTGTACGCCACCAAAAAGAACCACTGAATACACCCACTTTTGAAAACTGATTGGAATGATTCCATACTATATCAAAAGCACTCAATCCTCCTAAAGAAAAACCACAAAACGATTTTTGAACGGATAATGAAAGCCGGAATTTATTGAAGATAAAAGGGAGTAATTCTTCTAAAACAAATTGCGTGTATGATCGTGCTTTTGCGCCTTGTCCTTTATAATTTAAAATGCCAGCAGTTCCATATTCATTTTTTCTGTCGGCGCCACAGTGAATACCGATGCACAATAAAGGTTTGATGGCGTTTTCATCACTTAATTCTTTTAAAATTTTTTTAAAATCCATAGTGATCAGATCCTGCCCATCATTGATGAGCAAAATGTCATTCACTTCTTCAATTTTTTCATGAGAAAAATAAAAATCAACAGTTACTTCTCTTTCTAAAAAAACGGAATAAAGAATATGTACTTCAGAAAGCTTTCCAATTTCCATACGTTTCAAAAGTAATGAAATCAGTAAGATAAAAATTTACAAAAGGTGCAACAAAAACGTTTGTTCATGGTTGTTAGTTAGTTTGAAAATAAAAATTCAGTTTTTTTATTTGTTTACTGTGAACATATTTTATTAATAAATTTGATCATCATTTATTTAACTTGCTTTCTATCTTCTCATTCAAAAAAATAAACAATGAAAAGTTTAAAACTATTGCTGCTTACATTTTTTGTTTTCTCATTTTCTCTTACAATTTTTTCTCAACCAATTACTTCCCAGCAAATTGATTCTGTTGTGGAATTAACAATGAAAACTTTTGACGTTCCCGGAATTGCCGTTGCCGTTGTAAAAGATGGAAAAATTATTCACGAAAAAGGTTATGGCGTTACTTCACTGAATACAAAAGAAAAAGTAAATGAACATACCAGGTTTGGAATTGCTTCCAATAGCAAAGCCTTTACTGTAGCAAGTTTGGGAATATTAGTGGATGAAGGAAAAATCAAATGGGATGATAAAGTAACCGATTATATTCCTGAATTTAAACTGTATGCGCCTTACGTAACAGAAGATTTTACGATTCGTGATTTACTGACTCACAGAAGTGGTTTGGGGCTTGGCGCAGGCGATTTGATGATCTGGCCCGACAGCAGCACATTTACTTTAAAAGATATTATTCATAACCTTCGCTATTTAAAACAGGTTTCTGATTTCAGAACCAAATATGATTATGATAATTTGCTGTATATCGTTGCAGGTGAAGTAGTGGCAAGGGTTTCGGGAATGAAGTGGGAAGATTTTGTTCAGACAAAAATCATGAATCCTTTGCAGATGACCGAAAGCGCACCCAATTATGATCTCTTAAAAAATAAGGACAATGTAATTGATCCACATGCTCCGGTAAATGGGAAAGTGCAGGTCATTCATCGGGACTGGAAATACGTTGCAGATGCCGCTGGTGGAATTTACAGCAGTGTTCATGATATGAGCAAATGGATCATTATGCAAATGAACAATGGAAAATACGGTGAAGGATTGAAAGATCAATTGCTGGCTGAAAAAACACATGAAGAGATGTGGACGCCACAAACAATTATTCCTGTACATGGAACAACTACTTACAATACTCATTTTGCTGCATATGGATTAGGCTGGTTTTTAAGTGATGAAATGGGGTATAGAGTTCCGACTCATACCGGAGGTTTGGCTGGAATTGTGACACAGGTAACATTGATCCCTGAATTAAAATTAGGAATTATCGTTTTCACCAATCAACAGTCGGGCGCGGCTTTCACGGCTATTACAAATACGATCAAAGACAGTTATTATGGAATAAAAGGAAAGGACCGGATCAAACAATATCATGATCTTGTCGTAAAACGTGAAGCAGAAGCAAAGGAAATTACTGATAAAATCTGGAGCGATATTAACGTTCAGCAACAGAAAAATAAATCCACAACAGATTTCAATCCATACATTGGAACCTATACTGATCCATGGTTTGGCGATGTGATCATCTCTCTGAAAAATGGAAAGCCATGGTTTGATTCAAAAAATTCTCCTCGTCTTACCGGAGAAATGTTTGCGTTTAAAGGAAATACATTTATTGTAAAATGGAACGACAGAAGTATGGATGCAGACGCTTATGTAATGTTTCAACTCGATTACGAAGGCAAGCCGGATGGAATAAAAATGAAGCCTATTTCTCCGCTTACTGATTTTAGTTTTGATTTTCAGGATCTGAACTTTACAAGGAAAAAATAATTGGATCATCAGAAATAAAAGAATTTAGACTTGCACTATTTCTTAATTTTGAACTTCATTTAATTAAAGTTATCGATGAAGTTCAAAATTTTCCTTTCTGCAAACCTGTTCCTTTTTGTTTTTTTGTCACTCCAATTAACAGCACAAACTTTTGATCCAAAACCTGTTCAGTTGCCCAATGGGTGGTCACTTTCGCCAGCCGGATCCGCCATTCATCTTAGCAGTGATCTGCCTTTGAATATTGCTATTTCTCCTTCACAAAAATATGCTGCTATTACAGACAATGGTGACGGAGCCGAAGGAATTGAACTAATTGATATAGCTGAAAAAAAGCTGCTATCTTTTACCAAAATGAAGGCAGCATGGCTTGGTTTGCAATTCAGCAACGACAATAAATATTTGTATGCATCCGCTGCCAATCAAAACAGGATCGTTCGTTTCAAAGTGGAAAATAATAATTTGATTCCTGTTGATTCGATTGTTCTCGGGAAACCATGGCCGAATAAAATTGGTATAACCGGAATTGCTTTGGATGATCAGAAATCAAAAATATATGCAGTTACCAAAGAGAATAATTCTTTGTATATATGCGACACAAAAAACGGTAAAACTCTTCAACAAATTCCTTTAAGCGCCGAAGCATATACCTGTCTTTTAAATCCTCAAAAAACCATTTTATATATTTCTTTATGGGGCGGCGATAAGGTTTTATGGTATGATGTAAAAAAAGGAAAGATCACTGATTCAATTGCCACAGAAAGCCATCCAAATGATATGGTACTTTCCAAAAAAGGAGATTTTCTTTTTGTTGCCAATGCCAACAGCAACAGTGTTTCCGTGATCAACACCAAAAAAAGAAAAGTGATTGAAACTTTGTCTGCCAGCTTATATCCGAATGCCCCGACAGGCAGCACTTCTAACAGTGTGTGTTTATCTGCAGATGGAAAAACACTTTACATTGCTAATGCAGACAACAATTGTCTTGCAGTTTTTAATGTTTCAAAACCTGGTTCATCGCGTTCGTTAGGATTTATTCCAACTGGCTGGTATCCAACTTGTGTAAGGCTTATTGGAAATACGCTTTTGGTAAGCAACGGAAAAGGTTTTGAATCAATGGCAAATCCTTATGGACCGCAACCAGACAATAAGAAAATAAAAACCCCTTATCAAAAAGAAATTACTTCAGAAGGAAAACAACAGGTACAATATATTGGCAGCTTATTTAAAGGAAGTCTTTCGTTCATTTCAGTACCAACATTAAAAGAGCTTGAAAATTATTCCACTGCAGTTTATAAAAATACTCCTTACAATAAAAACAGAGAATCGCTTGCTGAAGGCGAAGCCGGAAATCCAATTCCTGAAAAAGTTGGCGCTTCTTCACCGATCAAATATGTATTTTACGTGATCAAGGAAAACAGAACTTACGACCAGGTTTTGGGCGATATGAAAGAAGGAAATGGTGACAGTTCTTTATGTCTTTTCCCTGAAAGGATCACTCCCAATCTTCATGCACTGGCAAGAGATTTTGTGCTGCTTGATAACTTTTATGATGACGCAGAAGTGAGCGCCGACGGGCATAACTGGAGCACTGCTGCTTATGCAACAGATTATGTTGAAAAAACATGGCCTACTAATTACAGCGGACGCGGAGGCACTTATGATTATGAAGGAACACGTAAGATTGCTTACCCGGCAAAAGGATTTATCTGGGATTATTGCAATCGGGCAGGAATCAGTTACCGGAATTATGGTGAATTTGTTCATGATGGAAAACCACCGATCCTTCCTTCCATTGTCGGCCATTTCTGTCCCGATTTTCCTGATTTTGATTTGAGCATCCAGGATGTGTACAGAGAAAAAGTTTGGGAAAAAGATTTTGACTCATTGCTTTCTGCAAATGCCTTACCTAAATTTTCAACACTCCGTTTTCCTGACGATCATACAAGCGGAATGAGAAAAGGCGCTTACACTCCTTATGCCGCAGCCGCTGATAACGATCTGGCTGTCGGAAAATTTATTGAACATATTTCTCAAAGCCCGATCTGGAAAGAATGTGTCATTTTTATTTTGGAAGATGATGCTCAGAATGGGCCTGATCATGTGGATGCACATCGTTCTACTGCTTATATGATAAGTCCTTATGTGAAAAGACGTTTTGTAGATCATACCATGTATTCCACATCGGGAATGCTGCGCACAATAGAATTAATTCTTGGATTGCCGCCAATGAGCCAATACGATGCAGCTGCAATGCCGATGTTCAGATCTTTTACTGCAACCCCTGATTTGACTCCATACGCTGCTAAATCAGCCAACATAAATATTGATGAAAGGAATACTGCGTGGAATAAATTAGCGAAAGAGTCAGCAAAATTTAATCTTGCTGTTGAAGATGCAGCACCTGATATTCCTTTCAATGAAGTGATCTGGAAATCCATAAAAGGCGAAAACAGTGTGATGCCCACTCCGCGTCACAGCGCATTTTTAAAAGTTCAGGAAAAAGATGGCGATGATTAATTTTTATTGATCACAATTCTTTTTTGAAATCCTTTTTTCAATTAAACTTTTTAGCTTTATTTTTGCGGCGTATTAAACGATAAAATTTAAAAAATGAAAGAAAAAGAAACAAGCGACGAAAGAATGGCATACAGAGGCATCCTCCTGGTTACTCTTTTTGAAATACTGGCGTTATTATTTTTTTTCGCAATCAACGTTTAATTTCCTTCCCTAAATTTTAAAAGTTTTCAGGGGGTAATTTTTTACCCGCTCCATCTTGCATCTTATTTATTTCCTGTCACATTTTTAGTAGTTCCATTTCAATAGAAGTTTTGGAACCTTTTTTGTGAACTATTGAAAGTTTTTATTCTTTCTCTTAATTAAAATTTGACATGAACACAAATCGTTTGAGTGAATCAATCTGTAGAGCGCTGAATGCACAAATGACACAGGAAGCGCATTCCGCACAAATTTATTTATCCTATGCCAGTTGGGCCAACGCGGCAGGCTACCAGGGAATTGCTAATTTTTTATTTCGACATGCGAACGAGGAACGCAATCACATGATGAAGTTTCTTGAATACATTCTGCAGCGTGGAGGCAGTGTTTCTATTACTGCTATTCCTGATCCGGGAGCTAGTCCTGTCAGCGTTTATGATTGTTTTGTAAAAGCTTTCAAACAGGAAGTAAATAATACCGAATCCATTTACAAAATTGTAAAACAAAGTTTTGAAGAAGCCGATTGGGCAACGTGGAATTTTCTGCAATGGTTCGTGAAAGAACAAACTGAAGAAGAAACCTTAATTATGGATATGCTGGATAAATTCAAAATTGCCGGTGGCGAAAAAGCTTCTGGCTCAAGTTTGTATTCTATCGATCGCGATTTAAAATCAACTCCCGACGAAGCGGAACTTGCCCAGGAAAAGACAGTGGAAGAACCTTAAAGCTGGGTTTTCTATTTTACCTCGACGCCGTAAGTTTTTGCATAAAATGTTTTCAAAGAATCCAACATTTTTGTAGTGTCAGAAAGAGGCAGATTGAATGGTTCTGCAATTTTAAAAGTTGCAGAATCATTGTCAGTATACATAATTACATTCCTGTTGCTCTTTTTTAAAGAAGCCAGTCTCTTTTCTGCCGAATATATTGTTCTGTATTGATTCACCACGATCCTGAAAGAAACTGTATCGTTAGCCGGCTTTGAACTGGCAATAATGGCAGAATCTGTTTTAAAAGAAGAATCTTTTATTGGAACAACCGGTTCTGTTGTAGTAAGCGTTTCGGGCGCATTGGTTTTGTTAAATCCAAAATGCCAAACGGCCCAGCCAATGGCGGCAAGAACTATTAAAATTAAAAGAACAAAGATCAGTTTCGCACCGCTGTTGGATTTTCTGCCTTTTTGATAATCATTAAATAAGCTTTCCTCTTCCGGCGTTCCCTCTTCGTTCCCATTTTTTATTTTATTTGGCTCTATTCTTTCAGCGATCGTTTGTCCAGGCTTAAATGCCAATAATCCTGAATTCAATTTTTCGAGCGTTCCAATATTAGGAAGTGTAAAAGGCTTTCCGATATTCAAAAACTGCCGTCCCAATGAAAGAAATGAATCGAGGTCAGAAGCAGCGAGTGGTTTTATTTTATGAGTTTGTTCTACAATAAAATCAACGAGGCCTTCATCTTCCGTAACTTTTGGATCATAATAAAAAGTTACTGAATTTTCAGGCAGAACGATTGGTTTATCAGAATCAGTAACGTCAGGAACAGAACCTTCTAACTGAAAAGTTCCGATTCCCTGTAAGTCCAGATGCTTTGTTTTTAGTAAATAATATACAAGTACTTGCTCAATTTTCACAGTGCTCAATTTAGTAAAGCAAACCTACATTTTATTAACTGAATTCCAAAAAATGAACAAAGCACGTTCTGTTATTTATCTTGTTTACTTGTTACCTTTGCTGCATGCTTACGAAAGATGAAGAATCGTTCCTGGTTTACTGGGAAAAAAACAGGGAAAAAGAAAAGAAAATTTTCCGACAATTTTTATATGGATCTCCCTGGGGGCTTGTGTTTGCACTTCCGATCCTCGTTGCTGTTATCTTCCACGACTGGTACAAAAACATGGTTTATATTTCGCCAACCCTCATTAGTTTGATCATCATAGCAGTTATCGGAATTGCGGTTTTTTATACCTTATTCAGCATGCAATTTAAATGGGATCGCAATGAACAGATTTATGAAGAGTTAAAATTTAAAAAGAAACAGCAGGAAGCAGCGAAAGTTTAACTTTTATGCTCTTTATTTGCAACTCAAAATTACGCTATGAAAAAATTTATTGCTTTACCAATCATTGCTTTGGTCATTTTTACAAGCTGCTCAAAAAAAGAGAACAAATGTGTTTACACTGATTCTACCATTGTAGCTCCCGCTGCTGAACAACAGGCTTTGAAGGATTCTCTCGACTCTATGGGAATCCATGCTACACTAGCTCCTTCAGGATTTTTTTATAACATCAATCAACCGGGAAGCGGCCCTACTGTTACCAATCTTTGTACTACCATCGCTGTATTTTACAGAGGCGGCTTTTTAAACGGAACCGGTTTTGATTCTACAAATGGTAACCCGGCTATTTTTCAACTTGGGCAAGTGATTCCGGGATGGCAAAAAGCAATTCCTTTGATCGCAAAAAGTGGTGATATCACTTTATATATTCCACCGTCACTTGCTTATGGCTCCAAAGCTGTCACAGATCCAAACACCGGAAATGTGGTTATTCCTGCCAATTCAAACCTTGTATTTCGCGTGGTTGTTGCAGATATTCAGTAAAGAAATTCAGTGCATTTCTTTGCTTACTGTATTGCCAATCTTTTCACAAGCAATTGGTTACGTAAAGAATTTATCTTTGCTTAATAAATCATGCTATGAGACACGAAGCGATTTCCGTTTTCGACATGTTTAAAATTGGAATTGGCCCTTCAAGCAGCCATACGCTTGGGCCCTGGCGGGCTGCGCAAATATTTTTGGCTTCTCTTGAGCAAAAAGCAATCCTTTCAGAAGTTATTTCCATAGAAATTTTACTGTATGGTTCGTTGGCAAAAACGGGCAAAGGTCATGGAACTGATATTGCTGTCCAGTTGGGCTTATCGGGCGACGATCCGGTTACGTTTGCTGTGAACCGGATTTCAGAAAAAATTAACCAGATAAGAAATGATAAAAAACTTGTATTGAACGGTACCCATGAAATCGATTTTGATCCATCAGAAGATATTGAGTTTTTGAAGAACGAATCGTTGCCTTATCATCCTAATGCGCTTACATTTATTGCTGTTTTAGAAAATGATGAACATTTTTCCGAAACATATTATTCCATCGGCGGCGGTTTTGTAAAAAAAGAAGGAGAGGAGGCAGGCAATGATGAAGAGATCACGCTTCCATTTCCAATCAATGATGCGGACGATCTCATTCACTGGTGCATGCAAACCGGAATGAATATCAGTGAAGTAGTGATGGAGAATGAAAACACCTGGCGGCCGGAAGCTAAAACCAGAGAAGGAGTTTTACAAATATGGAAAACGATGAGCGAGTGCATGTACATTGGCTGTCATTCAGAAGGAATTCTGCCTGGAGGATTAAATGTAAAAAGACGTGCTGCCAATCTGAACAAAAAGCTTTTAGCAGGAAAAGAATATCATGACTATGATTCGTGGATAAAAACTATCAGGGAGGGTGGAAATGATTTTAAATATATCCTCGATTGGGTAAGTTGCTTTGCCCTCGCCGTGAACGAACAAAATGCTGCTTTTGGCAGAGTCGTAACTTCTCCTACTAACGGCGCTGCCGGCGTCATTCCGGCTGTGCTTGCTTATTATATTATTTTTTGTGATGGAAATTTTGATGAAAAGATCATCCAGTTTTTATTGACAGCTTCAGAGATTGGTTCCATCTTTAAAAAAGGCGCAACCATATCTGCTGCAATGGGCGGCTGCCAGGCGGAAATCGGCGTTTCTTCTTCAATGGCTGCTGCTGCGCTAACAGAATGTATGGGCGGAACGCAACGACAGGCATTGATGGCGGCAGAAATTACGATGGAACATCATCTCGGAATGACGTGCGATCCCATTTCGGGGCTGGTACAAATTCCTTGTATTGAAAGAAATGCGATGGGAGCAATCAAGGCGATAACAGCCTGTCAGCTTGCATTACAAAGCGCTCCTGATTTTGCAAGAGTAACTTTAGATAATGTAATTCAAACCATGTGGGACACAGCAGTGGATATGAACAGTAAGTATAAAGAAACGGCTGATGGTGGTTTAGCAGTGAATGTTCCGCTTGGTTTGAGTGAGTGCTAAATGGTATTTTTTAGAATTAAAACAAACGATTTTTTCAGTAAACGGAGAAATAGCAAATATTTTTATTCCCTTCAAATTCCATACTTTCTCTTCACTTCTCTTTCGGCTTCTCTTGACTTTATGGTTTCTCTTTTATCATAAATCTTTTTCCCTTTGCCAAGGCCGATCTCCATTTTGGCAAAACCGCTTTGAGAAAAAAATATTTTTAGAGGAATGATCGTGTAGCCTTTTTCCTTGATTTTATTTTCCAGCTTGCGCAATTCTTTTTTCTGTAATAATAATTTGCGCTCCTGCATTGGTTCATGATTATAATGAGTACCGAAATTATATTCAGAAATATGAAGACTTCTTACAAATAATTCTCCTTTATTAAAAATGCAATAACTGTCGTTGAAACTGGCTTTGCCTGCGCGCAAAGATTTTATTTCGGTTCCGGTCAAAACAAGACCCGCAACATATTTTGTTTCAATGTTGTATTCGTAATACGCTTTTCTGTTGCTGATGTCCATAATAAAAACAGCAGGAACTATTCAATTCCTGCTGCAAAGTTTCTTTTTTAAAATTTAATGACTAAATAAAATCAATAATTGTTTCAGTTTCTCTTTTAAATCTTTTCTTGAAACTATAAAATCCAAAAAACCGTGTTCCAATAAAAATTCACTGCGCTGAAAACCGGGTGGCAAATCTTTTTTGATCGTTTCCTTGATAACTCTCGGCCCCGCAAATCCAATAAGCGCGCCAGGTTCAGCCATGATCACATCGCCAAGCATCGCAAAAGATGCAGTAGTTCCGCCAAAAGTAGGATCGGTGCAAAGTGAAAAATAAGGAATCTTAGCATCAGAAAGCAACGACAATCTTCCGGAAGTTTTTGCCAGCTGCATCAATGAAAAAGCACTTTCCATCATCCGTGCACCACCACTTTTATTGATGATCATAAAAGGAATTTTGTGCTCGATACAATAATCACAGGCAAGAGAAATTTTTTCTCCCATTACACTTCCCAGGCTTCCACCAATAAATTCAAAGTCCATTGCTGCGATCACTATATCCATATTATCCACTTTTCCGTGCGCTACTGTGATGGAATCGTGAATGGTGGTCTTTGCGTGGGTTTCTTCCAGTCTCTGAGAGTAGGGTTTTAAATCAACAAACCCCAGGTAATCTTTAGATTTTATATTTCCAAAGAGTTCTTCATATTTTCCATCATCAAAAATGATCTCAAAATATTCGGCACTTCCAATCCGGTGGTGGTATTCACATTTTGGGCAAACAAATAAATTTTCCCTCAAGTCTGTGACAGTACACGTATATCTGCATTGCGGACATTTCGTCCACAATCCGTCAGGTGCTTCTTTTTTATCTTTTGTAGAAGTGGTGATCCCTTTTTTTATACGGCGAAACCACCTGCGCTTCGTTTCTTCGCTCTCACCTTCTTCTCCCGCAAGATTTGCATCAAAGTCTTCTTCTTCTTTCATTATTGATTTTTAATGTCTAAAATATCCAACCCTCAGCTATGCTATCGTAATACTTTGATCCAAATATACATCCTGAGTGGCATTTAATAATTCAACACCATCTTTAAAAGGTTTTTGGAATGCTTTTCTGCCCATGATCAATCCCATACCACCGGCGCGTTTGTTGATCACTGCGGTTGTAACAGCATCTGTAAGATCTTCGGCACCTTTGCTTTCGCCGCCACTGTTGATCAAACCAATTTTTCCGCTGTAGCAATTTAAAACCTGGTAGCGGCAAAGATCGATTGGATGATCTGTTGTAAGATTTTCATAAACCAGTGGAGAGGTTTTTCCGAATTTCACCGCGTTGTATCCGCCGTTGTTGGTGGCCATTTTTTGTTTGATAATATCCGCTTGTAAAGTAACGCCCAAATGATTAGCCTGGCCGGTGAGATCGGCGCTGGTTTCATAATTGGTCCCGTTTACTTTAAATGCTTCATTACGCACATAGCACCAAAGAATGGTGCACATTCCCAGTTCATGAGCACGCTCAAATGCCAAACTTACTTCCTGTAACTGACGTGTGCTTTCGTGGCTTCCCCAATAAACTGTAGCGCCAACACCAACAGCGCCCATATTATAAGCAGTTTCAACTGAACCAAACATCGTTTGGTCATATTTGGTTGGATAACTTAATAATTCATTGTGATTGATCTTTACAATAAAAGGAATTTTATGAGCATATTTTCTGCTGAGAATGCCCAAAACGCCAAAAGTGGAAGCTACGCCATTGCAGCCGCCTTCTATCGCTAATTTTACAATATTTTCAGGATCAAAATAAATCGGATTTGGAGCAAAAGAGGCGCCGGCGCTATGTTCTATTCCCTGGTCAACGGGGAAGATAGAGCAATATCCTGTGCCGCCCAAACGGCCATGATCCATCAGCTGCTGCATTGCGCCCACAGCACGATTGTTGCGGTCGCTTTGTACAAAAATGTCATCTATATAAGATGGTGAAGGAAGGGTAAGGGTAGATTTGTCAATTTTACATTTGAAGTTTAGTAACTCTTCAGCTTTGTCGCCTAAAATCTCTGCAATTTTTTTAGATGCCATTATTTAAGTTTTAATTTTTTGCAAAAATAGGGAATTACACGCTTAAGAGATTTATGTTTAAGGAATTACTCTTAATATTAAATCTGTTTTAAAAATAACTGAAAATATTCAATGGATTTTACAAGACGGCTTCCATACCAGCTAAACATTTCGCCATCCGTTAATTCAACTTTTATTTTTGGAAACAGCTTTTGCATTTCTTCCCTATGTTTTTCTTTGAAAGGGTAGGGCTCGGAGGAAAGCAAGATCAGCTCAGTTTTTTTTTGTTTTATTTCCTCTAAAGCAATTTGAGGATAACGCTTTTGTTCGCTGAAAACATTTTCCAATCTGCAATATTGCATCATATTATTGATAAAGGTTTCGCTGGCTGCAACCATATAAGGATCTTTCCAGATAAAATAAGCCGTCTTGACAAGCGGTTGCCCAACAGATAATTCTTCCAATTTCCCAAATCCTTCCCGGATTTTCAAAATCAATTCCGATGCTTTTTTGAATCTGCCGGTTAAATTTCCAATATCTGCGATCATTTTAATACTATCACTCAGATCGTTAACATCAGTGATCCAAACATCATAGTTCTTTGCCAATTCTTCCACGTGTTCTTTCACATTTTCTTCTTTGTTAGCAATGATGAGATTGGGAGAAAGCTGATGGATCTGTTTGAAATCGATATTCTTTGTACCCCCAACTCTTGGTTTATTTCTAAACCAGCTTTCAGGGTGAACACAAAATTTTGTAATTCCGATCACTTCATTTTCCAAGCCTAAATAAGAAAGTAATTCAGTCTGAGAAGGAACGAGTGAAATAATCCGGGAATATTTTTGAACAGGAATATTTTGTGTCAGAATCATTTTAGAGACGAATTTCACGCAATGTGTCCAAAATAAAAAACTTCTGTAATCTTGCGACTACAGAAGTAATTTTTTTTACTGCGTTCAGCAGTATCTTTGGACCAATTCCGGCGGATCATCCGGTTTCAGTATCAGTTTTTATAAGGATCGGATTCAGTTTTCTTCGAATTTGGATTAGTCTTCACAAGTTTGGATTTTTTATTTTGAAATGATCCTGAATTTCAAAATATTTGGTTTTGCTTTCTCTTTACTTTTCGCAAAGAATTGATATTGGATAAAAAAAGAAGTTGACTGATATCAGATTTTCGATTTTTTAAGGAACTTGGATAGATTCTGTTTTTCGAATGGATTTTGGATATTTTTTGATTAATGCCTACGATCAACATCAATCAACTTCTGGAACAAAGATAGATTGCTGTACCATGTCTGCAAAGGGCAAGATTGCCCTTTTTTACACCACTTGTATTTACTGTCAAAATCGTAAATCATCTAAAAGTAAACATAGAAATATTACTTTTTTATTATTCGTAGAAATACTTTTTTATACTTAGAAAAGTATTTTCAGCAGTCAAATTTTATTAAAACAAAAATAAAAAAGGAACTTATTTGTTGCTTTACTGCAAATGTTACCTGAATCAATTTCACTTGGTTTTTTATAACTAATCGTGAAAAAAGAGTTTTAGATGATTAAAGAAATGATTATAACAATGTTCCTCTTAAAGTGACCAATGCAACATTAAAGAAGATGATCAAACCGGTAACATCTACCAAAGTCGCAACAAAAGGAGCCGAGGAGGAAGCTGGATCTGCTCCACATTTTTTTAAAATTATAGGCAGCATACTGCCAATTAATGACGACCAAAGCACTACGCCAATTAAAGAAAGACAAACCGTAAGTGCGATCAAAAACCAATGTACGCCATAAGTATATGAAGTAATGATTTGTTCATGCATTAAAAAACTCCACAGGGCTATACGGCAAAATCCAACAATGCCAAGCATCGTACCCAGCATAAGTCCGGACATTATTTCGCGTCGCATTACTTTCCACCAATCGCGCAAAGTAACTTCTCCCAAAGCCATCGCCTGAATGATCAGAGTTGAAGCCTGGGTACCACTGTTACCACCTGTACTGATAATAAGTGGAATAAAATTGGTAAGGATAATCACTTTTTCCATTTCGCTGTTGAAATAAGCCATAGCAGTTGCGGTCAGCATCTCTCCAAGAAAAAGTATGGTTAACCATCCTACTCTTTTTTTTACAAGCGTAAATAGAGGCGTTTCGAGATATGGCATGTCCAAAGCTTCGGCACCACCTATTTTTTGAACGTCTTCACTGAATTCTTCACCCGCTACCCACAGCACATCATCAATGGTAACAATTCCGAGTAACACGTTATAATCATCTACCACGGGCAAAGCCACGCGGTTGTTCATTTTAAAAACTTCGCTGGCTGTTTCCTGGTCATCATTTACATTCAGTTCGATGAAACGGCCATCCATCATCTCGCTGACCTTGGTTTTTGGATCGGCCAAAATGAATTCCCTTATCCGGAGATCATCTAAAAGTTCACCGTGTTTATTGATCACATAAATTACATCGATCGTCTCTGTATTTTTTCCAACGCCACGGATAATATTTAAAACTTCTGCAACCGTATTGTATTCATAAACGTAAACGTAATCAGGAGTCATTAAACGACCAACACTGTTTTCGGGATAACCAAGAAGTGAGAGCGTAATTTTTCTTTCTTCAGGAACCAGGGTTTTCACCAGTTCGCGCACTACTTCATTCGGAAGATCTTCAAAAAATGAAGTGCGGTCGTCTGGCTGCATTTCATTCAGAAGTTCTGCGCTTTTTACAGGAGGAAGATTCTTAATGATCCTTTTTTGAGTTGGATGTTCCAATATCTTAAAAACGCTGATGGCCCGGTGCAGAGAGAGGTGCAGGAAAATATCGATCTCCCTGTCTTCATTTTCATAAATAAGTTCAGCGACGTCGCTGATGTTTTGCTGATTTAAGAATTCGCTGATAGCGGCGTCATCATTGGTTTTTAAAACATCTTCGAACTGATCCTGAACAGAAATTTCTTCTTCGGTCATTAGAATCGTTTTCCGGAACAGGGCGCAAAATTAATTTATTTTACCTTTAATAATCGGGTTAATTATATGATAAAGAATTATTTGTTTATTAAGAAGACTGAATCAAAAGGCCGCGGTGTTTTTACCAAAGAAAAAATCCCTGCCAATACATTAATTGAAGAAGCTCCGGTGATCGTGATGAGCGCTGAAGACCGCGTCAACATTGATAAAACGCTGTTGCATGATTATATTTTTGCATGGGGAAAAAATGAAGATCAATGCTGTATGGCTTTGGGCTTCATACCAATTTACAATCATAGTTATTCAAGCAACTGCGAATATTTTATGGATTTTGAAGAAGAGATTATCCAGGTTAAAACGGTTCGTGAAATTGCTGCAGGAGAAGAACTTACCATCAATTATAATGGTGATTGGAATGATAAAAAACCGATCTGGTTTGATGCAATTGGATAATATCTGATTTGCTGATATGAAAATAAAAGAACTATTTTTATCTGGCGGGAGTGGTGAGTGGTGAATATTTCGATTACTAATTCAAAAATTAATATCTATTTAATTAATTCCAAAAATGCACGATCACATACACCACGAAGAACACCTGCAGAGCTCAGATTTTTTAAGAGATGTTGTCATCGGAATGAGTGACGGACTTACGGTTCCATTTGCTCTTGCTGCCGGATTAACGGGCGCTGTAGCCAGTAGTTCTATTGTAGTAATCGCAGGCATCGCAGAAATTGTTGCCGGAAGTATCGCAATGGGATTAGGTGGTTTTCTTGCAGGAAAAACTGAACACGATCATTACAATAGTGAATTAAGAAGAGAATACGACGAAGTAGAAAGAGTGCCGGAAATAGAGAAAAAAGAAGTACGCGATTTCTTTGAAAATCTTGGGCTAAGCAAAGAGATACAATTGAAAGCAACTGAAGAAATTGCAAAGGATAAAAAGCAATGGGTTGATTTTATGATGAAATTTGAATTAGGCCTTGATAAACCTGATCCTCAGAGAGCAAAGAAAAGCGCTTTCAATATCGGGATATCTTATGCAGTTGGTGGTATCATTCCTTTGAGTCCTTATTTTTTTATCGACAGCTCGCGCGAGGCATTAAAATACTCTATCGTCGCTACATTGATCTGCTTATTTGTTTTCGGATATTTTAAGAGTAAGATCACAGGAGTTCCCATTTTATCGGGAGCATTAAAAGTGATGTTGATTGGTGCTCTTGCGGCTGGTGCTGCATTTGCTGTTGCCCTTCTTTTTAAATAGAAACAATCCGCTTTACATCTTTCGTAAACTTCCTGTGTCTTTTTACGATGAAAAGGGCAACTTTACCCGATTTTTTTGTTCAATAAAATAATTGAAGGATAACGGCGTTTTTATGTTGTTCAACCGTTGCTAACCTATTTTTTTAATAAGAAATGCCAAAATTATACGTACCGATTTTCCATTGAAACTTACATGAATTATTACTTAAATCTTTAAGCAAAAGACCGTTAATGCCTGTCATTAGCTATTGATTGTATTAAACTCTTAATGGATAATCAGTTTTTGAATTTTGGAGTCCCTTCATTTCTATGAAGGGATATTTTTTATGGCGTATTGATGTCGTGTTTTGCATCCCTGGAAATATTTTTAATTGTCCAGGTAATTCTTTTTTCAAACGGATGTTGCCGAACCATACAATCATGCTTACTGCAAATTTTACAGGAATAATCTCTGCATGGATCTGAATGCACAAACAATTCTACCGCTTCTCCAAATTCATTTTTGATCAAAGAGGCAAGCGCTTCAATCTCAGCGTGGGCTTCGTTTACATTCAAATACCATGGAACGGTAAGGTGGCAATCACAATGTAAGGTGCTTCCATATTTTATGATACGCATATTGTGCAGATCGATCCAGTTTTCCTGCCTGTGTTGATTTAAGAGGGATACAAAATCCTTCAATAATTTTTCATCGGCTTCGTCCATAATGCCGGCGATGGAAACACGCACAATTTTATAGCCTGTATAAATAATAATGATAGCCACAAGGCATGCGATGAGGCTATCAATAAAAACAAGATCCGTAAAATAAATAACGACAAGTCCGATTAAAATTCCTGAGGTGGAATAGGTGTCCGTAATCAAATGTTTTCCTCCGGCGATCAACTGCAATGAATTGTTTCTTTTGCCTGTGGATATGCAAATTTTTCCAAGGATAAAATTAACCAATGCGGTTGCAGCGACCAGGTAAATTCCAAAATCCAATTTGGCAATGACATGAGGATAAAAAAAGCTTTGAACAGCTTTATAGATAATAAAAAAACCGGCAATAAGAATCATACTTCCTTCCACTCCGGCAGAGAGGAATTCAACTTTTCCATGCCCGTAAGGATGATCTGCATCTTTTGGTTTTGCTGCTAAATTCAAACTGTATAATCCCAGGAAACCTGCAACAATATTGACAATGCTTTCCAATGCATCTGTAAGAATTGCGAGGGAGTTGGTTAGAAACCATGCCACTATTTTTACAATAAAAAGAATTATTGCAACGAGAATAAGGATTCTCTGAAGCCTCAGATTTTCTTTTGAAGGAATCAATCAGGTTGTAGATTTAAAAGTTGCAAATTACAGAAATCAAAATTGATCCTCTGAAGAAGACACCGGTAACTTTACATGAGCATTTTACCTTTCAGCATATTTTTATTTGTAAGCAATGCCGAAACATTAAATTTGTCTTCATGCGTAAAACTCTTAACATCCTGGCGAGTTCTTTCCGGCTTACCATGCAGGAACTGATGGTGAATAAATTGCGCACTTCACTTTCACTTATCGGAATTTCATTTGGGATATTTTGTATCATTGGCGTTTTGGCTACGGTAAACAGCCTTGAAATGAATATTCAAAACCAGATCAAAAGTCTTGGTACGAATACTATTTATATTGATAAATGGCAATATTTTACAAGTGGCGCCGATTATCCGTGGTGGAAATTTGTAAACCGTCCGTCGCCCTCATTTAATGAAGTAAGTTTGATTAAAGAACGCAGCCAGCTCGCCAGCAACGTGGCTTTCCTGATACAAGACCGGTTGAATGTGGAATATAAAAGCTACGCTTTGGAAAATGTGATGACCTATGGAGTTAGCGAGGAAGAAAACGAGATACAGCCTATCTCAATGGTTTACGGGCGTTTTATTTCCGGGGCTGAATTTGCTTCAGGAAGCCCTGTGGTTATTATCGGATATACCAATGCTGAAAATTTATTCGGTAGTGCAGAGATTGCGGTAGGAAAAGAAGTAGATGTTAAAAATCATAAAGCTGTGGTGATAGGAGTGATCAAAAAAATGGGAAAAAGTATGATCGGGTGGGATTATGATCAGTCGATCATTGCGCCTTATCGTTTTGCCGCACAGATCATGAATGCAAAATACAGCAATCCAAAAATTATTGTAAAAGGAAAGGACAATGTAAGTTCACAAGCGCTTGCGAATGACCTCGAAGGCGTAATGAGGTCTATCAGAAAACTGAGTCCCAAAGAGGATGACAATTTCTCCCTTAACCAGATTTCCGGTGCAAGTGACAAAGTAAGCTCTGTTTTTTCCAGCATTAATATTGGTGGTTGGGCGATTGGAATATTAAGCCTTGTGGTAGGAGCATTTGGAATTGCGAACATTATGTTCGTAACTGTGAAAGAACGCACACCGATCATCGGATTAAAGAAAGCTATTGGTGCCAAAAGAAGAAGTATCCTTTCAGAGTTTCTCCTGGAATCCGCTACTATCTGCATTTTGGGCGGATTGATAGGATTGATCTTAGTGTTTATATTAACGCTTATTCTTAGCAGCCTGTTTAGTTTTCCTGTTTATATTTCTGCAGGAATTCTTTTTCTCGCCATCTCCATTTGCATTGTTATCGGTATTTTGTCCGGCATTATTCCTGCGGTAACTGCTGCGCGGTTGGATCCGGTTGTTGCTATCAGATCAAAATAAGGAGTGTAAGGTAAATTATCATTCCTGCAAAAGATACATCAACAGTAATTGGTTTGCAACTATATCTAATGCTAAAGATTTAAATTATCTTTGGAATAATTAAATTTAAAATTATGATCACCGTGATTGGTACTTATGAAAATGGCTTCATTAAATTTGACAAAGAGTATTCTTCAAAAAATCCTGTAAAAGTTATGGTTACATTTCTTGAAGAAGTACAATCTGAATCAGAACCAATATTATCGCTATCAGATTTTTCATTTTCTAAAAGTCAGAAAAACCTGGAAAATTATAAAGGGTCGTTGAGTGATGCAGTAATTGAAGAACGCAGAAGTGAACTATGAAAATATTTTTAGACACTTCATCCTTAGTCAAATTGTATCACAGGGAAGTTGATACGGCTGAACTTGAATCCTTTTTCTCCACTAAAAAAGTTACAGCAATTTTTCTTTCAGAAATTTTAAAGATAGAATTTACTTCCACTATTTGGAAAAAAGTTCGTACAAAAGAAATTACAGTAGCAGCGGCACGCCGAACATTGGATTTGTTTGAGTCCGATTTTATAAAGTATACTTTTATTGCAACAAGCAGTACCATCATTGAAGAAGCACGGCTTCTTCAGACAAAATATGGAATGGAAGGTTTAAGAACTTTGGATAGTATCCAACTTGCTACTTCTATTTCCCTAATGGAAAAGGTAGAAATTTTTATTACTTCAGATAAGCTTTTGCAATCTTTTTTTGAAAAAGAAGGATTACGGACAATGCAATAGAAGAATTAATCGCATGTAACTGCCCGATGATTGCATGCTGTTGTTGCTATCCGATCAAAATAAAGAGTAAAGCAACAAATAAGGCGATTTTACTGTTTCATTTGGAAAGTTTATGCACTTAGATGCTTTGTGTTTAAGCGCTTCTTGTATAAAAACTTTTACAGAGAACGTTGAGAAGACACCAATTTTTCGCATAAAGAGGTGAGGATACAAAGTTACACAAAGAAGAAAATTATTCATAATTCCTGAAGATATACTTTTTGTATATACCTTTGACGAAAGCTTTGCAAATGAAAAATCTCTCTTTAAAAATGGACGATCTCGTGTTTAATGAAACAGAAAAAATAACTGCGAGGATTCATAAAAACAGAAACCGTTATATCAATGAAGCAGTGGAGTTTTATAATCTTCTTCAAAAAAGAAAATTAATATCAAGGCAGCTGCAGAAGGAATCTAAAATGGTGCAGGAAGATTCGATGAAAGTGCTAGCAGAATTTGAAAAGCTGAAGGATGAAAATTAAACAATTCGATATCTGGATTGCTGATTTGAATCCGAGATTCGGTACAGAGACCGGCAAAACCAGGCCTGTAGCGATTCTTCAGACCAATTTACTGAACCCTTTTCATGCCTCGACGGTTGTTTGTCCTATTACTACTAATGTAAAACCAGATGCTGAAATATTAAGAGTTCATCTTACAAAAGGCTCTGCACGATTAAAAGAAGATTGTGATATTATGATTGACCAGATTCGGGCTATTGGTAATAAACGTTTATTAAAAAAGATTGGTGAACTGAACGAGGAACACATCGAAGCGATCAAAAAAAATATTTCAATTGTGCTTGATATGTAAGAACCAATCGCTACAATCCATTTTGCATAACTTTGCGAATTATGGTTACTATTCTTGCAATTGAGTCTTCGTGTGATGAAACTGCCGCTTCCGTTTGCAGTGATGGAAAGATTTTGAGCAATATTATTTCCAGCCAGAAAATTCATGAATTATATGGAGGTGTCGTGCCGGAACTCGCTTCCCGTGCGCATTTGCAGGCTATAGTTCCTGTTGTGGATCAGGCGCTGAAAATTGCCAATATTGAATTAAAAGATATTGATGCATTCGCATTTACGCAATCGCCGGGATTGATCGGCGCTCTGCTGGTAGGGGCAGAATTTACCAAATCTCTTGCGCTTGCTTTTGATAAACCTTTGATCGCTGTGCATCATATGCAGGCGCATGTATTAGCCAATTTGATTCAACAGGAGAACATACAAAATAAAATTCCTTCCTTTCCTTTTTTGTGTCTTACTGTTAGTGGTGGACATACTCAAATCGTTTTATGTGAATCTCCTTTGCAGCAAAAAATAATCGGTGAAACGCTGGATGATGCGGCTGGAGAGGCTTTCGATAAATCAGCGAAGATTCTTGGACTTCCTTATCCCGGCGGCCCTTTGATCGATAAATATGCAAAACAAGGTGAAGCAAAATATCATTTTCCTGAACCAAAAATTGAAGGACTGAATTTCAGTTTCAGTGGATTGAAAACTGCGATCTTATATTTTATCAGGGATGAAAAAATGAAGAATGAAAATTTTGTGGAGGAAAATTTACCGGATATCTGCGCATCCGTTCAATCAAGGATCGTTTCCATCTTATTGAATAAATTAAAGAAGGCTGCGGATCAAACAGGTATTAAAGAAGTTTGTATTGCAGGCGGAGTCAGCGCCAACAGCGGTTTACGGGCTGCTTTTGAAAAACTTGGAAATGCAGAAGGCTGGAATACGTACATTCCAAAATTTGAATATTGCACTGATAATGGCGCGATGATCGCCATCACTGCTTATTATAAATATCTTGATGGGCAATTTGAAGATTTTTCGGTTGTTCCATCAGCCAGGACAGTTAGGTCATAGTTCGTAGTTTATAGTTTGTAGTTCAAAGTTTTTAGTTTGTAGTTCATAGTTTTTAGTTTGTAGTTTTTTTTAATTTTCATCATGAGTTTAGATAATAATCTTGCAAAAGGCGCTTAAATTCCCGGGTATAATTTCCGTCTTCTTTTATTATTAATTCGTTGGAAGTAATCGCTGTTTTTTGTGTTCCAAAAAATAATAAATTACGGAAAAATGAATGCCGTGGAGTTTGCTTTACCAGCAATTCTTCGATCAGATAAAAACCAGTTTGTCCGGCAATTTTTTTAAAATATTCTGTCCTGTGAAAGGGGAGAAGCACTGCAAAATTGCCTTCATTTGAAAGGTGTTTTTTGATAGCATTGAGTAAATCAGCTAAAGTTAAGGTGTCATGATGTTTAGCAACATTCTTATGCTGAGTTGCGGATTTTAAATCATTCTCAAAAAAGGGAGGATTAGAAATGATGAGGTCATATTTTTTGGAAGAGGCCCAGTTTTTTATATCTGTATAGAAAGCGTGTAACCGTTGATTCCATTGGGATGCAGCGAAATTTTCTTTTGTCTCCAGAAAGGAATTTTCATCAATTTCCACTGCATTGATTTCAGTATTTGATTTTTGCGCAAGCATCAAAGACAATAAACCGGTACCCGAACCAATATCTAAAATTGTTGCTGGCTGAATGATCTTCCTTTCAATTTTATCAGCAACCCATGCGCCAAACAAACAGGAGTCTGTGCAGACTTTCATGCTGCTTTTATCCTGAAGGATTTTGAATTGTTTGAATTGGAAGTAGATGGTCAAGGGGTATATTGTTATATTGTTGGAGGGTTATATTGTTGGATTGTTATATTGTTTGAGGGTTATATTGTTGGATTGTTATACTGTTGGATTGTTATATTGTTTGAGGGGTGGATTGTCGGATTGCTATATTGTTATATTGTTGAATCGTTGGATGGTTAGGAGCGATACTTTTTACTGATCACTTTTTACGCCGGCATATTCACTCATGTATTCATAATTCTGGGTGAGCTTTCCATTCTTTACAATAGTGGCATCCCGGATGATTTTTGAACCACCGGAAAGAAGATCATCTAATATGAACTTCATTAATTGTTCGCCGAAATACCTGGAAGCATCTCTTGGTAATTCATTTGGTAAATTTCCTACCGCCATCACATCAACAGAATCTTCAAGATAAGGCAGCGTACGTGCTCCACTGATTTTATTCACTCCATAAACAGGATCTTCCATCGTGTTGTCACCATAGTTGCAGGGAACAGAACCGTTCCTGTCGTCAGAGATATCCGCTATCGTTTTTATTCTGAAAGAATCTTTTTTCATATCGTTCATTTCAAACAAGCGAGGTATTTTATTATACCAATAAACCCCGTTCAATAAGATATCTGTTTCAGAAATATAGTTTCCGAAAAGACATTGATAGCGTTCGGGATGTTCATGGAATTCTTTTCGCGAATACTTACCGGTCAGCGGATTCACATAGAGATCTTCGCCTTTCAGATGAACATAAACAGGATAATCGAAATCAGTGGATCTATATTCATCAGGCTCCGCTTCGTGAATTTCCATCAGGTTCATTATCTCTAAAATTCCGTGAGCCACACGGCCACTGCCGGTTACGGCAATTTTTACCAAAGGAATTTTTAATCCAAAATAGGTATGGATCAGTTCCTGGAAATTTTTCTTTTTATAAACTCGTTCGAGCGAGTAACTTCCGGTGCGTTCCCCATAAGCCATCATACCATTGTGTGCGCCGACCACACCGGCAAAAAAACCAAAACCTATCAGTCGGGTTCCATCTTCGTGCTCGAGACATTCATAATCGATCAATGTAATTTTTTTATTGACGATCGCTTTGATCAGTTTTTGATTGTAAGGCTGAAGCTTTCGGGTATGTGAGAAAAAAAAGTAGGTTTTCCCAGGGATCAGCATATCAACCGGAACTTCTTTAATACCCAGTAGAATATCACAATCACTTAGATCCTCCTTTACCTCAATTCCGGCCTTCAGGTATTCCGAATCAGGATAGCAGCGGGTTTCCGAGTGTTGCACGACAATAGAAACCGGTTTATTTTCCTGAACCCATTTGCATTGCAAAGGTGTAAGAGCCACACGATTATCCGGAGGAATTTTTCCTTCTCTTATCAATCCGATTTTAAGCATCAGCTATTTTTTAAAAAAGTGGCAATTTACAATATGTGTGATAAATCATTCCCGGGGGCGGCAGATGAATACGTAAATCTGAAAAAATATTTGGTTTGATTTTGGACACATAAGATGGAATGTGTAATATTGCAACCCGAAAATTTTCAACTGAAAATTACCTGCCCGGATGGCGGAATTGGTAGACGCAGCAGACTCAAAATCTGCCGTTCGCAAGGATGTGCAGGTTCGATTCCTGTTCCGGGCACAACCACTTCGAAAGGAGTGGTTTTTTTATGTCACAGCCTTTTCTTTCTTACTTTTTTGTGGAGTCTGAAATTAAACCTTCTTGGTTTTTTTTTGAACGGGATGTTAAACCAAGAAGGTTTTTTTAGGAGTCTCTTATTTTTTTGAAAGTTTGAAACAAAACCTTCCTGGTTTTTTTCGCACCGGGATGTTAAACCAAGAAGGTTTTTTGGAAGCTCTTACTTTTTTGTGAAGTGTGAGATTAAACCTTCTTGGTTTATTTTGAACGGGTGTTAAATCAAGAAGGTTTTTGAAGGTTCTTATTTTTTTGAAAGTTTGAAATAAACCTTCCTGGTTTTTTTGCACCGGGATGTTAAACCAAGAAGGTTTTTTGGAAGCTGTTACTTTTTTGTGAAGTGTGAGATTAAACCTTCTTGGTTTATTTTGAACGGCATGTCAAACCAAGAAGGTTTTTTAAAGTCTTTTTTTTTTTTGAGAGTTTGAAATTTAAACCTTCTTGGTTTTTTTTGCAAACGAAGAAGAGACGTGAACTTGAGCTGCATCATTTCTTCTCCATACACTTTATATACTTCTCCATCAATTCATAATATTTTTCCTTCCAGTGATTTCTTTGATGAATTGCTTCTTCAATGGTGGCAGGCTGATTTCCATATAAAGGCTCAGGCTCTTCAACTATGGAGGAAGGCAGATCGTCAATTTCTTCTGAAAAATCGTGGCCGATCGCTTTCCCATATTTTTGAAGGATGTCAAGAGGCAAATCCTTTTTCTTAATGTGCAGGTAATACGTCCCCCTTTTATAACCTGCCCTTTGGGTTATAACCTCTATATTAATACCTGTTTTTTCAACGGCATCCTGAAGAATTTTACCTATATGAACGTTTTGTTGGATACTTTCTAATTTTTTGTAAAGAAAGTAACAGTTTTGTATATTGTAATGTTTATTGTGTGTTTAATTTTCGAAATATTTGTTTATTTAATAAACATATTTGTTTATTATTAAATCCAGTGTTATCTTGCTGCTGTATTCATTCAAAATCTATCTCCTCAGATCTTTCGGCATTTAAGACAGGTAACAAGTTAACATACTAAAACAGGCATTATGGCTTCAAGACACATTTACCGGCTATTCTTCAAAAATCCTTTACCAAGACCAGCATCTCATACGATACTTTACTGGGAAACAATGAAACGAATAAAAGCGCAGAAAGGAGAAATGAAAAGCTTGTCTGAGGAAAGATATCTTCCCGCTTACAGAAGATACAAATGTTATCGTCTTTATCTACGCCTGAAGCAATGTAAACCAGGTACACGTACTATCAATACCACACGATCACTTTTTGCGCAAAAAAAGCGAAATCCGGAATAGAAGGAAATTGTAAAGATGCATGATGTTGCATCCAATGATGCAGCTGCAATAGGTGGCTGAAAAAATTTCTTTTCTAAATCCAAAACTTTATCACAGTGATTACAGAACATGAGAATTATTGTATAGGCTTTAAAGCCGGAGATGAGACAGCGCTCAGCTATATCTACGGAAGGTATCACGATCCGCTTTTTCATCATGGTAAAAAAATACTCAACGACGATTTTGCTGTAAGTTGTATTGTACAGGAAGCATTTTTAAAAGGATGGAAATTCCGTGAAAGTATGGAAAGTATGAGGCATATCTATTGTTTTATCCGTCTCGATATCTCCTGGAAATGCTATGCTTATTTAAAGAACCCGGCTAACCGGTTTTACCGGCACCTGGTTGAATATGGAAATGCTGAAAATTATTACGACCCGTGCGAGGAAGCTGAGGAAAATAGTAATGTGTTTAATGAGGAAAGATTTAAAGTAATAGAAGAAGCGCTTCCTTACCTTCCTGCAAACAGTCATACGATCATGACGTTATATTTCAAACATGGCTTTAGCTATAAGAAAATAGCCCGCAGGTTTGGTACTTCTAACCAGGCCATCAGTGTGGAAGTGCAG
>JBQCIM010000097.1:0-8477 GCA_051953735.1 Ginsengibacter sp.
AATTGAGCTACTTCCGCTTAATAACTTTTTGAACCTGCAACATTCAACTTAAAAGAGCTGTTGATGAGAATTGAACTCACGACCTCTTCCTTACCAAGGAAGTGCTCTACCCCTGAGCTACAACAGCTTGAAAGAAGTCAAACCAATCTATTTCAAAAAACTCTTTTGTTATGTGGGCAGAGTAGGGTTCGAACCTACGTACTCCGGAGAGAACAGATTTACAGTCTGTCGCCTTTAACCGCTCGGCCATCTGCCCCTGGGAATTTTGGAAACCTTTTTAAAAAGTCCCAAAATTAAAATTTGCAATTTTGAGAGCCAGTGGAGGGATTCGAACCCCCGACCAGCTGATTACAAATCAGCTGCTCTGGCCAACTGAGCTACACTGGCAACTGCCCAAAATACAGCCTTTACAATGAACTTCCCACACAAATTCCCTTCAGGGTTATTTTTTGGGAAGGCAAAGGTAATGGAAAATGTTTAATGGAAAAATTTTGAAAAGAAAAATTTATTGCCAATGAATCCATAATATTTTGAGAGACTAATTAGTTTAAATAAAAAGCCTTCGCTCATCACGAAGGCTCTTTATTTAAAAATATTATAAGAATTAAGCTACCATTTTTTCTTTCTTCCTTTTTATTTGATTGATCACCGAATCCAAAGCTACATCAAAACTTTCTTCAAACGATTTCGACGAATGTTTTACAAAAAACTGATGTCTGGGCGCCAGAACTTTTATTTCTGCTATCTTATCTTTTATGTTGTGGGCTATATTATCCAGTTTTAAAAATACATCTACTTTTGTAATTCCTTCATGAAACTGGGTAAGTTTGTTTACTTTCTTTTCAATAAGTGCCACCAATTTCGAATCCGCTGCAAAATGCAGTGCCTGAATGTTTACGTTCATAATAGTACTGTTTTAAGTGAGAAATGAAATTTTGAATAAAAATCAGAGGTATTTCGGCTAGCTAAAATTTTCATGAGAATAAAAATTTTTTCAAAAATGAAGATACATTTTAAACACTGTTTTTCAAAAAGATTTTATGCACGTTTAAATCCTATTTAACCCTTCGGATGAGAAAGTTTATGAGCTTCTTTTAGCTTTTCGATCGTGTTGTGGGTATAGATTTGTGTAGCCGCAAGGCTGCTATGCCCAAGCAATTCTTTAATAGCATTTATCTGTGCTCCGTTGCTAGTAAGATGGGTAGCAAAACTATGTCGCAAAATATGCGGGCTTTTTCTCTCATTGGTAGACACCTTTGAAAGATTGTTTTTAACAATATTGTAAACGTATTTCGGATAAAGAGGTTTGCCATTTTTATTGGCAAGCAGATTTTCTGTTTCTTCCGGGAAGAGGCGTTTTTTTTCTGAAATATATTCATCAATCAACTGAATTAGCTGGTTATTAACCGGAATCAATCTTTCTTTATTTCCTTTTCCCAAAACCTTGATTACGGCTGAATGTTTATTAATATCGGCATCTTTTAAATTAAGCAACTCATTCCTTCGCATTCCGGTTTGATAAAGAATTTCAAAGATCAGGTAATCTGTTTTGCCTTTAAAATCGGCAGGGAAAAAATCGTTTTTCAATAAAGCACTCATGTCGTTTTCAGCAATGAACGAAGGAAGCCGCCGGCTGACTTTTAAAGAAGAAATGGTTGAAACAGGGTTAACAGTAATTTTATTGATCCTTAACTGATATTTAAAAAAAGATTTAAGAGAAGAAATTTTGCGATTAATAGTTTTGGACGAAGTTTTATTTTCTTTTAAAGAAGCAAGCCAGCTACGAATCAATGGTGGCGTAATGTCTTTTACGTCCTTTATATTATATTCTAAAAAAACAAAGTCAAAGAACGCGGTAAGATCGTTTTGATAAGAAGTAATAGTATTTGGAGAATACCTTTTCTGAAAAGAAAGATAATTTAAAAATTCCTCGATTGGATAGGCTTCAGTTGGGCGCATAAAAAATCCGGTAAGTGTAAAGTTACTAACTTAAACTTACCGGAAAATATTGTTGAAAAGAATTTTATTAGTTAAAGCTCAATCTTTCCGCTTGCAATTTGCTGTTTATACACAGCCTTCAATACTTCACCGCGTCTTTTTACAGATGGTTTTGTGAAAGACTGGCGATCGCGAAGTTCTAAAAGAGTACGACTTTTTTCAAATTTTTTCTTATACTTCTTAAGCGCTTTATCAATATTTTCGCAATCTTTTGAATCAATTATCAACATAAATTTTTGACTTTTTTTTAAGGAGTGCAAAGATAAAGGAAATTTAGACCTAAAAAGAAGAATTTTCTTAAAAAAATAAAAAATATTATCAGATGTTTACAGGAATCATCGGAGTAATGGGCGAAATCCATGATATTTTATCTGAAGGATCGAACCGGATCTTTTATATTAAAAGTCATTTAGCTTCTGAGCTAAATATTGATGAAAGCGTTTGTCACAACGGCGTTTGCCTTACGATCGAAGAAATCAAAAATGATATTTACAGAGTTTCTGCTATTGAAGAAACCTTAAAAAAAACAAATGCAGGCTCATGGGAGATAAAAGATCTGATCAACCTGGAATGTGCTATGAAAATTAATGACAGGCTTGACGGACATATTGTTCAGGGCCACGTAGACGCAACCGGAACTTGTATCAGAAAAATAAACAAAGAAGGAAGTATTGAATTTACGTTTCAATTTGATACAAACTTTGCTTCCTTAATTATTGAGAAAGGGTCTATCTGTGTAAATGGAGTTAGCCTTACTGCATTTAATGTTACAGATGAAAATTTTACCGTCGCTATAATTCCATATACATTTTCTCATACCAATTTTCAATTTTTAAAAGAAACCGATTTAGTAAATCTTGAATTTGATGTTTTAGGAAAATATGTACAAAGGATAATGCAAATAAAAAGAAGTAGCAATTGAAGAAACCCCATAAATAATTGCAATTCTTATTTTATAGATCTTCTTCAGAAAAATCTTTCTTCCTGCAAAGAACAGGCTAAGATTAATAAAATAAAAAATGAATTTATTCCTTTGCTTACTATTTGTTTGAATGCAAAAAGCTTTCTATCAACGGAAATAATTTTGAAGGTTCTTCTATTTGCGGATTATGTCCTGATCTTTCAAACATTATAAACTTTGCCTGCGGACAATATTCTTTATATTTTTCCATCATCACAGGCACAGCAACACGATCATATCTTCCGCCATAGATCAGCACAGGCATTGTGAGATTTTTCAATTCCTTCCGATAATCAAATGTTCCAATATCACTCCCCACAATAAAATCTCCATCTTTTCCTACCATTTGATAATACAATTTTGAGTTGAAAGAATTCGGATAGGGTTTTTGTCCACGGGATAAAAAATTATTTGGATTATAAGCATACAAAAATCCATAAGGAACTTTCCCATACAATCTTTGATGTTCCGGATCGCTCGAAACCGCGCCGGCTTCACGAATCGTCATCAATGAATCCCAAACTTCAGGATAATTCGTTTGAATTTCATGATTGCTGTTGTCGTCATTTTTTTGCCACATGATAAAACTATGAAAAGTGTTCGCAAGAATGAGATGGCTTACATGCTCAGGATATTTTAATGCATAACCCTGCGCAACAACACCTCCATAGGAATGTCCCAGCACATTTAATTTTTCAAAATGAAGCGCTCTTCTCAATCCTTCAATGTCTTCAATATCACGCGCCAAAGAATATTCTTTTACATTCTTTGCGGTATCACTTTTGCCTCTCCCAAAAGCATCAAAATAAATGATCTCATTATCTTTTGCCAAAGAATCAAAAACACGATAACCCAAATGAGCTCCACCCGGGCCGCCGGGAATAATAATCAGAGGATCGCCATTACCAACCAAAACTACCCAAAGTTTGGCGCCATTCACTGTAACATATTTTCCGTCCGTATAACTGCTTGGATAATTTTGAGAAAAACCGGTCACAAAAAAGAAAAGTAATGTAAGGAGGAGAGAAAATTTTTTCATAAAAAAATTGATTAGAGTATGAAGATAAATAAAACCGTTCCTTTTCGTTAAAAATCTCTTAATGCATTTTTTTCGATTAAACCAAAACAAAAGATTTGATTCTATTTATCGAACAATCAATTAAAAATTATTCATTTAAAATTTAATCTCATGAAAAAATTACTACTCGCTATTTTTATAATAACCGGATTTGCGGCATGTAAAAGCAATTCTGATTTAAATGATCAAAACAGAAATATCCAATTGCTAAGCGATTCGAGCGCTTACAACAACAATGTATTTTCTGATACAACTGCCACTGTAAAAGCAGAAGCGGTTCCGGCCAAAATTTCTGAAAAGCCCCGGACAATTGTGAGAACAAAAAGCGCTGCAAAGAGCCCAATAAAAATGCAAACTGTTACTCCGGCTGCTCCGGTTTCTCCACAAACAGGAAGCGTTCCACCAGTTGTCGCCACTACTCCAATTTCTCCGACTCCTTCAACTGAAAGTACTACTGTAGATAAAAGTGCAGGCGCAGGAAATTCCGGTGTAGAAACTGCTTCTACCGGTACAACAAAAGTTCAGAAAAAAGGAATGAGCAAAGCTACACAGGGAGCGATTATTGGAGGTGTAGCAGGCGCGGTTGGTGGTGCAATTATCAGTAAGAAAAAAGGTGTTGGCGCTGTCGTGGGAGGTATAGTAGGTGCAGCTGGTGGTTATATTATCGGAAAAAATAAGGACAAAAAAGATAATAAGTTTATGATTGAATAATTCTTTCGAATCTATTTCCAAAAGCCCTTTCAATTAATTTTTGAAGGGGCTTTTTCATTATATTGTAAAAACGCTTTATGCAAAAGCAGTTATGAATTAATCATCTTAACAAAATTTATACATACTTTATTTATTGAAAAAAATATTGGCATTATTTTCTCTAATTGCTTAAAAGAGATTTCGATCTCTGTATTGTAAACGAAATTTATACGAAATGTGGCCGTATTCAAAAATCATCAAATTATTTATTCCGCTTATCGTTCTATTTGCATTTACTGCATGTAACAACAATAAAAAAACGGATACAAGAAGAGATATTCAATTACTTCCTGATTCAAGTGCTTACAACAATAATGCTTCAACAGATTCAAGCAAAATGAAGACCGCAAATACAGTTCCTGCTGCTCCTGTTTCAAATAATCGTCCGAATGCTGTTGAAACTCATCACACATCTTCTTCTACTCATCGTTCTGTTTCAAATAACAGTAGTTCAGCCGCAAGTTCCGGAACGGTTTCTAATTCCGGCACTTCAAGTTCAAGCAGTCAAGGAACTACTAAGAAAAAAGGTTGGAGCAAAGCAGCACAAGGCGCTGTAATTGGCGGTGCTGCAGGAGCAGTTGGTGGTGCAATTATTTCAAAACATAAAGGAACCGGTGCAGCCATCGGTGCAGCAGTAGGCGCGGCCGGCGGTTATATCATCGGAAGGAACAAGGATAAAAAAGATGGACGGGTAAAAAAATAGTTCTCTAACCTTCAAAAAATGAAAAAGCCTTTTCAACATTTTTTGAAAGGGCTTTTTTCTTTGAAAAACTATTAAATCTTAGCTCGTTCATACTGGACAGGCCATGGGAGATCAACTCCTAATTCTTTCGCTGCATGGAGCGGAAAATAAGGTTCACGCAATAACTGACGCGCCATAATGATTAGATCTGCTCTTTGTTCTTCCAAAATTTGTTCAGCTTCTTTTGCAGTGGTAATCATACCAACAGCGGCAGTTAAAATACCAGTTTCCTTTTTAATCTTTTCAGAAAATGGAACCTGGTATAATGGGTGAACATCAATTTTTTGTTTAGGAGAATTGCCTCCTGTAGAGCAATCAATTACATCCACCTGGTTTTCTTTTAAAATTTTTGCTAATCGTACTGAATCATTTTCGTTCCAACCATTTTCTACCCATTCTGTAGCAGAAATTCTGACAAAAATCGGTTGTTCCTTGATTACGTTTCTCATTTCTTTTACAATTTCCAATAATAATCTGATGCGGTTTTCAAATGAACCACCGTATTCATCCGTACGATAATTACTAATTGGCGACAAAAATTCATTAATCAAATATCCATGCGCTCCATGAATCTCAAAAACTTCAAAACCCGCTTCTAAAGCTCTTTTAGTAGCGTTAACGAAATCATTTATTAACTCTTTGATTTGTTCTTTTGTCGTCTCTTTTGGCAAAGGCTCTCCTTCTTTGAATGCAATTGGTGATGGCGCCAGGGTTTGCCATGCTCCTTCATTTTCATTTAAAAAACGCCTTCCTTTCCATGGACTCAGATGGCTTGCTTTTCTTCCGGCATGGGCCAATTGAATTCCGGGTACAGAATCCTGTTGTTTAATAAAATCGGCTATTCTTTTTAAAAAAGGAATGTGTTCATCCTTCCAGATTCCCAGATCATCAGCGGTAATTCTTCCTTCCGGGGAAATCGCAGTTGCTTCTGTAAAAACAAGCGCAGCCCCACCCACAGCTCTTGAACCAAGATGAACCAAATGCCAGTCGTTCGCAAATCCATCTACACTTGAATATTGACACATCGGAGAAACAACGATTCTATTTTTTAAAGTAACATTTCTTATTGTGATTGGTTCAAAAAGCAAAGCCATAATTTTTATTTTAGAGTTGAATTTTTAAGCAAAGCTGACAAAGTTATTTCAGCAAATTTCCTACCTGAATTCTTAATAAAATTTCCTTTAATTTTGGCGTCCTTTATCGGTCCCGTAGTTCAATGGATAGAATAGAAGTTTCCTAAACTTTTGATACAAGTTCGATTCTTGTCGGGACTACAATCCTTAGTATCAATTTTGTGCGAATAGACCACTTATTATCCAACATCTAATTCATCCTCCAAAAACGAATCTGAAGAATAAAAAATCAACATAAAACTTCATTCACTATTTTCAACTATTGCTCTGATAATCGTAAATTTGCCCGCTGTTAAAGTATTTAAAGTTGATTCTATGAAGTTTTTGAATTTTGTAATTAAGTACCGGCTTTTACTCGGAGCCATTTTTTTGGTACTCGGAATTGTTGTAAATATGGAAGCCGGCTTTTGGCAGGCATTTGTATTATATCTTATCGCACTTATTTTAATTGTAGGTCATTTCCTTTTCGGTCCGATGCGATTGATTCAGGGTTATATGGAAAATGGGGATATGGAAGGCGCTCAAAAAGTAATTGATTCTATCTGGTTTCCGCGGTTGCTGATCAAGCCTGTTCGTTCCGTTTATTTTACATTAAAAGGAAACCTTGCAATGGCTAACCAGGATTTTGAAAGCGCGGAAGCGCATATGAAAAAAAGCTTAACGCTCGGCATGCCGATGAAAGAAGCTGAAGGTGCAAATAAATTGCAATTAGGAATGCTTGCAATGCAAAAAGGGAATATGCGTGAAGCAGAAAATTATATTCGCCAGGCTATTCGTTCAGGTTTGCCCGATAAGGAGAACCAGGCTGCGGCTTACTTACAGCTTTCTTCTATCATGATCAATAAAAGAGAATTTCGTGCAGCAAAAGAATATTTCAGAAAGGTAAAAGCGCTGAAACCCACCACGCCGCAAATTGTTGACCAGGTAAAACAAATGGAAAAATACATTACCCGCATGCCGGGTTGATCTAAAAAATTTTCTTCCTTCCTTATCAGAAAATAAATTAGCTAAAATTTTCGGTGAAGGTTTTTGCTAAAAATCTTTATTAATCTTAAAACCTATTTTTGTAAAAATAATTTATGGAAGTAAAGACGAATAAAATTGCGTTGCTGGTTGATGGAGACAATGCGCAATCAAAAATGATGGACCTGGTTTTGGAAGAAGCTTCCAAATATGGAAAAGTAACGATCAGAAGAGTTTACGGCGATTGGACAACACAACACATGAATCACTGGAAAAGCCAGTTGAATGAAATGGCTTTTAACCCGATCCAAAAGTTTTCTTATACCACAGGAAAAAATTCAACCGACAGCGCTCTGATCATTGATGCAATGGATATTTTGCACGCAGATTTAGTAGATGGTTTTTGCATCGTTTCCAGCGATAGCGATTATACAGGTTTAGCCAAACGAATTCGCGAAGCTGGCATTTTTGTGATGGGAATAGGGGAAGAAAAAACACCTGCAGCTTTTGTAAAATCATGCGAAATATTTACTTACATTGAAAACCTGGAACCTAAAGCAGAAGTACCTGAAAAGAAAGAAGCTGTAAAGAAGAAAAAAGAAAAATCTTCAATGAGCATGAAGCTTATCAACAAAGCTTACGACATGAGCATCAATGAAAGCAACGAAGCCTATATTTCTACTTTAGGAATTAACCTTCGGAAATTAGATCCAAGTTTTGATGTACGGACCTATGGTTGTAAAACATTGACGCAATTTTTTTCAAAACTTCCGGGTTTTGTTGTTGTTGATAATGTGATCAACGGTTTGAACAATCCTTTGATTAAAAAGAAATAGAAATTATTTGTTCGTT
>JBQCIM010000098.1:0-7763 GCA_051953735.1 Ginsengibacter sp.
AGTTTTTTTAAACCATCCTTTCTTTTCAAGATGCTTTTTCAGATCAGTAAGAAAAGCATTCCAATTTCTTTTAAAAGTGTCTGAAGAGGTAGGCCATTGCTCATAAACATAGTTACCGGTTTTCGCCTCCCTGTAACGAAATCTTTCTCCCCAGGGAACGGGCGTATAAACTGTGATCGCTTTATCTATGCCCACACTCATAGCAAGTTCGACGTACTCATCAAAAATGGTATAATCAAATTTCCACGAACCATTATTCATTTTGATCCATTCGATCATTCCCCCTTCAATTGAATATTCATTATCTGCCCATGGAGAATGTACTCCATAAGTGGTGATGTATTTGCCTCCGGCATCAGCATATAGTTGCAAATGTTTTTTAAGCAATGCTTTGTGCTCAGGCCCCCACGGTTTCAGATGATAATAATCTGCAACAGCCCAGGGATTTTGCCAGAGATCCAGCCTGTACTTCCATTCATGAGGATTTGGTAACAATTGATTTTGCACATGGATTCTGATTTGTAAAACCTGCTGTTCCTTTGTATCCTTCGCCACGATTGTTCCGGTATAAATTCCGGGTTTAGTATCTGCTGGTATATTGAGTGAAAGCCAAACCGGCCTTACTGTTTTTCCAGGTACATCAAATCTTTCAAATTGTTCAAATCTGTCTGGCATTAAAAAGCCATCTTTATAAGGGGTTTGACCACAGGTAACATCTGCGGAGCCGTAAGGATAATTAGCCACGACATAGCGCACCATATTGAGTTCGATATTGTTTTTGCTCAATACTTTCCCTGTTTCGTTTTTTAAATCATTTAGGATAAACCGAACCTGGTTCAATGTGTCAGGAGACCAAATTAAAATCTGTGTGTTCAATCTTTCTCCACGCCAGCCTGTTGCTTCCCATGATTTTATTTCGGTAGCAACTTCCGGAACTTCTGTTCGGAAATATAATTGCGCTTCAGAACCAAAAGCAACATGCAAACCATGTTTTTCATTTGTCCATGCCTCAGGATTTACAGACTGATCCAACGTATATTCCGGCTCGTAATGAGCGGTGCCAATTTTTGGAAGGATGGAAGAATCGATCCGGCCTTTATACACCTGGGAAGAGGCGGTAAAAGTAAACAATACATTTAGTACAATAAAAAGAAGAGTGATTCTCATAATAAAAATAATTTTATGTTCAGGGATAATGAACTAATAGCAAACAGTTGAAGGTCCTCCAACTTAAGGAAACAACCTAAAAAGTAATAAAACTTTTCGGTTGTTCCTCTTAATGGAGATTCTTAAAGAAAAAAACTATTTATCTCTCATGATGATCAAAAGTTACCATCCTGGATTTTGTACAAGCTTTCCCTGTGAAAGTTGAATTTGCTGCAAAGGAATCGGGTTTAAATAATGTCTTGGAAGAAACTGGCGTGCACTAGATGGTTCGGCAATGATGAATCCGTTATTATCCACCTGAATGTCCGTTCCAATTTTAAGATTTGGATACTTCTGCTGGTACTCTGTGCCTACAAATTTTACTCCCTTTATAGCCTGTGGAAGCACCGTTTCAGCGGTTTTCCATCTGCGCAGGTCATCTCTCCTAAATCCTTCAAAAGCGAGTTCGACAGTCCGCTCTCTTCTTATCTCAGTGAGCATATTCAATCCATTTTGATTAACAAATTCATTTGTCAATGGAGGCATATTTACTCGGGCACGAAGAAGATTAATCGTACGATCCAGATCCTGGTCAGAGATCATTCCATTTTGTTCGTACAATCCTTCAGCAAGTATTAACAGAACTTCTCCATACCTGAACTCTTTGAAGTCATAGGCACCCTGAAACTGCGTGGCTGCAATTGTTTCACCTAAAAATTTACGGATCATATAACCTGTATGAGTTGCATTGGATCCACTAAAGCCCGGGTAAGTAGGTTGTAGTAAACCACCTTCAAAAAATATAGTACTTCCTGGAACGATAAAAGTCATTGACATTCTCGGATCCCTGTTTTGGAACTCACTTGTAAGCGTATTATAACCTTTGAACAATGGCGATTTATCAATGGGCAAGCCATCTGTTGCCAAATACATATCAGCAAGATTTTTGGTAGGGACCATGGCGTTGAACCAAAGCTCACGTGTCCAGTTATGTACCATACGGTTTTCATAATACCGACGCGCAAGAATTACTTCTTTACTATCGTCTCCCTTAAGAATAAAAAGATTTTTGTAGCTATCAGGTCCATCTGTATAAAGGGCATATTCATTTGATTCCACCACCTTTTGGGCAGCATCCACTGCTATATTGATATATTTGGAAGGATCCCCTTCTGCATGATATTTTGCCCATGTACCCATATACAATGCAGCTCTTGCTTCCAGTGTAAGAGCTGCACCCTGAGTAACTCTTCCCATTTCATCTGCTGTTAGTTCACTTTGTTTTGGCAACATGGTTACAGCCTTCTGTAAATCATCTATTATAAAATCTATAATTTCAGATTGGGAGGATTTTGGGGTATATAATTCCGGTGAGGTTACGTCAAGTACGGTATCAATTTTTGGGACGCCGCCAAAGCTTTCCACCAAATTCCAATAATTATAAGCTCTGAAAAACAACGCTTCCCCTACCCACCGATCAATGCTGCTGCCCAAACCGGATGTTTTGGCCTTTTCCAATAAATAATTCGTGGCTCTTATGTTTTTGTAGGCGTTATCCCATACTGGTGAATTTGCAGTTGGTAAGTAAGAACCATCGCTAACAGGATCGGGGCCTGCACCGAAAGCAATATCAGAGTTGTTATCTATATATTGCGGCACCTCTTTCAGAGCATAATAAAAGTCATTGGCAGCCAATTCAAAATGGGCCGGAGTCTTCCAAAAGGATGCATCAGATATCTGATCTTCAGGGGTCAGATCTAAGGCTTTTTTACATCCCAACAATAAAAGGATCAGAAAAAAATATTTATATTTCTTGAGTATTTGTATCATGATTTTTAGTATTAAAAAGTTACGTCAACGCCTACAGAGTAGAATCTTTGAAAAGGATAATTAAAGCCGGAGGTAGAAGCTTCGGGATCCCAACCTCCTTTTACACTATCTAATTCCCACAAATCCTGTCCGCTGAAATAGATCCTGGCCTTTGAAATAGAAACCTTTTTCAAAAATCTATCAGAAAAAGTATAACCAAACTGAAGATTTTTAAGTCTTAAATAAGCGGCATTGATTTTTTGTAATGTGGAAGGCTGATAATTCCAGTTATTGATACTGCCAAAACTCAGTTCAGGGTAGGGCGCGTTTGGCCGATCTTCGTTCCATGTTTTATTAAAATAAAATAATGGCGGCTGTCTCCACCATGCACTCCATGGCATCGCATAATCTCCTTCTCTGAAGATGGTTCTTTTACCCACTCCCTGGGCAAATATGCCAAGATCAAAGTTTTTGTAAGACAAACTTATGTTGATACCAAAATTATAACGCGGGGTAAGCGTTCCCAAATACTCCACATCACCGTTTTCTCCCGGCTTATCACCGTATAAACTAATCTTGCCATCACCATTGAGGTCTTTAAACATTGCATCCCCTATTTTAATATCACTTGGCACTCCTCCCAATTTTTTATAATCATCCAGTTCTTTTTCATTTCTGATCACTCCATCAAAAACATACCCGTAATAACTATCAAGAGGATACCCCTGCCGTGGAGAAGGGTAAGGCCATTCAGTTAAACTATTCAATCCCAAAACATAAGTATCAGATCCGCCGTATTTGACAACCTTATTCTGAGCATCACTTAAAATTAATTTTACTGCGTATTTGAAATTTCCTATTTTATCTTTCCAGCCTAAAGACGTTTCAAATCCCCAGGTTTTCAATTCCCCTGAATTGGAATATGGCGGTATTGCTCCAAGCACACTAGGGTATGTCACAGGTATCAGCAAATCTTTGTTTCTTTTAATAAAATAATCAAAGGAAAAATTCAATTTATTGGAGAGCAAGGAACCATCAACTCCAACGTTTTTATTGATCAACGTTTCCCATGTACGATTCGTTGAAACCATACCCGCTAAAGACGCTGATTGAGTTTGAGAACCTGCACCAAATGGATAAGAACCACCTATATTTATTAACTGGATATAATCATATAATCCAATTCCCTCCTGGTTACCCGTTTGGCCATAAGATGCTCTCAGTTTCAAATCACTAAAAATTCCGAGATCTTTCATAAAATTTTCCTGTGATAGTCTCCAGGCAACAGAAACCCCGGGGAAAACTCCCCACCTTGAATCCGGCTGGAAGCGCGAGCTTCCATCATATCGAAGGGTTGCATCAAGGAGGTATTTGTTGTCATAAGTATAACTGAGTCTTGAAAAAGCCGATCCAATAGCCCAATGCTGGGCTTGTTCTGTACTGGACATGTTTTGGGTTCCTCCAAGGTTGATCGACCAGACATTATCAGTAGAAAAATGATCCCGGGTTGTGTTGAACCAATCAAAATTATTGTATTCATAAGAGCCACCTGCCATTAATCCAATTTCATGCCTGTTAAACTTTTTGTTATAGTCAAAATAACCGGTAAAATTTTGGTAGATTCCATTATAACTGGTCCTTGTTAACCATGCCTGGTCAGGGTTGGCAATGGCATAATATTGAATGTTGCTATTATCCCAGAGGTAAAGAGGCACGGCCTTTCCAATGTCTGTATTATCCTGACTGGTTTGATTAATTCCCGCCTGTAAATTAAGTTTCAAGTCCTTTAAAACGTCAAAGACCAACTTAAAATTCAAATTTACATTGTGGGTTTTAAAGGAAGCTTTTGCTCCTTCTTTAGCTTCTGCAACCGCATTTCCCCATCCGCCCTGGGCAAAAAAGTTTTTGCCGTCCTGAGTATATACCGGATGATTCGGCATTCCAAAAATGGCCTCGGTGATAATTCCCTGCGACCCCACTCCTCCCACATCACTTCGATTTTGATTGTCAAATGAAACTTTTGTTTCTAATCTTATCCTTTTTGAAAAGTCATAATCGTAATTCAGCCTTAAATTATACCGTTCATTATTGTCTGGTGCATACTTTATTACACCATCTTCTTTACTATAGCCCCCTGACAAATAATAGGTTGAATTATTGCCTCCTCCCGAGATATTGATGTTGTGTTTTTGCTGAAAACCATTTCCAATAATCGCATCAATCCAATTGGTATTGGTAAAAAAAAGCATCCAGCCGCCATATATCGGATGAGGAATCGGAGTAGGATCATTGTTTTTGATCTTTTCAAGTAAATCGGGTGTATACATTGGAGCTGCCCCGTTATGAATATTTGCTTCATTTTCCATGAGAGCAAACTGATAATTGTTTGGGCTTTCCATCATTCCTGACATTTTCGAAACGGCTACGTTGCCACTATAACTGATTTTTGGAGTTCCTTTTCTTCCTTTTTTTGTTGTTACAATCATAACTCCATTAGCCGCCCTTGCACCATAAATAGAGGCTGCTGCGTCTTTTAATACAGTTACCGATTCTATATCGTCGGGATTTATCAAATCAAGGTTACCAGCAACACCATCTATCAAAACAAGTGGTGTATTCCCACCATTGGTAGAAGAATATCCTCTGACATTCAAATCAAATCCTTCTACTCCCGGCTGACCGGAAGATCTTTGTATTGTCACTCCGGGGATCTCTCCCTGGAGGGCAGACATCGTATTCGTGATGGGCCTGGACTGCAACACTTCAGAATTAACTGTGGATACAGAACCTGTAAGATATTCTCTCTTTTTTGTTCCATACCCAACCACCACTATTTCACTTCCGGATGTTACTTCAATTTGCATTTGAATGGTTATGGGCTGATCATTTTTTACAGTTACACTTCTTTTTTGATATCCAATAATCGTAAATTCCAACACGTCGCCCGGGCTTGCATTAATAGTAAAACTTCCATCGGTTCCGGTGCTGGTTCCCGTTGTAGTTCCTTTTACCAATACAGAAACTCCGACTAAAGGATTTCCTTTTTCATCTTTTACCGTTCCGTGTATTATGCTCCTCGCGGGGGCTGACAGAACCGGAACAGGGCTAATTAATTCAACCTTTTTTTTAGCTTCTACTACCACAATTTTGTCGATGAGTGTGTAAGACAATGGCAGGTTTTTAAAACATTCATTCAGCACTGTTTCCAGGCTTGCATTTCGTACATTGATACTGACGGTTCCTGTTTGCCTTAACAGCCTGTCTTTATAAAAAAACTGGTAGCCACCCTGCTTTTCTATTTCCCGAAAAATTTTTTTCACGGGAACATTCGTCTGGGTTAACGAGATCGTTTGGGAATAACCTGTTGCACTTACCTGCAACCCGGTGGCAAACAGAAAGATGGCAATAAATTTCATGATCAACAGACTTTTATTCAGATATCTTTTTTTCTTAAAAGGTAGCTTTCGTGTAAATTTTAAAAACATAACTTTGTATGGTTTAGGTTAAAAAATAGCATTGCTATAGCTTTTTGTTTCATGCCTTTAAAGGCAAGGATGAACCTAAATTCCGGCTGGTCGTGTTCCCGCACTTCCAGCCTTTTTAAATTCATCGTTTAAGTGTTAATTTACTGACCATTCTGAACGATTTGCCTGCCCACAATCAATTTTCTTCCCTCGATTCTAACATGCACATCATTTAATTCCAAAACTTTTATCAATTTTGATAACGGTACATCTCTTGAAATTTTTCCGGAAAATTCTTCTTCCGTTATTTTACCATTATATTGTATATCTACATTGTACCATCTTGCTACCTGGCGCATAAGTGTATATATATCGGTATTATCAAATAAAAAATAGCCGTTTTTCCACGCCATTACATGGTCCAAATCGACATCCCTTTTTATTTCAATTCTATTTGATGTAATAATGGCCTGCTGCCCCGGGGAAATTGTTTTTGTTGTATTACCTGCTTTAATTTTGACTGAACCTTCCAAAAGCGTCGTCTTGAAATCCGGTTCATCAAGATAAGTATTAACATTAAAATGAGTACCCAGAACTTCTATTTCATCTTTATTCCCTGCTTTATTTTCAAAATCTACTTTAAACGGTCTTTCAGGATCTTTAGCTACTTCGAAATAGGCTTCACCTGTAATTTGCACTCTTCTCTCATTTCCTGTAAAAGCTGTGGGAAAACGGATGGAAGAAGCTGCATTCAGCCAAACCTTTGAACCATCTGTGAGAATCAGTTGGTATTGATTTCCATTTGCAGTTGTGATGGTGTTGTAAACTGGTTTTGCATTCATATCTGCTGTTTTATTATAAGCAATCTTGCCATCTAATTTGAAGACTTTAATATTTCCCTGCTTTGCCAATGTGCCATTGGCAGCAGTATCCAAAAGGATTGTTGAACCATTAGCCAAAGTGAGTATCGCATTATTATTTCCCGGGGGAACATCTTTCACCGTTTGAACAGGAACCATTTTAGCAACAATGACTCTTTCCTCTTTGCGATGAAGAAAATAAAAAACCGAAGCGGAAAATAAGAACATAACGACTGCGGCTGCAGCGATTCTAAACCAATAAAGCTTATATATAGATGCGATACCTGTTCTTTTATTTTTGACAGTAATCGCATCTTTTATCTTTTTGAAAGAATTGGTCAACAGCGGTTCAAATCCTTCAATAGAACCGGACGAATCATCAAATTGATGCTGATTTTGAATTAATTCTTTTAATAACTCTTCGTTTTCTTCAACATTAAAATAGTTAAATAACCTCCGGATCTCTGTCGGGCTACATTGGTTA